>NZ_DJHF01000005.1:0-62500 GCF_002433005.1 Acetomicrobium sp. UBA5826 | reverse complement strand
TCCAAGGCCTCCTCTTCTCCCTCCCCATCAGCCTTCAAGATGATTTTTTCATTCGGCTCAATACCTAGGCTCATGACGGCCAATATGCTTTTGGCATCGACTTCCTTATCATTTTTGGATAAGGTTATCTTGCACGGAAAGGCTGCTGCTTTTTGAACGAACAATGCTGCCGGCCTGGCATGCAAACCATGCGGGTTTTTTACCACTACTTCCTTCTCGATCACTTCTTTAACCTCCTTGCGAAACGAGTTCCACGGATTGTTTTGTGGGCAGAGATCTGCTTGCGACTATGTCTACCCCAGTATCGCAGACATTTTTAATTATAACCTGTCCTATTTCAAGGGGAGCTTTGACCGTTACGTGCGCAACGGCTTTAGTTATCTCGAAAATCTTATCTTTCGGTACAGGCTCTTTACTGCGCACGGGGCACACGAGCAGAGCGCCGCCTTCAACCCTTACGGTTGATGCAAACACTCGACGCGGGTCGGTCATTTCTATTTTAGCGTACTCCTCTCCCCTTGGGCAGCTATTGCCTGAAATCGATACGACATGACCGTTTTCTTCTTTGGCAATCATAAAACAACCCACAGGACAAGCAGTACATATTATTCTCCTTTCCTCGGACATTTTGCTTACACCTCCTTTATGTCGACTACGATCTCATCGACATCCCCCAGAGCCTGGAGATCTTGAAGTTTAACATGAGCTTCGTTCATCTCTCCCGGCCTAGCATATCTAAGCCTTTTCTCGTATAACCCAGGTTCAACTACGACTTTACAGCTTTTTTCTATAGGCTGTGTAACTCGCATATAAATGGTCGCATCGCTCTGCCCCGAAAGCCATTGAGGAGAATACAGCCTAACGTTGTCTCCGCCGGAAACCTTTATCTTTTTTTCGCCGGGTTTGAACTTTCCGGCTGCAAAAAGCGCTGCATTCCTGCCCGCCCTCTCTCCTTCCATGCTTACCCAGTCTACCAAGTCATATACGATAACCACATTGCCCGCAGCAAATATATTTGGCTTTGTGGTCTGAAGAAACTCATTCACAATCGGACCCTGTGTAACTGGATTTATTTCAACATTGGCCATTCTCGAAAGTTCGTTTTCAGGAATGAGCCCCACAGCCAAAAGCAAAGTATCGCATCCCAAAAATTTCTCCGTTCCTACAATAGGATTACGATTTTTGTCAACTTTTGCAACAGTTACCCCCTCCAACCTGTCCTTTCCGTGCACTTCTATTACTGTTTCCTCTAAATAAAAGGGAATACCGTAATCATCGAGGCATTGAGCTATATTTCGCCTAAGGCCGCCCGGCCAGGGCATTATCTCGTAAACGCCCAATACTTCCGCCCCTTCCCATATCATCCTCCTTGCCATTATTAACCCCACATCTCCGGAGCCTAAAATTACGACCCTGTTGCCAGGCATATAGCCTTCCATATTCACTAACCTTTGCGCCGTGCCGGCTGTATATATTCCTGCCGGACGCGTTCCGGGAATTCCAAGAGCGCCTAAAGGTCTTTCGCGACAACCCATTGCCAAGACCAAAGATTTGGATACCACCCTTTTAATGCCCAAAGAGGGGTTCATTATCCAAAAAGAACCATCGTCCTCCATATGAAAGACCATAGAATTGGTCCAAAATTCCACCCCGGCTTCACGAGCTTTACTTATCCAACGATGTACATACTCAGGGCCCGTCAATTCTTCACCAAAGGCATGTAAGCCAAAACCTGGATGTATACACTGTTGCAATATGCCACCCAAATCCCAATCCCTTTCAAATATGGCTACTTTTTCTGCTCCGGCCTCTTTGGCACCTACGCCGGCTGCTATCCCGGCAGGGCCTGCACCAATAACAGCTACATCAACGATAATATCGCTCATCACATACCCTCCCTAAACCAATACTCCTTGGTCTTGCCTACCAGCATTCGAGAATGACCTCCGTGCCTGGTAACTTCCTCCATGGGAATATTGAGCTCCCTAGACAAGATTTCGATCACCCTTGGCCCACAAAATCCCCCCTGACATCTGCCGGCTCCCGCGCGCGTCCAAATTTTCACAGCCGCTACTGTTTTGGCTCCCCTTCTTATTGCTTCTACGACCTGGCCTTCCGTAACGCTTTCACATCTGCAGACTATTTGTGCATATCTAGGATCTTTCTTTGCCAGGGCAGATCTTTCTTCCATGGAAAGATACGCGAATCGAGGAATATGCTTTCGTTCCGGAACAAAATTTTTGTCAGGTTTGAAATCCACCAAGTCCTTTAGCTCGTCTTTCATTCTCTCTACAATATGCTGGGCAATAGCGGGAGCAGAAGTAAAACCGGGAGATTTGATGCCGGCCACGTTAACAAATCCATGGGGTCTTTTTAAGATGTTTATTACAAAATCTCCTGTGTCAGGATCAGCTCTTAATCCTGCAAATGTCGTTATCGCCATATTCATAGGAATGGACGGTATAAGTCTTCTCGCACCTTCTATGACCTGTTCCAATCCGTCTCTTGTGGTTGCCGTTTTGTCGCGATCTAGTTGAAATATAGATGTGGGTCCCATCAAAAGGTTGTGATCAGCGGTAGGTGCCACCGTTATTCCCTTTCCCGCTTCGGAAGGGCATGGGAAGAAAAAGCTTTTTACGAGATTCCCCACATATTTGTCGGTGATGAAATAATCTCCCCTTCTTGGATGGATCACAAAGCTCTCGTCGCCAACTTTTTTGGCTATTTCATCGGAATGAACTCCTGCTGCGTTGATAACGATGGGGGAAAGGAATAGACCTTTATTCGTATTAACTCCAACTACCTGTCTTTTATCCTGAGACAGGAGGACATCTGAAACTTCCGTCTCCAAAAATAGCTCCACTCCGTTTTGTTGCGCATTGTCCATAAAAGCTAAAACCGCCTCGAAGTTATTTATGATGCAACCCGTTGGTGCCCATAAAGCTGCAATGATATCTTTGGATGCATTTGGCTCACGAGATCTCAATTCGTCCCCGCTTATAATCTCCAGCGAAGGTACGCCGTTTTTTCTGCCCTGCTCTAAAAGCAAATTGAGATGAGGTATCTCATTTTCGGCTAAGGCGCAAACATAGGATCCTACCTTGTTGAGAGTGAAATCGAGCTCTTCGTAGAGATTCCTGTACATCTCATTGCCTTTCGGGCAAAAATGGGCTTTGACGGTTCCTGGTTTATCGTCGTAGCCTGCATGAACCATGCCACTATTTGCCCTAGAAGCTCCTGATGGCAATTCTGCGGCTTTGTCAAGCACGGCTACCCTAACATCGTAACGGGACAGTTCTCGTGCGATCGTAGATCCAACTATCCCTCCGCCAATAATAATAATGTCGTAATATTGAGTACTCACAAGAACACCTCCTGAGGTACTATTGACACCCCTCAAAAAATTAAAGAGGGAGAAAGGCACATCATTATGTGCACCCCTCTCCCTCTCATGCACCGTCTCCTAATTTACCTAATCATTACAAGTTGGTCGAAGATAGTTAAATTAGTCAATCCATCCCTTGGCTTTCTCTATAGCCTTTTTCCAGCCTCTGTACATTTCCTCTCTTTTTTCTGCACTCATAACAGGCTCGAATTTCTTGTCCACCTTCCAGTGTTTTCTAAGCTCATCCAAGCTCGTCCAAAAACCTGTAGCCAATCCGGCAGCATAAGCAGCCCCCAATGCAGTCGTTTCATTGACCATTGGCCGGATGACGGGAACGCCCAAAAGATCCGCCTGTAGCTGCATTAAAAGATTGTTGCGCACAGCACCGCCGTCTACCTTGAGTTCCGTCAAAGGAACGCCGGAATCGGCCTCCATCGCCTTTTGCACATCCAATGTTTGATAGCATATAGATTCCAAGGTTGCCCTAATTATATGTTCCTTGCGAATATATCTAGTCAAACCAACGATACATCCCCTTGCCCTCATATCCCAGTAGGGAGCAAAAAGACCTGAGAAGGCAGGGACAAAGTATATACCACCTGTATCCTTAACTTTACTGGCAAACCATTCAGAGTCTGCTGCATCGTCAAAGAGCCCTAAATTATCACGCAACCATTGAATAGCAGCTCCGGTAATGGCCATGGAGCCCTCTAAGGCATAAACCGCTTCTCCTTCCTTGAGACTATAAGCAACAGTAGTGAGCAATCCGCTTTTAGAAAGAGTGGGTGTTTTTCCTATATTCAGCAACATGAAGTTTCCCGTGCCGTAAGTATTCTTTGCTTCCCCAACATCGTAACATACCTGTCCAAAAACAGCTGCCTGCTGGTCACCTAAATCTCCTGCTACAGGAATGCTTGCCTTAAAAGCCCCGTTTGGCGCGGTATTCCCATATACGCAGCTGCTTGGCTTAATTTGAGGCAACATGGATTTGGGAATACCAAGAAAATCCAGCATTTCGTCGTCCCATTGCAATGTTTTGATATTCATAAGCATAGTCCTTGACGCGTTAGACATATCCGTAACGTGGACACCGCCATTGGGACCGCCGGTCAAATTCCATATCAACCAAGTATCGATATTACCGAACAGCAGCTCACCCCTCTGAGCTTTCTCTTTGGCGCCTGGCACATTGTCCAGAATCCATTTGATCTTCGGTCCGGAAAAATAGGTGCTTATAACAAGACCCGTTTTTTGGTTGACTTTCTCGTTAGCGCCTGGCTCCTTCTCCCACTCTAGGCAGAAGTCCTGAGTCCTCATGCATTGCCACACGATAGCGTTATAAATAGGCTTGCCGGTGTTTTTGTCCCACACCACAGTGGTTTCCCTTTGGTTTGTGATGCCAACAGCTGCTATTTCATTGGGATCGATATTGCCCTTTTCCAAGGCCCCTCGAATAACGTCCTGAGTACGAGACCAGATTTCCATAGGATCATGTTCAACCCAGCCGGGTTGCGGATATATCTGCTCGTGCTCCATCTGGCTACTCGATACCGGATTGCCCTCCTGATCGAATATCATGCACCTCGTGCTGGTAGTCCCCTGATCGATAGCGGCCACGTACTTCTTAATCATCCCGATCTCCTCCTTTTGTTTTTATTGCTATTTTAAACTCTTAACTTTTTTAATGAGTGAGCCTCTTCGGCAACCTGCTTGACCTTCTCCAAAGAAGAACCTGTACTCGCCTCCACGACAGCCATGACTGCTCCCTCTAAAACAGGGGCATCGGCAATTAAAACCCTGCTTTTTTGTTCCTCCTCTAAGAAATCTAGCGCAGCCTTAGCAGATAAAACGGCGCTACCCAAATCAGGCAGGATGACAATGCCATCGCATTCGTCCAAAAGGTCAAGGAGTGCTTCGTATATCTTTCCTGTGGAAGTACCGATACCCCCTTCCTCATTGCCTCCAACTCCAACTACTCTTGCCTTTTCTCCAGCCATTTGAAGAGCTATTTCCGCAATCCCGCTAGAGGCTTTAAAACTATGACAAACGACGAGAATGCCAATCATACACTAACCCTCCAGAGCATCGTAAAAGGCCTTTAATATCAAATAACTCGACGTAGCTCCCGGGTCCTGGTGTCCGGCTGACCTTTCGCCCAAATAGCTTGCTCGCCCCTTTCTGGCGACCATCGGTATGGTATCCTTCATGCCTTTTTCTGCCATTGCCAGGGCTTTTTCCAATCCCTGCTTTAACGTCAATCCGTCTTTCGCAGCGGATTCCAACGCTTCTACGGCTGGAGTAAGGGCATCCACCATGGTCTTGTCGGAAAGTTGAGCTTTGCCCAAGGCCACTACACCCTGCAAACCCTCTCGAAAGGCCTGTGCCAACAACGAAAGATCCGCTTCCTTTTGGGCGGCAAGTTTCATCGACGCCTTCATAAAAAATGTGCCATAGAGGGGCCCTGCAGCTCCTCCTACGGTACTCATCAGCGTCATAGCCACGTCCTTAAACACCGAGCCTATATCGTTATATTCGTTGCTTTTTACTTTCTCCAGAGCTTTAGTAAAGCCCCGGCTCATGTTTATGCCATGGTCCGCATCACCTATCGCCGAATCAAGTTCTGTCAGGTATTCCTTATTGGCGTCTACAATATCTTTTATTCTTTTTACCGCCTCTATAGCCTTTGTTACGTCAAGTTTCCCGTTATCCAACTTCTTACATCCCCCATCTGAGCCCCGGCGTACAAACGGGAGCGTCCCACAGTCTTTTCATTTCCTCGTCAAGACGTAATAGGGTTATTGAGCACCCTTGCATTTCAAGGCTTGTTATATAATTTCCCACTAAATTTCTCACTATTTTGATGCCCTTCTTTTCAAGAAAATCACTTAAATCGTTATAGACTATATAAAGCTCAGAAAGAGGAGTCCCGCCCATGCCATTTACAAAGGCTAAAACTTCGTCTCCGGCTTTGAAGGGCAAATCCTCAACTACTGCAGTAGCAAGCATTTCTACTATATCTCTGGCAGTCTTTACTTTCATGCGCTGCCTGCCGGGCTCGCCATGAATGCCAATACCTATTTCCATCTCGTCCGGACCAAGTTCAAATGTTGGCTTGCCCGCAGCAGGAACTGTACACGATGTCAAAGCCATTCCCATGGAACGCACATTGGCATTGACTCTTTCGCACAACTTTTTCACTTCTTCCAGAGAAGCACCTTCCTCTGCTTTTGCGCCAACAATCTTCTCGGCCAAAACCGTCCCCCCCACGCCACGTCTGCCGGCAGTATACAAAGAATCCTCTACGGCCACATCATCGTTAATGATTACCTGCTCTACCGGTATTCCTTCACCGGCAAGCATGTCGGCAGCCATTTGAAAATTCATTATATCTCCGCTGTAATTTTTGACGATATACAGCACACCCTTTCCTCCATTTACTGTTTTGGCAGCCTCATACATCTGATCTGGGGTCGGAGAAGTAAAGATCTCTCCCGGACAGGCCGCGTCGAGCATGCCAAATCCTACAAATCCAGTGTGCATTGGCTCGTGTCCGCTGCCGCCGCCAGATATAACAGCCACTTTTTCTTTGGGAGAGTCAACCCTCAAAACCGCCCTGACGGAAGGATGCAGCTTGACCAAATCTGCATGAGCTTTCACCAGGCCTTGAAGAGATTCCTCTACAACTTTTTCAACTTCATTAATTAATTTTTTCATAAGCCACTACACCTCCTTTATATTTGTAATAACATAAAATATACCAACACAAGGACATAATAAAAGAGAAAGCGCACAATAAAAAATACATTTTACTGGGGCTTTCTCTTTTATCCTCTGACCCAGGAAATACCGAAGAAATGATTTGTCTGCTAACCTCATTCCCACAAACTTTTTTCGCTTGTCGAAACCGCCAAAACTCCCCTCGATAATATTTTATTGGCCTGCTCCTTCGTCTTTACCAATCCGCCGGCAATTAAAGGAAAGGGTATTTCCTTTAAAATAGTCTCGTCCACCGAAATAACCGAAATACCCGGAAGAACTTCGACGAAGTCGGGATTCATACTGTAAGTCAAATGCTTGCCCTTTTTAAAGGCCTGGGAATCGAGCAAAAATATGCGCAATATGGTTAAAATGTTTAAATCCCTAGCAACTTCCAGAACATTTTTGTGTGTGCTTATGATGCCATCGGGGCTTATATGACGCACTAAAAATTTAATACCAGACGGATCGGTCTTCAATCCCTCCACTAAATCGGCATGAACAAATACGAAATGTCCCTTTGTCCTCAATCTATCAACTACATCCTTTAACGAATCTATAGAAGATTCGAGGATAAACACACATCTAGGCGATATGTTTAAAATGACATCGATATCCTGATACGACCTCAACGCCGGTATTATGGGATGTTTTTGCATCAAACTCCTCAAGTCGCCAAGCCTTGACATCAACATATATAACCCCTTTTTATCTTTTATGGTAAACCTATCATGTACAATCTATTCTACCAAGCAAAACAATGGTGTGCAAGCAAAAAGCAGGTCAATTTCAGAATTGAATTGTCATTGAGTGATTACAATTAAGTTTCCCATTTCTCGGGCACTTTTGCCATAAAGCATTATTTCATCCGTTGCTTCCACTGCTTCTCGAAATCCCCAGCAAGCCAGGAGGACTTCGGATAGCGAAAGCAGGCATTTAGTTCGAAGATCTTCCCAAAGAGGCATGTTCAGAATAAGCCATGTATACAGAGGTTGAGCTTCAAAGACGTCCTTAAAACGATAAATATATCGCAGCAGGTACATATCTGAACCTTTGATGACTGTGGGATTGCTGTCGCTAAGCTCGAAGTGCCTGAGTTGGTCTGCCACAAAGCCGCTCTCCTCCCACTCACGCAAGACCTGGTCGTCGGGAAGTTTGGAAAGAGAAAACCACATTGGGGGAGGAGACAAAAAAGAAGGGTCTAAAACATCTATAGCTCGGGACAGCCAGATCTTCATGCGCGTCAACGATTCCGATAAGTTCCAGTGCAAAGACCATCTTAATCCCCAATATGCCGTCTCTAACGTCACATCTTTAATGTTTCCTTCCAGATTATTGCCGTAGGGCCTCAAAAGGACGCTCTTTTTTTCGCTCCCAGCCGTTCGTTTCCGCATGATGCTCTGTAATACAGAAATGGTAGTCTCGTGATCACCAATGGGCTCGAGAAGCTCGAGCAGGCCTTTACGCAATGCATTTACGGATTCCTTGGTCAGAAACACTTTTCCAAGCAACCCTAAATCAAAGGCCTTTGGTTTATTACGACAAAACGCTACTTCGCTCCATTGAGCACTACCAATCTTACCCCAACGCCACACTTCATAGCTTTCTCGAAAAGAACTACCGATTAGAACTCTGTTGAAAGGCATCAAAAGTGCAACGAGGGGGGAAAACTCCAAAGGAATGCCCGGCAACACATCGCTGTCCGGCAACCTAACTATCTCTCCAGAAGACATAAGCTCAAATAGGCGCATGGGCGAATCACCCCCTCTATATGCCCAATATAAGTTTACATTTATATTAGCTTTAGAACAAGTCTTGGGGCAAAATAAAACAATTTACGTTATGAAAAATTTCACGCCCTCCAACGCCTGTGAAACCATAACCATTGTTCAGGATGTAATTTTATAAAGCCCTCTAGTATCTCGTTAAATCTTTGTGTCATTTTCATGATAGCATCATCTCGTGGCATTGTTGCATATGGCTCTATAGGAGGCAAAACCAATACCTCATGCTTGAAGGGGGCCACCCTGTAGGAGGTTATGGGCACTACAGGCACTCCGGCAATCAAGCTCAAAGCAGCAGGACCGCCAACAGTGCTCGCCTCTTTTCCCATAAAGGATAGTTTTAACCCCTCCCTTCCTCCGTCCTGATCGGCTAACACGCCTATAAATTTGCCTTGCCTCAATAATTTAACGCCCTTTAATAAGATCTTTTTTTTAGGTATGGTATCGACGCCCAATTTTTTTCGGTAACTTGACAACAACTCGGAAACATGGACATCATTTGGATCCCTAACGCCCGCTACCAGCGGATACCCCCTATGGGCCAACCAAGCTGCCAAAAGCTCCCAATTGCCAATGTGGCCCGTAAGAAGTACGAGGCCCCTCCCCTTTTTTGCTATATCTGTTAAATATTCTTCCCCCTCCACCCTCGTTACCCACTTTGCTACTAAAGAAGGATTCTTAGTCAAAGAGAGAAATTCTATGATCGATAAGGAAAGATGAAAATACAGTTTTTTTAAAATCTCCTTTCTCCAACGATCATCCTTGTCCGGATAGGCAATTTTCAAATTCATTAAGGCAACATTTTTCCGTACCCTAATAGCTCGTGCTGTAATATACAGCATACAACTTAGGGCATTTGCCACTATGCCCGGATTTACCACAAAATGGACACCTTTTATTACATTAGCCGTTAAACTCATCTATTATTTCTCCCTGCCTAAGGTTCCCTATAGTTTAATATTACTATAAAAATAAGGCGGTATTAATACCGCCTTATTTTTATATTTGAGATCTCGCGAAACATCAATTGTGTATTTTTCAGTCCGTAGCTACCATTACTTCCGATGCCTTGATCACAGCGTAGGCATCCACACCTTCCTTGAGACCCAACCTCTCGGCCGAAGCTTTGGTGATGATCGATACTACTTGCTGACCCCCCGGCAACTCCAGAGTAATTTCCGAATTGACGGCTCCATGGATTACTTTGACTACCTTACCCTTTAATACATTTCTTGCGCTTATCTTCATCGCCCATCCCCCCTTTATTTAAATTTATCCCCGCTCAACCAAATGATACCTCTTCTTCCCAAGTTTTAACAACATGTATTTTCCATACAAGAAGTTGTCGCTGTCAATTTCGTAATTTTCCTCATCCACTCTCTCGCCATTCAGCGACACGCCGCCACTGCGAATCAGTCGACGAGCCTCGCTTTTACTGGCACAGGCTCCGACGTGGACTAAGACATCCACCAAGCTCGAAGGTATCTCTTTTACATTGCCGCTTGGCACTTCCTGACGTATTTCTTCAAGTAACTCACAGGTAAGGTCTTCAAGTGTATAAGCCTCTCCAAATAGAATCTCGCTAACTTTTTTTACTCTCTCCACAGCATTATCGCCATGCACTACCCTTGTAATTTCGCCAGCCAAGATCTTCTGCGCCTCCCGACGCTCCGGATGCCTGGCGTGATGTGACATGACTTCCTTGATATCATCGATGGGAAGGAAGGTAAAGAGCTTCAGAAACTTCTCCACATCTCTGTCATCGGCGTTTATCCAAAATTGGTAAAATTTATATGGCGTTGTGCGCACAGGCGACAACCAAACCGTTCCCTCTTCGGTCTTGCCAAACTTTTGTCCCGATGCCGTCAAAAGCAATGGGTAGGTCAGGCCATACGCCTTTGCTCCCAATTTCTTACGGATTAGATCTATGCCTGCTATTATGTTAATTTGTTGGTCATTTCCTCCCATTTGCAGGGCGCAGTTCTCGTGCTGATACAGGTGATAAAAATCATAGGCCTGAAGAAGTATGTAAGAAAACTCCGTATATGTAATGGACTTTTCAGGATCTTCTATTCGACTCCTTACATAATCGCGAGCTATCATGAAATTTACAGTAAAATATTTTCCAACATCCCTTAAAAACTCAATAAGCCCCAATTTAGAGAGCCAAGAATAATTATTTACTATTTTAGCTGAGGAAGCACCACAATCGAAATCCAAAAAATGCTCTATCTGTTTCTTTATTTCAGACAAATTGCGTTCTACCTGCTCCAATGTTAGAAGCTGTCTTTCCTTAGTTTTGCCTGAAGGGTCTCCAATTAGCCCTGTGCCTCCTCCAGCTACAGCAATTGGCTGATGTCCGGCACGTTGTAACCAAGCCAACCCCATGATGGGGACAAGATGTCCGACGTGAAGGCTGTCGGCTGTTGGATCGAAACCTATATATCCTGAGGTAACTCTGGACTGAAAAACTTGGGACAACTCATCAGGGTCACTACACCACTCTACAAATCCTCGTTCTTGAAGTATCTTTAAAACATTCTCCGGCATCGATCTTCCTCCCGAAATGTATTTGATATTTTATCATAGTAGCACAATGTAATAGTGTTATTGTGAAATATAATTCTCAAGCTCCCAAATTAGTTCTCCATGGTATATATCATTAAGTCCCACGAATAATCGCCCGGCATTTTTCAAATTATTTACAAATTCGTATAATTGGTCGTATTTTTGCTTAAAAGCCTCGTCGGCAGGATCAGCTACGTTGAACAAACGTTCCATCGACAAAACTTGTTTAAGATCATTAAAAGTAGAAGCAAAATTTATATCGGTCCACATAAGATACTCGCGATCCACAACATTTGGAAAGGCATCTTTTAAAGAAATCCCGCTAAGAAGGCTTTCGGAGGAAATGAATCCCATAATGGCCATTTGATCATTGGCTACCGCGATAATTGTCGCCGGAATATTTATCGCTCCTCCGCTCTCGTAGCCTGCGACAGAATTGCTGTTAATCCTCAAACTTGCTAATTTATCTTGCCAAATTCCGCTAATTATAGTTTTTCCTATATCCCCTCTATCCGGAAATTGGAAGAGCACTCCAGGCATGGGGATGGAAAATATATTTGCCCTGCCGCCAACAGTTAAAACCATCTGCCCCTTTAAAAATTCCAATATACTCTCCGAACTTTGACCAAGCACATCTGCCAACATCGAAACTCCCCTGGCCAATTCCGGGGTATCTAGAATCGTCATACCCAACGTGATAGAACGTTGTTCTGGCAAAAGATAGTTACCGCTCCACTTTTGAGGAGTCAGTAAGGCCAATTCCTCATCCGAAAAGATCCTTTCTATTCCTTCCAATCTACATTTGGCCTGCAATTTGCCACCATCTAAAAACCAAGCCAGCTCTACGTCAAAAGGCATATCGTCAAAGCTGTCAAAGGGTATAAGGTTTGCCGGTACATGACACAACAGGTGTCCGGGCCATTCTTTATACATAGACCATTTAATGCTAAAGGAATCGTCTTTACCTTTATCCCTTTTATCGAAGTTTTGTTCCATGAGGATCAAATCTTCTTCCGATGAGGAAACAAGCAAGACCTTTCCCCGCAGAGACATCCACATACTCCTTTTATCGCTGGGATATATGACCATACGATCGCCATTTAACTCAAACTTTAAATCGGGATAATCCTCTTTCCATTTCAAAGGCAATCTGTTCAGTTCAATAGAAGGCATAACTTCTTCGTCGGGTTCTATGGCCAGGTACAGCTTCCCGTCTACAGGGTACATCATTAATGCGGCTTTTTTCGAATCTTTCAAGAGGACTAAAACCAGTGTTGCCAACTCAACATCCGCTTCCCTAAGATTTAGGTTTGAAAGAAAGCTTTTACTAAAAGCAACGTAATTTGCAAGATACGACAGAGTAGAATTTTGATCTGTGTATACGATATACAACAAATTTTCGTCCGGGCTAGGAAGGGCGGAGGTGAGGACCACTTTTGCTACAGGTTTGCCCAAAAAAACCAAACCTGATACCAATATTCCTAAAGCGACAAAACAAGAGAGCCAAAAAACGATCGCGCGTTTAACCCTAGAACCACCCAAGGAAATCCCTCCAGATTGACTAAGTTTATTATGATACAACCTGTTTAAGCAGAAACAATAAGGAATACAATAAATTAGAAAAAATTATGCTTGCTAGAATTAATGAAATTTACAATAATAAATACAGTGAGACGCAAAATCCCTTACAATAACTTATATAATATATCATCTCGCCTGCATTATAACTACCATATCTTTAAAACATGGGGAGCGATAAATTGTGACTACCATCTTGGGTCTATTTTTCATTTTTTTCGCGCGGATAGCCGATGTCTCGATAGGAACTCTCCGCATTCTGTTGTTAGTCCGCGGCATGAGATTAAAAGCGGCTATGATTGGTTTCTGCGAAGTATGCATATATATGATTGCCCTATCGATAGTTCTGGGAGGCGGACAATTGAGCATGCTCGAGCTCGTCTTCTATGCCGGGGGGTTTGCCGCTGGCAACTATATAGGATCTATGTTGGAAGAGAAGCTGCTTTCCGGATATGCACTGGTCGAAGTTATAGCTGAAAGCAGTCCCCTGATTGCAGAAAGGGTAGAAAGCCTAAGGGAAGCCGGATATGGAACAACAGTGCTTCAGGGGGAAGGGAAATACGGCAAAAGAATGATTCTTAAAATAGTCTGTGAGAGGAAAAAAATCAACATCGTCTTGGATATGGTCAAAGGGTTGGGTTTCATATACATATCAGACGTCAAAAGCGTCACTGGAGGCTTCTTCGCCAACAAAGGGAAGTGAGACCGTACAAACCACCGTCGTGCCCTTGCCGCGCGAGGTAGTGATATCTATACTACCTCCAACCAGGCGCATTCTCTCTATCATATTCGCAATCCCTCTGTGCCCTTTCACCCTTAAGGCTTCTGTATCCCCTTCAAAATCAAAACCGCATCCGTCGTCTTCAATGCTAAGCATTAAGGATTTGCCCTCATAAGACAGCTTTATCCAGACGTTACCTGCATGACCATGTTTGACTGCATTGTTGATTGCCTCTTGAGTTATCCTGAAGAAAGCAAGAATTGTATCTTTATCCACCTCCGGAAGCTCAGAAGTCTCTAAATGTATCTTAACTCCGTAAACTCGCGCTAGTCGATCGGTAAGCTCTGTCAATGCCTGCGACAGCCCTAAGTCCAACCAGGGAGGCGAGAGGCTATCGCATAACCCCCTCAACTCCTTAACTGCTTCTGTTGCACTCTCCTCGGCTATTTCTATGTATTTTTTAGCCTTATCACTCCAATTTTCACGCTTCAAAAGCAATATCCTTTGCAATAAGGCTGTGACATCCTGGAGTGGACCGTCGTGTATTTCCCTCGCAAGCTTGGTCCTTTCCTCTTCCTGAACCCTCACCAAGTCGGAAACATATCTTTGTGTAAGCTCCTCCCTTTCCCTAGCCGTCTGGGCCAGCTGATACAACACTTTCCTGAGCCTTCGAATCTCCTTAACTGCGAACGGATCGTCTTTTTTGGGGAGGTCCTTCCCCCATTTTAACGAACTGACCTCAGATTCGAGGGAAAGCAAAGGCATTATCAACCACCTCCAGAAAGCCCATGCCGCACACACCCCAGCAATAGCCAACAATCCCACGGCTACCGGCCACAGGTGAGAAAAGCGAACCATCGGTCCTAAAAGCTGAGACCATGCCACTGCTGCAATCACATACCACCCTTGAGAAGTAGGAATGGCTGCTATAGTATAATTATCTCCAAAAGGTCCCCTGACAAGTATTGCCCTGCCAACCGGTATCCCTCCCTGCCACAGCTGGGGTAGCACATCCTGCGCCCGGGAAGATGCCGCCAATAAATTGCCGCTTTCATCCACTAAGGCTACCCAACCGGGCAAAGATATATCCAATGCAAAGGATTCAAGAGATCGAGACATCATTAAATTGCGGCGCATGAAGCGAGGTCTGTCCACCTGCATGGCGACCGATTGAGCTAAATCCAAAACATATGATTCAGCAATGTTTTTCATTGCCTTTTCATGCTCTACAACACCCCAACCGGTTACTACTAAGATGGCGACGGAGGGAATTAATATCAACAAAGTGAGAATCAAAAGCAGGTGCTTTTTCATTATTCCAACAGTTCCTCCAAGGTAACAACGCCATATTTTAAAGCCAACAACAAAGCTTCGGTTTTATTGCGAGCACCAAGCTTGTCGTATATTGATGCCAAATGGGTCTGAACTGTCCGTTCACTTATATATAGTTTTGAGGCTATTTCTTTGCTGGATTCACCTCTGCCGGCCAGCAACAAAACTTCCCTCTCCCTGGGAGAAAGCGATTCCGGAGTAAAGCCTGGTTCTTCGACGGCAGTAGCCACTTCTTTATCCAGATAAACCCCTTGGGACGCCACTATTTCTATCGCTCTCAGAAGCTCTTCGGGCGACGCCGTTTTCAAAATGTATCCCTTTGCACCAGCCCTTAAGGAAGCCAGCACGTATTGCTGGGCATCGTAGGAAGTGAGCATTAAGCAGGCAACCTTCAGCTCCTCCTGTCTTATTTGTCTGACCAGGGTAACTCCGTCGATCCCAGGCATTCGTATGTCTATGAGAGCAACATCCGGAAGTTGGTCTCTTATTACTTTCAAGGCGCTTTCACCATCGGAAGCTTCTCCTACAAGTTTTATGTTTTCCCTGTTCTCCAAATAAGATTTAAAACCTTCTCTCGTTAACGGGTGATCGTCTGCCAATACAACTTTTATGACCACTCTGTTTCACCTCCATTTAGACTTTCGAAATATTTCCTACATGTTTATTTTATACAACTATTACCACTTTGGATTACGTAAAGATGCTTATCGTTGTCGCCATGTAATTTTTTGGTGTATCATACGAAGGGGGGTGAATTCGTTGAATTCAAAGAAACTGTTGACATGTCTCTTAATGGTAATGGTGGTTTTAACTGTCTATTTGGGAGTGGAACTTTGTCAAACAAAACAAGACCTTGTAACTTTAGAGAACAGCTACAATACAATGATTGCCACAGTTCCCCCTGCACCATCATGGCCTGAGGGCATCATCAAGGAGACAGTAATAGACGAACTGGCTAAAAGAAAAGATCTTTTTCCATGGCAGGGCGTGCTGGGAGGAACATTTGGACTTTATGACAAGAGTCAGGTTTGGTTTGTCGGACCAAAGTGGTGTTTAGCCTACGTCGAAGACGGGCATATCGGCGGTTATATATTGCTGCGCTATCATATCACTCCAAAGGGCATTGAGTGGCAATTGCTGGATAGCGAAGATATTTAATTTTCGAATTCTTTAACTTCTAATCCTTTGGGAGATGTCTTCAGTTAGGCGTTAGTACTTTATCATAGAAACAACACCTTTTTCCACCTCAATGCGCCTTGGAAAGAGGGAGGCAAAATCCATATCGTGAGTTATTACACCGACAAAGGCTTCTTTGCCCAAATTGTCGAAGAGTTCCATCATCATCTCTAAATTCTCATCATCTAACATAGCAAGGCCTTCGTCTATGAATAAAATTTGTTTGAAACCTACCCTGTTCGCAAGATGTCTCAACATCATCAACGAGACCATGGCCCTTTCCCCGCCGGACAAACTGGCGGCATCGCGCCTGTAGCCTCCGCTTGCCACATAAAGGTTCCCCCTTTCTGCGACTAACGAAAACCCTTTAAAAGAAAGGTTTTCGTTCACAGCGCTGAGTAATCCCTCAAGTATGGTGTCGCTCAAAAAACGCACAAAATTTCTGCCATCTGTATATTTCTGCAGTTTGATTGCAACATCGAAAGCTTGGCTTATTACATTGTATTTTTCCTTCATCTGCCCTTGTTCTTTTTCGAGTCCTTCTTTCTGTCTGAGATTGTATTGCAGTTCGTTCAAAACGCTCTTCAACCTTTCTTCCTCTTCTTCCAGCTCCTGCTTACGATTTGTTAACGTTTCTAACGCCGGAAGGGTCGTTTCGAATTTAAGCTTAAAGTCTCGAAATTCAACTTTAGCACGGGACAGGAGATCGCGCGATAAATCTAGGCGGCGTCTGGCGTCTTCCACTTCTTCTTTACTACAATGAGTCATGTCGTCGCGGTGCATTAACTTCGTTTTGTCTTTTTGAGTCAATCCGTGTTTACGGCATAATCCTCTGAAGTTCTCGGCAGCATCCCGCAGTGCATTTTTCGTATTTTCCCGTTGCCATTCGGCTTGTGCCAATTCTCCTTCTAATTTTCTCTTTTTCTCTTTTAATTCCTCGATCTCCGAGTTGAGGGAATCGCCTTTGTTGCGGATTTCTTCCAACTCCTTTAAAAACTCTTCCCTCTCTTTTGCAGCTTTTACTACATCTTCCGGCAAAAGTCCGCCAAGAGCTTCCTCAAGGTTTTTTTCAGCTTGGAGCATTTTCTTCATGTCCTTCAAATTTTTCTCCAGGGATCCTATGAGCTGATGCTTTTTAAACTCTTGCTTTCTAATATTGTCTTCCAGTTCACCAAGAAGGGCATCTATTTCTCTAACGGACAATCCAGATTGAGGCGCCTCGAAACCGAGCGACCTGATCTCTTCCCTCAACCTCCTGCCCTCTTGCAAAAGAGTCAAAGTTCGATTCTTGGCCTTTCCCCACTCAGACAAAGCCCCTCCCAAGTCGGAAAAAACAAGCGACCTGGCAACCTCAATAGCTCCAACACCCTTAAAGCGCTCGAAATCTACAGCTCCATCCGGCGCTAGCTGCTTTACCCAATCAATTATCCGGCTTCTAATCTCATCGAGAGTACGCACCATAGTATGGGCTAAATTTTTATGTTCTTGAATAACGTCGCACAGGCTTCTCTCAAGCTTTTGTCTATATAATGTTCGCCTTCTTTTCGAAAGTTCGTCCAGGCTTTTATTGTTCCTTTCGATATCCGCTTCGATAAGTTCAATTTCTGCCTTGCAAAATTTTATACCTTCGGCCAAATCCAATAATTTTAACGCTTCATCTTTATATTGTGCACACTTATTGATATTTTGTATCTTCGAATAAATATTTTTATAGGCAACTCTTAATTTGTTTACTTCAGTTATTTTAGGCTCAATTTTTTCATTGATGTATCGAATATTAGACTCCAGAGAATTAATTTTTTCATTCAACTCTCTATAATGCTTAGACACTGAAATTAAGCCTTTCAAAGCTTGGTTTGCCTCATAAAGCCTGTATTCATCGTAAATATTTTTATACAGAACAGATGCCTCTTCATGTTCGGATGAAAGGCGTTTTATTTGCGCTTCAAGCTCAACTAATTTATTTTTTATATCGATAGACTTTTTAATGGCATCCAACCTGTCCTGTACATCTTTCAGATTTTGACCCACGTTCTTTAAATCGCGATGTATCTCTTCCTCGGGCGGTAACTTGTTTAAAAAATCTTCGACCTTTTGAAGGGACCCTTTTACATTTTCAATTTCGGCCGTAGCAACCTGAACTATTCTTCTAACCTTTTCTTGTAGCTTGCTTTCGCTCTCCAACCCCAAAGAGGCAGTTAAAATCTGCCACCTCTCGCTTGGTGATATATCCACGAATTTTGTAACCATCCCCTGAGGCACAAATACGGTGGATATAAAGGCATCGCGCAATTTACTTAAGTTGGCATCACCCATGCTGTCAGCAAAGGGCGATAGGACTTTTGCAATACATCCATTAACTTCTTTAACGTTAGATGCAATAACATCCCACTTTCCACCGTCATCGCCACCTTTTTCCAGCAGCGCCTCTTGTTGTCCCTTTGGGCCTTTAAACTTCCTCGTTATCCTGTAAACTTCCCCATTTTTAACGAAAGTACAGATAACACGACCTTCAGATGAGCCCATCCTGATGACATTAAGGTTGTTTACCACTCTAACCGGAGTAGGAGAACCAAATAAAGCCAAAACAAGGGAATCCAATATTGAACTTTTGCCCGCTCCATTTGGCCCTACTATTGCAACAGCTCCAGGGTCGAACTTGATGCCGGCTTCCCTCAACCCCAGGATGTTTCTTACTTTCAACTCCAAAAGTTTCAATACCTTTCACCCGCTTCAAAATAGGACTTGATCTCATTCCACATCATCGAAGGATCTTTGCCCGAAAGAAGTTTTTCTCCAATTTTTTTTAAAATCAACAAAGTCGATTCATTTTCTTCTTGGCTCTCGATGTAATGTTTCCATAACCGAATTATATCGAAGGGGTCTTGAGGCGAGCTGATTTCAGAAATCATGCCTTCATTTACGGCGACCACGACTATCTGTTCTCCTCCCAGGTTTCTACATTTATCCAGAAGTTGCGATATAGGCAAAGAGGATCTATTAACAATAACCCTGACATAGGCATCACGCGGGATCAATTGCGATGAAGTCGATAGGGATTTAAAGGCTTCTTCTTCGTCGTCGTAGCGCAAAGTGATTAGTTCTTTGCTGTTTATCGGAATATCTTCAATATTTCCTTTCTCGTCAATGATGTAAAAGCCCGTACAATGCCCTTCCTCAGAAAAGTCCAACCGCAAGGGAGAGCCCGCATAATAGATCGGAGGGGATTCTTCCGAAATCCTTCCGTGACGATGTATATGTCCGCATATTGTCAAATCTATTTCCAGGTCTTTTAACACATCTTTTGGAAGGGTTAACTCGGAGGGGTTTGGAACAGTGTCTTCTACGGCCATATGGGCAAAACATAAACGCATATCTGCATTTGGAGCACCTTTCCAACGGGACTTTAAGAACTCATCCAGTTCTTCCTCTTTGGGACAATCATGTTTTCGTAAATAAGGCAATAAAAATATAAGGAAATCACCAATATTCGCATAAGTCACCTCATCGACAAAAACAAACCGCCCATCGCTCTGAAAGAGCTCCCATATTTTGATTCCGCTCCAATCGTGATTTCCCTTCAATAAATAAACCGTGGGTTTCCACGGAAGCGACAAAACGCTGGAGAAAAAATTGGCAACAGGCATTATCACTTCTTCTCCCGGATATCTGAAGCTGTGAAAGATATCGCCAAGCACAAACAAGGCGTCTACTTTGAAATCCAGGGCTGCTTCATACATCTGAGATAGGGCAGATATAATTTCTTCCAGCCTGTCTACGCCCCAAGTGCGAGCGCCGGCATGCCAGTCGGCACAAACCAAAATTCTCAAACTAGCCCAACCCCAGTTCCCTTTCGATCGGGCGCAATGCCTTTATGACATGATCTATTAACTCGTTCAATGGCATATCAAGGAGATCGGCCCCTTTTTGAATAACTTCTCTGTTTACCCCCTTAGCAAAAGCCTTATCTTTCCATTTTTTCATAACCGACTTGGTCGTCAAATCCGAAAGCGAACGGCTCGGCCTGACCAATGCAACGGCAATAACGAACCCAGTAAGCTCGTCGACGGCATAGATGACCTTTTCCATCAAATTGTTAGGTTCAACTCCCGTTATCTCCCATGCATGGGCCAACACGCCTCGCACGACATAATCGGGATATCCGGCTTCCATGAGCCATTCCGCTCCCCTTCTTGGATGTTCTTCGGGACATTCCTCCCAATCCAAATCGTGAAGCAGTCCAACAATACCCCATAAATTTTCGTCTTCTCCGAAAAGCCTTGCAAAATATTTCATAGCTGCCTCAACCGCTATGGCATGCTTAATATGACTTTCGTCCCGATTGTGCATTGCGAGAAGATCGTATGCCGCTTCTCTCGTCAATTCAACCATAGCAAACTCTCCTTTCCAAATTAAGGTATTAGCATGCAATAAACTTCGCCCTTTTAGCGCACTTTTAGCGGAATTGCCGGTGGTCAACAGAACCTAACATGGACTCAGTCTCTGCTATTTCGAAATTGTTAAATATGCCGGATATGGTAAGATCAGTGATATTATCCGTCTCGTAGGGAATGAAAAACCTTCTATAACCGAATTTTTCTGCAAAGAACGTCATGGATGAAGGAGTATTGTTCTCGACACCTTTAGACATCTCCCGGACAAAATTCTCCAAAAATTCCTCGTCGTCAAAAAAGGGATTATTGCTCATTATGGCAATCGCCTTATATCCTCCCAAACGCATCTGCCGATCCAACAGATCGCAAAAACATATGCCCGCTTTGACATCTTCGTCGTCCTTCAGGAAAGAGAAAATTAATTTTTCCATCGCCTTGGAATAAGAAAAAATCATAATAAAACCGAGGGGAGGAAAGGCCATATCTCTACCTGGATCTATGGTTTTATCGTATGTAACAACCCCAGCTTCTCCAAACTTAATTCCTTTCAAATATATGAATTCGCTCTCTAGTTCCATGGCGAAAAATGCTATGTCCTTCAAAAAACGGTCTGCACCACCTATAAAGGACACCGGCCTGTAATCGAGCCCGTAAGGTGTCCACATAGGCACTTCAAAGCTTACAATTTTATCCCACTGTGGCAACAACTTCATACTCTCTCCGTTTTAACCTCCCCTCTTTTTAATAACTTACCGACACTGACTATTAATTGGTCGATCTCTGGTTTCGTGATTTGACCGTCAGCTCCGACGCTTTGAGCTTTTCTTTTGATGTCTTCGGCCATGATAGAAGAGAAAACAATTACAGGTATATGTCGCAAACGCTCGTCTTCTTTAATTTTTTTCGTCAACGTCAAACCATCCATCTTCGGCATCTCTATATCTGTTATGACAAGATCGAAGATCTCCCCTTCATCGGACAGTCTGTCCCAGGCAGCTTTGCCGTGAGATACGGCCTCAACGTTATGAAAACCGCCTTTAGCCAATACATCCTGGATCATTCTTCTAATTAGAGGCGAATCCTCTACTACCAAAATTTTGTATTTATCCAAATCCCCCATTTGTCAATTGGCTAATGCCTACCCGCGAACTCCGTGATCTCTTTAAACCATTTTAACACCGGAAGACTCATCATTTTTTCATTCATTCGCCATTGCCAATTCCCATCGCTGCTTGCAGGCTTATTTATTCGAGCAAAAGAACCTAACCCTAGTATATCTTGATAGGGAATTATAACCAACTCTGCTACTGAGAGTTCAATCAACCTGATCAGGTCCCTGGCAACCGAACCGGGGCCTGTCTTGCGACCCAAAAGCAGGATCAAATTCCTAATTTCCCTGCTAGACGCCTCTTCTAAATACCACCCCAAAGATGTATTGTTATCCTGAGTTCCCGTATAGGCAACACAACGTTTTACATAATGATAGGGAGTATGAATGTTCCCTTGCGGATTGTCTAATCCAAAGAGCAAAACCCTCATGCCGGGTATGTCGTGGGCTGCCATGAAATCTCGAACGTCATCGGTTATGTCTCCAAGATCCTCTGCAATTATTGGGAGCTCCCCCAGACTATTTCTCAAGGCAGGTATAAGCTTCTCCGCCGGCCCTTTAAGCCACTTTCCGTTGACTGCATTGGGCTGACCAAAGGGAATTGCCCAATAGCCTAACAATCCTCTAAAATGATCGATTCTTACTATATCGTATAAATCCAAAGCATGCTTGACTCTCTTTATCCACCAGTCAAATCCATTGCTTTCGATGACGTCCCACCTATAAAGAGGGTTTCCCCAATACTGGCCTGTCGAACTGAAATAATCGGGAGGAACGCCTGCTACTTCAATGGGCATCCCGTCCTCTCCCAGACAAAATATATCCTGATTGGCCCACACGTCTGTGCTGTCGTGAGCTACGTACAAAGGCATGTCGCCAAATATCTCAATGCCTTTGGAGTTCGCATATTTATGAAGCCTCTTCCACTGGTTGAAAAATATATACTGGACGAACTTTTCTCTGTATATTTTTTCGGCTAATTCTTTTTTTGCTTTTTCAATCTCCTCAGGTTCCCGTCTCCTTAATTGCTCTGGCCAGAAATACCATGGTAGTTTAAAGTTGGATTTAATGGCCTTGTATAAACTAAAATCTTCGAGCCACCATGCATTGCCATCGCAAAATTTTTTGAAATCGTCGTCCGGAAGAAATCTTTCCAATGCTCTGTTGAACATATCATTTCGAACAACCGAAGCTTCCTCGAATTTTGCCTCTGAGTCCGCAAATTTAGGGGAGAGCTCCCACTCGTCTAAAAATTTATCTTGAATCAACATCTCTGGACTTACAAGCATAGGGTTACCCGCAAAGGCCGAAATGGAGCTGTAGGGCGAGAAACCGTAAATGCCGTCTGTGGGATTCAATGGCAAAATCTGCCACAGGGATTGGCCAAGTTCTTCAAGCAAATCTACGAAGTGATATGCCATTGGTCCCATATCGCCAGTACCCCAACCGGAGGGCAGAGATGTCAAATGAAGCAATATTCCGCTTTTCCTGCGATCAAAAAGAATCACATTTCACTCCTCTTCCAAAATATATATTTGTGGTCATTTTTGGTTTGCGACATTTCATGCCGTTTGGTAAAATGATATATCAAAATGACTGAATTGTGTGTATAATATTTTTGAGATAAAAATATCAATTTGACCTATACTCTAGGGTAATTTACTTCATAATCAAGGAGGTTCATGCAATGTCAGTAAAGTATGTTACTATCGATGGCAACGAAGCAGCCGCATCAACAGCTTACAGGCTGTCCGAAATTGCCGCCATATATCCCATTACGCCCTCTTCTCCAATGGGCGAACATGCCGATGAATGGGCGGCCAAGGGAGAGCCTAACGTATGGGGCTTCGTTCCCAGGGTTATCGAGTTGCAAAGCGAGGGCGGCGCTTCAGGTTCACTCCACGGAGCGCTTCAGGGGGGAGCTCTATCCACGACCTTCACTGCTTCCCAGGGATTGTTACTCATGATCCCTAATATGTACAAAATTGCCGGAGAACTGACATCGGCAACCATGCACGTCTCGGCAAGGACTATAGCCACTCACGCTCTATCCATATTCGGGGATCATAGCGATGTTATGGCAGTCAGACAAACGGGATGGGCTCTTTTAGCTTCGAATTCGGTACAAGAGGCTCACGATTTCGCTGCTATCGCTACCGCATCCACCCTCAAAAGCAGGGTGCCCTTTCTCCATTTCTTTGACGGCTTCAGAACTTCACACGAGGTAAATAAAATCGAGTTCATAAGCGATGATACTTTGCGACAAATGGTAGATTACGATATGGTTCTTGAGCACAGAAAACGGGCACTCTCTCCAGACAATCCCTTTATTCGCGGAACTGCACAAAATCCCGACGCCTTCTTCCAGTCAAGAGAGGGATGTAATCCTTATTACTCGGCCTGCCCGAAGATAGTGCAAGAAACGATGGATGAATTCGCTAAGCTGACGGGAAGGCAGTATCACCTCTTCGACTACGTTGGCGATCCTGATGCCGAACGGGTAATAGTATTGATGGGTTCAGGTGCCGAAACAGCCCACGAAACTGTAGAGTACCTGATTAAACAGGGAGAGAAAGTAGGTATCATAAAGGTCCGCCTCTACAGACCTTTCTCGATTGAGCACTTCATAAAATCATTGCCTGAAACGGTGAAAGCGATTGCGGTACTTGACAGGACTAAAGAATCCGGTAGCGCAGGAGAGCCGCTATATCTTGACATAGTAAATGGCATATATGAAGCAAAGCGTGGCGGTCTTTTGGACTCCGATTTCAATCCTACCCTTATCGGAGGACGATACGGCCTATCCTCAAAGGAGTTTACTCCAGCCATGGTCAAAGCGGTCTTCGACGAACTGAAAAAAACCGATCCCAAAAACCATTTCACTGTTGGCATTGAAGATGACGTTGCCAATACCAGCCTAAAAGTAGACGAAGGCTTTTCGATAGCAGACCCGCAATCGACTCGTGCCGTCTTTTTTGGTCTCGGTTCCGATGGCACGGTAGGGGCCAACAAAAATTCGATAAAGATAATAGGCGAAGAAACCGAACTTTACGCTCAAGGCTACTTCGTTTACGATTCGAAAAAGGCAGGAGGATATACCATCTCCCACTTGCGTTTTGGACCCAATCCAATTCGGTCCACTTATCAAATTGACAAGGCAAACTTTGTAGCATGTCATCAATTTGCTTTCACGGAAAAATTAAACGTTCTTGACATAGCCGAGGAAGGTGCCATCTTCCTTCTGAACAGCCCCCACCCTGCTGGGGAAGTTTGGAACCATTTGCCGCGGACAGTGCAGCGACAAATACTTGATAAAAAATTGCGCTTCTATGTAATAGATGCCTACAGCGTCGCAAAGGAAAAAGGACTTGGCCCGCGCATAAACACGATAATGCAAACCTGTTTCTTCTATTTGAGCAAGGTCATCCCCTTCGATCTTGCAGTGGAAAAGATAAAGAATGCTATCGTACAAACATATGGCAAGCGCGGCGAAGCAGTTGTAAACAAAAATATTGCTGCCGTCGATGCCGCTTTGGAGCATCTGCAGGAAGTAAAGGTTCCCGGAGAGGTAACAAGCGATTTCGATGTGAAACCGGCTGTATCCGACAAAGCTCCAGAATTCGTAAAGGAAGTACTCGGTCCCATGATGGTCCTGCAAGGGGACAAACTACCCGTAAGCAAGCTTCCGAACGATGGAACCTTCCCCTCCGGTACCTCTAAGTGGGAAAAACGCAATATAGCCGTCGAAATACCCAAGTGGAATCCGAGTGCATGTATCCAGTGCGGTCGATGCACCTTCATTTGCCCCCATGCCACGATAAGGGCAAAAGTATACGACAAGTCCTATCTGAAGGACGCACCGGAAGGATGGCAATATGCCGAAGCGAAATGGCCTCAATATAAGGATCAGGCCTTTACCATCCAAATAGCTCCGGAAGATTGCACCGGGTGCGGCAGTTGCGTCGCAAATTGCCCTGTAAGTAAAAACGATGATCCCACTAAAAACGCCCTTTCCATGGTCAGTCAGATCGACGTTCGCGAGGGAGAAATTCCAAAATGGGATTATTTCCTCTCCTTGCCGGAGATCGAGAAAGACAAATTAAACACTCAATCTCTAAAGGATTTGATGTTGGTTCAGCCTCTCTTCGAATTTTGTGGAGCCTGCGCCGGTTGCGGAGAAGCTCCTTACCTTAAGTTGCTCAGCCAACTTTACGGAGACAGAATTACGATAGCAAACGCAACTGGTTGCTCATCAATTTATTGTGGTAATTTGCCTACCACTCCGTGGACAACTAACAGGGAAAACAGAGGCCCGGCTTGGTCCAATTCGTTGTTCGAAGATAACGCTGAGTTTGGACTCGGCATGAGGCTGGCTCTAAATGCACGAAATGCGAGGGCAAAACAACTTCTAACCGAATTAGCGGGAGAAATTGGAGACAGGCTCGTAAGCGAGATTTTAAACGCTGATCAAAGCACCGAAGAAGGAATCAAAAAGCAACGCGCCAGAATCGATGAACTCAAGAAGACTTTGCGAAATATATCCGACATGAAAGCGAAAGAGCTTCTCCAAATTGCCGACGATCTCGTCAAAAAGAGCATTTGGATAGTTGGCGGAGACGGATGGGCATATGACATAGGTTACGGCGGGTTGGATCATGTGCTCGCAACAGGCGAAAATGTCAATGTCCTCGTGCTGGACACCGAGGTCTACTCAAATACAGGAGGCCAGGCTTCCAAGGCTACGCCTTTGGGAGCTGCCGCCAGATTTGCAGCTGCCGGCAAACCGACAGGTAAGAAGGATCTTGCCCTGATGGCCGTTACATATGGGAACATCTATGTAGCCAGAATCGCAATGGGCGCCAATCCGACTCAAGCAATAAAGGCTTTCCATGAAGCAGAATCCTATGAAGGAGCTTCTCTGATCATCGCTTACTCCCATTGCATATCCCATGGATTCGATCTCAAGCGAGGAGCAGAGCACCAAAAAATGGCTGTCGATTCCGGACAATGGATACTATTTAGATATGATCCAAGGTTAAAAGACGAAGGAAAGGCTTTTCAACTGGATTGCAAGGAACCTTCTCTACCGTTAAAAGACTACATGTTGTCAGAAACCAGATTCGCCATGCTCCACAGGGACTTCCCCGAGAGAGCAGAAGAACTTCTGAAAGAGGCCGAGGCGTTCAATAAGGAACGTTGGGCTCTTTACAAGGGCTTGGCCGAGGTCTTAAACAGAAAGTAGCCGCTCCTTTGCGCTGACGCACATCAAAGAGAGGGGATTATCCCCTCTCTTTGATGTTTTTATTCTATAGACACGCCCTTATAATTCATTCCACAATATGGTATATTAATACTCGAGACAAAAAGAGATCTGCAAAGGGGAGTGACGAAGATATGGCAAAGGGCACCTTTAGCTACATAAAATGGTTTGACGAACTTACAAAGGAAGACATACCCCTGGTGGGCGGCAAAGGAGCAAACCTGGGGGAAATGACAAATCACAGCATCCCTGTACCGCCCGGTTTTTGCATAGTGTCAAAAGCATATAAGGACTTTGTAACATTATCAAACATCAATAAAGTAATTAAAGACATACTATCAAAAATTAATTTCGACGATGCAGGAGATTTAGAAGAAAAGACCGCAAAAATAAGGAATTTAATGATCGAAACTGATATTCCAATACAAGTTGAAAGAGATATACTGCGAGCATATGCTGTCTTAGCAGAGCAAATCAACCTAAACGAACCGGAGGTAGCAGTACGAAGCTCAGCCACTGCAGAGGACCTGCCAGATGCATCCTTTGCGGGTCAACAAGATACATACCTTCACATTAAAGGCAAAGATGAACTTCTTAAACACGTCAAAAAATGCTGGGCATCTTTATGGACCTCCAGAGCCACTTATTATCGTCACATAAAGAGTTTCGATCATATGAGCGTGCTTTTGAGCGTAGTTGTGCAAAAGATGGTAAACGCTTCTAAATCTGGGGTAATGTTCACAATAAACCCCATTAGCAACAATCCCGACGAAATCATGATAAACGCAAGTTGGGGCCTGGGTGAAGCCATTGTGTCAGGATCGGTCACTCCCGATGAATATATCATAGACAAGAAAACACTTGACATCAAAGAAGAAAGGATTTCCCAAAAGACCGTCATGGTTATAAGAGAAGCATCGGGAGGAGGCACCACTACCGTAAATGTGAAAGACATTCTCGGCCCGGGCGCTATTTCCCAACCCTGCCTAAGCGAAGACGAGGTAAAAAAAATAGCATCCATGGGAAAGCGAATTGAAAACGTTTATGGATTCCCCCAGGATATAGAGTGGGCTATCGATAGAGATACAGGAGAGCTTTACATCCTTCAGTCAAGACCTGTAACCACCTTTAAACCCCAAAAATCGGAAGAGCCGATCCAATTTGACATAAAAACAGAGCCAGAAGTTCTGGTAAAAGGTCTTGCCGCTTCTCCAGGCATCGCCGTCGGCAAGGTGAAAAAGATACAAAGTATCGATGAGATAGGCAAAATCCAAGAAGGCGACATATTGGTCACTGCCATGACAAATCCCGACATGGTTCCTGCAATGAAAAAAGCAGTTGCAGTCGTGACCGATGAAGGAGGAAGGACTTGCCATGCAGCAATCGTTTCAAGGGAATTTGGAATTCCCTGCATCGTCGGCACACAAAATGCAACCGAAGTCCTGGATGACGGAATGACAGTCACGGTAGATGCAACAAGAGGTGTAGTATATAAAGGCGATAGGCTGCTCCAGCTGCAAGGGGAAAAACCAAAGTCTTCAACCCCAACCGTAGGAATATCGGAACAAAAGGTTAAAGAAATCGTCGAACAATGGGCTACGATAACAGGCACAAAGATATACATGAACCTTGGCGAGCCTGGTTTAATTGACAAATACAAAGAATTACCTTTTGACGGAATTGGCTTGATGAGAACGGAGTTTATCTTCACAGATATGGTTGGCATACACCCCATGTACTTGGTGAAGCAAAATAAAGGAGATATATTGATCAGCAGAATGGCAGAGGGAATAGCTGCAGTAGCCCAAGCCATATACCCAAGACCAGTAGTTGTCCGATTTAGCGATTTTAGGACCAACGAATTCAGGGGCTTAGAGGGCGGAGATGAGGTCGAACCGATCGAAAACAACCCAATGATAGGTTGGAGAGGGGTTTCCAGATATATTTCGCCCGAATACGAAGAAGGGTTTAGGTTGGAATGCAGGGCCATTCGTAAGGTTAGGGAAGAATACGGACTTACAAACGCATGGGTAATGCTCCCCTTCGTCAGAAACCTTTGGGAGCTGGATAAGGTGAAAGCCATCATGGCCTCTGAAGGATTAGAACAAGGCGGATCGCTCAAAGTTTGGATAATGGCTGAAGTTCCTTCCGTGGTGATGCTTGCCGAAGAATTTGCTAAAAAAGTGGACGGCATAAGCATCGGCAGCAATGACTTAACGCAGTTGACCCTTGGCGTCGACAGGGACTCGGGAATACTTAATCGCATGGGCTACTTCGACGAGCAAGATCCGGCAGTACTAAAAGCGATCGAAATACTTATTGACGCAGCTCACAAATACGGCAAGACCTGTTCCATTTGCGGACAGGCGCCATCGCTTTATCCTGGATTTGCGGAATTCCTTGTTCGGAAGGGCATCGACAGCATGTCCGTAAATCCCGATACCGTAGCCTACACCAAAAGGCTCGTGGCCTCCGTAGAGCAAAGGCTGCTGCTTGAAAGAGCTTTTGGCAAACAATAGGGAGTGAAAATAATGGCGATATTAAAACAGTCTAATGAAGTTGTAGTGCGCGAGAACATGAAGGGCGGATCGGGCAAGGTGTCTTTCTATTACGTTCCGATTCGGGACGATGAAGGAGCTGTAAAAATGGCATCGCGGATAGAATTAGAACCAGGAGCTTCAATAGGGTTTCATCAGCATGTCGACGATGAGGAAGTCTACGCGATATTATCGGGTAGAGGCATATTTACAGACGGCACAACTGAAGTCGAAGCCAATCCGGGCGATGTTTTCCTCACGCGCAAAGGAGAATCCCACAGCATTAAAAATAACAGCGACGTACCTTTGATTTTTTTCGCTGTGATAGCAAAGAAACAACAATAATAAATCAAAAAGGGACCAAAAGCTCCAAGTTTGGTCCCTTTTTGATTTGCCTTTTTATCAATTGGAGCGATATTTCTCAGACAAAGCGTTACATTTCGGAACCCCTATGAAATCAGTAAATTGCTTAAATGTCCACATGTGATCAAAAGCATCTCTATTAGTCCCTTTTTCTTTAATCTCTTGAGATAGCCCGTACATTGCTTGAGAGGCAGCAAACAGAAGACCTACAGGAAATATTACGATCTTATACCCCATTTGTCGTAGCTCGTTGGCGGATAGCATTGGAGATTTCCCACCCTCCGCCATGTTGGCTAATAACGGAATACCATGAAGTTCTTTTGCGATGTATTTGAATTCATCTACTGTATAGGGGGATTCTACAAATATGATGTCAGCACCAGCCTTATAATATTTTCTAGCTCTTGCAATCGCATCATCTAATCCCATGACAGCCCTAGCATCAGTTCTCGCTATTATTTTAAAATCATCATCCGTCCTGGCATCACAAGCAGCTTTTATTTTTTGAACCATTTCCTCTGGATCAACCACTTCTTTTCCCTCTAAGTGGCCACAACGCTTGGGAAAAGTTTGGTCTTCGATATGTATGGCTGCTACCCCACTTCGTTCGTACTCCTTTACCGTTCTATATACGTTCAAAGGATTGCCATACCCTGTATCTGCATCTGCTATAACGGGAATATTAACCGCTCCGGCTATACGTCTTGCGTTGTCAATGATTTCGGGCATGGTGATAAAACCCATATCAGGAAGACCCAATAGACTCGCAGAAGTCCCAAAACCCGTCATATACACACAATTATGTCCCGTTGCCTCAACTATGCGCGCAGATAACGCGTCATAACAACCAGGGGCTATGATTATATCTTCCTTTTCCAACATCTCTACAAATTGTCTTCTAACGTGTGATATTCTATCCATTGTCCTTATACACTTCCTTTAGCGTTTTTAACATATTCTATTAAACCGCCTAAACCCAGTATGTTTTTAATTGACTCCGGAAGGGGGGTAATTTTATATCTTTTACCCTTGGTTATGTTTTTCAGCTCTCCAAGCTCCATGTCGATCTCTATTTCGTCATTTTCGTCTATTTCGTCAACGGCATCCGCACACTCGACAAGGGGCAATCCAATGTTTATAGCATTGCGATAAAATATGGCAGCGAAGCTCTTTGCCACTACTGCTCCAACGCCGCACTCCTTTAGCGCCATAGGAGCGTGCTCTCGAGACGATCCGCATCCAAAGTTAATCCCCGCAACTAATATATCGCCCTTTTTGACCTTTTTCGGAAAATCGGGGTCTACACCCTCCATGCAGTGTTTAGCCAATTCCCTGGGATCGGTTATACTCAAATAAACTCCAGGGATAATTACATCTGTATCCACGTGATCTCCGTATTTCAATGCTTTACCTCTTATAATCACTTAAATCACCTCCGAAGGATGGGTCAGCTTCCCCGTTATCGCCGATGCTGCTGCCACAGCCGGGTTTGCCAGATAGACTTCACTACCTTTATCGCCCATACGACCGATAAAATTCCTGTTGGTTGTCGAGACGCACCGCTCTCCCTTGGCGAGTATGCCCATATGTCCGCCAAAACAAGGCCCACAGCCGGGCGGCAGAATCGTAAACCCGCTTTCAGTGAAAATTTCTATTAACCCCTCCTTTAGGGCTTGAGCAAAGACCTTTCTGCTGCCTGGCGCGATTAAACCTCTGACGCGAGAATGTATTTTCTTTCCCTTGACAATTTCTGATGCAATGCGCAAGTCGGTAATGCGCCCATTGGTGCAGGAGCCGATGAAGGACTGGTCGATTTCAATATCATTTACTTCCGATACGGGTACACCCTTGGAAGGCAAATGCGGCATAGCTACAATCGGTTCAAGTTCACCCAAATCTACGTCTATAACTTTTTTGTAGATCGCATCGGAATCGCTTCTATACTCACAGAAATCCTTCAGGCCCAAACTTTCTGTATATTCTTTTGTTACATCGTCATAGTTAAATATCCCATTGATCGCACCGCACTCTACGGCCATATTGCAAATCGAAAAACGCGAATCCATATTTAAATGTTTAGCGCCGGGACCATCAAATTCCAGAGATTTCCCCAATGCTCCGTCGGTACCCAGCAGGGATATTACGTACAATATTACATCTTTACCCGAAACCCATTTATTGGGTAAGCCCACCAACAAGACCTTAATTTGCTCTGGCACCTTAAGCCAAGTTTTGCCTAGAGCCATAATTCCCGCGACATCAGTACTTCCCATTCCCGTAGAAAAGGCACCCAGAGCACCGTAGGTAACCGTATGAGAGTCCCCTCCTATGATCAAATCTCCGGGCTTTACTATTCCATCTTCCGGCAAGACGACATGCTCAATTCCATAACCTGCATCGTAAAAGTGCTTGATTCCTTTTGCAACAGCAAAATCGCGCATTGTTTTGCACAGTTTAGCAGATGTCACGTCTTTATTGGGAGTAAAATGATCTAAAACTATAGCTATCTTGTTCTTATCGAAAACCTCTCCATCGCCCATCTTATCAAAGACCTCAACCGCCACCGGTCCGGTAATATCGTTCATCAGTAACATATCTACAGTTACATCAATGATATCCCCCGGTTTAAAGTCTCCTTGCTCGCTATGAGCGGCAAGTATTTTTTCGGTTATGCTACGATCCATTAGTTATTACCTCCATATTAAACATTATATAGTCTTATTCAATCTTAATTTTATATAAAATATTATAGAGTCTGTTGCTTAACCTGTAATCTTCAAAAGCCATCCCCATTAAGGACATGGTTTTTCATGCAGGCATTTTGAATCTTCCTTCGTTAAGCGTACGATTTATTCAAAAAGCAGTTACTATACAGCCAAAGCATATGTCACCTGTTTTTCAGATGGAGCAATTGCCAAGTTTTCACGGATCTTTTTATGAACCTTGTCAATTCCATACCGCCATAGTTTCAGGAGATTATATGCACTGCATATCATCTTCCACTCGCAGTTGCATGCTTCTAACTATAAACGCTAATATAAAACTGAGCCAAAAACGGCAGTAGTGCTCACGTAAAAGTGAGCCACCCCAACCAAAATTCCTCCTATCATGCAAACAAGACTGAAGCATGAAGGAGGAGGAAAAAGGATGGTGGTTGGGGTGGATCAGTACAAGTATATCAGGAAAATGGCGGCAGAAGAGGGACTCTCCCAAAGGGAGATAGCGAGGCGGCTTGGCATATCCAGAAACACCGTCGCCAGGTACTGCAAGGGCGAACACATGCCCTGGGAGGCTAAAGACAGGGGGCGTAAGCCTTCGGTAGTCACCGGTGAAGTGGAAGATTTCATCCGGTCCTGCCTCGATCGGGACAAGGACCCGGAAGTACCAAAGAAGCAGCGCCACACGGCGAGACGCATATACGAACGGCTCGTGGAGGAAAAGGGATTCACCGGGGGCGAGTCCACTGTCAGGAGATGGGTGAAACGGATACGTGACGAACCGTGCGAAGCATATATGCCGCTGCAATTTGCTTTGGGTGAAGCCGCCCAGGCGGACTGGGGAGAAGCCACATTCTACCTGCGTGGAGAAAGGACCAGGGCGAACCTGCTCTGCTTCAGGCTGTGCGGAAGTCGGCACATAGACGTTCGGGCATACCCCCGGAAGGACCTTGAAAGCTTTCTCGAAGGGCACATAGGGTTCTTCGAGCGCATAGGAGGTGTCCCTCGCACCATGATATACGACAACCTCCGCACGGCGGTGCTCAAGGACTGGGGCAAGCGAGCCGTCTGCCAGGAAAAGTTCGAGCGGTTCTCGGCCCATTATGCCTTTACGCCCCGGTTCTGCAACATCGGCAAGGGAAACGAGAAGGGTCTGGTCGAGGGGTTGGTGGGATACGCCCGCCGTAACGTCTTTGTCCCTCTGCCGTGGGTGGACTGTTGGGCGGAGCTCAACATCCCCTTGGCCGAGCGGTGCGACAGGTACAAAAAGCGCCATATCCGCGGCATGAACCTGAGCGTCGCCGAGCTCTTCGAAGCCGAGCGGAAGCAACTGCTTCCCCTTCCCGCAGTGCCCTACGAGGCGGCCCTGGTGAAGACTCTCAAGGTGGACCACTTCAGCACCATAGGCATAGACGGGAACCGATACTCCCTCCCGGTTGAACACGCGGGACGCCACGTGACGGCAAAGCTGTCCGCCTTCCGTCTCGAGGCCTTCTACCGGGGCAAGAAGATAGCCTGCCACAGCAGGTGCTTCGACAAGAAGCGTACCATCTACGAGCTGGGACACTACATCCCGCTTCTCGAGAAGAAGCCTCGCTCCGTCAACAACGCCGCCCCGGTGGCAGAACTCGAGGTCCCGCCACAGCTGCGTGAGTTGGCCGCGAGGTCGGAAGACCCCGACCGGGTCATGGTCCGCATTCTCAAGCTCTGCGCGGAGCACGGCCTCCAACGCGTCGCCGAGGCCGCAAGACGCGGGCCGGCGCTTTCACTCGACGCCCTTCGTCTGGCGTTGTGGGAAGAAGACGGCGGAAAGGTGGGAAAAGACCTGACCACGCAAGACGTCAGAGTCGAAACGGTGGACCTGAGTTCCTACGACCAGCTCCTGGAGAAGGCGAAATCATGAAACCCGACGTGGCGGCACGCATATCGATCCTCGCGAAGCGGCTGCGTACCCCTTCGTTTCGCGAATGCGGCCCGCTCCTGCGGGAGGCCCGGGAACAGGGCCTGGATTACGAGGCCTTCCTGCTTCTGCTCCTCGAGCAGGAGGTTCGGCAACGGGACGACAAGGCACGGCAGAAGCGGCTGCGGGCGGCCCGGTTCCCCCTGGCGAAAAGCCTCGACGAATTCGACATGTCCCGGCTGGTGAACGTTTCCGAAGCCTCACTCTGGGACCTGGCTTCCGGGGACTTCGTGGACCGCAGGCAGAACGTTATCCTCGTGGGGAACCCCGGTACCGGAAAGACTCATCTGGCCATTGGTTTGGGAAGGAGGCTCTGCGAGAAGGGATTCTCGGTTCGTTTCACACAGGCTGCGTCACTGGCGACGGAACTTTCCGAAGCCGCAGAGGACAAGGTGCTGGGACGGCTTCTCAAGACACTTGAAAGAGTCGATCTCCTGATTCTGGACGAGCTCTCCTACGTGTCCTTTACGAAAAGCCAGTCGGAACTCCTGTTCCATGCCTTGTCGGCAAGGAACGAGAAAGGGAGCGTGATGATAACGACGAATCTCGAGTTTTCCAAATGGACGGAGCTTTTCCCCGATCCCATGCTGGCGGCGGCTATGATCGACAGGATCACGCACCGCTCACATATCCTCGACATGAACGGGGCTTCCTATCGCTTGGCTGAGACGAAAAGACAACAGTCGAAGGGAGGTGGCTCAGTTTAAATGAGCACATGGCTCAGTTTTACATGAGCATGGGTGGCTCACTTTTGATGAGCACGTGGCTCAGTTTTATATGGACATTCGCATCTAACCCCCGACGCATGAACCTGTTAAAACCAAGCACTTCCTTGATATGTCCGAAGACAGGTTCTATTGTGGCACTGCGTTTCTTGTACAGTTTTCTACCTTCAGGAGTCAAAAGCTTATACTCCATGGTGGAAACTGGAGTAAGGGGCAAGGGTATTATCTTGCCATCTCTCCGGGCCTTGCGGGTCTTCATGATCCTGCTGTCAGGGTCGGTGATATTGGCCTTGAGCTTTTCGGGTTCTTCTTTCTCGACTTGTTCAGCACTTCTGGGTTTACGGCCACGCTTTTTCTTGCCGGTGGATTCCTCCTGGACCTCTTTAAGCCTGCGTAGTCTGCCTTCACGGGCATCCTCTTGGTCTGCTTCTTTGAAATATATCTTTATATCTTTCTTGAGGCCTGACTCGGTTCGGTTGGATGCCATGGATGCATCGGCCTTTATTTTTGTTCCATCTACGGAAACTGTACTGACATTGCAAAGTCCTGATTCGTAGCATATAGTTAAAACCTGAATAAACAGGCCTGCAAGTTCTGTGGCAAAGTTCTTACGAAAACGGTTTATGGTAGTATGGTCCGAATGATGGTCACCGGATATGATTCTAAAAGGCACGCTTTCAATACAAAGCTGTTCTATCTTTCTGCTTGATCTAACGCCGGTGCAGTATGAGTAAAAATACAAAGCTGTCATTATGGACGGATTATAGGCGACTCTTCCCTCTTTTTTCGGATTGTAGCGTTGATAGAAAGGGGTGAGGTCAAGATGTGAAACTATCTCCATTATGAACCAGAGGAGATAATTTTCCGGCAGCCAGTCTCTCATATCAGGCGGTAAAAGGTACATTTGATCTCTGTCGCTACTTATAAAGTTATATGCCATAAAGGTCCACCTCAGCTATTTTGTAGTGATTTGATTCATGGACTATTATAATGCATTTTGTCTGTGGATAACTTCATTCAGCAATATTTATGCAACAGGCTCTTAAGTTAATAATATAAATACGTACTGGCTTTTTCAGCAGACTCATTCACCTTATAATGAATCTAAACCATAAGATATATTAGTGAATTAGCTTTATGATTGTTAAAGAAAATGGTGGGAAGTAAGTCGTAATTAACAAAACAATAAAGCATACCGCCAAAAACGGTAATAAATCTTTTACAATCTTATTCATTGTTACATTAGTCATCCTGCAAGCAGTAAATAAATTAATGGCAAATGGAGGTGTGATCATTCCAATTTCCAAGTTTAATAACATAATCGCTGCAAAATGCAACGGGTTTACCCCATATGCACTCGCTAGGGGCCCTAAGATAGGTGTAAATAGCAAAATACTTGTATTAGTCTCTAAGAACATTCCTACAATTAAAAGCAAGATATTAACAATTATTAAAAAAACACCCTGAGATTGTGTTAAGCCCGTCATGAATTCGGTTAACTTTATTGGGATACCAGTATATGCAATCATTTGACTAACAGCATGTGCAACCCCAATCACCATCATAATTGACGCGCTTGAAACAGTTGATGATCTTGCTGTTTTCCACAAGCGCTGATCTGGGAGAATCTTAAAGATTTTAGGGTACAAAATCCATCCAATTAAAATTGCAACTGCAACTGCCACAGCTCCTGCTTCAGTTGCAGTGAAAACGCCACCGTAAACGCCACCAAAAATTATTATAGGTACTAACAACGCTAATAATGCAGGAGGTAATGCATTTGTAATGTCATGAAAATAAGTGACTATACTAAACTTCTTTACTTGTAATTGTTGTCTTCTTCCAACATGTATGTAATTTACAATAATGTACATTATTGTAAGAAGAATACCTGGACCTACAGTACAAAGCCATACATCAAGTACCGGCAAACCTGCTGTTATCGCATAAATCACACCTGGCACACTTGGTGGAATCAAAATACCTAAAAAACCTGACGCTGCCATTAATGTGGTTGTATACTCTTTAGAATATCCTGCCTTTATCATTTCTGGCATCATAATTCCTCCAATGGCACTTATTGTAGCTAGGGATGATCCCGTTATGGTTCCAAACAAAGCTGACGCAACAATTGCAACTGCACCTAAACTACCCCGTATTCTACCAATTATTGCACCTATAAATTTTAAAAGTGCATTTGATATACCTCCAGATGCCATTAAATCTCCTGCAAAAATAAACGCAGGAACAGCCAAAAAAGCAAATGAATCTATCCCACCAAAAATTGCTGGAGGTATTATTGCATAATCTATATTTGCCATTGCCATCGCAATCATTACCCCACAACACATGGCAAAAGCTATAGGAACCCGCAAAAAGGCAATAAAAAGAAAGACAGCTAAAAAAACTATTAGATAAATCATTTTTTCATCCCCCAATGCGACTTGGAATATGACTGTAATATTGCATCAAGATAATGAATGCACATTAGAATTAACCCCACAACCATTGCACATACAATCCAAGAAAGTTGAAGACCCATAGCAGGAGAAACTTGGTTTGTGATAGTAAGAAAATATGCATATTTAACACTATAGTATGCAAGAGTGCAAACTACTGCTAAACTTATCATATTTCCAATCACCTGAACAACTTTTATAAAGGCTTCTCTATGTCTTTCGCTCTTAATGAATTGTGAAATAGGATCTATTAAATTTATTTCAATATGACTTTTTTCATTACTCGCAATTGCTGCACCAAAAAAAGTTGTTATCACAAAAAGAAATCTCGCAAGTTCTTCTGACCAAGGAAGAGGAAGACGCAAAACATAGCGATATAGCACTTGAATAACCATTATAGACAACATTACAAGAAATACAGTAACTGATACAATCTCTTCCATACGCGTTAATGATTTCATACAAACACCTGCTTTCACAGACTATAATTTGCCATATCACCTTAAACTAGAACGGCAGAACCACATAAGCAACAGTGTCATGTGATCCTGCCGTTGATAAGCTTATTTAACGCTAAATTCGCTTTTAATTCTCTGCATTATATCTTTGCCATAAAGCTTTTCACTATAAGGATCATCCCAAACTTTATCTGCTACTTCCCTAAATTTTACATCTAATTCTGGGGTAATATCATGGATTTCCATGCCTTCCTGTTTCATTAGATCAACATATCTGCTAACATCCTCTCGGTTCCTTTTTATTTGCCATTTCCCAGCTTTAATCGCAGCATCTTCAATAATTCTTTGTTGATTAGATGTTAGTGATTCCCACGTCTTTTTGCTTATAACAATAGCTCCACCACTATATGAATGGTTGGTTTTAGTTAAATACTTTTGAAAGGAATAAAAACCATAAGCATATGTCAATATTGCTCCGTTGTCTTGCCCATCTATAGTTCCCTGCTGCAGAGCAGTACCAACTTCAGTTATACCCATAGGCGTTGGCAAAGCTCCTAATTCTTTGAAGAACTTTATGAACATCGGTGTTTCAACTGTTCTTATCTTTAAACCAACGATGTCTTCAGGTTTCAATATTGGCCGTTTATTGTTTGTTAACCACCTAAAATCATTTTCAAGAAAAGCTAAAAATTTAAATCCATTCTGTTCTAGCTTTTCTTTAACAATTTCGCCAAGCCATCCGTTAAAATAATACTTATCTACAGATTCATAATTTGGGAACAAGTAGGGTAAATTGACAAACCCAATTGCCGGCACAACAGTCGATAAACCAATATCACTAATCCAGCCCACTTCAAGCGTACCCGCTTGTACAGACCTTGCCATCTGTGTTTCGTTCCCTAAGACCCCGCCAAAATGCATTCGTGGTTCGATAGCACCGTTGGAAGCTTCTTTCACTTCCTTAACAAAGATCTCTGCTGCTTTGTATCGAGAATGCTCTGGGGTTGAAGATGCACCCATATTCAGAATTATCTCGGCCGCCAATACATGATCGTCAATAAAAAACAAAGAAACGCACACTACACATATCATTAGCAAAACACAACGATTCATTTTCATATCTTCCTACCTCCTCAAGATTATTTTACTTAATTATATTAAAACTATACCAATTTCCCTCGGCTTACTGAATACACGTCCCGTATTACAGTATTATAATCCACCTTATGGTTTTCTCGTTTTTCTCTTTCAGCAATCTTCTCCCTATGAAATTCAAGTATTTCCTTATCAAATGGCAGGTTGCCAGCATCTAGATACCTTAGAGCACCTTCAGCATCCCTTACAGGCATAACTTTACCTGCATTTCTAACACTAGGAGCAAAAGGCACATCAAGAACACCACTTTCAAAGGCTCTTACGACACCTATAGCCAAATCCCCTGACCCGAGTTCTATTACTTTGTCTATAATCGCATGAGTTTCCCTTTTTATCATATAAATCTCGTCTTTTAGCTTCTGGCTATCTATAGGCATCCTTTGGTTAATAAGCATGCCTATAGTTTGTTTTGTTGCTTTAATTCCCCCAGCATTTGCTTCTTTCGTTGGAATTCCCATTGCTTCCTGAGGCGATTTAACGATAGTCTGCTGCGCTCCACCTAAAGCAGCTGTAGCAGCACCAAGAACTATTACACCATAAGCTGCCTGTTCATCATGTGGGAAGGCACCCATCCATTGATCAAACTTTGATGTTAATACCATACTATACTCAAATTTGTTTAGATACTCTTGACCAAGTTCATTTAACATCCGAATAGCAGCAATGTCTTGAATTAAATTACCACCCTGACCATAACTAATACACATATTAGGTACACCTTGCTCTGCAGCAAGCAAGGCTTCTATAATTCCAACTGAAAGAGATACAGATGGAGGTACCAACGTTCCTGTTAATGCCCCAGACTCTTCCCTGTGAAGCACAACACCTCGATCTGCGTAATATCCAATTAATCTATCAACGTACTGCCAATTTTTTATCGAAACTTCTAGCGGAACGTCTTTACTGTATACCACATTAAAGCAGATACCGCCCCCATTGTAATCTGTCATCCCACCTGCAAAAACTATTTCAGCTAATATTCTGCCATCAACCGAACCATGTTTACATGTTATAGGAAGGTCAACAGCTTCACATAATTTTCTGCAACCCTTAACACCGTGATTCACTGCTGGAAACCCATTTAATAAAGATCTCCCCTCGGCATAACTTTGTTCCAAGGCCTGTTGAGCCTCATGGAAACGAAGATTACGCGTGTAACTGTCAACCGTAGCAGGTAACAAATCAGCTCCAGCATTTTGCAAATATTGTAGCAACTCTATCTGTCCTTCAACGGTCGCAACACCCCCACGAAATGCCACCAATGTCCTGCCTTCGTCTTTGGCCTTTTTTAATAATCGACCAGTATTTTTCATTTTGGGCATCGACAAATGGTATGCTACAGCTTCATCTAAGTCCACTTCGGCACCAGTAGCCCACATTTTCAATACTTCTGGACGACTTCTTAAAAATTCTTCTTCATCCCATTTTTCGTTCTTTAAAACAAGTTGTAAATCTTTCATTGATACTACCTCCTACACATTAAACTTCTATCTACCATCTTTTCACACGAAACCTGTTTTAAATCTTGCTTTAATATATGAATCGCCAATTCAGGATTAATCTCAGCCAATAATCCTATTGCATAAAATATATAATTTTTATCAATATACAACTTTGGATTTTTAGGTTTAAGGTATGAAGGATCATGCTCATCGAATAGGGCACCGCTTAAAATATAAGTCGGATTTTGCGCATTTACTAAAGGACCACCCGTACCAACTACAGCTTTAATTGATGTTAAATCTTTTCCATACTGGACAAAGACTTCCCCCATGGGGGTATAGTATTTTTCAAGTGTTCCACTATGTCTTTTGACCGCTATATCTACTGCACATCTTGCTAACGCCTGATCGAGGTTAATTTCCAATTCTGATTTTGGAACCATATAAGTCTTCCTTGCCCATAAGCTCAACGTTGATTCAATTACATCTACTTTCATTCCAGACATTTCTGAAAGAAGACTAACTCCCACTGTCTCCATTATATGAAGACAATTGAATCTTACCCCCAAATCTCCTTCCACAGTACGCTTTGAATAAGGCTCTGGAAGCCCTTTTAATATAACATCTCCTCGTGTGGGGTTTCCACTACAAACTGTATACACATCAGTCGTAGCTCCACCTACATCTACAACAAGAATTTCACCCATCCCAGTTTCTTCTCCAGCCCCCTCTGCTAATAGTTCAGTTGCTCGTAGAACAGCTTCAGGGGTTGGCATTAAAATTCCTTCCACAAATTCTTTTGCTTTATCTATACCTTTAGCATGAACAATTCTTTCAATAAAGACTTCGCGAATGCATTCTCTTGCAGGCTGAATGTTGAGCCTATTTATTTCAGGTAAAACATTTTCTGTTATTCTGACATCCTTACCCGCAGTTATAAAAATCTGCCTTATTCGTTCTTTGCACGCTCTGTTGCCAGCTACAACTATTGGTACATTTAACTCTAGGCTTGCTAATACTTTTGCATTATGTAGGATAACCTCCTCGTCTCCGCCATCTGTACCACCAGCTAAAAGTATAATATCAGGCTTTTGCATACATAATTCTTTTAAATCTTCCTCGGTTAACTTAAAAGCATAAGATCCAATTAGCTTTGCTCCCGCATTTAAAGCAGCTTTACGCGCAGCTTCAACTGTTAGTGTAGGCACTAGCCCAATGGCGATCATACGTAAACCTCCTGCAGCACTACTGCAGGCAACTCGTCTGCGAAAACTTAAATTTTCCTCCCCTAGAATATCTTTTAAGTTGTTTATTGCATTACTTAATCCAATCATAACATCACTATTAACTGTCGAAGGGGCTTTTGCAGTTGCTACAAAACATCCTTTTTGTTCACTAATTGCTGTGACCTTTGTATACGTACTCCCAAAATCTATCAACAATGTAAGATCCATAATATTGCACTCCCTAAAGTTCTACTTAGCTATTATACAAGATAAATCCTCTTGCAACCATTTAATAATATCATCTGGCATAGTTGTCTCTGAGCCTACTCTATCAAACCCCATTGCCTCAAATTTCGCCTTTACATCTTCCCAATTTTGTTTTCCTACAACCAAGTTACCGCCAACGTAAAGTTTCACCTTGTTTAAGCCAGCTTCTAAACATTTTTCTTTTAATCCTTTACAATCAAGTTCTCCATGCCCATACAAAGACGAAACTAAGATTACGTCAGCATTTGTTTCCTTTGCAGCATTGACAAAGTCTTCTTGTGAACAGAATATCCCTAAATTGACCACGTTGAAACCAGCCTCTCTTAATGCATACTCAATGATCTTATTTCCAACAACATGTATATCTGCCCCTATAACTCCCATTACTATTGTTTTTTGATTCATTGGAATACCTCCATTTAAATTAAATTATCGTCAACATACACAAGAAACTATTAAAAACACTTACTACTATTGTGTTTAATTAATATTTACTATCTAAAAGCAACTACATTGATCAAATAAGATAATATTAGTAAGCTATTCTCAACAAATCCATCATAATTATTTTATATAGTTTACAAACAACTAACTCTATCCAAAAAGAATATTTGGAAGCCACAAAACGAATTGTGGGATAAAAAATAACACTATAACAGAAACCATCTCAACAATTAGAAAAGGTATAACACCACTAACCACTTCTTCAAGTTTTAAGTTTGTAATAGAACATGCCGTAAACAAATTATAGCCAAAAGGTGGTGTAACATAACCTATTACTAAATTGATTACAAACATTACCCCTAAATGTAATGGATTCATACCAAAACTTAAACCTATTGGAACCAATATAGGTGCTAAAATAATGATTGCAGCAATAGTGTCCATAATAGCTCCAACAAAGAACAAAAAAGCATTTAATGCTAAAATATAAACAATTTTACTATGTATTAAAGAAACTACAATATTAGCAATGATTTGTGGAAGCTGTATCGCAGACATTATCCAACCTAAAAGATTTGCATTTGCAATTATAAATATAACCATAGTTGAAACTTCTGTCGTTTCTATTAAAATATGGCCTAGATCTTTAAACTTCAATTCGAAAATTAAACCAACAATAAGACTATATACTACTCCGACTGCTGCAGCTTCAGTAGGTGTAAATATACCTCCATATATACCACCTAAAATAACTATTGGCAACAATAGAGCACCCATTGCGCGCCATGTAGCTTTTATTATTTTTTTTATTGAAAGAGCTTCTTTAGAACCGGCAATCCCTTTATTTTTACAGACAAAATAATTAGTTAACATCAGCAAGAAAGCAATAAACAGACCTGGGATAATACCTGCTATAAACATTTGAGGAATTGATACATTAGCTGTAACTCCATAAATTATCATTGGTATGCTAGGTGGAATGATAGGGCCTAGTGCTCCGGCTGCTGCTGCCAACCCAGCTGCACTCGCTTTATCATATCCTTTTTTAACCATTGCAGGAATTAATATAGAGCCAATAGCTGCAACCGTTGCAGGGCCTGATCCAGTTAAAGCCGCAAATACCACACATGCTAGGATCATAACCATTCCCAAACCACCTGTCAAATTGCCCACTATACTATCAGCCCAATTAATAAGTCTTTGCGAAATTCCTCCGTATTCCATTAACGAGCCCACCAACACAAAAAGTGGCACCGCTAACAAAGGGAATGAATCTGTACCTACAACCATACGCTGTGCAACTAAAATGAGAGGGCGAAAATGAGTAGCCATTAGTGTAAACGCACTAGATAACTCTATAGAAAACGCAATTGGTACTCCTATTGCCATAAAAATAAAAAGCAAACAAAAAAGCAATACACCCACTAGATTCACCCTTTCCACGTAATGTTTAAACTTAATCGATGCTAGTCCTGGGAATATGAGTGTAAAAATCCAATAACTTATGAAATATTATCAACAAACCACTAACAGGAACCGATAAATAGATATATCCCATTGGGATATGTATAGCTGGGGTTAATTGGTTCATTGTCATCGTTACCAACATTACCCCCTGAGTTAACATTAAATAACCACCGAACATTACCAAAACATCTACACACAATACTATAATAGTTTTCAACCTCGTAGGAATATGATCAACTATCACTGTAATAACTGCGTGCGTCCCATGTTTTACAGCAATGCTTGCCCCTAGTATATTTAACCATATAAAAGAATAACGTGCCGCTTCTTCAGTCCAAGAAATAGGATAGTTAATTACATACCTTGCAAACACTTGAGTTATAGCAGCTATCACCATAATTACAAACATAATCACACAAACCATTTTTGCCACTCTATCAAAAAAATCACTTAATTTCTTTAGAGACATTGAAATTTTCCTCCACTCATCCACCTAAATTAGCTCTCATTACTTTAAAGCTTGGATAAGCCTATTAAAAAACTCGGTGCCAATTTTATCTTTGTATTTTTCATATACTGGAGATAAGGCTTTACCAAATGCTGCAAAATCTACATCACTGTTAACTTGTAAACCTTGAGCTTTCATCATATTAATTGCTAGTTCCTCATTTTGCTGTACAAACTTCCTTTCGTCATCTCCTGCTTTTTTTGCAGCCTTCATCATAATGCTCTGTTCCTCAGCTGATAAGCTATCCCATATATTTTTTGACATCGCTATATATAGGGGGGAATAAAAATGGCTTGTTAAAGACAAATATTTAGCAACTTCATAAAAACGATTGGCCTTAATTACATTTATAGGAATATCCATCCCATCTATTGTACCCTGTTGCAAAGCAGTGAAGGTTTCGGTCCAGGCCATGGGTGTTGGATTTGTCCCAAGGGCTTTATATGTATCAACATATAAAGGATTCTCTAGACTTCTGAATTTAAGTCCTTTGACATCACTTGGCACTCTTATTGGTCTTACTTTATTAATCATGTGTCTAAAACCACCTTCGCCCCACGCCAAACCTTTAATTCCTAATGGTTCTAGACTATCAAGAACTTCTCTTCCTAGTGGACCATCTAATATTTTATAGGCTTGTGCAGCATTGTTAAATATAAAGGGTAAATCAAAAGCTAAAAATTTTGACGCAAAGATCCCCGTATTTACATTAGTTTGTACACACATTTGTATTGTCCCGAACTGCATCCCTTCCATCATATCTCTTTCTCCGCCAAGCTGAGCATTAGGAATAACTTGAATCTTCATTTTCCCAGCACTCATTTCTTCTACATTCTTCGCAAAGTTTGTCGCAAATACTTGATATGGATCATCATCGTTGGCACTCAAGATGTGGCCTAGCAAGAACGTCTTGATTTCACCGGTAGCTTGATTGTTACTAAGTTGAGCCACAACAACACTGTTTGATGCAGAAGACTCACCACTAGTCAAAAACCCAATTATCGCAATCAAAATAACCAACATATTGAAAACATTCTTTTTAAACATACTCATACCCTCCTATTGTAAATTTAATGCTTTAAATTAGATTGATACTTATAAGCCAAAAAATCAAAATTAAGCCAATCTGCATTTTTTACAATAAAACCCTCAGGAGATATATATGATTTATCACCTTCAAAGGAATGAACCGAAATAATATGACAGACCTCTGGCGGAACACCACATTGAAAAGCAAGTATAGCCCCAATAATAGGATGTCTTAATAGTTTACCAAGCTGACTAAACGTATACCCATTATTAATTTGAGAATATTCAACTAATTTTCCGACATCATGCAATAATGCACCCGCTAGGACTACTTCTCTATTAACTTTGAGGTGTTTGTTGTAGAACGATGCAAGCATAGCTTCTATCTTTGCAGCCAACTTTGTCACATTCCTAACGTGCTCAACAAGAGTAACCGAACAATCTTTCAGTTCAATCAATACAAAAGGCAATTTTTCTAGCTCATCTTTATTCCATCCCCCTAGTTTCGTTGCTTCAACCCAAGTTTTGACAACACTTTCTTTAAGGGTATTGCTATTTAACCACTCTATTTCGGGGAATAAACTAAATACATCCTCGGGGCTTATCATCCAATTACCCTCTTTCATTAATTTAATGTCTATATAATATAAACAGAAAAACTTTGTGATTTAACGCTCTTATCCAAATTATTAACTCACACAACAAATTGACAAATTACTATGCTACTCTACACTCACATAAATAATAAAATATACATAAAGTACTACATACACTCAATTTACTTTATAACATCTTATTAAGCAACCCCATATCTTCATCTTATAAAAAAAGACGAAATTAAAGATATTTTAACAACTATATACCGTAAAATAGCAGTATTACTATATTACGACTTTTTATCCTCACTGCATAACATAGTTTTATGCTCTTAAGAAATTTTCCGCCACATATCTATTCTCTATCTCTCGTATTTTGGGTAAACCTATCATTTCATTAAACTCCACAAAAGAGATCATCTTATTAAAGTAATCCTTAGTAGTTCCTGTATGCTTTAATACTTCTAACACTTCTTTAACCGCCTTAGCAATTACATAAGTAGATACTGTTGGGAAAATTACAATGTCATAGCCAATTTCTTCAAGCTCTTTCGCCGAAAGATAAGGAGTTCTCCCACCTTCAACCATGTTTGCAATAACAGGAACATTATAACTACTCGTAACCATTCTCATTTCTTGAATTGATTCCACTGATTCAATAAAAATTACATCCGCACCCGCCTTTTCATATGCCTTGCCTCTTTCTATAGCTGCATCGATACCGTAATTAGTCCTTGCATCTGTTCTTGCCATTATCATAAGGTCGTCATCAACTCTGGCATCACAGGCCGCTTTAATTTTTCCCACCATCTCTTCCTGCGAAATGACTTCCCTGCCCAGCATGTGACCACACTTTTTTGGAGCTACTTGATCTTCAAGTTGAATACAGGCAACCCCAGCTTTTTCGTACAAACGCACGGTCCGTTGAACATTAATGGCATTTCCATATCCAGTATCTGCATCGGCAATTACAGGGATGCTTACGGCCTCAACTAAGTTCGCAGCTCTAATTGCCATTTCTGTTAACGTCAAGAGTCCAACATCAGGTTGCCCTAGCACGCTTGCCGAAGTTCCATAACCAGTCATATACACTGCCTCAAAACCTTCCTTTTCGATTATCCTCGCCACAAGAGGATCGTGAGCTCCTGGCGCAACAAGTATTTGGTCCCTAGAAAGAAGTTTACGAAGTCTCGTAGTCATCTTCTCCATAAAAAATCCTCCTTAACCTAATTTATACTGTCTTCTTGTCTCCTTAAAGAATAATAACTTTCTGACCTGTCTTGCTTGAATTTATCAACATCCTTCGCTTTTATATAATCTATAATTCTAAAGTGATATTCTGCAGTTTTTAATAAATCTGCCTCGAGCAAAAAACTATAAATACCCAAAATAAGCAAAAGATAAATATCCAAAAGCATTTTTGTAGTCCATTTAAGCTCTGAGTGAAGCCATAGATATCTATGAAATTCCAGATCTTTCTCAAGGAAATTGCCCAATAAGATCTCTTTAGGGCTGTCGCTGGTAGCAATGTTCATCATTTCTACAACTATACCATCAAGGTGATTGATATCATCTTTCGTAATTGCATCACGGGCGATAATATCCTTAAAAATACATTCTTCTAGTGTATATCTAATAGTATAAATCTCTTCCATGTCTCGTCTTGTAAATTCTGTTACACGAGCTCCCTTGTTAGGTACTATCTGCACTAATCCAATTGCTGCTAACTCCCTTAAGGCTTCCCTAATAGGCGCTTTGCTTATGTTTAGTTCATTGGCTATAACCGATTCATTAATCCATTCACCCGGCTCATATTTGTTAGAAAACAAAAGCTCCATCATCAAGCGTTCTCGTACTGCCATAGTAATGTTTTTATATGGCAATCTACTTGGTAATGAGAACCGCTCTTGCACACTCCTTGCATTGTCCAATGTTTTCACTTAACCCCTTTTTTATAAGAGCATACTTTTTATAATCGAAGGTCGAATTCGAATGTACTCAATTTATCATTGCTGCATTATTTTTGCAATAGGCATTAATAAAATAATACAAAATACATATATGTCACTTTAGTCACTAGTATTGATATAATTCTTCTCGTAATTTGCGACGGTAAGAATCCGGGCACGCTAATTGATACCTATTTTAAGAATACAAAAAGAGGCAAGTTAGTAACTTGCCTCTTTTTGTATAGAAACAACAGGTGACTTGCGTTTAGCCCAGTATGGCTTTTAAATCCTCTGCCGGAGTAGTGATAGGTTTGAGACCCAAATTTTCGCTCAAGTAGGAAATCACTTTGGGCTTTAAAAAGGCAGGAAGGGTTGGGCCAAGGCGTATATTTTTGATTCCAAGGGCGATAAGGGACAACAAAATACAAACAGCCTTTTGTTCGTACCACGACAAGATGAGCGATAAGGGAAGGCTATTGACATCCGTCTCAAAGGCATCGGCTAGGGCTTTTGCAACGACGATCGCAGAGTAAGCATCGTTACACTGCCCCATGTCGAGCAACCTTGGGATACCCTCAATATCACCAAACTCCAGCTTATTGAAGCGATATTTGCCGCATGCTAAGGTCAAGATAAGACAGTCTTTTGGTACGCTAGTTGCAAATTCAGTGTAATAATTACGCCCCGGCTTTGCTCCATCGCAACCACCTATGAGGAAGAAGTGTCGGATCTTCCTCTGCTTGACCAAATCAATGACCTTATCAGCTACGGAGAGCACGGTATTTCTAGCAAAACCTATGGTAATGTAATGTTCTGGTCCATCTTCGGAGAAACCGGGCTGGGCAAGCGCCGCCTCAATAAGGGGAGAAAAGTCCTTATCGGGACCAATGTGGCGTACTCCCGGCCAGGCCACCAGACCTGTGGTAAAAATTCGATCCTTGTAAGAATCCTTTGGTTTTTGAATGCAGTTGGTCGTCATCAAAATTGCACCCGGAAATTCATCGAATTCACTTCGCTGATTCTGCCAGGCACTTCCATAGTTTCCTACAAGATGGGAATATTTTTTAAGTTTTGGGTAGGCTAAGCAAGGAAGCATCTCTCCGTGAGTATAGACGCTTATGCCCTTGCCCTCCGTTTGTTTTAAGAGAAGATCCAAATCCCTCAAGTCATGACCGGAAACAAGTATTGCCTTTCCCTTTACAGGGGTTACCCTTACTTTGGTAGGTTCGGGATGACCATAGGCTTCGGTATTGGCCTCATCCAGAAGCTCCATTATCTTTAAATTAAAGTTCCCAAATTCGATAACCTTTTGCAATAATTCCTCTTCCGTAAAGCTATCTTTGGAGAGGTAGTCCATGAAAGCATGAAATCCCCCATAAATCTCATTGCTTTTTTTGTCCAAAATCTGGGCATGATCTGCGTAGGCTGCGCTCCCCTTTAGGCCAAACAAGATAAGGTCGTGTAGTCCCCCTACAACATCTCCCCATCGCTGGGTTCGCGATTCGGGATTGACCTTTTCTCCTTGAGTTAATAGTCCCGATCGATCTTTTGCCAGCTCAAATGTCGCCGGCCCGTTTAACTCATCCGGCGTTATTCCCTTTTCCTTTGCTGCATTGAGGTAAAGATTTCTAGCCTTTTCCCTGATTTTTTCCGCCTTACGGATCATTTGTTCCATGCGATCCTCGTCGAAGTTAACATTAGTCACCGTAGTAAATAAAGATTCTATTACGAATGAATCGATTTCTTTATCGGACGCACCTAAAGCCCGCGCCCTGTGAGCGTACATGGAAATACCTTTAGCGACGTGTATGAGCAGGTCCTGAAGATCCGCTACCTCGGGGCTTTTGCCGCATACACCAAAATTAGTACAACCACTCCCTTGAGCTGTCTGTTCACATTGATAACAAAACATGCCTACTCCCCCTTTTTAATTTGCTTTGTATCTATATTTAATTGTTTCTTTATCTTTAATGTTACCATCGATTCCAATCACTATTTTATTTAAAACTATATCCCGATTAACTTCGCTTGCAACGGATTCCGCTATTCTCCATAATCCCCCACAGCAAGGCACTTCCATAATTACTACAGTTATTTCGGGCGTCTGATTTACCTCAAAAATTTGAGCTAATTTCTGCCTATAAAGCTCGGCATCATCAAGTTTGGGACAACCTATGAGCAAAACTCTTTCATCGTCATTCAATATCGTCTTTTGAAAACTGTATAACGAAAATCCCGTGCAATCCGCAGCCATCACGATAGAAGATCCTTTCAAATACGGTGCATTTATCGGCAACAATTTGAGCTGAATTGGCCAATTCAAAAGCCTAGAATTATCATCGGCGACGCCCTGTTCCAAGCTTTCTGACATTCCTTTATTGCCATTATGACGAATATCCATAACATTGCTTCCTGGGCACCCGCAGGGAAGGAGGTTTTCTCCATGGCTCGGTTCTTCTGCAGCTCTTGTGTATTCTTCAGCTTCCGTCAACTCAAAGGATATGGCCCCCTTCGGGCATTCACCGATACAGTCTCCCAAGCCATCGCAGTAAGACTCGTTTCTGAACTTGGCCTTCCCCTCTTCTATGACTATTGCGCCCTCATGACAGGCTTCGGCACAGAGGCCACATCCGTCACACTTATCCTCGTCAATTTTTATTACTCGTCGCAATACCCTTTGTTTCATCGAAAAGATCACTCCTTACTAAGTCAGCTAAAGTCCTGCTGGATAGATATTTTAAAAACTCTTCGTTAATTCTTTTGAGCATTCCTCCAAAAATACAGCTCCCAAAGGGACAATGCTGTTTGTTTATCAAGCAGTAGTCTGACGAAGACTTCCCCTCTATGGCTTCATAAACCTCGTAGAGGGTTATTTTTGAAGCGGGAACAGCGAGTTCGACACCCCCGCTTGGACCACGTAGGGAATTTACCAGTCCAGCCTTGGTCAACCTTTGAAAGACCTTCGCTGCATGTTGTTCGGATACGGATATCATCTCCGAAAGCTTTCTTACGCTTATTCTTCTTTCATGTAGTGCAAGTATTCCCATTCCGTGCAGTGCAATCGATGCAGCTTGTGAGATTTGTACCACTCCACCCTTCATCCTTCGACCTCCCTTCCTATTTAAGAATTATGGTACTTCAATTCCTATTTGTCAACAAAAAAATTTTGGTTTTTCAAAACCCCATCTGAGATCATCAGAGATACGCCAGCTTCGATAAAAATTTTTCGTTAAAATTTTCTTTTTCTATATCGATGAATTCAATTTTAGATAAGATACGATCCAAGGCCTTAAAAGACTCTCTGCCGCCCAATACAAACCTGACTCCCCCGCTCAATGCAGCGTTTCCGAGACACTTGATCTCACCCGTAAGATCCTTTGGCAACAAGCCTATATCAATGACATCTTCGGGGTTTAGGTAGTTTCCAAAAGACCCCGCCAGGTAAACAGCGCTTAATGATTCGCCGCTCAAGCAGGCCTTTTCCAATATCAAATCTATGGCGGCAGAGATCGCCCCCTTCGCCAGCTGAACCTGTCTAATATCAGATTGGGTCAGGGTTATATCATCCGCGATCATTATTTTTCGCCTGCCTTCTTCTCTCACTATCAGCGAGGCTATCGCTTTTTCCCCTATCTCGTCGGGATCTTTGATCCTTCCTGTATCATCTATCAATCCCATTTTTTTAAATAGGGCAATTGCGCTTATAACTCCGCTACCGCATAGTCCTTTGGCAATTTCTTCTCCTATTGTCAGTGCCTTTATGCCATGTTCGCCATCTTTCTCGAGAGCATAAATCGCTCCATCGGTTGCAACCCTTCCACAGGATATCGCACCACCCTCAAAGGCAGGCCCGGCCGCTGCGGAAGTGATAAATATTTTATCATCCAAAATCAGCCCTATTTCCCCATTCGTTCCAAGGTCTATCACGAGGCATGGAATTTTTGGACCTAGAGAAATCAACTCAAAAAGCAAGGAGACCATATCTCCGCCCACGAATTTATCGACTATAGGCATCGACCAAATCCGACCAGAAGGGTGCATTGGCAGTGCCGAAAACCTGAAACCTTCGGAGCTTAAAATGTTCTTAAAGACCGGCACATAGGGAGCCCTGGCAAGAGGTTTAGGGGATATCCCCCAAAAGAGATGTTCCATAACAGTGTTGCCCAAAATCAAAATCTCAAATACCCTTTCCTTAGATATATTTGTCTCTTCTAAACACTGTCGCATCGACATGGCGATGGAGTCGATCAACATTGTTTGCATCTTTAATAAATCTTTTGGGTTTATCGCTTTAGAGATGCGAGAAATAATATCCGCTCCAAAACTCCTCTGAGGATTCGCAATAGTACGACGCGAAAGCATCTTACCGATCTTCAAATCTAACAGAACGATAGAAATAGCCGTAGTGCCGACATCACAGACGAAGGCGCAAAGAGGTTTTTCCTCATGCCCAGAAAAAATCGCCACATACTCTTCGTCAATTTTAACCATACTGCCCCTCCAGCCCTCCCCTTCTTCCCAATATATTGACAGCTCCTGCAATGCTTCCGGCCTTATCTTCAATTCGTCCTTTCCCAATGCTTTAGCAAGGGCTTCACTCACACTCCCTGCCGTTAGATCATCCCAGCGAAGGTTCACTTTTTCTTCCATTACGGAAGGATGGTGTAAAATGAAATTTTTCTCGAAAAAGGCGGAATCGATGAGCTTGCTACGCGAGTCAGTTTTAAAATCGTCTACAATAACCTCAACATTGCCTTTAACAAAAGCCTGGCAGGCAAGACGCCATCCCAGACCCAAGATCTCGGGCCCTAATTTATCAACCTCTTCATCAGATGGTTCTGTCAAAGCCCCTCTGGCCAAGACGCGACATTGTCCGCATTTTCCCTGCCCTCCGCAAGCTGCGTCTAAAACGATGCCGGCAGAGATCAAAGCATCGAGTAATGACGTATCCGGCTTTACAGTAACCTTTCTAGTGATTCCTTGATATGCATATATGACATCGCATAACTCGGGAAACTTTTTGTCCATTCCGTTAAAGACCCCTTTGCAGCTTTTAATTTAACGGCTGACTCTTGCCTTCGCAATCGCAGGTCGTACACAATTTCTTAGCGACAGAAATGACCTCAGGATAATCCTTGGCCTCCATGCCCAAATGGGATAGGGCAAAATCATACCTTAAAGGATCATCGGGACGAAAAAGCCTGAAGGCTTGTGTAAGCTCTATTGCTGCTTTTGCATCGGGAGAAGCCCTCTTAATCCACCCCAATTCCTTTCCGAATTTCCACATGTGCACATCTAAAGGAACTACCAGGTTGGCAGGCATCTCGACTGCCCAACCCCCTGGATCTACATTATCTTTTCTTACCATCCACTTCAAAAAAAGCCTGAGCCTCTTACATGGGCTATTTTTCCCTGGATCGGGGATTAGAACGCTTATATCCTCAGGCGATGCATTTCTAAGGGCAACAGCAAAACCAACCGCAGGGTCCGAATCCCCAGCTTTGCAATGCTCATAGAGAGACTCCAGCGAGTCATATCGTGCGATCAAAATTTTGCAGGCATACAAAAGGCTAACAATATCGCTTCCCTTGACCCACCTATGTTTAAATCCCTTGAGCTTCGCCATTAAATAATCCACAGATACTTTCAAAAGGAAATCTCTTGGATTATCTTCCATTATGGCGACGACTTTCTCTATAGATTTTATGATCTGAGAAACTCGCCCGAAGGCCAGGGAGGCAGCAACAATCCCAATTATCTCCCTTGCACGAATATCATCGAAACGATGCAAAAAATAGACCGGGTCCTCTCTTGCCTTCTCTTTATCGTTATATTTGGCGTAAAACATTTCCAAAAACTCGACCAAAGACAAACTCATTTCACCCTTAAGCAAAAGAGCGCCCTACGAGCGCCCCATTTATTTCATAATTACGCTTTGTTGAAGACAAAGGTCGGCGCATTCTTGGGCGACTTTCCGCCCTTTATCAAACGATAATTGGCATACGTTAGGGGCGTACCGCTTTTTATGGTCTCAGCTGAAACAACCTCTGCAACGAACAGCTTATGAGTATATACCGGAATTATATCTATGACCTTTGCCTCAATAACGGCAAGGGCGTGGTCCAATACCAAGGGCACGCCCGTATCGCCAATCTTGTATTGACACTGAGTCATTTTATTTATATTTCTCCCGCATTTAAACCCAAAAGTCCCTATGAATGGCATTGGCGTATCCTCTTCCAGAACCGACACTCCGAAGGCCTTGCCCTTTTCTACCAGCTCTGTAGTCAAGTTATCTTTGTGCAAAGCTACAACCATACATATGGGATCTGCAGTAACCTGCATCAACGCATTTGCTATCTGACCGTTCAACCTTCCTTCGCTGGTCCCCGTCACTATATATAGCCCGTAACTTAGGGTAAAGAGAGCCTTCAAATCTACCTTATCGACACCCATAGGCCTGCCTCCTTTACAAGACTCAACTAATCCTCCCGAGATCCCAGCGCCTGATCCAACATTAATATAACGCTTGGAGAATCTCCTGCGAAGCGCAGCTTTTGGACTATCTCTTCGGCATTGGCCTCTTCTTCGACCTGTTCTTTGACAAACCATTGAAGGAATTCGAATGTTGCATGGTCGTTAGCTTCCCTCGCTGCATCTACCAAACTGTTGATCATTTCAGTTACTTTTTGTTCGTGGGCGAAGGTGTCTTCAAAGACCTCCAAAGGCAAACTCCACGAGGACTTTGGAGCTTCAATAGGCAACATCTCGACCTTTTCGCTCCTGTCGTTTATATATTCATAGAATTTCTTTGCATGGTCTATCTCTTCCTCGGCCTGTTTTTTCATCCAGTGGGCAAAACCCTTTAAATTGTTGGCATCAAACCAGGAAGCCATTGACCAGTACAAATAACCTGAATATATCTCTCTGTTTAGTTGTTCGTTAAGCATTTTGAGCAACTTGCGATCCAACATAATTATCACCCCTGTATTCATATTTAACGTATATTATTATACAGCAATTTCGCTAGTTTTTTGAAATCGTTTCATGAATCTCTTCAAGCATACTCCTGGCGGAGACCAAACCGCTGGCCGCAGCCTGTATGACCCCCCTGGTAACACCCGCTCCGTCTCCAGCAGCATACAAGCCTTTTATCGAGGTTTGCAGTTTCTCGTTTAAGGAAAGCTTCAAACTATAGAATTTGACCTCAATACCGTATAACAAGGTATATTTATCGTTCACATGGGGTATGATCGACTCCAAAGCCTCAAGCATTTCTAAAATGTCCTTTAGATGTCTGTATGGAAGGGCAAAGGATAAATCCCCCGGCTCGGCTTCCGCTAATGTCGGTTTCACCAAGCCCCGTTCAATTCTCGAACGAGTCGATCGTCTGCCCAGTTTAAGATCGCCCAATCGCTGCACTAACACCGAACCGCCAAGCATGTTCGCCAGTCTTGCAATATGAACACCATAGCCGTTGGGATCGTGGAAGGGTTCTGTGAAATTAGTGCTCACAAGTATGGCAAAGTTAGTGTTGTCCGTGCTTTTGTCTCTGAAGCTGTGGCCATTCACGGTAACGACGCCACCATCGGACTGAAACTCCGTAACGACTTCTCCGTGGGGACACATACAAAAGGTCCTAACCTGATCGTCAAAAGTCGGGGAATTGTAGATTGCCTTAACTTCGTAGAACTGTTCCGTCAACTCCTCGGCCAACTCGGCAGGAATTTCTACCCTCACGCCTACGTCGACGGGAAGGGAGTCTACTTGAAGGCCAAGCTCTTTGCTCGTCCGTTCCATCCAGGGAGCTCCTTCCCTTCCGGGGGCCAGCAAGACGAATTTTGCGTTTAGCTTTTCGCCGCTTGAAAGTTCAACGCCAGCCACTCCTCCATCAGCAATCAGTACCCTCTTTACTTCGGTGTTCATCAATATGTGAACTTTATCGCGCAATTTGCAATATATATTGCGCAACACTTCCTTCGTGCGATCTGTGCCTATGTGCCGTATCTTCGCAGGAATGACATGTAAACCAGCCACACGGGCTTTTTTGATAACCTTAGAGGCAAATTCCGGATCCGGTTCGAACAAAGGTGCGGAATCTGCTCCATTTTCCCTCCAAATGGAATCTACTTCGTCGAGCAAGGCAAGAAGCCTTTCCTTACCGATGTATTTCTCTAAATTTCCTCCAAAGTGAGGGGTCAACGTTAATTTACCATCGCTAAAGGCTCCTGCGCCTCCCCACCCGCACATCAGGCTACAGGAATTGCAATGAGCACAGGTTCGAACTATGCCCATTTTCAACGGACACTTTCTCTCGTCAAGCGTCTTTCCTTTGTCTATTAAAGCCACACTTATTCCTCTGTTCGCCAACTCCAAGGCAGCAAAAAGTCCGGCCGGACCTGCTCCCACCACAATAACATCGTAATAATTTCCCACACTCATCCCTCCATCATAACTTTAAGACGGCCATTTGATATTTTAAAATACTTACCAGAAGTGGAGGATGAAAATATCCTCTGATAATGATAAAGTATATAAGGGATTTATGCGAGACAAAAAGTTGCAGGAGGTGAAGCTGATGCATGACCTGGCAGCAAAGTGCGCAGATATGATAAAAAAGGCACAAAAAATATGCCTGCTTAGCGGAGCAGGCATATCCACAAATGCCGGAATCCCCGATTTCCGTGGGCCAAAGGGGTTGTATCGCACGGCCGGTATAGATAACCCGGAGAGGATATTTGACATATCCTATTTTCATCGTGACCCCTCGCTTTTTTATAAATTTCACAAGGAATTCTTGAAGGCCCTTCAACAGATAAAACCAACCTTCGCGCATTATTTCTTCGCAACGCTGGAGGAAAAAGGGAAATTAATAGGCATAATTACCCAAAACATCGATTCCCTCCATCAAAGGGCCGGGTCAAAAAAAGTTTACGAAATACACGGAGGCGTATGGGAAAGTTATTGTCTCAAATGCGGCAAAAAATTTAATTACGAAGAAAGTTTTAAGAAAACCATGAAAGAAGAAATCCCCCACTGTGATAGTTGTGGAGGAGTAATAAAACCGGACATTGTCTTTTTCGGCGAGCCCGTTAAATACCTTGACAAATGCATTGAGCTCGCGAGGGAAAGCGACCTATTCTTCGTTGTCGGCTCGTCCCTTGTGGTTACTCCCGCGGCTCTGATTCCAGCCGAATGTAAGGGGACTATAGTAATAGTAAACAAGGGTGATTTTTCCACTGCCTATCTTCCAATGGACAGGGTAGACCTGGTAGCCGACGAGGACATTGATGCATTCTTCAAATCTATTGACGAACATCTAAAACACGATTAGGAAGTGCCTAACATGACGAAAGTGCAAATTATGTCACTGTTTACGGCTCTCCTTCTCTTTCTTTCCCCTAGCCATATCGAAGCAAACGTTGCAGATTAAATTCGGGATACGACTATTACGAAATAAAAGGAAAATTAAAGGTCGTCACTGCATATGAAAATTTATCACTCGTCGAAGCGATCGAGGAAAACCCCAAAGACCCCATCTTGTCGGGAGACGCTGTGCTGCTTTCTATCAATTAAACTCTTTAGTTTCCTTAAAACATTTCTCACATATCCCGTAAACTAAAAGTTGCTTTCCTTCGACATGACACCCCGGAGGAACTTCCACAAAGGGAAGCTTGTCTCCTTGCAAACATTTCATGTTCCCGCACTTTAGGCAATAAAAATGGGGGTGGCCTCCGGGGCACCCCGGTTCGTCAAGTTCGTGAATGCAAAAGTACCATCGACCATCTATGCCAAGCACCTTATGCACTATGCCCGCTTCAACCAAGATGTTTAAAGATCTGTACAATGTAACCCTGTTAATCTCACTTAAAAGAACGTTTGTCTGTAGATCACCGTGCGATACGGGTTGCCCTGCCATCATTAGCGCTTCGCAAATGAGAATTCTCGCTTTTGTGGGCCTTATGCCAAAAGTTTTTAACGTTTTCTTTACATATTCTCGATACAACATTTCAACATTTGACCCCAAAAGAACAGTTAGGAAAAGAACATGTCGAGCAACGCCTGCACAGGCCACCTATGCCAAACCTCGAGATCTCCTCGAAGGTTGGAATCAGTCCGGCAAATATCCTAGGCAAAACCAGGTCTAGACTGGTCCATTCATCGTGGACGACACACGCAGGCGCTCCAATGATGACTTTTTCTCCCTTCATTCCCACCATAAGCATTGAGCCTGGCAATACAGGTATACCCTTGAATTTTACCTCGTCGCAGGTCTGTGCAATGGCTCGCGGAGTATTATCATCGGCATCGACGCTCATGCCCCCTGTACAGATGATCAAATCTGCTCCACTATTTAAAAAGTTGCGTATTGCTTCTACAATCTCGTATAGGTCATCTCCTGCGATGCTTTGTCCCAGTAAACTCCCTCCGAAATAAGCTACTTTTCTTTCAAGCTTAGGCCTGAAGGCATCCTTTATTATTCCGCTTTTTATTTCCCCTCCAGTTGTTATCAATCCGACCTTGAGAGGGTTGTAGGCCCTAACCTCAAATGTAGCCCCTACACGCAGAGCCCTTTCAAGCTGCGCTCTCTTAACGGCAAGTGGCAAAATCCTAAAACCCGCCACCATGTCTCCCGGTTCCACCATCGTGTAGGGATATAAAGTAACTACCACCCAGTCGGGATCGCTATTTATCATATTTACTTTATCGGGATCGAAGTAAAGAAGCCCTCTGAAGTCGGCTATTAAATTACACCTTCCCTCGCTTGGGGCTGTTAATTTCAATCCCTTTCCGCATATTGCCGACCCTAAAGCTAAAGCAGCATCGTCTTCATGCACTTCATCTTCTTCTAATTCCAGAATAGTTAAATGTTCTTTGCCCATAGACCTTAAAATCTCTATGTCCTCTTCTTTGATGACATGTCCTTTCTTGAAACGAGGCCCCTTATAACCCATATCCACATCTATTTTCGTCAAGTCATGAGATAAAATATGATTTATTGCCTGGTTCAAATTTACAATTTTTTTGCGCACTTTCAAAATCCTCCCTATCGACCGTTTTTCGCTTTGCAATCCCGTTTTGCCTATAGTCAGACTATGTGTATATTTTATAATAAAACGAAACACAACTGGAGGAGGTAATCAAAATGGATCTGACAATCATCGAATCTCTTAAGAAATCCCTTGAGACGGGGGAAAAATGTGTATTATGCACAATAATAGACGAAGAAGGTTCGACGCCAAGAAGCGTCGGATCAAAGATGCTGGTATGGGAAAACGGGTCGATAGTTGGGACAATAGGCGGAGGCGTATTGGAATATCACGTTATACAGGAAGCATTGAAGTTGTTCCGTGAGGACAAAACAACTGCTCTTTACAGCGAAGAATTTACGGCCACAGAGGCAGATGACCCAAAAGCCGCCTGTGGCGGTAAAACGACAGTATTTCTTGAACTTATCGGGAGAAAAAAAGAACTCATTATTTTTGGAGCCGGACATGTAGGAAAAGCCATAGCCCGGGTCGCTAGTTTTCTAAATTATTCAGTAACCTTGTGGGACGAAAGAGAGGAATTCGCAAATCCAGATAACGTCCCTTGGGCACAAACAATTGCCTGCCCGCTCGATGAGGCCTTCGAAAGATATCTGTCATTTCACAAACTAACACATGTCGTCGTTGTAACCAGAGGGCACTCTCTTGACACAGAGGTCGTCCGCAAACTCGACGGAAAGACAGCTTGCTACATAGGAGTGATAGGCTCCAAGCGCAAAATAGCCGTGATGAAAGAAAACCTGCTAAAAATGGGGGTTTCCAAAGAGCTGGTCGACAGATTATATGCACCCATTGGACTTCCCATCAAGGCAGAAACGCCTGAAGAAATCGCTATATCTGTTATGGCTGAAATCATTGCTGTCGATAACGGAGCAAACGTTAAGGGCCTGCGTCAGCCTCTTGATGTCTGATCTTTAAGATGCTCTCCGCCAGCTTAAGGTCCTCGAAGGTGTCTATGTCAATGCATACTCCCTCGTCATCCACGGGCACCAAGATTCTTTCTTCCGGCGGCGGCATGAGATCCTTTAATGTGTGATCAAAAGAGGCTGAGTGTATTGTTTCAACTATGGGCTTTGGGATCAGAATCGGATGACTCCTTTTTCCGTTAAAAACAGGCTGAACCACCTTTATGGGGTGCCTTTCGGATAAAATGGCCTTTATCGTAGCGGGCTTGACTAAAGGTTGATCGCCTAAGGCTATTAGGACATTTTCTATATCTTTTGACAAAGACAATATGCCGGTTTTTATCGAAGAGAACATCTCTTTTCTGTAATCGGGATTTTCGACAATATTCAATCGAACGCCATACTTCGATAATTCCTTCTTCAACTTATCTCCATCATAACCTATTACAACCACTATATCTTTTGGATCAAAACCAGAGGCGCGGATTAAATCTAACGTCCAAAATATGATTGGTTTGCCCAAAATAGGCCTTGACATCTTCTCGTAACCCAAACGCCGTCCTTCGCCGGCAGCTAAAAGGATTGCCTTGATCAAATAAATTACACCTCACATACAAAAGAGGCGGGTTATAACCCGCCTCTTTTGTCATTTATCATATTTTTACGCCTATGCCCCGCTCCTCGTCGGTACCGGGAATCAAGCTATCGCATACGGCTGCACAAATGCCCGCTACAGCCATCGGTGTCTTCAATATAGCCCATATTACTTCTCCAAGAACTCCTAATGTCGAAAAAATAGCGTGGTTCTGCTCTATCCATCCAGGAAGTCCAAGGGCCATTAAGAAGGCAAAACCAACTATTAAAACATTCCTCTGGCTTCCCATATCAGCCCTCATCAAAACCTGGATTCCAAGAGCACCTATTACGCCAAAAAGCGATATATAAGCTCCACCAATTATCGGACTGGGAATGGTGGCAACAAGAGCACCGAGCTTTCCTATTGTGCTCATCAATATCAATATAACGGCTCCTGTCCTTACAACCCAGCGAGAGGCAACGCCCGTCAAACCGATTAGTCCGATATTTTCGGTATAGGAGGTCGTCGCAACACCGCCAAGCATTCCCGAAATTGCACAGTTTAGCCCTTCGGCACCGATACCTCTGCTAATGGTCTCAGAGGAGGGATCGTCCAGCCCTGCAGCATAGGAACAGGAGTGATAATCTCCGATTGACTCGATCATAACCGCGAAGAAACCGGCCAATGCTGTACCAAAGGTTACAACGCTAAACTTTGGCGCACCCCAGGGCATAATTCCAGTAAACCTAAACCACGGAGCCCTGATAACTTCAGTGAGATCTATATATGCCGGATGCCCCGCAGCGAATAAACCGGTCACTGACAGGAGTAAACAAATAAGATAAGTAATTACTATTGAAGTCAACACAGAAAATATACTGAGGTATTGTTTTTTCGTCACGAGGCTGAAAAAAAAGATCAAAAACACAACCAATAACGACACCGGCCAATAGTTGGCAGCATTGAACTGTACAGCAGTGGGAGCAAGGGAAAAGCCTATAGCCATAATTGTGGGTCCGATAACTACGGGGGTTATAACTTTCCTAATATATCCAACTATTTTGCTGTATCCCAAAAAAGACAGGAGCAAACCGCCGCTTATCAGGGCACCGCCAATATATTGCATGATCACGTTAGGCCCCATTGCCTTATAAATGCCAATTATGGTCATTATGGGAGGGATAAAGCTGAAACTTGACCCCTGAACGATCGGAAGGCCGGAACCAAGCTTTGGATGCGTTTGGATCAGCGTAGCTATCCCCATGGCCAGATATACGCACGAAATAAAAAATCCTATCTCCGCTCTTGTCATTCCCATCTCAGGACCGAATATTAACGGCACAAGAGTAGTTGCTCCAAAAAGAGTCAGTACATGCTGAGCACCCGCCAGTACCAATATAGTTGGGGGCGGGACGTCGTTGACGCCATAAATTGCTTTTCTTCTGATCATAATAACGGAACACCCCTATATTATATATTTCATCCAAAACTTTATATCACATCCACCCCCGAAAAAAAAGAAGACGAGTCCTTCTCGTCTTCTTTTTTCACCTCTTTCGCCTCTCCATGGAGGCAAAAATAAAACAGGCACATGGCAGCGACCTAC
>NZ_DJHF01000015.1:173-84146 GCF_002433005.1 Acetomicrobium sp. UBA5826 | reverse complement strand
GCGGGCAAGGACAAGATTGGAAAAAACAAAGAGGGAGTAAGATTCAAGCTCCGCAATCCTTAGCGTGGGAATTTGAACCAAAATATGAAGGTGGTAAGGATCAGCATAACTCATTTGGGTGAGAAATGTGATTCTTACCACCAGAATTTTCCATGCTGGCAAAATAGAGCAGTTGAAGATGTTTATGCATGGCAGAAAATGAACATTTATGTGCACGATGGCGCAGCTGAAGATCAGGATACAGCTATCATCCTGCAAATACACAAATACAGAACACTTTCTGGATGAATGGTCCAGTAAGTGAAGCCATGAAACCAGGTGACAAATTCGTCAGCAATACTGACAGCGACAATACAGGTGCTGCATTGAAAGCTGGATATATCACTTGTAGAGCCGGCATGCAGAGCCACAGACTTATTGCAGCGGATGAGACGTATCCAGGTTATGCTCCGGTGGTGGTCTATCTGTAGCGGTCGCGGCTAGCGGTAACAGCCCAGATTACTATCCATACCTGGAGGAGATTGGGGCCGCTGGCATAAACGCCAAAGGCAAGAGCACGCTAACAACAGATGATGTGTTTGCAATGGTTGCGTATTATTGTCCAATCACTGTTCTTGATCATACGGACATTGCATATGAGTGGCAGTATGCTAAGGCAAGGCTTCTTGAGAACTATACTGTTGTTTCGTTTTCCGATCTGATTAAAGCAGTATCCGCAAGTCATGCTCCGCTCTATCCCCCATATCTCGAAAGCCTTGGACTAAAGCTTGATAATTGCACAACTCTTACAGTTGAGAGCTTGCCTAGTGCAATAGAAGCGCGGGTAAAAGCTGGAATCATAAGGGCAATGTCAGCCGATGAGACTACTCCAGAGCTGGGGCAAAATTGGTCATTTACTCAGAAAGATGGAAGCGAAATAGTAGTATGCAACAATTGGCTCGATGTGGATAATTTGGCAGGTACCGTCATAACTATCAGCTGTGACAAATACCTCGAAATCGTGTGCATAATTGCCAAATTGAAACCAGCTTCTGCATTTGATAATTTCGGCACATCCCTTCAATATCTTGCACACTATGCCTACTTGTTCACTCCATCTAATAATTTCGAGCTAATTTAATCGATAGTATACTTTGGCATTTCTTATAATTTGTTGAAGAGATCCCCTGTAAAACAAATACTGGAGATGCGCCATGGTTTCAGAAATAGAAAGCCTTAAATTAATAGCATCCAAGACATTTGGAAAGAGTATTCTTGAAATCTCATAAGTCGAGAGCTCTCTCCCATCGCTTAAAATGCTTATGATTTTGTTATAGCGTGTTTTGTGATGTTCTATAATACTACATATCACCCTATCCACGTTGGAAATCAAATTAAGGTGGCCGGAAAAGATATGCCCAGGGCTCAGTTCCTTTACTTTTTCTATAAAATCCAAATAGTCTCTTAGGGGGTTTTCTTGAGGATCCCAATCATCTTCATATCCGATATGTGGCGTAATTCCATCGATAATCTGATCTCCTGCCAAGAGAATTTTATTTTTGGGTTCATAAAGGCAGCTGGCTCCCAGGCAATGACCTGGAGCATCAATGATACTAAAACCTTTCCAGCTTTCCTGTGGCATAAGTTCTACTATGCGTCTCGGAAAGCACTTTTCCCTTGTCCACCAAAAAAAATCCCGCATAATGAATTCTAAATCTTCTTCTGGGACACCTTGTTTCATGAAATAATTAACTATCATGCTATAATCTGGTTTCCCTCTGGCGTAATCATATAGCACCCTCGCAGTTTTGAAAGAAGATATTACCTCAAGGTTGTATATTTTCTCCAAAATGGAAGCACTTCCGCAATGATCAGGGTGAGCGTGCGTTAAGAATAAATATTTAGGTTTTATATCGATCATATCTAAGCTTCTTAATAAAGCCTTCAAGCTCATTTCATCTGACGTTCCAGTGTCAACTAACGTGGATCTGAAGTAACATGGACATTTACATGTCTTACTGGGTAAGGGACTGGCAAAGTTATTGTATACCAACTTGTATCCCCAATGATGTGTTTCTTTATTCTGGAATTAATTGATAATGAACGTAAAGTGCCATGGATCGTTTTAATCACCTTCTTAAAATAAAGGAATATATCTTTATACTTTCTGTAAAATCGGGTGACCTTCCATTGAGAGACCACCCAACAAAAAAGGATACTAACAGGTCAAAAGATGCGCAAGGAGTTTTAGGAACTGGCGGACGGAAAATAAAAACATGAATTGCTTTTAGGCGGACTGATAAGAGGAGCAGCTGCCATAGTGTCTCAAGATAGGCTCGAACCGAAGGTTACGGACATCTTGAGAAGAATATGCTGGCCCTCTGAGAGCATAAAATATACCGCACTCGTTATAGCTGGATACCCTCAAAGTGTAGAGGATGATATCGTAAATGAAAGGTTGAAGAACTCTCTTATGGGAACGCAAGTAAGGGGGCGTATCAATGAAACAGATGAAATGGACAGCAGAGGGAAAGTTTGCGGCTCTGATGAGATGTCTTTAGGGTTAAAAACAGTCTCTGAAAGCAGAAAATATCTCTTGACCATACCGTTTGCTACAAAACCTCCCCTGGATTTACTCTTCGTCAATCTGAGGTAGGTCCAGTCTATGTAAAAATACGATGTTGGGGTTCTTGCCACAGAAATGTCTCCACACTATTTGAAATATAGCCCTCGACCTATTGACAAATCTTATAATATTTGGTTAACTAACCTAAAGTTCATTGAGGAGCGTGGAATGTTGATGTTGACATCTCTTCGAATAAGACGAGCTAGACGTATAAGACCTTGTTCCGCTCAGTTGTCCGATATTAGGGCGATGAGGGGAAGAGTAGGTCTGTGCTCGTCGACAGAGAGGGGATGCATAAGCTGAGAGCGTTCNNCGAGTGAAGCCGGACCGAAGAGAGTCCCCGAGCCAGTTCCGAAGAAAGGTTAAAACCAAGTAGGAACTCGGGTGGCCTCCGACAAAAGGCCGGCAAGAGGGCAGGACCAAAAGGTCCTAGCCAATAAGGGTGGTACCGCGGGCAATTAAAGGCTCGTCCCTTAAGTGGGACGGGCCTTTTTTATTTATGAATATATTTAATTTAAGGAGGAATTGCAATGTATAAAGGTAAAGTGGTTTTAGCTTATAGTGGAGGGCTCGATACTTCAGTCGCTATAAAGTGGCTCATGGATCAAGGGTATGATGTCGTAACCTTTACTGCAGACGTCGGACAGGTAGTCGATTTGGAGGCCTGCAAGGAGAGGGCTCTTCTGACCGGTGCTTGTAATGCCTATGTTATGGATCTCAAGGAGGAGTTTGTCCAGGATTTCGTATGGCCTGCTCTGAAGGCTAACGCCATGTATCAAGGTACCTATCCGTTGACATCCGCTCTTTCCAGGCCCCTGATATCCAAATATCTTGCCAAGATAGCAGAAATCGAGGGAGCTGTCGCCGTTGCACACGGTTGCACGGGAAAGGGTCAAGACCAGGTCCGCATAGAAATTTGCACAAGGGCCCTGAAGCCCGATCTTAAGGTAATCGCACCGGTGAGGGATTGGCACTTCTCCCGGGATGACGAGATAGATTACGCCAAAGAACATGGAATCCCCGTTCCCGTCACGAAGAAAAGCCCCTACAGCATCGACGATAATCTGTGGGGTAGGGCTATTGAGTGTGGTCCTCTGGAAGATCCCTGGACGGAGCCGCCATCCGATGCCTTTAAGCTCACGGCGGATCCCTGGGATGCTCCCGATGAAGTGGAATACGTGGAGATAACCTTCAAAGAAGGCCTGCCTGTGGCCCTGAACGGCGAGGAGATGGACGGCGTTACCTTGATTGCTAAGCTGAACGAGATAGCCGGTAAACATGGAGTGGGACGAATAGATATGATCGAAGACAGGCTTGTGGGATTTAAGAGCAGGGAAGTGTACGAATGCCCGGCGCCTGTCGTGTTGCTTCAGGCCAAAAAGGCATTGGAGAAGATGACCCTGGCGAAGGATGTAATAGCTGCTAAGGCGGACCTGGAGTTGAAATACGCCGAGCTGGCTTACGTGGGCTATTGGTTTTCTCCCCTGAGGGACGCCTTAGACGCCTTCTTCAATCAGGCGCAAAAGGTCGTCAATGGAGTCGTAAGGGTTAGGTTGTATAAGGGACAAAGCACGGTAGTTGGCCTTAAATCCCCCAATTCTCTCTACGTTGACGATCTAGCTACCTACTCGACGGGAGATAGCTTTGATCACTCTGCTGCTGTAGGCTTCATAAACATTTGGGGGTTGCCCGTTGTGACGTGGAAACAGGTCCATGGGTCAAAAAAACCCGCATGCCAATGTGAGGCCTCTTCAGAAAAGGAGCCTATAAGCTCAAACCAAAAAGGCTAGAAAGATTTTAAATCAGGGGCGGGTCGTCGCGTCTAATGGAAGCCTTGACCCCGTCCCTTATTTTATTTTTGGCCAGATTTTTTAGCCTTTGCAGATTTATTTGTGTTATATCGGGTGTCATATACCCGCAATATGCGGTGTTGTTCTGGTATAGAGGATCTTCTTTCAGTAGAGGAAAAATCTTGGCACATTCGTCGAACATGGGCGTTCCGGGTATGGGAGAGTATTCCGCTAGCTTAACTGTCGCACCCAGGGATTTTACAAAAAGGATTGCCCTCTCTACAGCTTCGTATTGCTGTCCGGGAAGACCCACCAGAATATAGGTTTCTATGTCCTCGTGAGTGTAACCTGCCTTAAACAGGTTTCCTACGGCCCTTATATATTGATCATCATGAACCTTGTCGGAGCTCGCTTTTTGTATTGAAGGGTCGGTGCTTTCAAGGCTTAACCGTATAGTTTTAAAGCCTGTTTCGTAAAGATAGCGGGCACAAACTTCGTCGATTTCCCTCACGTGCAATCCGTTTGGGGTGTGGTAACGCAGGTGGCCATGCCTTTTTTTGAGTTCATCGCATAGGGGATAGAAGTGTCTTTCCTTGTCCAGTAAGAGCGCGTCGTCGTAAAAGGCGATATCTCCAACGGATCGCATGCCGGCCTGAAAGGATATCTCGTCAATAATTTTGTCAACGTTGCGCTTCCTGTATTTTGGCCAAAGCCTTTTGGAGGCGCAATATTTGCAGTTTAAAGGACAGCCGATGGAGGTAATCGTAATCCCGTACTCTGGAGTATCGTACAAATCCAATGCAGGACGGAAGAAGGGTACGCCGAGCGGCGTCGTTTGGACTCCGTCTGCGCCAAGACCTTGTGCATGATCGGGACATAGTTGGGCGTATATGCCACCCAACAGCAAAGGTACATCGGGGAAAATGCCTTTTACGATTTCGATACACCATTTTACGCCAAGATACCAATAGGTCATGCCGGAGGTCATGAGGATAATATCGGGATGCTCTATCGCGGAAAGCCTTTCTTCCAGCTCTTCTTTCGTCATTCCAAAGTGAAAAAACCGACGGGGGATGGCCTTGTAGGGCAGGGGTTTTCCTATTTCCCTTCTTTTGGGTTTGTAGCGTCCGTATGACTTAGGCTTATCCCTTCCCTCGTAAATACAGTCGATCAAATTTACGGTATTGCCCCTGCGACGAAGGTATTCCAGAATGTATAACAACCCCAGTGGTTTTGCCCAGAAGTCGAAAAAGGCAAAATCGAAGACAGGAGGGTTTATACCCAGCACCTTCTTATTTTCCAGCCCTTTTATAAATGCAGTGAAGTCACCCATATAAGTAGTATATCAGATCGTGCCTCAAGCTATTTTAATTTACTGCAAGAGACCCATTCTAAAAATAGGAGCTCGATCTCGCCTGATTTAGTGGTTGTATACGGTTAAAAAGTTGCTCAAATTTTCGTAGTAGTTAAAATAAAAAAGCGGCGTTTATGTCATTTATCTTATAGTTTGGAGGTGTTGGCTTTGTTGATGGAGCTTGTAAAGGCGGCGAATGGAATTTTATGGGGTAGTTTGATGATATGGCTATTGATAGGAACGGGCGTTTTCTACACGGTTCGCCTGGGCTTCCCTCAAATACGCCATATAGGACATGTGTTTAAGGTGTTATTGGGAAGCAGAAAAGCGGAGGAGAAGGGCATTTCTTCCTTTCAGGCCCTCTGCACTGGTTTGGCAGCGCAAGTGGGTACGGGTAACATCGCCGGAGTTGCGACTGCCTTGGTCTCAGGAGGGCCCGGAGCCGTATTTTGGATGTGGATTACGGCTTTGGTAGGCATGGCTACAATTTCTGCCGAAGCCATCTTGGCCCAGCTTTTCAGGGTTAAAAACGCAGACGGTACATATCGTGGCGGACCGGCCTATTACTTGGAAAAGGGCCTTGGGCAAAGGTGGATGGGTGTCCTTTTTGCCATAAGCATCATCCTGGCCATGCCCTTCGTATTCAATGCGGTGCAGTGTAACTCGATCGTTGCAGGAGTAAGAGGTGCTTTCCTGAAGGAATCTTCAGCAGTAAACATCGAACTTTACCTTGGGATAGTTGTGGCAATAATAACCGGAGTGGTAATTTTTGGAGGGCTGAGAAGGATAGCGAAGGTGGCGGAAATTGTGGTTCCCTTTATGGCAATTATGTATATAGCCATTGCCTTGGTTACCATGATAATTAATATTACGGAAATACCCGCCATTATTTCCCTCATCTTCAAGAGCGCCTTTGGGGTGAGGCAGGTCGCCGGCGGCATAATGGGACATACCGTGGCACAGGCTTTAAGATATGGAGTGGCAAGGGGACTTTTCTCTAACGAAGCAGGAATGGGTTCTACTCCGAATGCCCATGCTACAGCCGAGGTGAAACATCCTGCGCGCCAAGGCTTTATCGCCATGTTCGGTGTTTTCGTCGATACTGTAATAGTATGTTCGGCCACTACAATGTTCATTCTGCTCTCAGGACAGCTTTCCAGCGGGCTTACTGGTGTTGAGCTGACCCAAACTTCCATGCAGACGGTCGTGGGCTCATGGGGTCCCTACTTTATTAGTATAGCTCTTATGTTTTTTGCCTGGACATCGATATTGGGAAATTACTACTACGGAGAAAGCAATCTGATGTATTTGTTTTCCGGGTCCGGCAGCAATATCATGCTTTTAATTTACAGGCTCGGGGTTTTGGGAATGATAATATTTGGAGCTGTTAGCTCCGTGCCTCTGGTATGGGAATTGGCCGATTTCTTCAACGGTTTGATGGCCCTGCTCAACCTCGTTGGTATCATTTGTCTCTCGGGAATGGTCGTCAAAGTCTTCAGGGATTACGAAAATCAATTGAGGTTGAATCCGGAGCGAGAGCCCGTTTATGCCAGAAAAGAGTAGCTTATATTAACAAAAGCACCAAGTTTTAACTAAGAATTGCCGGTTGCAGACATCTTTTAAATGGCGACTGCAACCGGCAATTCTTAAACCAAAGGATCAAAAGAGGACATTATTTGAGGTCCGCTGCTCGTTCCTATCCTGGTTGCACCAACTTTTATAAAAGCGTAAGCGGTTTTAAAATCGCGAATTCCTCCGGCGGCTTTAACCCCTATGTTTGCTGGTACATTTTCGCGAAGGATCATCACGTCTTCTATCGTTGCTCCGCCGCTTCCAAATCCTGTAGAGGTTTTGACGAAATTTGCTCCCGCTTTGACCGACAGCCGGCAGCCTCTCGCTTTCTCTTCATCCGTCAGATAGCAGCACTCAAGTATAACCTTTACCATAGCGCCGTCAGCGGCTTTTACTACGGCGGAGATGTCTTTTATGACAAATTTGTCATCCCCATCCTTCAGGGCTCCGATATTTATGACCATATCTATCTCGGATGCGCCGCTTCTTAGGGCATATTTAGTTTCAAGTGCTTTGGCCTCAGTGAAGGTTGCTCCCAAGGGAAAACCCACAACGGAAGCGACTTTTACGCTAGAACCTTCAAGAAACGATGCTGCAAAGCCCACTCTACAGGGATTTACGCAAACGGCGGCAAAGTTGTATCGAAGGGCATCCTCGCATAAAGTTTTTATATCCGAATGCGCAGCCTTAGGACTTAAATTCGTATGATCGATATATTTTGCAAATTCGTCTTTTGTCATTATTCTTTTCCTCCCCGATGTTATCCTTATAACCCTTGCGTGATCGATTTTACCTTTTTTGTTGGAGTGTGGGGGCTGATTTTTAGGCAAATCATAGTCATAAGTTTTTTATTATGTAGAACGAAAGGTATAATGAATTGCTTCTTAAAGAATAAAGCTCTAAAATAATATGTAAAGTGCACACTGCTGTCCCGTGAGGACAGCAGAACAAAAGCCTTTGTCAAGGAGGAGAAAAATGATAGAAAAGAGCTTGATCTCATCGTTATCCCAGGCGGATCCCACGGTTTGCGGGATGATGGAAGGCGAATTATCCAGACAACGCGACGGATTGGAGCTTATTGCTTCGGAAAACTTCGTCTCATTGGCGGTCCTTCAAGCCCAGGGTTCGGTACTTACCAATAAATACGCAGAAGGATACCCTCATAAAAAATACTATGGCGGTTGCGAATATGTGGAGAACATCGAAGAGTTGGCCATAAAGCGGGCGTGTGAACTTTTCGGGGCGGAGCATGCAAACGTTCAGCCTCACTCAGGCACCCAGGCCAACATGGCCGTTTATTTTTCGGTGATGGAGCCGGGCGATACGCTCCTTGCCATGAACCTGGATCAGGGAGGTCACCTTTCGCACGGGCATCCTTTGAACTTTACGGGCAAATGGTATAAGATCGTTCCCTATGGAGTAAAGCCCGATACGGAGACTATAGATTACGAAGCCGTCGAGGCTTTGGCCAAGGAACACAGGCCCAAGGTGATTGTCGCCGGCGCAAGTGCCTACCCGCGCTTCATAGACTTCAAACGTTTCAGCGATATAGCCCGGGAAGTAGGCGCGATTTTGATGGTCGACATGGCCCACATAGCCGGGCTTGTCGCAGGAGGCGCCCATCCCAGCCCTGTGCCTTATGCAGATTTTGTGACCACGACTACCCATAAGACACTGCGCGGTCCGCGGGGCGCCTTGATCCTCTGCAAGGAAAAATATGGTGCGCAGCTGGACCGAACGGTCTTCCCGGGCATCCAGGGCGGTCCTTTCATGCACGTGATAGCAGCCAAAGCGGTATGTTTCCATCTGGCCATGCAGTCCGAGTTCAAGGAGTACGCCAAGCAGATTGTTGCCAACGCAAAGGCTTTGGCTAAGGGCCTTAGCGAGCGAGGCTTCAGGCTCGTCTCGGGAGGCACGGATAACCACATGATACTTGTGGATCTGCGTAGCAAAAATATAACGGGCAAGGATGCCGAAAAAGTCTTGGAAGGCGTGGGCATCACCGTAAACAAGAACATGATCCCCTTTGACCCCGAAAAGCCGATGGTGACAAGCGGCATTCGCATAGGAACTCCTGCTTTAACGACCAGGGGAATGAAAGAAAAGGAGATGGAGCTCGTAGCCGACCTAATCGACAGAGCCTTGTCCAATCCCGACAACGAAAGCGAAAAAGAAAAGGTTTATCGCGAGGTCAAGGAGCTTGCTCACCGCTTCCCGCTTTATCCGGAACTGAGCAATCCTTGGGCTTAAAAGATATTTGTAGGATTTGGCGAAAAAACTGGCCTGCGCCGATGAGGGTGTAGGCCAGTTTTTGAATAAAGGTCTTAGCCTAAAAATGCCTCTGGCGGAGCTTTAGGAAGCTCGGTCAAAGTGTCTCGTGCCGTTGATACTTTCTTTGATGCCTTCTCCCGGTATTGTGTGGTCTTTTTGCTGCATGAGGAATCTTGAAGGGAAAGAATTTGAACCGCAAGGAGGGCAGCATTGACAGCCTGTCCTATCCCCACGGTCGCGACTGGTATTCCCGGAGGCATTTGAGCCATGGCAAGCAGGGCATCCATGCCCTTTAATGGGCCCACTTCCAACGGGAGGCCTATGACGGGAAGCGTCGTATGGGCGGCCAAAACACCCGGCAAAGCAGCTGAAAGCCCGGCTGCGGCTATAATTACCTTGATACCCCGGTCCTTTGCCGTTTTAGCGTAGTTTGCCACGTCCTTTGGAGTCCTGTGAGCTGAAGCTATCGTGACTTCAAAAGGAACCTCCAACTCCTTCAATACGTCAAAAGCGCCCTTTAGGCGCTCTACATCTGAGTCCGACCCCATCACTATGCCTATTAGCGGTTTGTCCATTTCAAGTCCTCCTTAGTCGGTAGTTTTGCAAGTGTAATTTTTTTTGAAAAAATGTTAAACGACAACCTTGACTTTACTTTAAATGATAAGTTTAGTCTAAAGTATATCAAAAATAAAAGCCATTTGTAATTTGTCGTATATTCAAATATAATGTGAAAGAATGTTATATTTGTGTAAAGCTTGTTGGATTAGACGTATTAATATGATACATCGTAGACATTAACAAATGATAACGTCTGAAATTTATTTCACGAAATCTGGTCTATACTGTTTGCTCGGAAATTGACGTAAGTTGAAGGATAAATTAAAAACAGAGAAAGGGAGGAAAAAATCATGAAAGCTGAGAGAAAATGTGTCGTTCTTATGGTAGCCTTTGTGTTTCTGTTTGTTTCGTCGGTAGCTTTTGGGGCAGAAAAAGTAATAAAGCTGTCGCACCTCAACCCCCAACAACCCTTTGAAGTTGCCACTGCGGCCATGTCTGCTGTATTCAAAAACATCGTAGAGTCGGAAAGCGGCGGTGCATTAAAAGTAGAGATCTATCCTGCCGGGCAGTTGGGCAACGAGCGCGAGACCATGGAGCAGGTGCAATTGGGAGTGGTTCAAAGCTACATCGCTTCTGCTGGAGGAATAGCCATTTTTTATCCCCTTTATAGCATATTGGACATACCCTTCGCCTTGCCCAATTACGAGGTGGCGTGGAAGGTATTTGACGGTCCTTTTGGCCAATATCTTGCCAAAGATATTGAGGAAAATACTGGATATAAGGTGCTTGGCTTTGGCGAATCGGGAGGATTTTTCCAAATAACGAACAGCAAAAGACCTATTAAAAGCGTAGCAGATATGAAGGGTTTAAAGATCCGGACCATGACTATTCCAACACATGAGGAATTGATGAGGCTTTATGGGGCTGCTCCGACTCCTGTCGCATGGGCTGAGGTTTATACTGCCCTGCAAACGGGCGTGGTGGACGGACAACATAATCCAATTCCCATCATTCTCACCGGAAGGCTCTATGAGGTTCAAAAATACATAACGATTACGAATCACTTATACAGTCCTTATTGTTGGGTGATGAACAAAGATTTCTATAATTCCTTAAGCGAAACAGAAAGAGAGATAGTGGATCGAGCGGCAAGAGAAGCAAATGTTTCGGGCAGAGGGCTTAACAGAATTATAGAGGCCTCAGACAAGGGGTTACCGACACTGATTAAGGCCGGTATGGAAGTGAACGTCCTTTCTCCTGAATCTTTGGAGGAGTTTAGGCGTATAGGAAGGGAAGGTATGATGGAATTCATTGAAAAGAGGTTTAAGGACGAAGGAGTCGAATTGGCGGAGAAATATTTAAAAGCTATTGAAGAGGCAGAAGATTAAACATAACCGTGGAGAGCAAGTTAGCGTCCTTGCTCTCCATTGAAATATTTTGGAGGGACTAAATGACTGATAAATCAAATACTCAAAACAATATTGACTTCTTTAAAGTTATAAGCAAGGCAGGAGATCTCTTAGAGAAAATAGTTTCAGTGCCAGTGTTCGTCTTCTCCATTGCTATGACTGTTACAGTTTTGTTAGGCGTGTTCTTTCGCTATTTGCTCAGAACGCCTCTCGGTTGGACCGAGGAATTGTCAAGGTACTTGATGATATGGATGGCATTACTTTCAGTTGCATTGTGTATATGGAGACATGAGCATGTGGGGGTAACTCTTTTTATTAAGAAAATTCCCATTAAAATAGCCAAAGCGATAGTATTATTTTCAAATATATTGGTATTTTATTTTTTATATGTATTGACGAAATATGGCTTTATAATGGCGGACAAGGGGAAATATCAAATTTCAAGCGCGTTAAATACGACAATGAAATGGTGGTTGATGGCTGTACCAGTAAGTTCAATTGTTTGTATGGTTTTTTTGGCCTGCAAAATGTTTCTCGACATTAAGAGATCAGATATAGAGGAGATCTTGATGTCCGAGGAAGTATTGGATGCTGTAAAAAGGGAAGAAAAACTAGATATTTGAACAATCTTGACATGATCATGATAAAGAAAGGAAGATTAACTTGACGAGTTACATAGCCATTTTGTTCGCTATTTTCATTATAATTGGCATGCCGATTGGCTTTGTCCTTGGCGTAACTGGTCTTTTGGGAATGCTGAAAACTGGGATTCCTTCAGCATTGTACCTAGTTCCTCAACGCTATTTCGCTGGTGTAGATATGTTTACTTTAATGGCAATGCCTTTTTTCATCCTTGCAGGTGAAATAATGAATAAATCGGGAATAACCTCCCGTTTGGTGAAGTTTAGCAACGTCTTAGTCGGCCATTTGAGAGGCGGTTTAGCCCATGCCAACATAGTCGCATCTATTTTCTTCGCCGGCATAACAGGAGCAGCAGTTAGTGATACCGCAGCCATTGGGTCGATGTTGATCCCCGGAATGGTAAAGGAAGGTTATGATAAGGATTTTTCTGCTGCCGTTACAGCAGCTTCATCAATTATTGGGCCGACGATCCCACCGTCAAATATAATGGTAATATACGGAGCTTTTATGCAAGTCTCAATAGCAGGTCTTTTTTTGGCGGGTTTCATCCCTGGTCTGCTAATAGCTGCCGTAGAGATGATAGTCACTGCTAGAATAGCGAAAAAGCGAGGCTATCCGGTGGGGGAACGCAGGGCAACGATTGGTGAAATTTGGAAGGCCTTCAAGGAGGCGGCTGTTGCATTGGTAATGCCTGTTATAATTTTAGGAGGCATTTTGAGTGGTTTGTTTACTCCAACGGAAGCCGCTTCAGTAGCAGTTGCCTATGCCTTCATAATTGGACATTTCGTTTACGGAAATATAACCTATAGGGATCTTTGGCCTCTATGCATGAAAATGGCACGAACGACTGGCGTGGTGTTTCTGGTAATAGCCACGGCTACGATTTTAGGTTGGGTTCTTACAATGGAGCAAATTCCCGAAAAGGTTGCAACTTTAATGTTGAGTATCAGCACTAACAAATGGATAGTTATCTCAATGATCTTGTTGATCCTGTTGTTTATAGGCATGTTCATGGATATTACAGCTGCCTTGATCATCTTGGGGCCAATACTGCATCCTTTAGCGGTTAGTTTAGGTTTTGATCCTATTCACTTTGGAATCATCATGGTGCTATCTCTGAACATAGCTCTCATGACACCGCCCGTGGGAGCTTGCCTGTTCGTTGCCTGTGGTATAAGCAAGATTACTCTGGAGCAACTTAGCAAAGAGATATTCCCCTATATAGTAGTCGTTTACATAGCCTTAGTTATCATTACTTTTATCCCTGGAATTACCTTGTTCTTGCCCAGGCTGTTTGGTTTCGCGAACTAGCTCGAAGGTCCCTTCGGGAGAAGGTTTGCATTTCCTCGTCCCGATACTGGTAAGATGTTCAGCATGTTGCCGTGTAGGGTTTTTCCATGAATATCTTTATCTTGTGTTTCCCCATCTAATTTTACCTCCACGTGGCGGTAAAGGGTTGTAATAACCGTGTTTACGACATAATTATAACAATTTTTAATTAGGGCAGATATCCCTTCAAGATTTTTTGAAAGGCCCAGGAGGGATAGCTCGGTTCTTCTTCTTTGTGGGTTAGCATGAGGAAATTAAAGCTCAATTCATCGATTCCCGAAAGGGGAAGCTCGATAAGGCTTCCCTGGCTGATGTCTTCCCGGACCGCGAGCTTGCTCGTCAGTGCCACTCCCACACGATGTCTCACCGCTTCCTTCAGAAGATCGATGTTACCGACGTCAATGACGGTATCGATATGTATGTGATGTCGTTTCAAAAAGGCGAGGGCTATCTCGTTAATGCTTGAGGGCGTAGATGCGAATACAAGGGGCTCCCCCGATAATTGTGATGGCTTTATTTTTTCCTCTTCTCGCCACGGATGTCCTGGCCAGGCTATTAAGGCCATGCGATCTTCGTATATTTTAGTAATTCTTAAGTGAGGAGAAAAGACGGCAGCTCCATCGGGTATGAAGCCAATGTCAACTTTTTTGGATTCGACGGCGGATTTTATCTCGCTAGCATCGAGAGTGTAGAGGGACAGGTCTATTTTTGGATAGCTTTTATGAAATTCCAAGAGAGGATTCATTAGAAGATACTGTGCCAAATGATGGGTGCTGGCTATGTTTAATTTCCCCACCTCCAGGCTTTTGCTGGCCTTGAGCTTTTCTGCTATATGCTCTGCATTTTCAACGATCTCCTTGGCGCTATCCCGGAAAATCTTGCCCTCCGCTGTAATACAAAGACGCCTGCCCCTTTTTTCGAAAAGTTTAATATCGAATTCTTCCTCCAGAGCCTTTATTTGCTGGCTTACGGCCGACTGAGTGATGAAAAGTTTGAAGGCAGCCTGCGTTATGGACATTTCCTCGCAAACGGCGAGAAAGGTCTTTAGCTGTTGTAGGGTCATCTCATCGATCTCCCCCTTTATCATTTGTATAAGACATGCCTAAAGTATATCAAAAATATTTATTAATTGTAACTTATAGAATATCAGTTATAATAAAGATCAACAAATGATTCCCATAATGGCGAGGTTAGTGTATTGGTGCAGGAAACCGTTCAAGCGATTGCGGGACAAGTCTCACCTCAAACTATAACGGATTTATGTTCCAAGTTGGTATCCATCCCCAGTACGTCAGGCAGGGAGGAAAGGATCGCCTATTATATCCACGATCTCATGCTGTCGCTTGGTTACGATGAGGTAATTATGGACGAGATGGGAAACGTCGTCGGAAAGATTGCGTTTAATCCCGGAGGAAGGCGCCTTCTCTTCGAGGCGCAAATGGATCACGTCGGCGTTAGCGATGCCATTGAATGGTCCTTTTACCCCTACGGGGGGACGGTCATCGATGGCCATATCTGCGGAAGGGGATCGGTTGACGCAAAGGGCAGCTTAGCAGCGATGATAATCGCCGGCAGTGAACTTAAAAAGTGCTCCGATTTTCTTTATGGCGAACTTGCCGTCGCTTGCGTCGTCAACCAAGAGGTTGCCGAAGGTGTAGCTTCGTCTAAAGTATACGAGATCTTCGAGCCCGACGGCGTTGTGATCGGAGAAGCGTCTAATTTAAACATCAAAAGGGGCCAAAGAGGAAGGGCGGAGATTGTCATCGAAGCCCAGGGAAAAAGCGCTCACACCTCTTTTCCTCTTTCAGGTGTCAATGCAGCCGAAAAGATGGTCTTTCTCCTCACGTTTATAAAGCAGCATTTCCTGCCGCCCCGCCACTACTTACTTGGAGACGGGATCATGGTCCTGACCGATTTGTCAACCGCCCCATCCATGGGAACGAGCGTTTTGCCCGACAACTGCGTGGCCACATTCGACAGGAGGCTTTTGGCCGGCGAGGCGGAAAGCAGGGTAGTGGAAGAAGTGGCACGCCTGATATCTTTGGCACGTGATATAGACCCGGATATCCAGGCTGACGTAAAGGTGGCTGAGGATTATGTGCAGTGTTTTACGGGAAAGAGGATCAAGGTGAAGCATTTCGCCCCGGGTTGGTTTTTCGGAGAAAACGAAGAATTGATCGAAAGGGCCTTGAGAGGGTTGCACTGCTTGGATATGGAGCCTTCCCTTTCCGAATCCGGGTTTGGGACGAATGGCTGCTTTTACGGCGGGATTAAAGGCATCCCCACGATTAGCTTCGGTCCATCCAAGGAACAGCTAGCTCATACAAAAGATGAAAGAGTGAACATCAAGCAGCTTGTCAAAGCCACTCAGGGATATACGGCTATAGCCGCGTCCTATCTCGATGCTTCGTAGTTTTTACAATTTAAAGATAAAAGATTAGGAGGTAATGATCGTGGCTTCAGCGGATAAACTAAAGTGCGTGCTCTGCGGAAAGGAATTCGACCCAAAAAGCGACGTCTTTACCTGTCCGGATTGTGGGCCCGACGGGACATTGGACGTATTGTACGACTACGGGGAGGTAAGGCGGAAATTTACGACCGAGGCTTTAGCCGAAAATAAAGAAAGAAGCATCTCCCGCTACATTGAGCTTCTTCCCATAAATGACCCGACCTTTTTCCCAAACCTGAAAGTAGGCTCTTCACCTCTTTACGAAAGCATCTATTGGGCAAAAAAACTGAAAGTTAAACAGGTTTTGATAAAAGACGACGGAAGAAACCCAACTGCTTCCTTTAAGGACAGGGCAAGCTTTATCGGCGTGGCAAAGGCTAAAGAAAAGGGCGCTACGTCCATAGCGTGCGCCTCTACCGGTAACGCTGCAAGCTCTCTGGCCGGATGTGCTGCCGTCGCAGGCCTTGATTGCTACATATTCGTGCCCGAGAAGGCCCCGGTAAACAAGGTGACTCAGCTTTTGATCTACGGGGCCAAAGTCTTTTTGGTAAAAGGCACCTACGAGGATGCCTTTAAGCTCGCCGTGAAGGCTATAGATGCTTACGGCTGGTACAACAGAAACAGCGCCATCAATCCCTATCTGGTGGAGGGCAAAAAGACCTGCGGGCTTGAGCTGGCCGAGGAGCTGTCCTTCGACCTGCCCGACAAGGTGTTCGTCTCGGTAGGCGACGGCTGCATAATAAGCAGCTTTTACAAGGCCTTTTACGACTTAAAACAAATCGGATTGATAAGCCAAATCCCGCAGCTGATAGGCGTTCAGGCAGAAGGTGCTTGCCCCATATACAAGGCCTTTAAAGAGGGCAAAGACGTCATCGAAAAGAAACCTACCAACACGTTGGCCGACAGCATAGCCGTGGGCGAACCGCGAAACTGGGCCAAAGCGCTTAGGGCCGTCAAAAACTCCGGTGGCGATATGGTCGCTGTGTCAGACGACGAGATACTTGAGGCCATGAGGTTGTTGGCCCGCACCAGTGGGGTATTCGGCGAGCCCGCAGGCGTTACGGGCTTTGCAGGGTTGCTTAAATACGCCCAAACAGGCAAACTGGGCAGCCATGAACGTGTGGCTGTGATAGTTACCGGAAACGGCCTGAAGGACTCCGAAAGCGCAAAAAGGGCTGCCGGAAGCCCATACGCAGTTGAACCAACCCTTGAAGCGGTAAGCAGGATTATCGGATCTGCAAATTAAAATATACAAACAGAAGGAGAGAGCGAAATTGATAGACCTTACCGTCAATGAAGAGATACTGAAAAAGGCAGTCGAAAGGGCGAAAGAGAGGGGCATCATCCTTCCGACCTTTGAACAGATGAAAGACCCGGCCAAGATCCCACAGGCTGTTAAGGAAAGACTTAAAAGTGTAGGCCTTTGGGATGTAAATTCCCTTAATCTTTTTCGCATAACCTGGAAGAACGAGCCCAAGGAGAAAGGCGGGACATTTGGCAAGGTCAACTACTTCGTGATGCCGCCTGAGATAACCGGGGTAAAGGCCAAGATAGTAGCCTTGGTCGGCAAGTGGTTTCCCACGGGGGCACATAAGGTAGGCGCGACTTACGGTTGCCTCGTTCCGCGCCTGGTCACCGGACAGTTTGACCCGACCTCGCAAAAGGCCGTATGGCCCTCTACCGGAAACTACTGCAGGGGCGGAGCCTACAATGCCCAGCTTCTGGGGTGCGACTCCATCGCCATACTTCCCGAAGGCATGAGCAGGGAAAGGTTTGAATGGCTTAAAAGCGTCGCAGGCGAGGTCATAACCACGCCCGGAGGCGAAAGCAACGTCAAGGAGATCTTCGACAAGACCTGGGAATTAAAGCGCACCAGGGAGGACGTAGTTGTATTTAACCAGTTCGAGGAGTTTGGAAACCACCTGTGGCATTACGAGGTCACGGGACATGCCATGGAAGAAGTGGTTAATGAACTGGCAGCTTCCGGAGGAAGGTACTTTGGCGTCGTGCTAACATCCGGCTCGGCCGGGACGCTTGGTTGCGGCGACTATATGAAGACCCTTTATCCTGATAGTAAGATCGCCGTTGGTGAGGCAATGCAGTGCCCGACGCTCCTTTATAACGGCTTCGGCGACCACAGGATCGAAGGCATCGGCGACAAACACGTCCCCTGGATCCATAACGTTAAAAATACCGATATGGTCATCGACATCGACGATGAATCCTGCCTGCGCCTGCTTAGGCTTTTCAACGAGGAGGCAGGAAGAAATTACTTGAGGGCAATCGGCGTTCCCGCTCAAGTCATCGATAACTTAGCACTTCTTGGTATCTCCGGCATCGCAAATGTAATAGGCGCAATCAAGATGGCAAAGTACTACGGATTGACGGAACATGACATGGTTTTCACCGTCTTTACTGATTCTGCCGACATGTACCGCTCAAGGATCCAGGAGATGAGTGACCGCGAAGGTCCTTATGACGAGCGCATGGCGGAGAAGGATCACTACGTTCACATGCTGTCTCAGACCTCCGATTGGATGCTTGAGCTTTCCTACTATGACAGGTTCCGCATCCATAACCTCAAGTACTACACATGGGTGGAGCAACAGGGCAAATCGGTCGACGAACTCAACGCCCAGTGGTTCGATTACGACAACTACTGGGGCGGCATACACAATATGGCTCCAAAGATCGACGATCTCATAAGAAAGTTTAACGAGAGAACAGGACTTTTAAGGGATTTGGAATAGCAGATTAAAACAGGCGCGTTAGGGGGGGATCTACGTGGAACTTAGCAAGGAAATTTTATCCAAGGCCGAGGGTTATAGGGCCAGCATAAGCAAGTTTTTGAGGGACATCGTTGCCCTTCCAAGCCAAAGCTCGGGCGAGGAGGCGGTGATAAAAAGGATAGCCCAGGAGATGGAACATGTGGGCTTCGATAAAGTGGAGATAGACCCCATGGGAAACGTCCTCGGGTACGTGGGAAACGGCCCTAGGCTGGTTGCCATGGATGCCCACATTGATACCGTCGACGTGGGAGACCCGTCACTTTGGAAGTTCGATCCCTACAAGGGTTACGAGGACGAAAAAGTCATTGGCGGAAGGGGCGCAAGCGACCAAAAGGGTGGAATGGCTTCCATGGTTTACGGAGCAAAGATAATGAAGGAGCTCGGGCTGCTTGGTGATTGCACGGTGCTAATAACAGGAACCGTTCAGGAAGAAGATTGCGACGGCTTATGTTGGCAGTACATCATCGAGGAAGACAAGATAAGGCCCGAGTTCGTCCTTCTTACCGAGCCGACGTCGTGTAAGGTCCATAGGGGCCAGCGCGGCAGGATGGAGATAAAGGTTACAACCAAAGGAGTGTCCTGCCACGGCTCCGCACCCGAAAGGGGCATAAACGCCATATATAAGATGGCTCCCATTATACTTGAGCTTCGAGCCCTCCACGAAAATCTCGCTTACGACGAGTTTTTGGGTAAGGGAAGTTTAACGGTTTCCGAGATCTTCTTCACGTCACCGTCAAGGTGTGCTGTCGCCGACAGCTGCACCATCTCCATTGACAGGCGCCTGACCCACGGAGAGACCTGGCAGGAAGCCTTGGAACAGGTTAGGAGGCTGCCTGCCGTTAAGGCCAGCGGCGCTGAAGTGTCCCTTTATTCCTACTCGCGTCCCTCCTGGACAAGGTTGGTCTATCCCACGGACTGCTACTTCCCCACGTGGGTGGTAGAAGAAGACCATCCTGCCTGCAGGACCGTCGTTGAATCCTACAAAAAACTTTTCGGTGAAGATCCCATTGTCGACAAGTGGACCTTTTCCACTAACGGAGTTTCCATAATGGGCCGTTACGGCATTCCCTGCGTGGGCTTTGGCCCGGGACATGAGGACCAGGCTCATGCTCCAAACGAAATAACCTGGAAGGACGAGCTGGTGAAGGCTGCTGCCCTTTACGCGGCCGTGCCTTACGTATATTCAAATCTAAAGAGCTAGTGTGAGGGGGTAAAAAATTATGCAGACGCAGTTTCATAACAAGCATTTTATAACGCTTCAGGAGTGGACCAAGGAAGAGATCGATACCCTTTTAGACGTCTCCTTTGAGCTTAAAAGACATTTCGCCATGGGAGTTCCGACGCCTTATCTTTCCTATAAGACCATATTTTTGATGTTCTTTGAACAGTCGACGAGGACGAGAAATTCCATGGAAGCGGGCATCGCCCAGCTCGGAGGACATGCGAATTACCTGGATACCAGCACAATGCAGATTGCCCACGGGGAATCGGCCAAGGACACGGCCATAATACTTTCCCGATTTGGGCACGGCATAGCCTGCAGGAACTGCTTCTGGGGCATAGGAAACAAGTACCTGCGCGAGATGGCTCAATGGGCCACAGTGCCGGTCATTAACCTCCAGTGCGACCTTTACCACCCCATGCAGGTGCTGGCCGACTTGATGACCATCAAAGAAAAGGTTAAAGATACCCAGAGGCTTAAGGTCTCGATAATCTGGGCTTATGCCACGACCCACAAAAAACCCATATCGGTGCCACTGAGTCAGATCCTTCTTTTCCCGCGGTATGGCATGGACGTGACGCTTGCCTATCCGGAAGGATATGACCTGCCGGATTGGGCCATAAAGCAGGCAGAGGAAAACGCCAAGGCAAATGGCGGAAGCTTAAAGATCACTCACAACCAGGAGGAGGCTTACGAGGGAGCTCACGTCGTCATCCCCAAAAACTGGGGAGACTGGGTGACGAACCCCGACCCTGCTGTCATCAATCCTCGCCTTGAGGCTAACAAGCACTGGAAGTGCACCGAGAAGATGATGAGCCTGGCCGACCCGGATGTCATGTACATGCATGCCCTGCCGGCAGATCGCAAGAACGAGGTCGAAGACAGCGTAATAGACGGGCCTCACTCCATAGTATTCGACGAAGCCGAAAACAGGATACACACGGCCAAGGCCGTCATGACCCTGACGATGGGCGGAAAGTAAAAATAAGATTAAAGGAGGAGAAGGCAAAAATGGCAAACTTAAAGGTGAAGATAGCGGGGATGGAGTTCGAAAATCCCCTGATAATAGCTGCGGGACCTCCTTCGAGAAATTACGAGACCATAAAGAGGATGGTGGAGGGGGGAGCAGGTGGCGTCGTTACCAAGACCATATCTGTTAAGGCAGCTGACGTACCCCGTCCCTGTATGGCCGCCTTTAAGGAGAGCTTCATAAATACCGAGCTCTGGTCCGAACATTCTCCCGAACACTGGCTGAAGGAGGAATACGGCAAGATATCTGCCCTTCCCGTGCCTATAATAGTGGGCCTAGGATATACGGCCGAAGAGCTGACCGATCTCATTCCCAAGACCGAACCCTTTGCCGACGCCTTCGAGCTTTCCACTCACTACGTGGGCCGCGACCTGACTCCCGTGTTAAACACGGTAACGGCTGCAAGGAAGGCCACCAAAAAGCCGATCATCGTAAAGGTAAGCCCGGGAGTCCCCGATCTGGCTGAACTCGGCAAAAAGCTTGAGGAAGTGGGCGTTGACGCCTTGGCTGCCATTAACTCCGTCGGCCCTGCCCTTCGCATAGACTTAAAGACTGGCCTTCCCTACATGGGAAGCGACACAGGCTACGGATGGATTTCAGGGCCTGCCATAAAGGGAATCGCCCTTCGACATGTCTTTGAACTGTCTCGTGCTGTCTCCATACCCGTTATCGGTGTGGGAGGAGTATCGAGCGGTGAAGATGTCGTTGAAATGTTCATGGCAGGAGCGTCGGCGGTGCAGATATGCACGCAGGCGATCCTCGAAGGTCCCAAGGCCTTCAAGAGGATTGCTCAGGAGACGTCGAAGTGGCTCGACGAACATGGCTACTCATCCTTAGATGAAATCAAGGGCTTGACCGCCAAGAAGTGGTCTTCCAGGAAAGAGCCTCTTGTCAAGGTAACTCCGAGCGTAGACGAAGAAAAGTGCATAGGATGTCGCAGATGCGAGGAGTCCTGCGTCTACTACGCCATAAAGGTTGGCTCTTCCGGCAAAGCGGGCGTTACTACCGATGCCTGCTTTGGATGCGGGCTTTGCTACACGCGCTGCCCGGTCGGCGCCATTACGCTTTCTTAAACACCTGCACTAGCCCTGTAGATCCAATACTACAGGGCTAGTGAAAGGCCAGAGGAGGAAGAGATATGTTTAGCACGGTAAATAAACCAGCAGAGAGGGTCGACGCCTACGAGAAGGTGACGGGGAGGGCAAAATACGGAGCTGACCTTCAGTTTGCCGGGATGCTTTACGGCAAGGTGCTTCGGGCAAAGCATCCTTCGGCGAGGATAAAAAGCATTAACGTAGAGAAAGCTCGCGCCATACCGGGCGTATGGGCTGTCATGACGGCCCAAGACGTTTTCTGCAACGAAATAGGTGTCATTATACAGGACCAGCAGGTCCTGGCCAAGGAACGCATTTACTATATAGGCGACGGCGTAGCCATGGTGGCAGCAGAATCCCTTGAGATCGCTGCCAAGGCCTTAGAAGCTATCGAAGTGGAATACGAAGAAATAGAAGGGATTTTTGACCCCATAGTGTCAAAGGAAAGCGATCCTATACATCCTGAAAGAGCCAGCAATGAAGTGGTACACCATAAATTGAGAAAGGGCAACGTCGATGAGGGCTTTGCCGGAAGCGATGTCATCATCGAAAGAGAGTACGAGACGCAGTTCGTGGAGCACAGCTACATAGAGCCCGAGGCCGTCGTGGCTGTCCCTCATGAAAACGGAAGCCTGGTAACGATCTACGGTTCAGTTCAAAACGTCTTTGCCACCAGGGATGCCGTGGCAAGGTGTCTTAAAGCCGACCTGAGCAAGGTAAGGGTCGTTCAAAACCACATAGGCGGCAGCTTTGGCGGCAAAGACGAAGTCGTATCCGCCATGGCCTGCAGGGCAGCCCTTTTGGCCTTAAAGACCGACAGACCCGTTAAAATGGTAAATACCAGGGAAGAGTCCATTCTGGAAAGCTACAAAAGGCATCCCTATAAGATGAAATATAAGGTAGGAGCTACTAAGGACGGCAAGCTGATGGCCATGGAAATTGAGGCTATAGCCGATGGCGGAGCTTACGCCTGCCAGACCCCCTTCGTCACCTGGAGATCCGTCGTTCAGGCGACGGGGCCTTACGAAGTGCCCAACGTCAAGACCGATACCTACGGATATTATACTAACAACGTATACACAGGCGCCATGCGCGGCTATGGCTCCCCTCAGGTGATATTTGCAAATGAGTCTTTAATGGACGAGATGGCCCAGGAACTTGGCATAACTCCGCTTGAGATAAGGCTTAAAAACATCTTGAAGAACGGTTCGATGACGGCGAGCGGACAGAAGCTTGACCGCCATGAGGTAAGCCTGGCTGAAGTCATGAAAAAGGCCGCAGAGGCCATAGGCTACGAAGAAAAATACAGGGAATACAGCAAACCCCAAAGGGGCGACAAGCGCAGAGGCATAGGCATGGCTATAAGTTTCAGGGGCTGCAGCCTAGGCGCCGAGGCCGTTGACGGCGCCGGAACGGTTTTGTCCATCCAAAAGGACGGAAGCGTCTATCTTTACAGCGGCCTGGCAGAAAACGGCCAGGGTCTTAAGACAGCCTTCTGTCAGATCGCAGCGGAAGAACTTGGCATAGAGATGAAACATATAACCTTCCTCGAGGCAAATACCTTGATCTCGCCGGACAGCGGCTCCACCGTAGCGTCGCGCTCCACCTTAGTAGGAGGAAACTCCGTTATGAGGGCCGCCGAGAACGCCAAGAGGGCCCTTTCCCGCTTTCTGGCCGAGGAGTTCGGACTGCCTTCAAGTGACCTGGTGTTCAAGGAAAACTGGATATATACTCCCGATGGCAAAAAGCTGATTTCCTTCGCTGAGGCGGCTAACAAAGCTTTTTGGGCCGGCGTTCAGCTGTCCCACGTCGGATGGTATGTGGCGCCGAGCATCCACTGGGACGAGGAGGAAGGAAGGGGTAATCCCTACTTCACCTACGTCTACGGCTGTCAGATAGCCGAGGTAGAGGTAGACATGGGGACGGGCGAGGTGACGGTGTTGAACATGGCGGCCGCCCATGACGTGGGACGGGCGATAAATCCTGAGATGTTGAAAGGGCAGATATACGGGGGAGTTATGATGGGCCTGGGTTACGGCATCATGGAAGAGGTGGAGACCGACGAAGGTTATATCGCAAACACCAACTTCGACGAATACATAATTCCCACCTCTAAGGACATGCCCAACATAATCCCCATAATCGTCGAAAATCCCGACCCCGACGGACCTTTCGGCGCGAAATCCATAGGAGAACCTACGCTTGAGCTTGGCGCAGCAGCCATAGCCAACGCCATCGCACAGGCTACGGGCAGGAGGATAAGATCGCTGCCGTTGAACTTGGAGAGGGTGCTTTTGGGCCACCCCTTGAGGAAAGGACGTGGCAAAAAATGATAGACTATGAATTTTTTAAAGCTCCTTCTTTGAAGGAAGCACTGGAGTTTCTCGGCTCTCACGAAGGCGTGAAAGCCATAGCAGGCGGGACGGACCTATTGGTGGACATCAGGAAGGAAAACGCGCGTGCTAAGGGTTTCAAGTATTTGCTCGACATAAGCGGATTAAAGGAATTAAAGTTCATCGAAGAAAGAAATGACTGCGTGGCGATAGGGGCTTTATCCACTCATACGATGCTTGTGGAGTCTCCCGTAATTAATAAACACTTTCCCTTGTTGGCCTCCGCTGCCAAGACCATAGGTTCCACCCAAATAAGAAACAGAGGCACCGTGGGGGGGAATATAAATAACGCCTCACCCGCCGCCGATCTGCTTCCTCCTCTCATTGCCCTAAAGGCGCATGTGAAACTGCGTACTTTAAATGGCGAAAGAAAGCTTCCACTGGACGAGTTTTTGGCCGGTCCCTACAGGACGAACCGTCAAAGCGACGAAATTATGACGGAAGTATGCGTGCCCCTGCTCGGCGAAGGTTACTTTACTAATTTCCAAAAGATAGGAAGAAGAAAGGCCATGAACATAGCCAGGCTTAATCTGGCGGTCGTCTTGGGCATAAAAGACGATACCGTCTTTGACCCTAGAATTGTGCCGGGCGCAGCGACGGCGTACCCGATTCGTTTCGGCAAGACCGAGGAAGCAATTTCCGGCAAAAGGATTGGCGACATTGATCCAGCCGAGATAGGCGAAAGGGCAAGCGAGGAGATGATCTCTGCCACGGGCGTTCGCTGGTCAACGCCTTATAAGCGCATAGCCCTGGCAAGCCTGGTAAAGCGCGCCTTGGAGACGATTTTTAGGGAGGCGAAGGCCAATGAGTAATATCGAAGTCACCATCACCGTAAATGGAACGAAACATCGCCTTATGGTCGGGCCGAAGGAAAGGCTGCTTGACACCTTGCGGGAGCGCCTTCACCTTACGGGCACGAAGGAAGGTTGCGGCGTCGGGGAATGCGGAGCCTGCACGGTAATACTTGACGGTGAGGCGGTGCATTCCTGCTTGATTCTGACGGCTCAAGCCGATGGAAGCGAGGTCATTACTGTCGAGGGCCTGGAAAAAGAAGGTCAACTTCACCCGTTGCAGGAGGCATTTATAAAGCATCACGCCGTACAGTGCGGCTTTTGCACGCCCGGCATGCTCATGTCCGCCAAGGCCTTGATCGATAAAAACCCTAACCCCACCAGGGAGGAGATAAAGACCGCCATAGAGGGAAACTTATGCCGCTGTACGGGGTATGAGCAGATCATAGAGGCGATAGAGAGTGCAACCAGGGCGCTGGAGAGCCGTTGAGAAGGGGCAGAATGTAATTTATTCGGATCGGTTGAAATATCGATCAAGAAGGGAGGGGCGGGAATGCTCATATTAAAAGGCGGGACAGTTGTAACCCTTGGCGAAGACTGCAGGGTCATAGAAGACGGCGGTCTGGTCATAGACGGCGAAACGATAGTTGCCGTGGGCAAAAGTGATGATATCCTTGCAAAATATGGCAATAAAGAAGGGGTAACGGTTAAAGACTTGGGGGGAAGGCTCGTGATGCCCGGCTTTCTCAATGCCCATATGCACCTTTACAGCAGCTTCGCCCGAGGCATGTCCATAGCGGGTCCCTCGCCAAAGACCTTTAAGGAGATACTGGAGCGGCTTTGGTGGGGTATGGACAAAGATCTTATGACGGAAGAGGAGCTTTACTACAGCGCACTTGTAGGCGCCATAGATTCGCTCAAAAGCGGAACGACTGCGATACTTGATCATCATGCCTCCTTTGGCATGATCGAAGGAAGCCTTGACGTGCTTGAAAAAGCCTTAAAGGACGTCGGAATTAAGGGGTCTTTGTGTTTTGAGGTCTCTGACCGTTGGGGACCGAAGGCAAGAGATGCCTCCATTGAAGAAAACGTGAGGTTCATTAAAAAGAATACAAACGATCCCTTTGTTCGGGCGATGTTTGGGCTTCACGCTTCTTTCACGCTTGAGGATGAAACGATAAGGCGCTGTGCGGGGGAAGCAAGGGATTTCAACGCTGCCTTTCATTTTCACTTGGCCGAAGGTTTGGCTGATGTGACCGACGCCAGAGAGAGGGGTTACAAGGGCGTAACGGACAGGTTGTACGAGCTTGGTGTCTTAATTCCTGGCAGCCTTGCCATTCACGGAGTGCATATAGATGAGCCCGAAATCGAGCTTTTGGCGAAATGTGGCGTAAATGTCGTTCATAATCCGGAGTCCAACATGAACAACGCCGTGGGCGTGCCAAACGTCGTGGGGATGATCGCAAAGGGCGTTAATGTGGGCTTGGGGACCGACGGCTACACCCCTTCCATGCTTGAGTCTGCCAAGGTGGCTTACATAATACACAAGCACGAACGCAGGGATCCGACCGTGGGCTGGACCGAGACGGCGAAGATGCTTTTTGAGTCAAACGCTGCGATCTTTTCTGCCCACTTCGGTAAACCCATGGGGGTTATAAAGGAAGGAGCTGCTGCCGACCTGGTCGTCCTTGATTACTATCCACCAACGCCCTTGACGCCCCAAAACCTTTTAGGCCATCTTATATTTGGCATTCGTGATAGCGCGGTAAATTCCGTTATAGTAGGAGGCCGCGAGGTCGTAAGAGACCACGTCCTAGTGAGCATGATTGAAGAAAGCGTCATGGCGGAAGCCAAAAAGGTGGCAGAAAGCTATTGGAAGAAAAGGAGTTGAAAGCGATGGAGTGGTATTTTCCAAAAAGCCTGGAAGAACTGGCAGAGCTTTTAAAGGAAGAGGGTGTGTTTATCCATGCAGGCGGCACGGCTATAAAGGAAGAGAGGATAAAATCGGCAAAGCGGGTTATTGACATCTCCTCTTTACCCCTAAACTATGTCAAGAAAGATGGCGACATCTGGCGCATCGGAGCGACGGCAACCCTGAGTCGAGTTATGGACTCCTTAGAAAGCGACCACTTGCTTGTCAAGGCTTTAAAATGCACGGCGACGACACCTCTAAGAAACCGCATCACCGTCGGTGGAAGCGTGTTTTTGTCGCCCCTTTGGTCTAACTTTATGGGTCCCCTTTTAGCGTTGGATGCAAAATTGAACGTTGTAGGCAAATTAAACGGCACCTATTCATATGAAGAGTTCTTGTCGAACAAGGCCAAATTTCAGGGATGCGCCGTGACAGAAGTCAATTTTCAGGCAGGCGGCTCGACGTGCTTCTTTTTCGACAGGTTTGCCCGTACCGCAAACGATTATTCCGCTTTGACCGTTACGTTGGGCTTTTCCATGAAGGGCGATGTAGTAGACGAGGCGAAGATAGTCGTTACCGGTTGCAAGAAGGTCTACGAAAGGCTGAATGCGGTTGAAGCCGGCTTTAAGGGTAAATCGCTGAAAGCTATTGACCCTGATCGCCTTTTTGACGACGTGAAGCTTGAGTTTGCAGACAAACCAGCAGGAAGCGGCCCTTATCTGGCCGAGGTCGCAAGGGTATTGCTCATGCGCGGGTTTGACGCCTTAGCAAGTGCGAGGTGATGGAGATGAAGGCATCGTTTAACATAAACGGAAAAGTACACGAACTGGAATTCGCTCCCCATGCCAGGCTGTTAGACCTTTTGCGCGACAACGGCTTTACGGAGGTAAAATGCGGCTGCAGGGAAGGCTTTTGCGGCGCCTGCAGCGTTCTGCTCGATGGAGAACTCGTAAACTCCTGCATGGTTTATGCTGCTTCCGTAGGCGAAAGAAAAATAACGACGGTCAAAGGCATAGGGTCTATTCACGAACCCCACCCGATACAAGAGGCCTTCGTTGAGGCGGGAGCAGTACAGTGTGGATTTTGCACTCCTGGCATGGTGCTTGCCACTTACGCCTTGCTTCAAAGAAACCCTGATCCTACCGACGAAGAGATAAAGGAAGCCCTTGACGGAAATTTCTGCAGGTGCACGGGTTACGTAAAGATAATAGATGCCGTGAAACTTGCCGCGAGGAAGGTGAAGGAAAATGACTGATTATATCAACATTGGAAAAAATAAGGAGAAAGTCGATGCCCTGGCGCTCGCGGCGGGCGAACCGCTCTTTGCTGACGACTTTGCGCTTAAAGATCCCCTTCATATAGCTTTTCTGTACTCGCCCCACGCTCATGCGAAGATAAAAAGCATAGATACAGTCGAAGCCGAATCGATGCCGGGAGTCGCGCTGGTGTTGACCTACAAAAACACCCCAAGGGTACTTTACACCTCCGCAGGCCAGTCACATCCGGAGCCTTCGCCCTACGACATGTACATGTTCGATGAAAAGGTGAGGTTCGTCGGCGACAGGGTGGCCCTGGTAGCAGCAGAAAGCGAAGAGATAGCGAAGGAAGCGGTGAAGAAAATCAAGGTGGAATACGAGATGCTTCCTGCCCTTTTCGATATTGAAGAGGCCGAAAAAGATGGAGCGCCCGTACTTCACGACGGAGAAGAGCACGTCATGATACCTTCCGCCATATACAGGCCGGAGAAAAACCTTGCTGCCAGGATAGCCTTCTTATATGGCGATTCACAGAAAGGATTTGAAGAGGCGGACTTCGTGCAGGAGGCAACTTACTATACCCATATCGCCTCCCACTGTGCCCTGGAGACGCACGTGACGAAGGCCACGTTTGATCACTACGGCAGACTGGTTCTCATTACCTCGACTCAGGTTCCCTTCCACGCCAGGAGGATAGTTTCCAACATATTGGGAATTCCTCTGGGCAAAATAAGGGTGATCAAGCCCCGCATTGGAGGCGGATTCGGGAGCAAGCAGGAAGTGCTGCTTGAGCCTTACGTGGCATTGGTTGCATGGAGGACGAAGCGGCCGGCACAGATAGTAACCTCCAGGGAGGAGTACTTCGTATCGGGAAGGACGAGGCACGCCATGCGCTCCAGGATAAAGATGGGCGTCAAAAACGACGGCACAATCGTCGCCATGGAGATCGATGACCTCATGAACGCAGGTGCATACGGGCCCCATGGGCCTACCGTCCTGGCAAATACGGGCGCCAAGGTACTTCCTCTCTTCAACAAAATAGAAAACGTCTCTTTCTACGCCGACTGTGTATACACCAATCTCCCCGTCGGCGGAGCCTATAGAGGCTACGGAGCCACCCAAGGATTTTTCGGGCTCAATCAGCACATAGATCACATAACGAGGCTTCTCGGCATAGACATGGCCGAGTTCGTCAAGAAGTGGCACATAAAGACGGGCGAGACCTCAGAGGTCTTCAAAGCCATAGGCGAGGGCAAGACCGGACACGAGCAGGTCGTCACTTCCTGTAAGCTTTCCGAGTGCATAGACGAGGCTGCACGAGTCATCGGGTGGAAGGAAAAGAGAGGAGCCAAAAGGAAAGAGGGCGACAAATGCTACGGCGTCGGAATGGCCGTAGCGACCCAGGGATCGGGCATTCCCCTGATAGACATGGGCGGCGCCCACATAAAGATGAACGAGGACGGCTCCTTTAACCTTTACGTTGGGGCCACAGATATAGGGACGGGCTCCGATACGGTGCTCGCCCAAATTGCGGCCGAAACATTAAAGGTGCCATCGGAGAAGATAATAGTGCTTTCTTCCGATACGGACCTCACGCCCTACGACGTGGGAGCCTATGCTTCTTCCACAACTTACGTATCGGGCAACGCCGTCAAAAGGTGCGCCCAAAAGGTGGCGGAGAGGATCATGGAAGTCGCTTCGGAGATGCTCGAATGCCCCAGGGAAGAGCTGACCCTGGGGGTGGAGGAAGTCTCTCACGTAAAAAGCGGCCGAAGCCTAAGCTTTAAAGACGTGGCTTACTATGCCTTTTATGCGAAAAACCAGTTTCAGATCGAGGAAAGCGCCTCCTTTGTCAGCCCCGTGTCGCCCTTCCCTTTTTGTGCCACCTTCGCCGAAGTGGAAGTCGACATAAAGACCGGTATCGTCAGACCCCTCAAGGTCGTTACGGCCATGGACTGCGGCAACGTCTTAAACCCGAAGCTTGCCGAGGGGCAGGTGGAAGGAGCAGTATTAAACGGCGTAAGCTTTTCTCTCTGCGAGGAGTACCTCTTTGACGAGAAGGGGAAGATGAAAAACCCCAGCTTCTGGGACTACAAGGTATATAAGACCACGGACTTACCGGAGATCGTCACTATACTCGTGCCTTCTTTCGAGGAATACGGACCTTACGGGGCCAAATCTGTAGGAGAAGTGGCCATCAATACGCCGGGGCCTGCAATCGCAAACGCCATTTACGACGCCGTAGGAATCAGGATGTACGACCTTCCCATGACGCCCGAGCGCGTCTTAAAGGCAATCAAGGAAAAGGGAGTAGGCTAAGGCAAAAGGGGTGTCCGCTGCGGGATGCCCCTTTGATTTTAAAAAGGATGGTGAAAATAATGGCGTATGATCCCGAACAGGCAGTATTTAAGCAGGAAGTGGAGGCTTTGACGAAGCCTGTTTTGACGATAGACGAGAAGCCGAAGTCCGTGTTTGAAACGCTTTATTACGCCCTCCAGCTAACCTTGGTAGATTTCAGCCCCTTCATCTGGGCTACGGCATTCGTGGCCATGGCGGGGCTTCCGGAAAGCGTTACGCCTTCCATGATAAGCTACTGCTTCATAGGCGTTTTCGTGGCGACGATGATACAGACCACCCTGGGAAACAGGCTTCCAGTGGTGCAGCTTCCTTCCGTTCCCATATTCATAAACATGGCTTCGATAGCCAAAACTTATCCCTACGGGCTCACCACCGCCTGGGGAGCTGCCTTTGCTGGCGGTATTATCGAGGGACTTTTCGGAGCATCCAGAGTACTCACGGTTTTAAGGAAATTCATGCCACCAGTCGTTGTGGGGTCAGTAGTTGCAACTATTGGCTTTGTTATAACCCGCATCTCTCTTTCTTGGGTATTTGCCATTCCGAATGCCCTACATTTGTCACTTGGGATAATAAGTTTTCTCTTTGCCCTCTTTTTGCGGTTTAAACTTAAGGGCCTGATCTCCAGGGGCTTTGTGCTCATCTCAATTCTTATTGTGGGTATAATTGGTGGAACGGTTCTGGGTATTTTCGATTGGGGAAGCGTTGCCCGCGCAGGCTGGGTAAGCCTTCCAAAGCTTTTCCCCTTCAAGGGCTACGACGGTGCGACATCGCCTATGATAATAAGTTTTTCCGCCATTTTATTGGTGCTAACGGGATATGCATGCTCCATGTTTGAGTCCATAGGGGATTATGCTGCCATATGTACCGCAGCGGCCGAGCCTTACAAGGTAAAACATATGAACAGGGGAATAGCTGCCGAGGGCTTTTCCTGCGCTTTGTGTTCCCTTTTCGGAGGCCTTCCTGTCACCAGCGCAAGCCAGAACGCCGGTATCATAGCTTCGACGGGGATCGCAAGCAGGATAGTCACGCAAACAGCGGCTTTTATATTCCTTCTTTACGGGCTGTGTCCCAAGTTTACCACGATCCTGGCTGCGATCCCAAAGTCGGTCATAGGCGGAGCCTTTATAATAAGCGCGGGTTTGATACTGCTTTCTGGCATTAACACCGTCATGTCCGATGTCAAAAACAACTTCGGTAACATGATCGTAGCTGGAGTTACCCTTGGGATCTCCGTCATGATGCCCTACTATTTAAATTTGGACAGGGGCGCCTGGCTTGGGACTTTGCATCCCTTCGTGAAACTTTACCTAACAAATAACGTATTTTTGGCCGTCACTGTGGGTATTGTGAGCAATTTGCTTATAAATTACGTGTTTTATAATAAAAACCAATAATCCCGTTGGATGAGGGGAGATGTTGCCCTTTGGTTGAAAAATTAAAGGTTACGCCGACGGAAAAAGAATTCAGGGATGTTGTCGGAAAGCCCGTCGTCAGGGTAGATGCCTGGGATAAGGTTATGGGGAAGGCAGAGTACATCGATGACTGCCCAATCCCTGGTTGTTGGTACGGGGGCACTGTGAGAAGCGACGTGCCCCGCGGAAGGATCGTTGGTATCAGGCAGGATCCGTCCTTTGACTGGTCGAAGGTGGTCTTTGTGACGGCAAAAGACCTTCCGGGCCCGAATGAGGTGGCCATGGTAAGGCGTGACATGCCCGTATTGGCAGAGGATATCGTAAATTACGTATCGGAACCCATAGCGCTCGTTGCCGCCCCTACAAAGGCACTCCTCAAGGCTGCACTAAAGGCCGTAAAGGTTGAAATCGAACCACTGGAGCCTGTTCTTTCCATCGAGGAGGCCCTTGAGGGCAAAAACGTGATCTGGGGCAATGACAACATACTTGCCAAGTTCGAAGTAAAAAGAGGAGACGTCGACGAGGCATTTAAAGAAGCAGATATCATCATTGAAGAAACTTACAGGACGGGCCATCAGGAGCAGCTTTACCTGGAACCCCAGGGGATGGTGGCCCTTCCCCGCGACGATGGAGGCGTGGAGGTAGTAGGTTCGCTTCAGTGTCCTTACTATATACATGGCGCCATGACGCATGCTTTAAACCTCCCGCCCGATAAGGTCATCATAAAACAGGCCGTTACGGGCGGAGGCTTTGGCGGAAAGGAAGATTTTCCCTCCCTTCTTGCGATACACGCAGCCGTGCTGGCCTTGAAGGCCAAAAGGCCCGTGAAGATCATCTACGACAGGGCCGAAGATATGGTCTCCACCACCAAGAGACACCCTTCCAGGATAAGGCACAGAACAGGGGTAAAAAAGGACGGCACGATAGTCGCCCAGGACGTAGACCTGGTACTTGACGGAGGAGCTTATACGACCTTGAGCATCGTAGTGCTTCAAAGGTCGCTGCTTCACGCTACGGGCTGCTACCAGATACCAAACGCACGAATCATTGCCAGGGCTGTGGCCACAAACACCCCGCCAAACGGTGCCTTCAGGGGCTTTGGCGCGCCTCAAAGCATATTTGCTATGGAAAGACAGATGGATAAAATCGCAAGGACGCTTGGTTTAAGCCCTGTAGAAGTGAGGCGTAAAAACCTGTTAAAGAGCGGAGATGCCTTTCCCTTTGGTCAAAGGGTCGAGGACGACGGTGCAAGGCTAGTCTTTGAGCGTGCCTTGGCGATCTCCGAATACGAAAGAAAGAGGGCCGAATATTCAAAAGATCAGGGCCCGAAAAAACGTGGCATCGGTGTGTCGCTTTTCCTTCACGGAGGAGGTTTTACTGGAGCAGGAGAGCAGAAGATCAACGGAAAAATAAAGCTTTTTGTGGCGAGAGAGTCAGTCGAACTTCACGTGAGCAACGTCGAGATGGGGCAAGGCGCAGCGACGGTGCTCACTCAAATAGCAGCTCAGGGCCTTCAAATTCCCTTCGAGAAGGTGAAGTATTGCCAGCCCGATACGTCCAAGGCCCCTGACAGCGGTCCGACAGTCGCCTCTCGCACCACCATGATCGTGGGAAAGATCGTGCTTCGTGGGACAGAAAAGCTAATTATGCAGCTCAAGGAGTACGTATCCAGGCATTTTGACGTCTCACTTGAGGATATAACCTATGCAAAGGGAACATTTTTTGAAAACGGTACTCCCCTAGCTGACTTTTTTGAAATAGCCCGACGGATCGAGGAAGAAATGGGACCGCTTGAAGTCATAGGCGATTACGTCCATCCCCCGGAGCTTAACTGGGACGACGAGAAATGTCAGGGGGACGCATACCAGGGTTACGCCTGGGGAGCTAACGTTTTAGAAGTAGAAGTCGATACAGATACCTGGGAAGTGAGGCCCTTGCGAGACACCGTTGTCGTTGACGTCGGTACTGCTATAAATCCCTTGCTCGCCCTTGGTCAGGTAGAAGGCGGAAGCCTCCAGGGATTAGGATACGGTTACCTAGAGGTCATAGAGATGGAAGGCGGTAGATACAGGAACAACAGGCTTGCCAACTACGCCATTCCTACCAGCGTCGATTGCCCCGACTTCTTCGTGGAACTTATGGAAATTCCCTGCAGCAGGGGAGCCTTTGGGGCAAAGGGATTGGGTGAAATGCCTTTAAGCGGGGGAGGACCTGCGGTGGCGTCAGCCATTGAGCACGCTACAGGACTTTTTCCCACCAGGCTTCCCGTGACGGGGGAGATTTTGACTTCGCTCGAGCAAGAAGGGGATGAAAGACGATCATGAAGTTACGGTTTACTTTAAACGGACAGGAAGTTACGGCCGAGGCTTCTCCCCTGGACCGACTGCTTGACGTCTTGAGGGAGCAGCTTGGGTATGTTGGCACCAAAGAAGGCTGCGGAGAGGGAGAGTGCGGAGCCTGTTCGGTGATTTTAAACGGAAAACTCGTGAACTCCTGCCTGGTTCCAGCTCTGCAGGTGCGGGGCGGGGATGTGCTCACCATAGAAGGATTGGACGGCGAGGAAGACGCGCTTCAGAAGGCCTTCGTCGAGGAGGGGGCGGTACAGTGCGGATTCTGTATTCCGGGGATGGTCTTGGCAGCACGGGCCCTTTTAAGCGCAAACCCCAATCCCACCAGAGAGGAGATAAAGTGGGCCCTGGCGGGAAACCTCTGTCGATGCACCGGTTACGAACGGATATTTCGCGCCGTAGACAAAGCGGCGGCCGAAGGCTACGGCAGAAAGATTGCTGCTGAAAAGGGCAGAAGGGATAATGTGTCCGAGGAATCGGTAAAGCTTCAGGGAAGCGAGCCCTCCCGGGTATTTTTGCCCGGCGATCTGGAGGAAGCCTTGGAAATTCTAGCAAGGTACCCGGACGTGACCTTGTTGTCAGGTTGTACCGATTTTTACCCCGACCTTAAGAAGGGAAAGCCCGAGCCCGAGAGGGTGATGGACATCTGGAATTTGAAGGAGCTAAAGGGGATAAAGCTCGAAGATGGCTACATGGAGATCGGAAGCGGCACGACCTTTTCCGAGGTCGCCTCTTCGGATTTGGTGAAAAAGCATTTTCCCGCCCTGGCTTATCTTTCGACTTTAATTGGAGCCGTGGCCATACAAAATAGGGCCACAATAGGAGGAAATCTCGTCAACGGATCGGCCGCTGCCGACAGTCCGCCCCTGCTTTTCGTCCTTGGCGCAATAGCAGTCCTTCAAAGCAAAAGGGGAGTGCGCGAAATACCCGTGACGGAGCTTTACAGCGGCTACAGAAAGACTGTTTTAATGCCCGATGAGTTGCTTAAAAGCGTAAAAATACCCCTTCCTTCGGTGAAGTCGCGCCAATTTTTCTACAAAAGAGGTTCCAGGCTTGCTTTAACCATTTCAAGGCTTTCCGTGGCCGGGTTTATCGAGCTCGACGGCGAGGCAGTAGGTGACATCCGCTTAGCGGCGGGAAGCATGTCGCCCGTCCCGATCTTTTTGACTGAGACGGAAAAATATCTCAGGGGAAAGAAACTAACAGAGGAAGTCATTGACGAAGCCCGCCTCATTGCGAGCGAAGAAGTCTCCCCCAGGACTTCGAAGGACTACAGAAAGCGCGTCACGGGCAGATTGGTATCGCGATTCTTAAAGGAGGCAAGATCATGAGCTGCGACGATAGAGCTTTACTTAACAGGCTTATCGACGTAATCGAGAACGACATTTTACCCCAGACTAGAAAATGCGTCCCCCTAGGCCATAAGGTCTTTGGCGGCGCCGTACTTAAAGCAGACGATCTTTCCCTCGTGGTTGCGGCCACCAATCATGAGGGAGAAAACCCCATATTTCACGGCGAGATATATACGATATTGAAGTTTTTTGAGCTTGAAGACCACCCAAAGCCGCAGGACTGCATCTTTCTTTCGACACACGAGCCCTGCTCGATGTGCCTGTCTGCCATAGCCTGGGCAGGATTTCCGAAGATCTATTACTTCTTTAGCTACGAAGAGACGAACGACGTCTTCAATATCCCTCATGACTTGAAGATGTTAAAGGAGGTCTTCGGCTGCGAGCGCCCAAGCCGTAAAAACTCCTTTTTCGAGTCGTACAGCATCATGGAGATGTTGAAGAATTTCCAAGATGAGGAGGCGAAAGTGAGAGTCGAGAGGATAATAGAGGAGTACAACGCGTTATCTCGGCAGTATCAAAGCATAAAGGACGGTATAGATAATATTATAAGAAAGTGATAGAGTTGATATAAACTTAAATTCTCCCTTTACGGAAGAGAAGCGCAATATAATTTTACGGGCAGTCGTTATTTAAGGAGGTGTTCGTATTATGGGTGAGTGGTTGGACAAACGGTTTAACGTAACTGCGAGCGGCAGCAGCATACGCACCGAGATAATTGCCGGCATCACTACTTTTATGACTATGGCTTACATAATATTCGTCAACCCCGCTATTTTAAGCGAAGCCGGCATGGATTTCGGAGCGGTCATGACGGCCACTTGTTTGGCCTCGGCGATAGGGACGCTTTTGATGGCCTTTTTGGCGAATTATCCCTTCGCTCTGGCGCCGGGCATGGGGCTTAACGCCTTTTTTGCCTTCTCGGTAGTGCTCGGTATGCAGGTAGGCTGGGAAGTCGCCCTCGCTTGTGTTTTCATCGATGGAATCATATTCATAATACTGACGGCAGGTAAGGTAAGACAGGCCATCGTCAATGCCGTTCCCTACACGCTAAAGGTAGCGGTTGGAGCGGGCATCGGGATGTTCATAGCCTTGATAGGCCTGATACAGGCGGGCATCATTGTCGATAACCCCGCCACGCTAGTGTCGCTGGGCAATATAAAGTCTGCCGGTCCTATTCTGGCTATGGTGGGGCTTCTTTTCATGGCAGTCCTTCATGCTTATAAGGTCAAGGGGTCCTTGCTTTGGGGTATTTTGCTGATCACCATCGTTAGCATCCCCCTCGGCATCACGACTCCCCCGGAGGGAATCATTTCCGCTCCGCCGAGCCTTTCTCCCGTCTTTTTTAAGTTGGACCTCAAATCTGCTTTGACTTTTGCCATGTTTCCCGTGATCATAACCTTCGTCTTCGTCGACATGTTCGACACCATAGGCACGCTCATAGGAGTTTCCACAAGGGCCGGCATGCTGAACGAAAAGGGAGAGCTTCCCAAGGTCGGTCGTGCCCTCTTTGCCGACGCCGTGGCGACGACTTTGGGTGCATGCCTTGGAACGAGCACCACGACGACCTACGTGGAAAGCGCAGCAGGAGTTGAGGAAGGAGGACGCACGGGTCTTACGGCCCTAGTTGTAGCGATACTATTTTTGTGCGCCCTCTTCATATCACCTATAGCAAAGATAGTACCATCCGTCGCGACAGCGCCTGCATTGGTCATGGTCGGCGTCTTCATGATGCAGTCTCTAAAAAATTTGAACTTCGACGACATAACGGAGATCGTTCCCGCCTGCATTACCATCTTTGCAATGCCCTTTGCCTACTCAATAGCGGAGGGCATCTCCTGGGGGATAATCTCCTATGCCCTGATAAAGCTCCTTGCCGGACGCGGCAGGGAAGTCAGCAAGACGATGTACGTGCTTGCCGTGCTGTTTTTGCTAAAGGAATTCATGCTTTAATAAATACTAAACAAAGGCCTGCCACGCTATGTCCCTGCGGTAATGAGCGTCCCTGAAAGTTATGGACGATACGGCGTGGTAGGCCTTTTCTCTCGCCTGTCTCGGGTCGTCGGCCAAGCCAACGACGGTCAGGACCCTTCCTCCGTCGGTGAAAAATTTTCCCTCGGCCTTTTTGGTGCCCGAATGAAAGACTAAAATGTCTTCCCTATCCTTCAGCCTCTCCAGGCCCTCGATAGGGTATCCCTTTTCGTAACTGCCCGGATATCCGCCCGAGGCCATGACAACTCCAACGGCTGTCGTCTTGGCCTTTATCTCGCCGAACTCCTCGAGGGTGCCGCTGCAGCAGGCAGTGAAAAGATCGCCCCAATCGACGTCGCATATGGAAAGGACGACCTGCGCTTCGGGGTCTCCGAAGCGGACGTTGTATTCAAGCACGTAGGGATCGCCATCGTGTACCATGATCCCGGCGTAGATGGTTCCGATGAAGTCCCTGCCTTCTGCCTTCAAGCCTTCAACTGTCGGGGCTATGATCTCCCTTTCTATCTTGTTTATGAGTGATTCGCTCACCTGAGGCAGAGGAGAGTAGGCGCCCATGCCGCCCGTGTTTGGCCCCTCGTCGCTGTCGAAGGCTCTTTTGTGATCTTGACTTAAAGGCAGCATCCTGTAGCTTTTCCCGTCCGTTACCGCCATAGCCGTCAGCTCGTAGCCCTTTAGAAAGTCTTCGACCACGATAGTTTGGCCCGCTTCACCAAGCCTTCTTTCGACTAAAAGCTCACTTGCAATCTTTTCTGCCTCCTTCATCTCGCTGACGACGAAGGCCCCTTTGCCAGCGGCAAGTCCGTCGGCCTTGATCACGTAGGGAGGAGTCCGTTTGACGAGCGCCTTTTTTGCCTCATCAAGATCGCTGCACACGTCGAAAGGTGCAGTTGGTATGTTTTGCCTTTTCATGAAATTTTTGGCGAAGGCCTTGCTGCCTTCGAGTTTTGCTCCTTCTTTGCCAGGGCCGTAGACCAGGATGCCTTGGTGCCTTAAGGCGTCGGCCACTCCGGCTACCAGGGGGGCCTCCGGACCTATGACGACGAGGTCGATCTTTTGACTCCTTGCCAAATCCGTTACCTCTTTTGCGTCCAGAATATTCAATGGGAAAAGGGGGCACATTTCCGAGATGCCGCCGTTTCCGGGAGCGGCTATCGCTTCCGTTATGACCCTAGATTTTTTAAGGGAGTAAAGGAGGGCGTGTTCCCTTCCTCCGCCACCTAAAATTAGCGCCTTCATTGCGAAACCCTCGCTTTCTTCAATGCTTTCTTCAATGACGGAAGGTCCTTGCCTTCGTCAAAAGCATTGGAACGCCCAGTTTGATGCAGGCCTTCTTTACTTCCTCGTCGCGCTTGGAGCCTCCCGGTTGGAGGATTAGGGCAATTCCAGCCTTGGCAGCTGCTTCTACGCTGTCGGAGAAGGGGAAAAATCCGTCGGAAGCCATGACGGAACCGATTGCTTTTTCTCCTGCATGTTCGATTGCCCATTTTACGGCGTCCACGCGGCTCGTAAAACCTGAAGCGATCGCGATGGTGGCGCCATCCTTTGCAAGGGCTATCGCATTACTTTTTGCAAGTGCGGCCGCCTTCCAGGCCACGAGGGCATCTTGCTTGAGGTCTGGTCTTTTCTCTCCTATCCATTCGCCGCCGTCGAAATCGGGCTCGGGTGGTAGCGTATCTTCCTGGGCTAAAAAACCGAAGGCTGTCTTGGCGATGCGAAAATCGTCGATGTTGCTCACATCAAAGGTCAGCAACCTTAAATTCGGCTTTTTTTGTTGAAACACCTCTAGCGCCTTGGGGGCGAAGGAGGGGGCGACTATTATCTCGTAAAATTTCGTCGAGACCTCGAGGGCCGACTCTTCGTCCACTTCGCGGGTGAAGCCTATTATGCCACCATAAGCCGATACGGGATCGGAGGCAAGGGCGCCTCGGTAGGCAGAGATCAAACTTTCTCCGATGGCCATCCCGCAGGGTGTTGTGTGTTTGATGATTACGCACCCCATGAAGTCGCTTAAAAGCTTTATGCCCTTTACGGCGCCGTCGGCATCGAGGATGTTGTTGTAGGAAAGGGCGCCTCCTCCCAACTTCTTAAAGGGCTTTTCCTTGATTGGGTCTTCGTAAAGTGCAGCGGTCTGATGCGGGTTTTCGCCGTATTTCATATCCATTGCCTTTGTCAGGGCAATGGGGAAAGCCTTGGGGAGAGACTCCTCTTCCGCTATCGTGTCTTTTAAGACGGAATGGATGATCGAATCGTAGGTGGCGGTTCTTGCAAAGGCCTTCAAGGCAAGCCTTTGGCGAGTCTCTATTGTCACGTTACCCAGGGTTTTAAGTTCCTCCGTTATTCCTTCGTAGTCGTCGGGATCGGTGACGATTGTCACGTAGCGGTAGTTTTTGGCAGCAGCCCTGATGAGGGTAACTCCGCCTATATCTATGTTTTCGATCAGATCTCCCAGCCCTGACCTTTTCTTGGCCACTTCCTCAAAGGGATATAAATTACAGGCCACAATGTCTATTAGGGGAATTCCCCATTTTTCTACGTCGGCCAGGTCCATTTGAAAATCCCTGCGGGCCAGTATGCCGCCCAATACGGAAGGATGAAGGGTCTTGACCCTTCCGCCCAAAATATGGGGATAGCCCGAAAGATCGGCGATTTCCTTCACGGGGATACCCTGGCCCTTCAGGTATTGTGCCGTTCCCGAAGAGGAAACTATTTCGTATTCCAATTCGTGCAAGCTCTTTGCCAGCTTTTCTATCCCTCTTTTGTCGAACACGGATATCAATGCGCGCTTAATATGGTCCTTCAATTATCATTCGCCTCCCTTTCTTCCTATAACGTCCTGAAAAAAGCTCTCTTAAGGTCCGCCAGTAAAGGTCGTGTTCTGCCTTATGGATTTTTTCCTCGAGGCTTTCGAGGGTGTCGCTGTCTTCGACGCGGACCTCCCTTTGGCTTAATATGGGGCCGTGATCCATCAGTTCATCGACGAGATGAACGGTGACGCCCGTCACCTTTACTCCGTATTCAAAAGCATCCTTAATTGCACTGGTGCCGGGAAAGGCCGGCAAAAGAGAGGGGTGTATGTTGACGATTTTGTCCCTGTATTTACCGACGAAATCTGAAGAAAGAATCCTCATAAAGCCAGCCAGGACGATCCATTCGACGGATTGGGACAGTATTTTTTCGTTAAGATGCCCCTCGGCCCTTGCCCTCCCTTCATTGTAAGGCAAAATAATCGTCTCAAAGCCCATTTCCCTTGCCTTTTTTATCCCTAAGGCATCCTGTTTGTCGCTTGCCACGAATGAGATGCGGGCCTTTAAATCTCCGCTGAAACACCTCTGGGCCAAAGCGACCATGTTTGTTCCCCTTCCGGATATAAGAACGGCCATCTTCGTCACGGCCCTGTCACCTCGCCAATTAGGAAAGAAGGCTCGTTAAGTTCCTCAAGGGCCTCTTTCAAGGCGGGAAGCTCGCCCTTTTCTACGATGAAGACATAGCCTACCCCGAGATTGAATACTCTTCTCATCTCTCCCTCTTCGACGCCGGCTTGAGCTATGAGATCGTAAATTTTAGGTCTCTTCCAGGAGCCGTAATCTATGGATACAGACAACCCTTCGGGGATCACCCTAAGGACGTTGTCCCTAAGGCCGCCGCCTGTGATGTGGGCCATGGCCTTGACCTTTGTTTTGCGTAGGACCTCCATCACGATCTTGGGATAAAGCCTTGTCGGTTCAAGTAAAACCTTAAAAAGCGGCAGATCCTCACCGAAGGGTTTGCTGTCCAGGTCCAACTTTAATCCGTCGTCGAGAAGGGCCTTTCGTACCAGGCTGAAGCCGTTGCTGTGAAGCCCGCTTGAGGGAAGCCCTACGAGCAGGTCGCCCCCTTGGACGTCGCTTCCTGCAATGACTTCTTCTTTTTTTACGATACCGACGGCAAATCCCGCCAGATCAAAGCCATCGGGCGGATAGGTGCCCGGCATCTCGGCCGTCTCGCCCCCAAGAAGTGCACAACCGCTGTCCCTGCAGGCTTTGGCTATTCCGTAGATCACGGGAGAGTAGCGCTTTCCATCCAACTTTCCGCAGGCAAGGTAGTCCAGAAAAAAAAGAGGTCTGGCGCCGCAAGTAACCAGGTCGTTTACGCTCATGGCAACGAGGTCCTGGCCTAGTCCGTCGAAATGGCCTGCCCTTTTTGCTATCTCAAGTTTCGTGCCAACGCCGTCGCAGCATGCTGCCAGGTAAACTCCTTCTCCCAAGTCATATAGGCCGCTAAAACCGCCTATGCCTGAGACCACCCCCCGGCTTTCTGCTATGGAAGCGGCCTCCTTCACGATTCGGATCCAATCGTCGGCTGCTTTTAAGGAAACCCCCGCCTTTTCGTAGGTCCATTTCATTTTATTATTCCTCCAAATACTTGCCGTCGAAACAGGCCGTGCAAAGTTCATCTGCGGGAAGGTCGATGGAGTTTATCAAATCTTCTACTTTGAGAAAGCAGAGCGTGTCGGCTCCTATAAAATCCCTCAAATCCCCTGTATCCATGGCAGCGGCGGCGAGGTCCGCCGACCTTGGCGTATCTATGCCGTAAAGGCAGGGAAACCTGACAGGGGGAGAAGCTATCCGAAGATGTATCTTGCGCGCTCCCGCCTCGCGAAGAAAGCGAACTGCCAGCTGCGAAGTGGTGCCTCTGACGATGGAATCGTCCACGACCACTATGTTGCGGCCGCGAATGAGCTTGTCGATGGGATTGAGTTTGATCTGAACGCCCAGTTGCCTCACGCGTTGGGTGGGCTGGATGAAGGTCCTTCCCACGTATCTGTTTCTTACTATGGCCATCTCGAAGGGAAGGTCTGAGGCTACGGCGTAGCCCAAGGCTCCGATGGTACCGCTGTCGGGCATGCCTAAGACCATCTCTCCGTCGGGGGAGGGGCACGTCCCGGCCAGGTTCTGGCCAAGTTTTAACCTCACGTCGTAAACCGATCTGCCGTCAATTTCGCTGTCCGGGCGGGCAAGATAGACGTATTCGAAGGAGCATCTGAAACGCCTGGCCGGCTTAACCGGTATGGAAAGGCTCGTTATTTCGCCCCTTTCGATGATTACGATCTCTCCAGGGTTGACGTCGCGTATATGAGTAGCCTTAACGATGTCCAGGGCACAGCTTTCGGAGGCCACGTAGTGAACGCCGTCCCTTTTTCCTATAACGAGAGGTCTGAAGCCCCAAGGGTCCCTTGCGGCTACGAGTCGTCCTTCTATGAGGGCGACGATGCTGAAGGCTCCCCGCAGCTTGCTTAATGCCTTTATAAGGGCATCGATTGGAGGCAAGTCCTGTTCGTGGGCCATTAGGTGGAGTATCACCTCTGTATCCGTTGTTGACTGAAATATAGCGCCCCGCGACTCCAGGTCTCGCTTCAGCATTTCGGCGTTAGTGATGTTGCCGTTGTGGGCTATGGCTACCTGCCCCTTGGAGTAGGTTGCATGAAGGGGTTGGGCGTTTATGATCGACGACTCTCCGGCGGTGGAGTAGCGCACGTGTCCAATTGCGCAACTTCCTCTTTCCTTGGAAAGTTGTTCCTGGCTTAACGCAGCGTGTACCAGGCCCATTCCCTTTTGAAGGCGCAGGGCGCCGCCTTCGTCGAACCAGGCTACACCTGCCGATTCCTGACCTCTATGCTGTAGGGCATAAAGTCCCAAATACACGTCTTCTAAAATAGAAGGTTCCTTCGGTCCTATAACGCCAAAGATTCCGCACATTTTTCGATTTTCCTCCGTTGCCGATCAGGCAAACCTTACGTTTTTGTCTTCCCTGGCCTTTCCGATCTCTTTTACCGGAAAGCCGTCCCATACCTTCAAAAACTCGCTTGTTTTGGCTTCAGGGACGGAATAAAGGGCGCGGGGGCCTCCTTCACCGAACAAGAATCGGACGTCTCCTGCCTTTATCTCAAGGCCAAACTTTGACCCCGAGGCCATCTTTATTGCCGCTAAAGCCAATCCGCCCAGGCTGACGCATCTTCCACAGGTGGCAAGCTTTAAGGCGGCGGTCTTTATTGCCCTTTCGATGAAAGCGCGTTCATCGTCGAAATTGACGGGGTCTGCGGGGCCAGAGATCTTTCCTTCCACGTAGCGCCTATAGGCGCTTGCCTGCAGGCTTGCCTCTTTTCCGACCAAAAATAACCTGTCCGATAATTCCGGCCCTTTGGCCTTGAGGAAATGCATGCCATCAAAAGCTCCGACGGCACAAACGACGGGCGTGGGAAGTATAGCGCCTTCGTGAGATTCGTTGTAGAGGCTTACGTTTCCCGATACTATGGGACAATTGAGCTCCTTACATGCCAAGGCCATGCCCTTTACGACCTCCGATATGATCCAGAAATTTTCGGGGACTTCCGGGGATGGGAAGTTGAGGCAATCGGTCATCCCGAGGGGGTATGCGCCGGCTACCGCCAGCTTTCGTATGGCCATCGCGACTGTTTCCACGCCTCCCGCAAAGGGATCTGCAGCACATGTCCAAGGGTCGCTTGCCGCTGCAAGGGCTATTAGTTTGTCCGCCTCTTTTATATAAAGGATTGCTACTGGATTTCCGGGGCCTAAAGTGGTCCTTGTCTGGACCATGTGATCGTATTGCTCGTAAATCCATGATTTGTCCTCAAATTGAGGTAGAGAGGCCAGAAAATCGACTACCTTCGACGGGTCGCTTCGATCAAGCGCAGCACCTTCAACTTTGGGGTAGCTTACCCCAAATTCATCGGGTTTATGGACCGGCCAGTCTGTCTCTGGGCTCGAGGCAAGAAAGGAGGCGGAAAGGTCTGCTACGATCTCGCCTTTATGTGTCAATACGTATCGGTCTTCGTCGATGATCTTTCCTATAATGGCGCACTCCAGTCCCCATTTATTGGCTATGGCCCTGACTTCTCCGAAATTTGTTTCATCGATGGCAAGGAGCATCCTCTCCTGAGATTCAGAAAGGGCTATCTCGTAGGGTTTCATGCCCTCTTCTCTTAGGGGGACATTATCTAGGTAGATTTCAGCTCCGGCTTTTGCCTTTGCGGCCAACTCTACGGAAGACGACGTTATGCCTGCGGCGCCCATATCCTGCATGCTCACTATAAGTCCTTTGTCCAAAATTTCGAGACAGCATTCTATGAGGAGTTTTTCGGCAAAGGGATCTCCCATTTGGACCTGCGGCTTGCTTTCCTTTACGGATTCGTCGAGCTCCGCCGAGGCAAAAGCTGCTCCTGCAATACCGTCACGTCCCGTCTTTGAGCCCACGAGAACTAAGATGTTCCCCGGCTTTGCCGCCGTTGCGCTTACTACCTTGTCAAGCTCGACCAAGCCAGCGCACATGGCATTTACTAGGGGATTTCCACTGTAGGCGGGATCGTAGTAAGTCATGCCGCCGACGGTTGGAACGCCAACGGCATTTCCGTAGCTTCCGATGCCCCGGATTACGCCTTCCCTCAAAAATTTTGTCCTCCTCTCCTCGGGAGGGCCGAAGAAAAGGCAATCCATAGAGGCTATGGGGCGGGCGCCTACGGCCAGTATGTCCCTGATTATTCCTCCGACTCCCGTGGCCGCGCCCTGGACGGGCTCCACGGCTGAAGGGTGATTATGGCTTTCAATTTTGAAAGCAATGCCTAAGCCCGAACCGATATCGACGATCCCGGCGTTTTCTCCCGGTCCCCGATAAACGTATTTTCCCGTCGTGGGAAACAGGGAAAGCAGCTTTCTGGAGGATTTGTAACTGCAGTGTTCTGACCACATCACGGAAAAGAGCAACAGCTCTGTCTCGTTGGGTTCCCTTCCAAGCGCCTCTTTTATCTTAAGGTATTCCCCTTCCTTTAGACCGTAAAGATTTTTAGCCATCATCGCATCTCCTTTACCCATTTGCTCAATCCCTTGAAGAACCTGACGCCTCCTTCTCCTCCCAGCAGGGGGTGAACAACTCTTTCGGGATGAGGCATGAGCCCCAGTACGTTACCCTCTTTATTCGTTATTCCCGCTATGGCTTTCAGAGAGCCGTTAGGGTTGTCTGCGTAGCGAAAGACTACACAGCCGCTTTCTTCAAGTTTCGTCAAAGAGTCGTCGTCAAGGTAGAAAAGCCCGTCGTGATGAGCGATGGGGAAATTCACTATTTCGTTCTTTTCGTAAAGTTGGGTGAAGGGGGTGTCGTTTCGCTCGATTTTTATTTGACAAGACCTGCATATGAATTTTGTCGATGCGTTCGGCAAAAGGGCGCCGGGCAGAAGCTTTGCCTCGGTGAGTATATGAAAACCGTTGCAAATCCCTATGACCAGACCTCCCCTTTGGGCGAATTCGGCTACGGATTTCATTATGGGAGATTTTGCCGCCATGGCCCCGCATCTCAAGTAGTCGCCGTAGGAAAAGCCTCCCGGGAGGACTACGATATCAGTATCGGAAGGCAGACTTTTTTCCGCGTGCCATATCATCTCCGCATCGGCGTTGCAGCAAAGTTCAAAGGCCCATTTGACATCTCTGTCGCAGTTGCTTCCCGGAAAAATTACAACTGATACCTTCATCTATATTTCCTCCAGTTCGAAGGAATACTCCTCTATGAGGTCGTTCACGAGCAGGTCTTCGCACATTTCCTTTATCCTGGATGCTGCGTCTTCTTGAGATGGAGAGGTCAGGGTAATTTTTATATATTTCCCAACCCTTACGTTTTTCACTTCATCATAACCCAAGGAATACAGCGAAGAAAGGACGGCTTTCCCCTGGGTGTCCAGTACGCCTTCTTTAAGGTAAACGAGGATGTTAGCCCGGTATTCGGCGGAGCAACTTTTCTCCCAGTCCGCGATCCTGCGCCAGATTTCCTCGTAGGCTTCAAGGACGTTTCCCAGGTCCTTCCTGAACCTGTCCTTGTCAAGCCTTTCTTTTGAGGTCATGTCCCAGAAACGGCAGGTATCGGGAGATATCTCGTCGGCCACGAAAATATTTCCTTCATCGTCCATGCCAAATTCAAGCTTAAAATCGACCAATTTAATGCCTTTCTTAGACAAAAATTTATGTAAAATTTCGTTGACCTTTAGGCTAAGTTCCTTCATCTTTTCCACTTGAGGCTTTGAGGCGAAGCCGAAGGCCCTGATGTGGTCTTCCGTTACCAAGGGATCGCCAAGCTCGTCGTTTTTCAGGTAAAACTCCACAAGCGGCGGGACCAGATCTAAGCCTTCCTCGACGCCGAGCCTCTTGCACAAAGAGCCCGTACTTGTGTTTCTTACAACCACTTCCAGGGGGATTATCTTGAGTCTTTTAACGAGCTGATGGTTGTCGTCGAGGAGCTTTACGAAGTGGGTGGGGATGCCTTTATCCTGAAGGAGCTTTAAAAATGTGGCACTTATGAGGTTTGTGAGCCTTCCTTTGCCCTGCATGGTGTCTTTCTTTTGTGCGTTGAAGGCCGTTAAGGAATCCTTGTACTCGAATATCGCAAGGGTCGAATCGTCAGTCTCGTATACTTTCTTTGCCTTTCCCTCGTAAATTAGCTTAATTTTATTCATCTCATCACCTTCGCACATGGAATTTTACCTTACATTTATGGCATAGATGGGTATAAATGTCAATATTTTTTAAGTTTCATTCCTTTCTGCAAAGATCAAGCCCCTAAACTGCTGTAAAAGGTCGTCTAGAAAAGGCGGCAGTCGGTGGAAGGACAAAAAAGCCACCGGGACTTCGGTTACAGTGTAGTCGATGAGAAAACACAAGCCGAAGGAGTGATCCCAGTGGCAAAAACGGCAGTAGAGCATGCTCAATGAGGTCTTTGACCACCGATTGAAGGTAGGTCAGGTTGCCCTGTAGCAGGGACTGGACAATTTCGCTGTCAGGATACCGTATTCCGTCAAGCCCCGAAAAGAGAAACTTTCAGGCCGGCTGAGTTCCCGGAAGGGGTCGAAGGAGATACTGTCAAATTTTTGTGGATTGAGCCCGCGTATCCCTCGAAATATCTTATAGATCAGGCTGCTTCTTCCAAATCTCCGTCTACGAACTTTTTGTTCTCAAGTACTTTGTTCACTAATGCAACTCTTGATTCTTCGTCATGACCTAAAACCCCTAACTTCTGAGATATGTTCTCTCTGGATCCTGAGATTGTCTTCATAATAGGGCTGGTTCTTCCATTTCATCTGTCACCATTCTTCCCAAAAGCCTGCGTGCTTAAGATTCGGATCAAAAAGCCTGAAGAAATTCTATTAACAAACCGTACATGGCAACCGCTGCATTGGTCGCTTTCTCGGTTTCACGGTTTGTATGAGTAAATCCTTTGCCCATTGAGTTTTATTTTTCGTAGAATTCTAAATCCAAAAGCTGCCACTTATCATTTCCAAGATACTTGACTTTCGCAATATAGTAAGTTCTGAGCATTGCTCCGAACTTATTTTGGCTATCCACGTATGAACTGATAACCCATGTATCTTCGTCCACTTTTACTGCCGTTGTCTCACTGGACCGCCATGGAAATTTAGCAGAGCTTGGGGAGACTAGTCTGTCTTTTACGAATTCCTCAGCCATAATAATAGCTTCCGTTTTGTCAGCTTTATTTTCGTGGGCAGGTTGTGCGGATTGAGATGGTGCGTTTGTAGAATTTTCGTTAGTTTTAAATCCTGCAAAAGCAAAAACGGAAACAAGTAAAATTATCACGACAATGGAACAACCCCAGTTATGTTTTTTGTTTTTTTGTTCAACCATGCTAAATTCCCCCTTCCATTTGTTTGTAATAATGCATCTTGACGCTGAGGTGTGGCGGCAGCTTCTACGGGAAAGGACCCAGGTTGCCCGCTGCACCGTAGAGCGTCTGATGCGGAACATGGGATTGCAGGGAGTTGTGCGAGGCCGGAAGTTCAAGACCACAATCCCCGACGAATCGGCCGCCCGCCCGGCGGATCTTGTGAACCGGGAATTCACGGCTGAGGCCCCCAACCGGCTGTGGGTGGCTGACCTCACCTACGTGAGGACCAAAAGCGGTTTCGTCTATGTCGCTTTTGTCACAGACGTCTTTTCCAGGAACATCGTCGGCTGGTGCGCCTCGACGTCGCTGAAGACAGATTCCAAAAAACGCGTGGAACCACCGATGAAAACCTTTTTCATATCGAACTCCTTGCGATCCCTCAAACCCATTTTTTCGTAAATTTGCAGTAGTAGTACTCATCAAGGATCTTGAGCGGGTTTTGATCGATGCCCGAGCCGGTTCCAAGATTACGGACTTGTTCCTGCATCATTTCCATGAACCTGCAATACGAAGGGGCATTTTGCCCCCTCTTTTTCAGCGGGCAACGACAGGCCTTAGCGATTGCACGGTCCCAGAGGGGGAAAAATTCCGGCGCCAAAAGGTGCAGGCTTTTTGCGGCACCCACGGGCCCCAGAAGTTCTTCAAATTCTGAAAAAACTTTGCTTACAGGGTCTTTGTCTTCAGTTGAAAAGCTTTCTATGGTGCGCAACCTGAAGCCTTCAATCACCTGCCGATGGCGATTCAAAAGTCCTTCTATTTCGTCAAAATGCCGGCTGTCAAAGGGGGTGTAACGATAAAAGGCCCTGTTCCATGTCTGGAGAAGCACGGCGAGAGCTTCCGCCAGTGTCAGCTTTGTTTTCCCCTCGAAAACGAGCCTCACCAATTCGGTGGCCGCCTTGTAAAACAGATCCCGGGGCTCGTGCTCCACAAAGGCTTTGTTAGCCGCCTTGAGCTGTTCCAGGGTGACCTTTTCCTGTGTCATCCTAAACCCTCCCCTAAATGGTATTTATTGTAAATACTGCCTATGACAGCTTGCACGCTACTATTAAGCGTTATTTAAGGCGTTTAGACGCTAGCAGACGGCTCAGCATCAATTTTAAAATGGCTAAGCACGACTTTATTATACCTTTCACTCAAACATCATGCATCCTAGAACCTCTCAGGTGCACCTGGCGGCAAGTGGTGGGCATGGGTGATGGGTTTTTGCACGTTCGCCAGGCGGCGTGGGTTGGAATCTGTACAAAACCGACCGGCAGCAGGTCCATGCCATGCTAAAAATACATGTACGACGCACCGACGAAGAAAAAGGTACTGGAAGCTGCCGAAGTGCTCATGGACTTTCTGGAGGAACGCTATCCCGAGGCCATGGAGCTTCTCGACAATGCCAAAGACGACATAAGGAAAAGGCCTCAGCGAAACAACCAGTAAACATGGCTCAACCCGAGGCCGTGGTGATGAATATGTAACTGGTTCCGAATTTACAGCAGTTCTGGGAGTTGACTTCTGCAAAACCCTACGCAATAGAAACAGTTAACCTGTCATCTTGACCCATTAGGAAAGCAATCCCTTACACTCTCCCTCGGAAAGGAAGCCCGCGGCCTCAAGGAATACTGGACCAAGAACTTAAAGCCCACGAAACTGACGAGCGTGAATAGGGTTTCATTTTGACCGTTACCGGCATGACCAGGTCGGGCCCCTTTTATCACGTAGCAGGCGTGATGAGTGACGATTTCAAGGTCCTGACGCCCGGAAAGCATAGGGTAAAACTTTACTTGGTCTGTAAAAGGGAGTGCTTCGACGGCATCCCCGATTACTACCTGTTTATAGGTGACAAATTACAGTAAAGCTCAAAGTGGAGAAGTGGTAATATATGATATATGACATATAACATATATCGAGTACATGGGTCAAAAGTGAGGTAATATGTTTTATATTCTGATAACTGTCATAAGCTTTATAGCAGGTTCGATCACCGGGCTAATTGGTGCTAGCGGCGTAATGGTAATAGTTCCGGGGCTTGTGATGTTGGGTTCTTCTACCTTCGATGCCATAGGTTGCAGCCTCTTTGCCGATGCCTTGGCCTCCCTTGTCGTGGCCTGGACTTACTCCAGGTACGGCAACCTAAACTTGAGGCAAGGTTGGCCGATAGCCCTGGGATCGATATTGGGTGCACAGTTGGGAAGCTTTATTTCGCCCAATCTGCCCGAGATGGGAGTGGGCGGGTCCTTTGGGGTCCTACTTTTGGTTTCAGCCGCCATGTTTTGGCGGAAGGGAAGCAAAAAAGCAGCCATAAAGCCCGAAGGCAAGACGACGTCGAATAATGATGAAGTTAAGGGTTTTTTGAAGGTCTTGAGGAATAACCCAAAAACGTCGGGAACGATCCTGGGCGTGCTGGTGGGGATCATAAGCGGAATCCTTGGCGCCGGCGGAGGGGTAATGATCCTACTGATATTGGTCTTTGTAATGGGCTACAAGGTGCACGAAGGCGTAGGCACCTCAACGCTCATCATGGCCTTTACGGCAGCTTCCGGAGCTTTGGGACATGCTTTCACGGGAAATCTCCCCATGGACATTGCCATACCCAGCGCGATCGGCACGGTGGTAGGGGGGAGGTTAACAGCAGGCTTTGCCAACAAGATAGATGAAACGATCTTGGGAAGGATAGTCGGCATCATCTTTGCCGTTCTGGGAGTGTTGATGATTTTTGGGGTAGGGCAGTAGGGGATGTTTATGATTAAATAAAACGTGCCAGAGTATTGTCGTGCAAGGCATGCACCTCCTTAATTCTATAAGCTGTGTCTTAATTATTTACATAGCCATTTAATGAGAGAGGAGAGATATAGATGGCTACTGTAGGGCATTATCAGGACGGGTTGGAGGGGTTGCGATCCAGGATCAGGGCGACCGTCGAAACTGCATTTTACGGCAATAATGTGATGCCCGTTGCTTCTGTGAGAGATGCCTACCTGCTTGCGAAGAATAGTCCGGGAACGGTGGAGCTTACGGGTATGCCGATGTGCGAGACTGAAAGTCTTGGTTTGCCTCAGGGGGCCAATGTGCTTCTTTTTAACGACGGGGCGGTGGTCGGTCGTTGTGCCGCTGCCAGAAAGATTATAGGGGAACCCGATGTCGACGTAGATGAATACGCTTTCAAGCTTCGCGAGGCAGTATACAATACCCGTTATCGAAAGTTATATCACGTCGAAGCCGTAGTAGGCTTGGATCCGGATTTCATGGTCAAGGCTCATCTTCTGATCCCTGAGGGTCATGGAAACATTTTGTATAACTGGCTGCTTAATTTTCAGCATTTAAACGGTGAGTACGGCCAGATGTATCGCGATTCCAAAGCTTATCCCGAAGGCGATATTTTCATCTTCTCGGATCCCGATTGGCGACATCCCGATCACCCGCCAGGCTTATCTTTATTTGATCCGTCACATAATTGTGCTGCCATTTTGGGCATGCGGTATTTCGGCGAATTTAAGAAGGGTACCTTAACTTTGGCTTGGGGCATAGCAAGGAGAAACGGCTTTATTTCCTGCCATGGCGGCTTAAAACGGCTTCGCCTGCCCAATGGCAAAGATTTCGTCATGGCGGTCTTCGGTCTGTCGGGTTCGGGAAAATCTACCATTACCCATGCAAAACACGGCGGGAAGTACGAAGTGACAATCCTCCACGACGATGCCTTCATCATCCGTTGCGACAAAAAATACTCAATAGCTTTAGAGCCTACTTACTTCGATAAGACGCAAGATTACACAATGAACAGCGAGGCCAGCAAATATATCCTGACTCTTCAAAATAATGGCGCGGCAAGGGGAAGCGACGGAAAGCTTTACGCCGTCATGGAGGACGTGAGAAATGGCAACGGAAGGGCAATCAGGTCCAGGCTGTGGTCGCCTAACAGGGTAGACAGAATGGATGACCCCATCAAGGCGATCTTCTGGCTCATGAGGGATCCGACCCTGCCTCCTGTAATAAAGGTGACCGATCCCGCTTTGGGTTCGACCCTGGGGGCTACCCTCGCTACCAAGAGGACCACGGCAGAGAGGCTTTCACCTGAGATCGACCCAAATGCATTGGTCTTTGAGCCCTACGCCAATCCCTTCAGGGTATATCCGTTGAGCGTAGATTATCTGGGTTTCAAGGAGCTTTTGTCTGACGGTATAGATTGTTTCATCCTGAACACCGGAGATTTTATGGGAAAAAAGATAGGTCCCGACCTTACTTTAAAAATTATAGAGGACATCGCCGAAGATAAGGCCGAATTCGTCTCGTGGAAGCCTTTTAAAGATCTTCAGATCATAGCCATAGATGGTTTTTCACCTGACTTCGACGACAAATCCTATAAAAAACACTTCGTTGAGCGTATGGAGGATAGGATTAAGTTCGTAAGGGAAAAAGAAACCGAAAGGGGCGGTTTCGATAAGCTGCCCTCTGAGGCGATGGAGAAATTGCAAGAAATCATCGTGGAATTAAAGTAACCTCCTAAGGCTTTAAAAAAAGAACGCCAGGGCGAGCAGGGTCTCCCCGGCATCCTTTAATTTAATTTGCTATGCCATAATCCGCTTCAGCTGTCCGCAGGCTGCGTTTATGTCTGAGCCTCTCTCTCGCCTTATTTCGTGTTCTATGTTCAGTTGAGAAAGGATGTTGCTAAAGGCCTTGATGCGCCCGGCGGAGGAGCGTTTGTACTTCGAACCTTCTACCTGGTTGTAGGGTATCAGGTTGATATAAAAGGACAACCCCTTCAAGAGGGCAGCGAGCTCGTAGGCGTGTTCGGGCAGGTCGTTTACGCCCTCCAGCATCAGATATTCGAAGGTAACGCGGTCGTTAGTAGTCGATTGGTATCTGCGAAGCGCCTCCAGCAGGGATGCCAGAGGATACTTTTTGTTAATCGGCATTAGCTTGCTCCTCAGCCTGTCGTTTGGCGCGTGAAGCGAGACGGAAAGTTTTACCGGCATCTGCGCTTCGGCCAGTGCAAGTATCCCCGGTACGATGCCTGCCGTCGATATGGTGATCCGCCTGATGCCGAGGCCCCTCATTTTAGGTTCGTTTAATATTTTGATGCTCTTAAATACCGACTCCTGATTTAAAAAGGGTTCGCCCATGCCCATATATACGACGTTATCTATGTCCCGGCCTGCAAGCTTTTCCATCGCAAGAAACTGCCCCACGATTTCCCCTGCCGATAGGTCGCGCACGAAACCGCCCTGTCCCGATGCGCAAAAGGTACATGCCAGAGGACAGCCCACCTGTGTGGAAAGGCAGGCAGTAAGCCGACCCTCCTGAGTGAGCAGGACCGACTCGACCCTTTCGCCGTCGTGAAACTGCCAGAGGTACTTTTTAGTTCCGTCCTTGGAGGTTTCCTCGCGGGTTAAGATAGGGGGTGCCACCATAACCGCATCTGCCAGCTTTCCCCTTAATTCCTTGCTTAGGTTCGTCATCTCCTGAAAATCGAAGACCTTCTTTTGATATATCCACTGACATATCTGGTCTGCCCTGTACCTTTGGAGGCCAAAATTTCCCGTCAGGGTTTCTCTCCATTGGTCGTAATCCAATTCAAGCCCCATTACCAACTCTTCCATACTTCATCCTCCCGGCAACGCCCGTGAATCCGTCGGATCGCTTTGACTAACGAAAGTCGCGATTGCAATTTAGACGGCTTAGATTAAATGACATGTCTTTATACCAGATTTGACGATTAATATCAATGGGAAGACAAAAAGAAATCTATGGTCGTTACGACTCTTACTATCTTGAAGTCGGGCGAGCCCGCATCTCTGTCTTCTATGGTGAAATATCCCTGAGTTGCCCGCCTTATGGCGCCAACCTGACTTCCCGAATCCCTAGCGAACTGCTCGGCAGCCTCTCTGGCGTTTTTAGTCGCTTCGGCGATCATCTCCGGTTTAATGTCGTTTAATTTCGTGAATGAAAAACGCGTAGAGCTGTCCTCGCCGAGAGCGATGCCTGCTGATACCAGCTCTCCGGACTTTTCCATGGCCTTTTTCACGCCGGCGATGTCATTTGACCTGAGCGTGATCCTGGTTAGAGCTATATAACGATACTCCCTGTCTTTGCCTGCGTCGTAGTAGGGAAGGGACTGCGTATCGGTGATTTGAGGCGGCATGCTTGAAATTTCCGACTCGGAAAAGCCGGCCTCGAGTAAGAAGTTGTAGAGTTTCGATTTGTTGTCGTCTATGTCCCGTTGAAGCTCCTCAAGGGTGTTTGCCGAGTTTCTGAAGGAGATGTTCCATATCGCGAGGTCTGCCTCCACGATACGCTCGGACAACCCCTTTACCGTGACGTAACGCTCCGCCATCTTTATTTCCTTTATGGCGCTGCCTAAAAAGTAACTGGAGATTATGAGCCCACAGGCTAAACATATTCCTAAAGTCAAAAAAGCGACAGTTCTTCGGTCCGTCATCTTTGGATGCCCCCTTTTTATTTATTATAGCCTGTATAAAGCATCGGCGTTACAGTATTTATGCAGGGTAAGCTTGTTAGTTAGACCGATTAGGAGTGTGCTTTAAAAGCTCGTAGAGCTTACTTCATATTTATGACACATTTGTGTTTACAAATTTGTTACTAATAAGTATACTTAATATAAGACTTTCAAGGGAGATGATGAAAAATGGCAAGCAGCACCGTGCGCATCGACTCTTCAACCCACAAGATGCTGCAAAGCCTTTCGGCCCAAACGGGACGCAAGATGCAGGAAATTTTGGGCGAAGCGGTAGAGCTGTACCGCCGCAAGCTCCTGCTCGATAAAGCTAACGCCGCCTTCGCCGCTTTGAAGGCAGACTCACAGGTGTGGAAGGAAGAGCAGGAAGAAAGAGCCGCCTGGGATGTTACACTCCTTGACGGGCTGAAGGAAAATTAAAAATGGCAGAACCGTCTCGCGGAGAGATATGGCTGGTGGACTTAAATCCCGTTCGCGGTCACGAACAGGCAGGTAGACGCCCGGCCCTTGTTGTTTCAGTCGACAGCTTTAATCATGGACCTGCCGGGCTTGTGATTGTAATTCCTATTACCACAAAGGATAAGGGCATTCCTCTTCACGTCGGAGTTTTCCCGCCGGAAGGCGGTCTAAGCGACCAAAGCTTCATAAAATGCGAAGACGTCCGTTCGGTCGCAAAAGAACGGCTTGTTAGATGCCTTGGAAGGGTGGAAGAAGGAACGCTTGCGGAAGTAGAAGACAGGCTGCGCATCCTTTTGGGATTATGAGTTTTACACCTGCAGGATATAGCTTAGCATCTAATTAATCTTTTTGCTGCTTATAACCCCTTCTTCCAGTATCTCGATCTCCCGCTTCTTGGGCACGACCTTTACCGTGATGTCCTTCTTCTCACCCGGAAGAAGCGTTATCTCCATTTCAGGGTTTTGAATGTAGTGATAGGCCGGCAGGTTGTAGTCGTAGACCTTAAACTTCCATGTGCCCGGGCGCAGTTCCATGAACGTAAACTTTCCATCGTCGTCCGTCAACGTGCGGATAGTCTCGTCGTCGCGGGACAACTCAACCAGCACTCCCTTAAATACCTGGGGCGTTTCGGCCGAGCCGGGTTGCCCTACTATTACAGGTTTTGTAGCTTCAGGAGCACGTGCGGGTTCGCTTTTGCCCAGGACCACCTGTCCGCTCAAGGTGGCTGCCTTTACAATGGTCAGCTCGACGTTTACAGTCTTTCCCGCTTCGACGGTGACCTTCATGGGAAGCTTTTCTTCTGTTGTCTTTCCAAATCCTATCGAGCTTAGGTCCACGTTTAAAAGGTATGTGCCGGGCGGCGCAGAGAAAGTGAACCTTCCCCCGGCGTCGGTGGCCGTCTTGCTGCCGTTTAAGGTCGCAACCGCCCTTGAAAGGGGCTCCTTGGCGTCGTCTTGAAGTTCCCAAACCTTTCCGGATATGACTCCTAAAGACTTCTTCTTTCCCACGGGTATGCCGATGGGGATGGAGTAGGAAAGGACGTAGTTCGTCTCGACGTACTCGCCGTATTCCCAGTCGTAGCGGCGGATTTCGAAGCTCCAGTAGCTTTCGTCGGGCATGAAATATTTCAGCTCGAAGTTATACTGGTCGCTTTCAGGCCTTTTGGAGTTGAAGTTATACTTCGTATACCAACCGCTTAAAGTCAGCCGTTCCGTCGCCCGCCAGCGAAAGGAAAGGCCCAGATTATCCTGGTCCGAAAGGAGCCTGCTGCCTTCTATGGCAGAATTATCCCCGAAGCCGCCGTAAAGCGTCAAAAAAAGCTCATCTGACGGCATGTAGGATGAGTAAAAGCTGTAGTTCCAGGGGGAAGCGCTGACGCCCTTTATCCCGTCGTGTTGGTCTGCGTAGCGCGCCTCGACTCGGTAGTTGAATTTCTCGGCGCTCCTTCCAAGGCTGAAGCGGTAGGCTTTCTCGCTTATGTCGTAGTTTGAAGGCTGCAGCCTGTCCTTCCTGCTGAAGTCGTCGTAGGCGAACTGCATGTACCAGTCGTTTGCCAGGCTGTAGTTGACGCCCGCCTGAAAGAGCGTCTCTTCGGTCGACGTATCCCCCCTGTCGGGATCCATGTCAAGGTTTGTCTCGTAGCTGCTGTATGAGACGAATCCGTTTAGACGCTTCGAGAGAAGAAAGCTCAGCGAGCTTGACGTGTAGTCGCTGTCGTTGTGGTAGCCGTAAAAGTCCGGCTCCGCATGGGTCTTGCTGAAGGAATAGCGAAATTTCTTCAAGTTGCCCGACATATTGACGTCGTAGGCACTGCCCTTTAAGTCTTTTGTCCTGCCCCTGCGCTTTCCTTCCGCATATTCAACTTCAAGGTCCATATCCCTGGCGGGCTTGAAGCTTCCTTCGACGCTATAAATGTCGTCTTTAAGGCTTGGGGTAACGTCGTAGCTGTCCTGCTTTCTTTTTAGATAATTTATCTTCCACGCGGCGTCGGATGAAGGCCTGCTTTCTACGTATATGCCATATTCGTCCCACTCCGGAGCGCCGAATCGTCTTTTTAGGCAGTAGCTGCCTAAGTTGAAGTTTTTATCTTCCGGGTGATATTTCGCTTCAATGCCCCTGCCATATCGCGAATAAGACGTGAGGTACGAGAGCCCGTAGCTTTGGTCTCCCACCCTAAAGTCTAACTTTGGATCAGAGTAATTTAGGTAATATTCGTCCCTTTCCCCGTAAAGGCTTTTGTCCTGCGTGTCGGGGCCGCGAAAGAGAAATTCCACCTGGCTGCTTCCTTCCTTGAGATATCCCTTGCCTTCAAGCTCGACGTCAAAGCCTTCGGACTTGTCTTCGTCCTTTTGCCCCAAGGAGCGCAGGGTAAGCGTGGTCGGGACGCGCTGGTACAGGTCTACCTTTGTCATCTGCGACAGCACTTCCGTCCCGACGGAAAGGGAAGTCGCCACTGAAGGGTCTTTCTTGCTTGAAGCTTCCAACGTGACTATGTGGTTTAAGCTCTTTGGGATCTTTGAAGGGGTGTGAACCGAAAGGGAGATGGGAGCGCTTTCGCCGGGCTTTAGGGTCATCTCCTTAGCGGACAAGGTCAAGGGGTAATCGCTCGAGCTTCTTGCGGATATAAGGACGTCAAGCGAGCCGTTTCCGCTGTTTGTGATCCTGATCCTTATTTCGTATGTCTGTCCGGCTGTAACCGTGTCGGGTGCGCTTTCAAGGAAAAGCTTCATTTCACCCAAGGAAAGTACGGATACGCCCAGCGCAACTTCGTCCCTTATGGCGTAGTCCCTTTTGGACCGCACGGAGTAAATGATCTCGTAATCCTTCGCTTCGGCTGTATTTGGAACCTGAAAGGCCAGCATCCTTACCGCTTCCTGTCCTGCCTGCAGGGTAAAAACGTCCGAAGGTGTTATCGCATGCCACCCTTCGGGCAGGACCAGGGACTCTTCAAAGGTCTCTTCCCTGCCCGTCATGTTTTCCACGACGAAGGTGGCGCTTACTATCTCGCCGGGCTTTACCTGCACTAAAGGCGGAGACATAAGGCGCACCTGCACGCCGTAGCCCTTTCCCTGACCGTAAGCGGTCGTCCCTAAAAGGACAAAAACAAGCGCCAGCAAAGGATAACGGCACTTATGCAGCCGAAAAAGACATCCGGGCAATGTATGCCTAATACGGCCGGACGGCCCTGAAGACGGATTATTAACCTTCACATTGGCTTTCTCCTGTTCCTGGAAGGATAAACCTTTGATTACAGATTTTCATGGCTTTATAGCGAAGCTTTTGAAGTTACTTAACTTCCAGCGTGTATCTTGCGCCGAAGAGCTTTTCTTCGCCGCAGTCGGCTATGACCAGGGCGTTATATCCACCGGGTTTCAGCGCTCCAAGGTCGACGAAATATCTGACGGAACAGCCGGGAAATATCCTTAGTTTTCCCCCTTCAAACCGCCCCAGCGAACGCCCGCTCTGGTCTGCCAGATCAACGTAAAGGGCAGGGACAAGCCACCTTTCCCCCGTATTTTCCACGTCCAGGACCAAAAAGACCTTGCCGTCCCTGTTTTCAAGCCTTTTTGAAGCAAACCTAAGGGCCCTTTCTCCGGTGTCGCCTATGTGTGTGATCATCTGGACAGCATGTCTGAATACGGCCTGCACGCCGATAGCTACCTTGTCTTTTTCAGCGCTTGGCGGTTCAAGCGCCGCCTTAGGGATAGGCTCGACCATAATGACGCTCCAGTAGGTGCCGCGAAGGCTTTGGTCGTTTGGCACGGATATCTGATAGGCAACACTGGCGCTGCCCTTCGGCGGCACGGTTATCTGGTTAGGCGAATACGTGATCCAGGAAGCGTTGGAACGCGGCGTGCTACCGGGCTTTCCGAAGTCGCTTCTTCCGTCCGCGTAAAACATGTAGTCAGTCTGATAAATATTGACGGTCACAGGCTCCGCGTCGTTGTTTAAGATGACGATATTCCCTGAAGCCATTCCACCTATTGCCACTTCTTTTTCTATGGTCAGACCCCCGGGAAGGGAGATGGCGCAAGCCTTACCGGAAGATAAAAAATAAATACACAGACATAAAAATAACAGCAGTATCTTTTTCATCGGTCCACCACCGTAAAAATTATAGTAGCGCTGTAGTTGCCCGAGGGTACGTTTATGGAGATGCCTGAAACCTTGTACTGGACGGTAATGTCCGTCCTGTCCCCGCTTCCTTCAAAGAAATCCGTATCAGACGTCTCGACAGCTACATAAGAACTCCCCCCGCTTACGGCGCCGCTTCCGCTTCCGTCCCCCGTGCGCTTCACGTAAAGCGTCACCCCCTGCAGCTGCGAAGCACCGCTTTTTCGCACCCGCACCTGCCACGCGTCGCCGCTTCCGCCGGTGCCGGTTATGTTGATCACCGTGGCGTCGAGCTTGCTTTCAAAGCTTTTAATCAAATCGCTTCCAGCGCCGCCGACAAGACATGAAGAATCGATGATGAAATTGCAGCTGCCGGCGGCGTAAATATCAACGGCACAAGCGGAAGGCCCGGATAAAATGAGAAACGCCGCAGGAACAAAAGCGAACAGAAGGACTGCTTTCTTTATGACAGACCACCCCGATTCGCGTAGAAGGGTAGGGGGCAAAACGCCCATTGAAGAGATGTTAATGGTCATGCTACTGATCCATGAGCGTAAAAGTGACAGTTCTTGCGCCCTCAGTTGGCGCCGGCGGTGTACTACCAACAGGAGAAAGCGTGTAAGTTTTATGCCCACACTTTCGTTTTTAACATTCTTTATATCTCTTACCACGTCTTTAGCGGTCGTGGATAGGGTTACATCGCCTTGTGATGTAGCCCCGGTCGGCGCTCCTAAATTCACCATAAGCGTCAGCCCCGTCGGCATGGCGGTGTCGATCCTGGCAGTGATCTTTTTTTTCTTCCCTTTTGCTGTTATCGAATATGTCGTAGAACTGTCCGTAGCGGGGGCGGGCATGGCACCGGCTGTAGCTGTATTTATGGTGAGAGTTACCGGAGCCAAATTGCTGAGTTCGTTTATGTCGGCTATGAAGTATGTAATGGTTTGAGTGGCGACATTATTTGCTTGTGCAATGCGGCATGACCCCAGCGTTAGCATAATTATCATCAAAGTGAGTGCCCACGCTTTTTTATGCTCGCCCCAAAGAATAGGTCTGCCTTTTCGTGAGCAGACAAAAGCGCCCCCGCCATAGATAAACAACATTTACACACTCCATCGCGCTCGAACTATTGGTGTTCTATACAAGCCATTCCACTTCATGCAGGATAGGAAAGCGGACTTTTGCCCCGCTTTCCTATCCTGAGAAACATGCCGTCGCTATTGCGCATCCGTAAGCGTAAACGTCACGGTTCTCGAACCGGAACCAGCTTCAGCTTCAGCCGTGGCAGAAAGCGTGTAGGTTATTGTGAGATCCTTTTTTGCCACTTTACTTATCCCTGTTACCACGGGATCAGCGGTCGCGTCCAGTACTACATCACCTTGTGATGCACCCACGTCCTGCGCATCTAGCTTCACCTTAAGCGTCAGCCCCGCTGGCATGGGGGTGTCGATCGCGGCGGTGATCACCTTGCCGTTTCCGTTCGTGGTGATGGCATACGTCGTAGAACTGTCCGTAGCGGGGGCGGGGTCGTTTCCGGGTGCAGCCGCATTTATAACGAGAGTTCCTGGGTTGCCGCTCACTGTAATTTCGTTTATCTCCGCCACTTCAAAGCTCACAGATTGTGTAGCTGTATCAGCTGCATGCGCGACGCCGTAAACCCCTAAAACTAAAGCCATGGTCAATATTACCGTCAATGCCTTCTTCGTATTCATCATATAATTAACCCCTTTCTTTCTTAAAATGCTTTTTCATCGAATCTTTATATCTTAACTTCTTGCCCTGTACAGTAAACTATGTTTCTCCCATCTCTCCCCCCCTTAAAATTTGTTACTTGTGTTTTCCGGCCGAGCTCTTCGCCCATCCGCAGCCATTGTCGTGGGATTGTCAGTAGCGACGTCCATATAATGGTTTCAATGTTTTGAATTATACAAAAAATAAGATGCAAGTAAAGAAGCTTTCTTGTATACTATGGCGACAAGCTAAGAGATGAAAAATTTTGTTTATTGATTTTCTATTCACATGAAATATGAAACCTTTATAAATTTTGAAATTGTTTATATAATATACTCTAGTGAAATACAAGTCAACCCCCAGAGGGCTCTATTTCAAATAGTGTGGAAACACTCCGGTGGTAAGAATCCCAACATTATCTTTTTTGTGTAGACCTCTACGTTTCTAAGACCAAAGGAGATTCGTTTTAGCATCTTCACCTTCGTATTACATCCTTCGGTATAGGCATTGGTAGTTTTGTTTACGAAATAGTTCAGTATAGGTTGTCGCCACCGTTTTAGGGTATTGCCCCACCTGTACAACTCGGCATCGTCAGAAGCCTTCAGGTTCATGATGATTAGGTCTAAAAGCTTGGCTGCTTCGTTCTTGTCTCTTGCCCTATATACGTCCCTTAAGCGTTCCTTGGCCCAGTAGAAGTCTTTGAGGTTCGGATAAGTTCTTAAGAGCTCGTCTACCTTTTGCCTTCCTCTGTCGCTTAAATTCTCCCTTGCAATTAAGAATATCTTCTTAGGTATCCTTACCTTACCCTTATGCCTTACGTCCTGCTCAATCCTCCTGGCTTCGTCCATGCGCCTATTGGCATCCGCTATCACGTGGAAATGGTCTACCACCACATTGGCCTCAGAAAAGAGCTTACTAGCCACCTTCCTAAAGGCCTCCTTCATGTCTATGCAGACTTCCTTGACCTTATGGGCAGGGATCTCGGATAAGAAGGCCTCCAATGTGGCTAGGCGGTCGTCTTTTAGGACCTCAAGCACCTTCTTTGCCTTCACGTCTGTTATTATGAGCACCATCTCCTGATGTTTGAAGCTATGCTCGTCTATCCCTAAGTGAAGCTTTTCTGCGCCGTTTATCACTGACCGCAGAAAGTCTGGTATCGTTTTTGCCTCCATCAAGATCTTTTTAGCCTTGCCGTAGGAGATTTTAAGCAGCTTCGATATTGCCTTAAAGCTCATCAAACTCAAAAGCCACAAGACCAACTTTTCCGCATAGTTGGTAAGCCTGCTGCGAGGTTTTATTATCTTAAGCTCCTGCGTAAATGTGCGGCCGCAATGCTTACACTTCCATCTCTGCCTGCCATGTATCTCAAGATATACTTTCTTTCCGTTGATTAACGTGTGCAGCACCTTCCTTGGTTTGGCTTTGCCGTGCCTGTAGAAATCTTTTGAGTTACACTCGGGACAAACTGCTGTCTTGTCGGGTTTAACTTGCACCTCAATCACAAAAGCATCCTCTTCTTCACGCGTATCCGATATCTTGAAGCCTTTAAGTCCGAGCATTTTGGTGATATTATTATTATGGCCATTGGCCATGGTGGTAAGAGCCTCCTTTCTTAATGGGTTTGGTTGGTTCTTACCACCATTATATTTTCAAAGCCAAATTCCACACTAAAGATTATAGAGCCCCCCCAGAGGTATTTGACCGCGTCAAGTTTTTGTNNTAAAAATCAAACCCGCCATGACATATACCCTTTATCCTGGACACGGGGTTGCTCCTGTTAAGCTTAACTATACACTGTCCTGCATGACGCACTACTCGACCGGCTATGCTGTAGAATCCGAAATGAAGTCCCTTGGGCTGTTTCCTCTTCAATTCATCGTTCATTCGTACTTTGAGTGTTTAGGCCGAGCAAAATTTGGGAGGTCCTTTGAAATATATTCACTTGGGAATTCTAAATTTTGACTAATAAGATAAGTTTTTTAAAGCAGCCTTAGTTTTTCCTCGACGAAGTCGATGTGCCGCTCCATTTCTTTAGCAGTGCATCGCCGTTTCTTTCTTGTATATGTGGTATTATAATTTTCGAAAGCTATTGAGCAGATGAGATGACATGAAATTTGAAAGAACCAATTTTATGATTTCGCGATAAGCTCTATACGAAAAGGTGATGAAAATGACGAACATATTGAGGCAATTTAGTTTCGAGTTGCCAACGAGGATCGAATATGGAGTGGGTATCGTTGTTAAGCTTGGGGACGAACTAAAGAAACTTGGAGCCCAAAAAGTATGCATAATTACAGACCCCGGCATCGAAAAGGCAGGCTTGCTGGGAAAAATAAAGCCCATCCTAAATGAAGAAGGGATTTCCTACAGCATTTTCGATGGGATAGATCCCAATCCGAAGGACCGAAACGTCGAAAGCGGCGCTCGGGCCGTTAGTAGTTTTAAAGCGGATGCAATGATAGCTATAGGCGGAGGAAGCGTTATTGATTGCGCCAAGGCAATTGGCGTTTTGGTTTCTCACGGCGGGGAGAAGATAAAGGATTTCGAGGGAAGGACTAAAGTAAAAAAGCCTATCCTTCCCTTCATCGCCATACCGACTACTGCCGGCACAGGAAGTGAGGTTACCTTTTCGGCGGTCATTACCGACACCGAAAACAACTACAAGATGACGGTAAGAAGTCCCTACATGGCTGCAAAGGTTGCCATGCTCGATCCCGAACTTACCGTAACCGTTCCGCCTCATATAACTGCCTCGACTGGCATGGATGCCTTGACACACGCCATCGAGGCCTACACCGTCAAGGTTTCCGAGCCTGTCAGCGATGCACTGGCTTTATACGCTATTGAGCTGATATCGCACAATCTGGCAAAGGCGGTGAAAGATGGGAAAGACATTGAGGCGCGGGCCAGCATGTTGGTGGGAAGCTTGCTTGCCGGGATCGCCTTTAGCCACTCCGACGTCGGGTCCGTTCACTGCATGGCCGAGGCCTTGGGCGGCATTTACGATGCGCCCCACGGGGTTTGTAACGCCGTATTGTTGCCCTACGTTATGGAATATAACGCCGAGTCTTGCATAGAAAAGTACGCAAGAATCGCAATTGCAATGAGAGAGACCTTTGAAACTTCGCGGGAAGGTGCCATGAAGGCCGTAGAAAGGGTCAAAAAACTGGCAAAAGAAGTGGGCCTGCCTGCTTTCAAGAGCCTTGGCGTGAAAGAATCGGACCTTGAAAGGTTGGCCGATATGGCCGCTAAGAACATTTCCACGGATAGCAATCCTCGTGAAATGAGCAAAGAAGATTACCTGGTGCTATTTAAAAAAGCGCTGGTGGATTGAGGCCTATGGAGAGCTGCTAATGAAAAGCTTAAGAGAAGATGCCTTTAGGATAATAGAGGATTCCATTAGTTTGGTATTGCCCGAAAAGGCAGTGGAACAAGAGCTTAAAGAGCTGGATTTGGGTGACAAGATTTATTTGGTCGCCATAGGAAAAGCCGCTTGGAGGATGGCCAAGTCCGCGAAGGACTGTCTTAAGGAAAAAGTTAAAGGCGGCGTTGTCATTACCAAATACGGACATTCCCAAGGCCCAATCGAGGGGCTTAAGATCTACGAAGCGGGCCATCCCATACCCGACGAAAATACGATCACCTCCACGAAAGAGGCCGTAGAACTTGCGAAGGGTCTATCGAAGGACGATGAGGTTTTGTTTTTGGTATCAGGAGGAGGTTCTGCCCTATTCGAGCTTCCCGTCGATGGGGTGAGCCTGGAGGATATAAAGAACGTCACCGATATGCTTTTAAGGTGCGGGGCCAATATCGTGGAGATAAACGCCATAAGAAAGCGGATGTCTCGGGTAAAGGGCGGAAAGTTTGCTCTGATGGCCTCGCCAGCTAGGGTGTATTCCCTCGTTCTTTCAGACGTCTTGGGCGACAGGCTCGACAGCATCGCCTCAGGCCCCGCTTATCCCGACTCGACGACGGCCAAAGACGTAAGAAAAATAATAAGGAAATACGACTTAAAATTGCCGAAGTATATACTTCAAAGTCTGAGCGAAGAAACCCCTAAAAGCCTCGACAACGTTGAAACCAGGATAATAGGAAGCGTCTCCAAAGTCTGCGAAAGCGCAAAAAATGTGGCTGTAAGTTTGGGATACAATGCCATGATCCTGACTACTACGCTAGATTGTGAGGCAAGCGAAGCAGGCCTGTTTTTGGCTTCAATTGCCAGAGAAGAGGTTGAAAAAGAAAGGCCTTTAGAAAGGCCTTGTGCGATAATCCTGGGCGGTGAGACGGTGGTACACGTAAAGGGAACCGGAAAGGGAGGCAGAAACCAGGAGCTTGTCCTGTCCGCTGCCCGAGGCATAAGAAACTATCCGGGAGTTGTCATAGCCTCCGTAGGAACGGACGGCACCGACGGCCCGACGGATGCGGCGGGCGGAATCGTCGACGGAAAGACAGCGACATTGCTGGAGGAAGCCGGCATAGATATCGACGACGCCTTAAACGACAACGACTCCTATCACGCCTTACAAAAAGTCAATAGCTTGATAAAGACGGGGCCGACGGGCACAAACGTAAATGATTTAATATTTATATTATGCGATGAGACGAAAGTCCGGGAAAATTGATGCCTCAGGTGATCCAATGAAAATGGTGGGCGTATGGGTTATGAACCTGTGACCTTTTTCATGGGGATATTTTCGCTCGCCAAATCCCGCCATAGATCCCTCAAATTTTCTTTAAGTTCTTCTAGTGTTTCTCCTTGAGTCCAATAATCTGGAAATTCTTCGAGATAACCAATCCATAGATTGCCATCTTGCCAATATATAAATTTTTGTTTCATCAATTTTCATTCCTCGCTTTGTTTTTATGCTCTTATTCTGATAATAATATTATAACAATAAGGTCAAAATAAGGCATCTTTATCTATCGCTGGGATATCTGCCTTTCCCCTGTTCCGTGGATAATTCCCCTTCGAGTCTGCATGGCATCCTTACCTCGATTAAACAAAGACCTTTTAAGGCCGGCATTAGACAGGGTACACTTACTTGACAGTGTATGTATATGTAGTTACAATGTATCTACAAAGGTGGTGTTGACATTGGTACGAACCTGCGATTCGATGATTAGGGTGCGAATAAACAGCGAAACAAAGAAGAGGGCCGCACGTGTCCTAGATGATATGGGGCTTACCCTTTCCGACGCAGTGCGCATGTTTTTAGTCCGCATTGCCGAAGAAGGGCGTTTCCCCTTCGAGATCGAAGTTCCCAAAGCCAAAGAAGAAAAAACAAAGCCAAAAACCCTTGAAGAGATAAAAAGAATCATAAACAGCCACAGGAAAGAGCTTGAAGAAAAGTACAAGGTAAAAAGCATCGCTGTCTTTGGTTCTTATGCCCGAGGTGAACAGACCGAAGACAGCGACGTCGACATCATGGTAGAGTTTAGCGAGCCCGTAGGTCTCAAGTTCTTCGGCCTTGCCGATTTTCTTGAAGACATCCTGGGCATAAAAGTCGATCTTACGACACCTGACGGCATAAAGCCCAACAGGAAGGAGTACGTCATGGAAGATTTGTGCTATGTCTAAAAGGGACTGGAAGCTTTACGTTGAAGATGTTTTAGAATGCATCAAAAAGGTTGAAAAATATACCGGCGACATGGATTTTACACTTTTCGAAAAAGACGACAAAACGGTCGATGCAGTTATAAAAAATCTCGAGACTATAGGAGAAGCCGCTGGGCACATTCCTGACGACATTAAAGCTCGTCATAAAGACATCCCTTGGGGAGAGATAGTCGGCCTTAGAAACAGGATTGTTCACGGGTATTTTAACATAGACTTGAAAATTATTTGGGGTGTCATCAAGCAGGAACTTCCTACCTTGAAAATACAACTTGAGAATATTTTAAAAGAATAGCACAATAATTATGCTTACCGCATTTTTTTTATGAAAATACAACCTATATGATAAACACGGGACCGACGAGCTCAAAAGTAAATTTTATCACCTGCGATGATAGGTGATATTCGATAAAAATACCGAGCGGTTATCTTGTCCCGCTCGGTATTTAAAAGTTATTCCTTCCTCAAAAGCTCCACGAAGTTTCTGACGTTTTTGACTTCTTCCAGGTTAAATAAAGCCTCGGCGATCTTGTCGAGTTTTTTGTCGTCGGGGATTGCCTTGTAGCCCAGGGTTTTGAACTTCCAAAGCAACTCTTCCTTAGTGAAGGGATTTTTGGGATGTCCCTTGGGATAATTTACCTCCAGGTTGAACACGCGTCCGTCGTTTAAGTGGATGTCGATTTTAACGGTGTAGCGAAGCGATCTGGGCAGATTTTCTATTTCGGGATCGTCGACGACTTCTACTTTTCTTGCGAACTCCAATATCTTGGGATCTTTGATTTTGTCTTCAGTGAACTGATCGATGAAGGCGTTCCCTTCCATGAGCGTAACGGCACAGACATAAGGGTGGCTTAATTGGGCTGAGACCACGCTTTTGATATCGTCTGCGTCGACGGAGTACTTTCTCGTTATGGACGTGGTATGAACGACTATTTTTTTAATGTCTTTAGGCTTTATCTCGGGATGTTCTGCCCTGAACTTTCTCAAGCCGTCTATGGTCGTGTGCTTGCTTCGGCAGGTTGAGTAAAACTTAAGTCCTATGCCCATGAGCTCCCAACGGTCGCCCAACTCCCCGCAGGTTCTCTCTTCGTTGTAGACTCTGTCGGTGAAGCAGTGGTAAAATCCTCCGAATTCGTTTTCGAAGACGTCTTCAATTCCCGTGAAGCCCTCTTTGGCGAGCAAAGCTCCGACGATGGCGCCTTCCGATGTTTTGGAGGGCACTATCCTTTTTGCCATGGAGGCGAACTGGACGGCCTGCAGGCCGCTTGCCCAATTTCCTGAAATTCCCATGGCGTGTTGCATTTGTTCAGCGTTCAAGCCAAGCAGCCTTCCCACGCCCGCCGTCGAACCGAATACGCAGGTGGTGCCTGTGTTGTTAAATCCCTGATGGGCCAGCTCCATGCCGATGGGAGCTGCCACGCGGCAGGATATCTCGTAAGCCAGGGCGGCAGCGACCAAAAATTCCTTCCCGCTAATGCTTTCAAGCATCTCGGCAAAGGATGTGACGCATCCCAAAACTCCTGTGGAAACATGAATTATCCCGTCGGTATGTGTATCGTCGAGCTCAAAGGAGTTTATGGCAGAACCGTTAATCATCATAGCGGCCGTGACGGAAGTTTTATCCCTAGTTCCCCATATGGAGGCTTCCTTTCTATCCGTTCTGGCGGTCAGGACGTCTTTGTAGATCTTCATCCAAGGGGTGGTGGATCCGAATAGCCCGCACCCATAGCCATCAAGCATGACGTTTTTGAGGTGTTCCATCACCTCCGAAGGAATGTCCTCGTATTTCAGGCTGACAGCGAATTCCGATAACCGCCTGCTCATCGTCTGTTTTTCCGACATATTCTTTTCCTCCTCTGTTAATTTAATTTATAAAATTCGGACTATGCCCATGTCTCAGAATCAGAACCTTAATAGTTTCATCAAATCCCTTACCGACGCATCATGTGATATGTGTAAAGTATTTTCAATGATCTCCGCCTGTCTTTTCTTTGAAATTACCCCTTCCGTGACGTCGATGAACTTATCTGTCAATTCTTCGTCTGTCATTGGATTTTCAGGGTCACCCTTTGGATAATCTACGCGCGATGAATAGATATTGCCTTTTTTATCCTTAATTTGGACGATCATGCTCCTGGGATTCGGGTATAGCTTTTGAATTTCAGGATCTATTTCTATGGTGATCTTTTTTGCAATTGCATGCACCTTTGGGTCTTTTATCGCCTCTTCCGTGTACTCTTGAAGCCCGGCTTTGCCTCTGGCTAATATTGAGGCGATTCCGTATTGAATGCTCAAGCGTGCGTGCAAGACCGTTTGGTAATCGGGGATATCAGATCCCTGCTTTGCGTTTTGGTGTGTGAGGATATGAATTTGGTCAATGTCTTCTGGTGTCAAAGGGTGTTCCTTTAAGATGTTTAAAGTGGCCTCGTTTGCATAATGGACATATCTGCAGGAGGGGTATGGCTTGAAGTAAATGGATAAAATATCATATTGGGTTCCCAAGCCTTCCGTGATGGAAGAGATGTCGTATTCGTCGGAAAAACAGTGACAGAAACCAAGTCGTCCCTCGATTACGCCCCTTGGGCCCGTCAGGCCTTCTTTAGCCAGTAAGGCAGTCATGATTCCGTTTCTTGCCGCGTTTCCTGGATGTAAATGTTTTACCAGAGAACCGTCAATTTCGTATTGATTGATGCCCGATGCCAGGCTTCCGGCAAGCCCTAAGGCGTTGACCGTTTCTTCTACGCTTAAGTTTAATATTTGGGAGCAGGCTGCCGTCGTGCCAAAGTGAGCGACCGTTCCCGTTGGATGAAATCCCTTGAGGTAGTGGTTTGGGTTCATGGATTTTCCTATCCTTATGGAGACTTCGTAGCCCACGGCGATAGCGGCGATCAAATCCCGAGCAGTTTTTCCTTCCGCCTCGCATAGGGCGAGGGAGGAAGGTATGATCGAGGATCCGGGATGGTAGGTTGCATGCCTTGAGCCGTCGTCAAGCTCAAGAGCGTGCGCTGCGATGCCGTTTGCGAAGGCAGCCGCTTGAGGAGATCTCATGATGTCCGTTCCAATTATCGTAGCCTTGGGCGGCTCCTCCAGGGACCTTGCGTAAGATTGGGCTATCTTTCCTGACGTCGAGTGATAGCTTCCCGCTATTACGGCTCCGCAAGTATCCAAAAGACACCTTTTGGCCTGGTGGATCACCTCTTTGGGCAAATTTTCGTAAGATGCCCTTTGTACGAAATCTGCCAGCCTTTCGGAGACGGTCTTCGTCATTGCTAGTCCTCCCAAGGTATTTCAAGCGAAAAGAGGGGAGCGTACTGCTGACACCCGTAGACGTCAGTTTCGGCAGGTCCGCCGCTTGGGATCGGGCGCTGATAATTTGCCTTGATGCCCATGCCCGGATCGAAGAACATGAAGTCTAAGATCTTTTCAGGTTCTACGTTATAGGCCTTGGCTATCGCCTCCCTCGTTATGGCTCCGCTTTTTTTTACCCTTTCGTACACTTGCCGGTCGTCGAATATTATCTCCAGGGTTATCATGAAGCTTCCTGCATTCTTGCTTCTTACTGTTCTGGCTAAATCACATATATTTTTTGTCTTCATGAACAAAACCTCCCAAAGTGTTCAATAATCTCTCTGTAACTTCGACTTTCAACATTCCCCTCCACTGTCATCTTCCACAGGCCTTCGAAGAAGGCGTTGGGGTAGTAGGGGGATAACATGGCTTGCAGCTTTTTCTTTAAGTCTTCGTCGGTAACGGGAAATTCAGGCTCTCCCTTGGCGACGGGGATGTATTTTTCAAAGCTTCGGCCGTCTTTTAAAACTACTTTCATATGGGCACCCCTTTCTTCGGGGTACAGGTCGTTTAATTTTTGGTCTTCAATTACTTGGACCTTTTTGGCCAAAAAGATGAGCTTCGGATCGCTTAACGTCTCAGGTGTATAGTCTTGTAGCGTGACGTTTCCTCGAGTCAATGCTATGGCCACGGCAAAGGGCAGGCTGAACATGGCCTCCTGTAGGGTCTTTGGCACCTGTATCCGGCCAACTTCCACGATGCCGAGCCTGTAAGTTTTGACTTCGATGGATTCTATATCGGCCGGATCACAGGATAGCGTTTCCCTGGCCTCCCGCGCCAGGTCTATGGCGGCGTGACAGTGCCTGCAGGTGGGATAAAGCTTCGTGTAAGTATAGAGGATCTCAAAACGGGTTCCAAGGTCTCCTATTAAGGCTTCGGCGGAGTAATTCGAATCGCACATGGCCTTAAGCCAGCCGTGTTCTCCCTCAAAAAGGGTCCTGGGGGATTTGGCACCGCGCATTGCTAAGTCTGCTGCCAGGATACCTGCGGAGGCAGACTTTCCGGGCTGAAGGGGCTTCACGCCCGGATGGTCGTGGAGCATTTCTTGTAATCCTGCGCTTTGAAGCCCGCCCATCGATATGGCGTAAGCCGTCTTTTCTTCGTCCAAGTTTAAAAGCTTCGCACATGCAGCAGCCGCGCCTAAAGAGCCGCACGTTCCCGTCGAATGAAATCCCCTTTTAAGGTGCGCTGGGTTTATCGCCCTGGCTGCCCGAAGCATCATGTCGTAGCCGATGACTATGGCTAAAAGAATATCGGCATATGAGCTTTTTTCCCTTTCGGCCATGGCCAGCACGGCAGGCATGATTGCCACGGCAGGATGTGACGTTCCCCACCTGTGGCCGTCGTCGAGCTCTATAGCGTGGGCCATTACTCCCATTCCGAGGGCGGCGTTTTGGGCGGGCATCTTTCTGCCCACGCAAAGTAAAGTCGACTCAGGCTTGCCTCCGAGCTCCACAAGGTAGGGATTTACCGCCTCAGCCAGCTCTCCCACATAAAAACCTGCAGCCAGCTCGCTCAAGAAATCCACCAGCGAACGTTTTGCTTTCTCGATGACTTCGGCTGGAACTTCGTCATACGACAGCGAGGCGTAGTAGCGGGAAAGTTTGCAGAGCAACGTATCCTTTTCGTCCCTCGGCGCGCTCATCGTTACCTTCCCCTGACAGTTTCAAAGGAGAATCTGAATATCTTATCGTCCAGCGGATCGTCCAATCGCAGGAGGTGGTCTACCGTCCATTTATAGCATTTGTTTTTGGGATAAAGCGGTTCGTCCGTAAGAAGCGCCACCGATCCGCCGGAGGAATTCATCTGTCCGGGATAGCTCATGTAGAAAAAGCGGAATTTGGCGCACTTTGCCACGGAGGTTGCAAGCTCCTGATCCTTCGATATGGCCTCGATTACTACGGCTAATTCGTGGCTTGTTATCCGCTCTTGCGGTTCGAAATCCTTCATGATGGCGTTTTTGCCGTAAACGTGAAAGTAAAGTTCGTAGTCTCCGTCCCTGTGGGGTCCTATGATCTGAGAGACCTTCTTTCGGGTGTCCACCAATATTTGGTCGATGTTGGCGATGGCCCTCGTGTCCCTGATTCCGACCAGGTGATACACCCTGTAGCCCACCTCGCCGGCTCCCTCGAGCTTCACCTTGTAGGTTCCGTCGGGAGAGGGGACAAATTTGCTCCCGTAAACCCTGGTGATGCGGTCCGTTTCGGCGACATACTCTGATTCGTGCATGTCCAAAATCCCGCCGGGCACACCTTGTACGAAGGGGTTTGTCCTCTCGTACATCGAGTGGGCCGCCACGCTGTGGGGCGTCGCCCGCTGTGCCGGATGCATCGGCTCTATCGAAAAGTATTCCTTGGTGACAGTCGCGATAATGGATTCCTTCACCATCTGGGGCCAGCAGACCAGCGATGCACATTCGGCAGCTTTGCCCATATGCAGGCTGATGCCCTTGGGGAAGCCCTTATAGATGGGGTAGGCTGCCAAGACAGCGTCGTCGCAGGCCCTGCCCGCTAAAATTACGTCTGCGCCTTCTTCCAGGGCGTGTACGATCTGCTCTATGCCCATGGATGCCGTAACGTTTGTCGTCTCGTTTAAGACTTCTTCGGTAAGTTCGTAGGGAGCTTCGAGAGGTTCGATATCCTTGAGCCTTCTTTGCAGCTCCTCCTTGCTGACCTGAGAGTATATCAAGGCCATTTTGAAGGGCTCCAACCCGTGTTTTTTGGCAAGCCTTCTGATGATATCTGCATATCTGTCCACTGTCTTGTCCGTGCCCGTAGTGCTGCAGGAGCCGACTATCATAGGAACGTTTCTTTTTCTGCTTTCTACCAGGAGAAGTTCTAGGTCGTGTTCCTCCCATTCGATTGGGTTGTGGGGCATGTCGGCGCCCAAAAAGGTGGGACCTGCATCGGCAGTGCCGGCATCTGCGGCGAAACAATCAATCTGACGTTTCACTCCTTCGTAAAAGGATCCCTCCTCGATTATGTTATCGCCCAAATTTCCCGTTGACACCAATAACGAAACCTTTTCCAATTCGATCCCTCCGATCGTGATGCCCTTTGCATCATAATAACGGATATATATTTCCTATCTTTGTCGAGCTTATCACTCCTTTACCTTTAAGTCAATATATTAAAAAGGGTTATATCGCTAAAAATTTATCAATTTGTTATCTTTGACCAAATGATACTATGCATATATATGTATTGTGCCGGTCATGAAATTTCTTTTTATTGATAAGCGAGGAAACTAACTCAATTAGCGGCGGAAAAAAGGAGATGCAGAGGTGTCTCGCCTTCAAAGACTGCCGGAACCTACGTTATATTAATGATGTTTTTGTTCGCCCTGTGGATATTAAGAGACATCATCGATATCACTAAAAATCATGCCATCCTACTATTGACAAAAATTATATTAGTGGTATTTTTAAAATAACCAATGGAAAGACACTTCCAATATTGCATGCTTGAATAACTATCTTACCTTCATACATCGCCCACTCCTATACGAAAGAGACGACAGGGGGCATCGATGTGGGAAAGACGATTGTCGAAAAGATAATTTCCGGTCACGTCGGCGAAGAGGTTAAGGCAGGAGATTATTGCGTGGTACCCGTCGATATGTTGATGTGTCACGACGCCACGGGCCCGCTTGCGATCAAGGCCTTCAGGGAATTTGAAAGGGAAAGGGTGTGGGACCCCGCAAAGGTTGCCTTCGTTCTTGACCACGCCACGCCAAGTCCAAACGAAAGGATCAGCGGTCTTCACGACATGTTGAGAAGCTTTGCGAAGGAGCAGGGAATAAGGTTCTTCGACGTCGGCGAAGGGATCTGTCATCAACTGATGTTGGAGAAGGGGATGGTCTTGCCTGGCGATATCGCCCTCGGGACCGACTCTCATACCTGCACTTACGGTGCCGTCGGGGCATTTTCCTTCGGCATAGGATCAACCGACGCAAGCGGCGTGCTCCTTACGGGCAAATTATGGCTTAAGGTCCCCCAGACCATGAAGATCGTCGTCGAAAAGGGGCTAACCCGTGGAGTCTATCCCAAGGACCTCATGCTTCACATCATAGGAATATTGAAATCCGACGGGGCTGACTACCTCTGTCTCGAATTTACAGGCAGCTGCATCGACGAGATGTCCATGGGAGGCAGAATGACGCTTTGTAATATGGCGATCGAAGCAGGGGCCAAGGGGGGGATAGTCCCGCCTGATGAAAAGACGCTCGAATGGGTTCGCAGCCGTTCATCTCGTTTTATTACTCCCAAGTTGAGCGACGCAGATGCAAATTTCGTAGATGTTCTCCATATCGACGCAGCTAACCTCGAACCCCAGGTGGCCTTTCCCCACGCCGTCGACAACGTCCATCCCGTGGACGAAGCCATCGGAATTCCCGTACAGCAGGTCTTCATAGGCACTTGCACTAACGGACGTTTAGAGGATTTAAAGGAAGCTGAAAGTATCTTAAGAGGGCGGAAGGTAAATGATTCTGTCAGGCTGCTCGTATGTCCTGCTTCGAGGGAGGTTATGCTTGAGGCCGCAAAGCAGGGCATCATAGCCTCCTTGATCGAAGCAAAAGCTACGATCATCCCGCCTGGGTGCGGACCCTGTCCAGGCACACATCTTGGCGTGCCGGGAGAGGGAGAAAACGTCATCTCCACGGCTAACAGGAACTTCAAGGGCCGAATGGGCAACAACAAGTCGAACATATATTTGGCCTCACCCGCTACGTGCGCAGCTTCGGCGATAGAGGGCAGAATAGCCGACCCCAGAAAGTACTTAAATTAAAGTCGGCAGAAAGGTGATGGAAGATGAGCGATCTTTTATTGAAGGGAAAGGCCCACAAGTTTGGCGATGACGTAAACACCGACTACATAATAGCCGGCAAATACACAAAAACCTTGAATTTAAGCGATCTGGCAGCCCATTTGTTCGAGGACATCGACCCCGAATTTTCGAAGAAATTGAAGCGCGGAGACATGGTCGTGGCGGGCAAAAACTTCGGCTGCGGCTCCTCGCGCGAGCAGGCCCCCATCGCTATAAAGGAATCGGGCGTATCAGCTGTGCTGTCGAAGTCCTTTGCCAGGATTTTCTTCAGAAATGCCATCAATATCGGCCTTCCCGCCCTGGTGTGTGATACCGACGAAATAGATGACGGAGACGAACTTGAGGTGGACCTGGAAAGAGGGTTTGTTTTGAACATATCTAAGGACATAAAAATTCCCATGGAAAAGATGCCCGATATCATGAAAGCCATCTTAAAAGAAGGAGGGTTGGTACCTTACCTTAAGAAGTACGGGGATTTCGCTACAGAATAAGTGTACGGCCTAAATTCGAAAAAGCCTGTGCAGCGAGTCCTGAAGGGAAGATATTTTGAGCAGTCATAATTTTAAGGAGGGGAGAAAGATGAAAAAGAAAGGATTTTGGTTCCTTTTCTTCGCCATAGCTTTGTGTCTTTTAACTTCGCCGGCAATGGCGGAAAAACAATACCTCAACATGGGAAGCACGTCCTCCACCTCGGGGGTCTATGCCTGGTGCGTCGCTACGGCAAACGTGATAAACGAGGCCCAAAACGACATTCAGGTTACGGTCATCGAAAGCGGCGCAGCCCTCGATAACTTAAGGAAAATCAAGGCGGGGGTGTTCGATTTTGCGTTATGTGTCGATCTGCCTTCTGCCTATCAAATGGTGAAGGGCATGGATACCTTCGAGAATGAGGAGTGGGAAGACGTTCGCTGGCTTTTCATGCGTAATATTACTGCAGATCGTCTGTATGTGAGAAAGGACTCAGGCGTCACTACCTTTAAGGAACTGAAGGGCAAGAAGTTCAGCCCCGGCATCCCCGGCTCCGCATCGGCCGACTATATTTTTAAATTTAACGATCTGTTGAATGCCGACATAAAACTTGTCCCTGCTGCTATAGGAGATGCAGTTGATGCCATGAAAAACGGCGCAATAATAGGACTTCAAAAGACATCACCCCTGGATAGCCTGGATGCTTCCATGATCGAGGTCAACCTCACCCTTCCCATCACGGTCATAGGATACAGCGAAGATGACGTGGCTAAGATAAGGGAGCGTTACCCATACATGATCTTCCTCGAGACGCCCAAGGGCAAGATCAAGCAGCTGCCGGACGTGGGACCCATCATGGAAGAGTGCGCAATAGTAGGGGCCGTAGCATCGGTCAATCTGCCCGAGGAAGTCGGGTATCAAATCGTTAAAGCCTACGTCGAAGGTTTCGATGAAGTGGCATCTGCCTATCCCGCAATTAAGGGTTGGGACCCCGTGGCAGATTTCTTCGAAAACGTCCCTGAGGGCGGTGAAATTTACGCTCATGCAGGTCTGATACGTTACGCCCAGGAAAGGGGCATCGAAGTTCCTGAGAGGTTTATACCTCCTGAATACAAAAAGTAGACCCAAATAAGGCAAAGGGGCAGCCGATCATTCCGCAGGAAATATCCCGCTTAGGCTGCCCCTTATATGTCCCTGACACAGTGGGATATGAGAANNTCAATGTTTGACATGACCAAAGACAGAATCGATGCTCCCGATGTAAAGACCTCCGTCATCTTTTGGTTGGCTGTGGCGCTTTCCGTGGCGCAGCTTACTGTCCCGATATTTTTTCACCTGCTAGATTTGCAGCTTAGGGCGATTCACGTAGGCCTCGGCATATCCTTGGCCGCGCTGGTGTTTCCCTTTAAGAAAAAGTACGAGACGAACAGGCTGACTACGCTGGACATCTTAGAACTTCTTTTCATAATAGCGGCAAATGTGAATATATACATCAAGACGTTAAATATTTACATGTATCCCGGAAGCGCAGATACGTTAGATCTGTTGCTCGGGATCGCCTTAACCGTCATAATCCTCGATACTACCAGGAGGGCCGTGGGTTGGGCCATCCCGATAATTGTTGCCTGCTTGATATTTTACGCCCTCTTTGGAGACATATTTCCCGGAATGTGGAAATTGAGAGGGTTGTCCTTGAACTTCGTAGTCAACTCGGTCTATTTCTCTCCCTTGGGTATTTACGGCAGCGTCACCGCCATGTCGGCCACCTTCATATCCCTTTTCATAATCTTTGGGGCCTTGCTGTCGGCCGGTGGGGGAGGGAAGACCTTCATAGATATAGCCTTTGCATTGACAGGCAAATGGAAGGGAGGTCCTGCCAAAGCCGCCATAGTGGCCAGCGCGCTTTTTGGAAGCATATCGGGAAGCGGAGTGGCAAACGTCGCCGTTACGGGAAGTTACACCATACCGATGATGAAGCGACTGGGATATCCTCCCAACTTTGCCGGAGCCGTTGAGGCGGTCGCCTCTACGGGAGGCGGCATAACTCCGCCTATAATGAGCATCGCCGCCTTCATGATGTCCGAATTTTTGGGAATTTCATATTTAAAGATAATAGGTTACGCCATCATTCCCTGCGTCCTCTATTACACGAGTGTCTATGCTGGCGTGCAGTTTATGACCTTGAGGTTGGGCCTGGCTCCCGTGCCGGAAGATGAGATTCCCGAGTGGAAGGAAATATTGACCTTCAGGCGCCTCTCCTGTCTCGTCATTCCCATCGTCGTTTTGCTGGGTCTTGTTGCCGTCGGGAGGCCCCTCCTTACCGCAGGATTTTATACCTGTCTTTCTACCATAATTCTCATGTTAATAAGTGAAATTCCCGAAAGGGGGCTTATGAAAAGCATAAAAAAAATGATCGCCGCCCTGGCTGAAGGCGGCATAAGCCTTGCCAGGATCGTTCCCATACTTGTCTCGGTCAGCATTTTGGTAAACATGGTGGGCATAACGGGCATAGCTCCTAAGATAAGCAGCCTGATAATGAGTGTGGGGCAGGACAGCTTCATATTCGCCCTGATTATAAGCACGATTGTCCCCTTTATCTTGGGGACTTCACTTCCCGTCGTTCCCACTTACGTCCTATCCCTTTCCATTCTGGCTCCTTCCCTGCTCAGGCTCGGAGCTGATGCTGTGGCGCTCCATCTATTTTTCATTTATTGGTCGCTGCTCGGTGGTCTCACGCCGCCTACCTGCACCCAGGCAATCGTGGCTGCAGGCATAGCAAAGGGCGACTGGTTTAAGACGGGAATTAATTCTGTGAAATTAGGTATCGTGGCCTTCATCATGCCCTTTTTCTTCGTCTGGAACCCCGCTTTCGTTGGCAGGGGGACGCCTCTGCAGATTTTAATCTGTGCAGTCACCGGCTTTTTGGGAGCCATATTTATGGCCTACGGCTTTTTCGGACACATAGACAGCAGGGCGAACCTTTTGTTTAGAGCGGCCTTTTTCGCAGGAGGAGTGCTGCTGCTTTTTCCCCATCATCTTTATTCGATGATTGGACTTGTCCTCGCCGTCGGTTTTTTGATAATAGAAAAGATGGTCAGCAAAAAAATTGATCTGGAGGGATCGTCTGTATGAAGAAATCGACCTTGTTGAAAAATATGATATTGGAAAGAAAAGCCCTTGTTTGTCCAGGTGCTCACGACGTTATTTCTGCTAAGCTCATAGAGCGCGCAGGGTTTAAGGCATGCCAGGTCAGTGGCTTCGGCCTTTCGGCTTCATATCTTGGGCTTCCCGATATGGCCTTTTTGTCCTTCTCCGAAGCGTTGAACTTTTCCAAAAACATAATAGATGCAGTAGAAATACCCGTCATGGTCGACGCCGATACGGGCTTTGGGAACGCCATTAACGCAATGAGAGTTACCGAGGAATTTATAAAGATCGGGGCAGCGGGGATGAACATAGAAGACCAGGTTTTCCCCAAGCGTTGCGGGCACCTTGAAGGAAAGCAAATAATCCCGATGGAGGAAATGGTGCTCAAGATAAAGGCTTGCATAGAGGTCAAAAAGAAATTGGACCCCGATTTCGTCATTAACGCCAGGACCGATGCCATAGCCGTAAACGGTGTGGATGAAGCAATAAGACGGGGCAATGCCTATGCTGAAGCCGGAGCAGATTTGATATTCATCGAGGCTCCCCGCACCAAAGAAGACATAAAAAGATTAACAAAGGAAATTCAAGCACCCATTAGCATTAATCTCTTCGATGCCGTAAGCGGCGGCAAGACTCCTCTTATCAGCATTGACGAGCTTCGCGAGATGGGAGTAGCTCGTATAAGTATACCCGTAGGTCCTTTGTTCGCTGCCATAAGGGGCATGATCAATTACCTTGACGTGATAAAAGATGGCATCGCCGAAGGAAGGACGGACCTCGTGGTCCCCTTCGGGGAATTTAAAGAGTTGACAGGCTTTAATAAATATCGAGATCTTGAAAAGACGTTTTTGCCCGATTACATACCTTAAGGCCTTGTTTTTCCGTCGAAGCGCGGGATTGGCCTATTAACGATATCTACAAATCGGAGAGCTCCGTTTGAGCATCGCTTGACAGCTCTCCGATTTGCCATACCTTCTTGAGGTATACTAATATAAATGCTGAAATTTATACAGATACAACGGGAGTTGATAGCCGATGGAGATACCGATGGGAAACAACGCAGAAGAATATCCGCCAACAGTTATAGAGATACTTAGGAGCCTCTATTTTTCGGAGGATCCGTTGACCTCTGTCGAATTGAAGGAACAGCTCGATAAGCGCGGTTTTTCCATCGACGACAGAACCGTTCGTTATCACCTGTCCAACCTGGAGAAGGAAGGCCTCATCACGCGCTTTGGAAGAAAGGGCGTGATGCTTACCACGGAAGGCAGCGAGGAGGCTAGAGCCATCTTCGTCTTCGATCGCATAGGCCTTTCTTCCATGGAGACGGAGATGCTGATCATGAAAAGCGACCTGGACCTTTGTTCTAACAAGGGCAAGGCCATCGTAAACATCACCTCCGTTCCGGAGGAGCTAAAAGATGAAGCTCTGTCGTTGTTGGCCGAGATGTCTGAGTCCAACGTCATCATCTCGCCCCTGGTTGCGATCTTACCCCAGGGAAAGAGGATTTGGAACTACAGGGTTCCGGAAGGTCGCTGCGCCATCCTTTGCCTTTCTTCGGCCAATTACGATGTGGCCTTGAGGCGCTGCGGCGTCTATGTGGAGACCGTTGCTACAGGACTTTTCAGGCTGCAGGGCTACAAAGGCAAGGGCTTCGTCGATGTTATATCCCATTCGGGCACTACCTTGAGCCCGGGAGAGCTTTTGATAAGGGGAGGCTTCACTGAAGTGATGTCCGCGGTTCGCACGGGGAAAGGCTGCGTCACGGCCGCCATCAAGACCTTTCCTTCCTTTATGTACGAAAAGGTCGTGGAGGCCATCAAAGATTGCAAAAATGACAACATAAGCGGACTTTTCGAGCTGGGGTACCTAATGCCGCCAAAATATCAAATGAGCATAAAAGATCGCACGCGAGGTTACATGTTGATCTTTGGAGGCGCTAACTATCTCGCTCCCCTGGTGGAGTGCGGTATCACCGATGCCCTATCCATAGCATCGGGGCTTTACGATATTGAGGATATGCATCTGCCTCAGGAAATCCAATAAAAATGGTGGGCGACACAAGTTTCGAACCTGTGACCTCTTCCGTGTGAGGGAAGCGCTCTCCCGCTGAGCTAGTCGCCCACTGCGTATTCGATTATAAAACACCCCTAAGCATTCTGCAAGCGGAAGTTTGCTCTCCCATACCCCCTGGAGTGCCTTGACAGTCCCCTTGCGATCGTGGTAAAAAGTCTACATGTTAACAAAATCTACGAAGGGGGAAGGGGCTGCAAAGGGGGTGTGTAACTGCCCGGAAAAACCTGTAAATATCACAACCAGTGTATTTACGGACTTTTTGGAAAGAAAGGTGGCTAAAAATGCGAAAGTTGGCCATACCACATACTTATGTGCTTTTGTTTATGATCGTTATCGTGGTGGCGGTAGGTACTTACGTAGTCCCTGCCGGGGTGTTCGATAGGTATAGGGACGAGGCGACGGGAAGAACGCTCGTCGATCCCGACAGCTTTCACCACGTCGAACCGACTCCCGTTGGCTTTTTCGATGTCTTTGCATCCGTTCCAAAGGGAATGATCGCTGCCGGTGAGGTGATATTTTTCATCTTCATCGTCGGAGGGGCCTTTACGATAATTCAGGCGACGGGTGCTATTGACGCAGGGATATCAAAGGTCGTGTTGCAATTAAAGGGAAGGGAAAAGCTTCTCATCCCCGCGACCATGTTCGTCTTTTCCTTGGGAGGACTTTCCTTTGGCATGTCAGAGGAGACGATAGTCTTCATTCCCATGGGCGTTGCTTTGGCCAGGGCCGTCGGTTTTGATCCCATAGTCGGGACGGCTATTATATCTACCGGTGCTGCCGTTGGCTTTGCCGGCGGCATCCTGAACCCTTTCACCGTCGGGGTAGCGCAAAGCATCGCCGAACTTCCGCTTTTTTCGGGGATAGGGATCAGGGTTGCAGGCTACGCCCTTCTTTTCCTCGTGGCCTGTTACTATGTGATGCGATATGCCTCAAAGGTCAAAGAGGATCCTAAAAGCAGCATCGTCTACGACCTCTTTAAGGACGAAGAGGTTCCCGGCCAATATACGAGCGAATCGACCAAGCTTACTTCGTCACATAAGTTGGTTTTGTTGGTTGTGGTGCTGTTTTTTGCCTATATGATCTACGGCGTCATGGCGAAGGGGTATTACATAATGGAACTTGCCACCATATTTCTTGCCATGGGCGTCATCTCCGGGTTGATTGGAGGTCTTACTCCCAACGCAATTGGGAGAGCCTTCGCCGACGGGACCAAAAGCATTGCCTTTGGCGCCCTAGTGGTTGGCATAGCCAGGGCCATATTGATCGTTATGACGGAAGGCCAGATAATCGATACCGTTATCTATGCTCTGGCCAACTGGATTTCCCATTTACCGGGAGCTTTGTCCGCAGCGGGGATGTTTTGGGTTCAGTCGGTAATTAATTTCTTCATCCCCTCGGGAAGCGGGCAGGCCATGGCAACGATGCCCATAATGGCCCCAATAGCCGACCTAATAGGCATTACGAGACAGACTGCGGTGCTTGCATATCAGTACGGCGACGGATTTACCAATCAAATCATCCCCACGTCAGGTGTGCTCATGGCCACCTTGGGCATGGCCAAAATTCCCTACGACAGGTGGTTTAAGTTCATCTGGCCTCTCATGATATTCTGGCACTTAATAGGCACGGCCATGGTAATTATTGCCCATTTAGTCGGGTACGGACCCTTTTAGATCCGTAAAACATAAGGCGGCCTTGAAAGCCGCCTTATGTTTTTGTTTAATTTTTAATTCTTCTTCAACGCTTTGGCGACCGTGTTGGCGACAAGTTCGTCGTCGGGAATGTAGGGAAGGGTGATATGGTAGTTTTCCTTGGATTTTTCGTTGACCGATCTGGCTACTTCCATGGCACCGTCGTTTCTGGCCCAGGATCGCCTCGCTACTCCCACCAGTACGTCCCAGGATAGGGCCCTGTTTATGATCTTATCAACTCTTTCGCTCCCGTCCAACACCAAGCCGAATCCACCGTTTATGGCCTTGCCGATTCCGACCCCGCCTCCGTTATGAAGAGCGATAAGAGACATCCCTCGGGCGGCGTTTCCTGCATAGCACTGCACGGCCATGTCGGCAGTGATGTTGCTTCCGTCTTTGATGTTTGCCGTCTCCCTGAAGGGGGAGTCCGTGCCGCCCGTATCGTGGTGGTCTCTGCCAAGCATGACGGGTCCTATTTCGCCCTTTCTCACCATTTCGTTGAACTTTCGGGCGATGGCAAGGCGAAGGTCTGCATCGGCATAAAGAATTCTTGCCTGGGTTCCTACGACGAGGTTGTTTTTGTCGGCGTCCCTAATCCAGATGTAGTTATCCCTGTCCTGTGGCCTGCGGTCAGGGTCGATACACTCCATGGCTGCCCTGTCCGTCTTGAGGAGATCTTCTCTTTTGCCCGAAAGACACACCCACCTGAAGGGGCCGTAACCGTAATCGAAAAGGAGCGGCCCCATGATGTCCTCCACGTAGGAGGGGAATATGAAGCCTTCCCTTTCGTCCGTGCCGTTTTTACATATTTCCCTGACGCCGGCGTCGTAGACGGCCTTCATGAAGGAATTGCCGTAGTCGAAAAAGTAGGCCCCGCGGTCGACGAGGGTCTTTATGAGCTCGAAATGCCTTCGAAGGCTCTTATCCACAAGCTGTTTAAATTTTTCCCTGTCTTCGGAAAGCAGCTTTGTCCGCTCCTCGAAGGTCAGCCCCTGTGGACAGTAGCCGCCGTCATAGGCTGCATGACACGACGTCTGGTCTGATATCAGTTCGGCATTTATCCCAAGTTTCACAGCATATTCAAGTAAATCTACGATGTTTCCGTAATAGGCAATGGATATGGGTTCCTTTTTCTTAAGATGGTTGTTTGCAACGCGAAATACCTCATCTAAATCGGAGGAGACGTAGGAGACCCACCCCTGCTTTTTGCGCGTCTCGATCCTGGAGGGGTCGACTTCGGCGATGATGCCGACGGCCCCCGCTATCTCACAGGCCTTCGGCTGAGCGCCGCTCATGCCGCCCAGTCCTGAAGATATGAAAAGATGTCCCCGCATGTCCTCGCCCGGTTTGAGGCCGAGATGCAGCCTTCCGGCGTTTAAAATGGTGTTGTACGTGCCGTGAA
>NZ_DJHF01000015.1:0-141 GCF_002433005.1 Acetomicrobium sp. UBA5826 | reverse complement strand
GCCCTATGTACATCCAGCCTCCCGCCGTCATCTGGCCGTAATTCGTCACGCCAAGCTGCATCCCTCTGTGCCAGTTTTGCTGGTCATCGTACATGCCCACTAGCAGGCCGTTGGTGATGATTACCCTCGGCGCCTCGGGAT
>NZ_DJHF01000023.1 GCF_002433005.1 Acetomicrobium sp. UBA5826 | reverse complement strand
CCTACAAATATTTTACGCGATCCAAATAAAGCTCTCTTTGGGAGGCCCCGATGAATTGCGCAAGTTTTACGACATCCCTATCCTGCGTTTTGGCTGAATTTAGGTGTAAAATTATCTGAACGAAGACCCGTACCCTGGAGGATGATAGAATGGCAAATCCGGCTGAAACAACCAAAATTATACTCGTCCGACACGGAGAATGTGAAGGAAATGTAGCGGGTTTATTCAGAGGGCGAAGCGACTTTCCTTTAAACAAAAATGGACTCAGACAAGCCCAATCTTTGGCAGAGGAGATAGCAAATTTGGAAAGGGTGGACTTCATATTCACAAGCCCCCTGAAAAGAGCCGTGGAAACCGCTCAAATAATTTCCCAAAGAATGAGTAATATCCCCGTGACGGCACTGCAGGGCTTTACTAATATATCTCTTGGTCCCTGGGAAGGGAGAAAAAAGAAGGAAATAATGCAGGAATACCCAGAAGAATGGAGCCTGTGGATAAAATCTCCGGAACGCCTCAAACTTCCAAACGCCGAAAGCATTTCAGACGTACAAAAGAGAGCTTTCTCCACTTTGGAATTTTTGGTACAAAAGCACAGAGAAAAGACTTTATTAATCGTCAGCCATCGTGCCGTACTTAAACCTTTGATAGCAGCATGCATTCAAATATCCGATCCCTATTTTTGGCGGATACACGTCGATACAGCTTCATATAGTATAATCGTGCACGACGAAGCTAGAGGCTATTGCCTAACCCTGCTCAATCAAACGAAACATTTAGAAAACTTCACGAGCGAATGGGTGTAAACTTTTTATAAAAAATCATAAAAAGTACCTAGCAGGGAGGTCGAAACCGTGGAAACCTTAATGTTACCGGGAAACCGCAAGTTGAACCTGGGAGAAAGACCCATGATTATGGGCATCTTAAATTTGACTTTCGATTCTTTTTACCCCCAAAGCAGGATAGGAGACGATAGAGAGACCCTTCTTCAAAGGGCGAAGAAAATGATAGAAGACGGTGCAGACATTTTAGACATCGGAGCAGAATCGACCCGCCCAGGAGCCGAACCCTTGTCCCTCGAAGAGGAAATGAAAAGATTGATCCCCGGCGTAGAATGCCTCAGAAAAAACTTTCCCGAGGCAGTGATATCCGTCGACACCTATAAAGCTGCCGTAGCCGAGGCCGCCGTCGAGGCAGGAGCTGATATAATAAACGACATATCGGGACTATCCTTTGATTCCAACATGGCGGATACAATTGCCCGCCTTGGGGTTCCCGTAATAATAATGCACATAAAGGGCACGCCGAAGGACATGCAAAAAGACCCGAGATATGACGACGTAATCGGAGAAATAAAGGAGTTTCTTGAGGATAAGATGGCATTGGCCGCAAAATCTGGGATAAAAAGAGAACAGATCGTCCTGGATCCCGGGTTGGGATTCGGTAAAAGAAACGAGGATAATCTGTGCATATTGAAAAACATCATGGAGTTCAGGTCTCTGGGAAGGCCAATTTTAATAGGGCATTCGAGAAAGGGAACCATTAGCAAAGTATTGGGATGCAAGGGCCCGGAGGAGGCGCTCTACGGCACTTTGGCTATTTCAGCATATTGTGCCTTAAATGGCGTAGAGATTCTTAGAGTTCACGATGTGCTGGAAAACAAACAAGTCGTTACCATGATAAGCGCTATTCAAAGGGCCTGATGGACATGGAAGCGGTAGGAATCGGCCTTGGCAGCAACATGGGAGATCGTTTAAACAACCTGCGCACGGCGGTACAGCTGCTTAAAAACGCCGGTTTTATAGTAAAAGGACAAAGCGATATCTTCGAAACGCCCCCTTTTGGCGTAAAGGAGCAACCATATTTTTTAAATGCATGTCTTATGGCTGAAAGCGACATGGAGCCGAAGAAAATTCTGCGACTTCTTAAAAGCATAGAGCTAAAGATGGGAAGGAAGCGACGGATGCGATGGGGGCCAAGGGAAATAGATCTTGATATTTTGTTTGTGGACAATTTGATCTATAGAGACGACGAATTGGTGATACCTCATCCGCGCCTTCAGGAAAGACCTTTCATAATAGTACCGTTGTTTCAAATATGTCCCAAATGGAAGCATCCTTTGCTTGGGGTTACCGTAGAAGATCTTTACAGAAACGTAAATATATCCGAGATCGTTAAAATAACAAACCTCTGATACGAAGGGAGATTTTGCCGGTGAAAAAAGCACTTCTTTCTATTTTCGTTGTCTTTTTCTTCCTGTTCATGCCTTTGGCGGAAACTGGTGCTTGGGCACTTACCGTTACGACCGCAAAAAAGTGTCCTCTTTATTTAGTTGCTGATGTTAAAAACGGTGTAATCGCTCAAGCTCATCTTGGCACGCCGGCCGGTTCCTACCCAATTAAAACTATAGAGGGCTATCTCTTATCTCGCCATGAGATTTTCACATTGAAAAACAAGGTGGAATCTCCAAGATATTTGTGGAGGCTGCACTTCGTTAAAGGAGACAGCTCCAATGAAATGATGCAGCTATGGATCGCCTATCTTCCCAATGAGCGAATAATAGAGGTAGCAAGCGGCAAAACGATAAATAACGACTGGACCAGGATCGTCTCTAAGCTCCCTTTGCCCGAGAGCGTCTTTCTTTTTCCCTCCTACGACCCCTTGGTAGAGGAACAAGCATTGCCATGCGTTTTCACTATTATCCTATCGCAAAAGGGATTATCCTTCGCACCTATGCCTAAAGTTTACGAACAGATCATTCCTTTGGCCATAACGTTCGCTCAATCAAAGGGCATATTCGAACAGGAGAAGGTTCAAAGGACGATCGGGATATTTACGCAGCTCGCCCAAGGCGAGAACGCCGATAATATAGCAAAAACCTTAAGCCTTAAGAAGGACTTCAAAATCACGTGGTAAACATAACTTCAAAAAAACTTCAAGCCCTATTTCTGCCTCTACAATCGGAAGATGGGGTTTTAGTGATCACCAAAGCTCAGTCGCTTCACGATACCCCCTTCGCCATAGCTGAATGGGGGATTTTCCGGGGATTAAGGTTGAGTATAGAATAAATTCCGTCTACCATGTAAAATTTCTTGCATGTATCTTTCGAGCAAGAGGAGGCTTTTAAATGTTCGACTTCATCAGCGCCATTCCTGCGGCCGGCTCTGTCATAAATGCCTTGGCTATTATTGCGGGCAGTTTAATAGGATTAATTATCAAGAAAAGGTTGCCAGAGCGCATCACAATGGTAGCATTTCAAGTCATCGGGCTTTCTGTATTAACCCTGGGGATACAGATGACTTTGCAGAGTAAAAACGTCTTAATAATGATATTGAGCCTGCTTCTTGGAGCAATTTTGGGAGAGGCTTTAGAATTGGAGGATAGGTTACAAAACGGGCTGAAGGGTCTTAGAACCAGGATGATAGAAAGGGGCTGGCAATTCGGAGGAGATCATCTGGTGGAAGGTTTTTTAACGGCCTTCCTGCTCTTCTGCATGGGATCGATGGCAATCTTGGGAGCCTTTGAAGAGGGCGTGGGGAAACCGCCCAACCTGCTCTTGGTAAAATCCATGATGGACCTGGTGTCCTCCATAGCGTTGGCATCTACTTTAGGGATTGGAGTCCTCTTTTCTGCCATACCGCTACTGTTATATCAAGGAGGTTTAACGCTTGGCGCCTTTTATCTCAACAGCTTCATATCCAACGCTTTGATAGACGAAATAACGGCAGTGGGTGGAGTGCTGCTTTTGGGGTTAGGTTTTTCCCTACTTCATTTAAAACACTTCAAGGTATTTAATATGATACCTTCCCTGCTCTTGGTGGTGATATTTTCTCTTTTTTTGTAAAACATAAATTCTCGAAGTCATGTATAATATAGGCAAAGGTAAGATGGGAGGTGTCATCATGAGAAAATTTCGTTGCCTCGTTTGTAAACATGAATTTGAGACAGAAGACGTCCCCCCAGTAATGAAGTGTCCGAAATGTTACTCTCGCTTTGTGGAATTGGTAGAAGGGGAACCGCTTAAAGGCAAGCCTTGGAGCAGCAAGACCTTCAGCGTACGTTAGAGCCCTTTCAGGTGAATTCGGTTTTAACATAAAAGCAGTAGGGGTANNTACCCCTACTGCTTTTATGTTATCACAACATTTCGGCAATTCGTCTTAGATTGTCCATTCCCCAGATGTCTTCATCGAGCAAATCAATTTCCGCCAATACCTTCTCTTTAAATTTCCCGTGGATTTCCCTTATATACCTGTTTTGAACCTCCCTGCGCTTATTCATAAAGGCGCCCTCCGCCGCTTGAGGTATAACGCCATTTACGACAACACCTGCGACTTTTATGCCCGAATGCTCCAGATATTGCATGGCCCTTTCCGTCTCGAAGATGGGCAACCTCTCCGGTGTCAATACGAACACAAAAGCCGTCTGCCGGAAATCGCTTAAAATATCCCAAGCCCTTTCAAACATGTTCTTCCTATTTTGAAGTATTCGCAAAACAGGATCATCGTTTTTGACCCCTGAGGCTTTTTCCAAAAGCTTTACGGCATTTTTCCTCTTTTCGATCAGGCTATTAATCCATAGCCCTAAAAGCTTGGGCAAAGACAAAAGCCTTAGAGTATGTCCTGTCGGCGCGGTATCGAAAACCACCACGTCGAATTTTCCCTCCGAACTTTCCATTATCTCAAGGAATTTATCGAAAATCGCAGCCTCCTCGGAGCCTGGGGACATGTACGCAGCATCAATTTGTTTTTGAAGTGCCTCTACGACAACATTGCTTACGACGCCAGAAAGTTGTCGTTTTATGCCTTCGACGTACTTTTTAGCCTCTACTTCCGGGTCTATTTCGACGGCAAACAGGCTGTCCGAAAGTTGCGCTCCCTTAGGACCGATGGATGTATCGTAGATGTCCGACAAGGAATGGGCCGGGTCTGTCGAAACGAGCAAAACCTTTTTTTTCATCTCCGAGGCTTTAAGAGAAAAGGCAGCGGCACAGGTAGTCTTACCGGTGCCGCCCTTGCCGCCGAAGAAAACATATTTTTTGTCGAATAAGGCAGCCATATTCAATAAAATTCACATCCTTCCAGTTGCTTGGTATAACCCTTATCGCTCACACGGAGCGAATGATTAACATCAGAAATCGAATTGAGCGGCCTTCTCCTCGAGCACCGTTCCTTTGATCGCCATCCGCTGTTGCCAGCCCTCTATTTCGTCAGCCAAATAGGGCAATAATTCTAAGGTGTAATAGGATGCAGGGTTGGGTATACCCAGAAGATCTCCGAAAAGAAGTAGCATGAAGGCATCGTTAGCTGCATATGCCTCTTTCATGACCATGGGGTGAGTTCTGTCGATGGGCCGCAACAAGGTAGCAAAGAAATCCTTCAAAAATGCCGAGGCTTTTTCGAACATCACCTTTCACCTCCCTTAAGAACTGAGCCGATAAATGGAGGGGCCGAAGGAAGACTTCGAAGCCATCCCTTCGACCCCTCCATTTGCCTTTTATTTTCTACGCTTCCTGTTTTTTTCTCTTCTTCGAAAGCACGTTATAGCTCAATACGATCAGAACGATTGCCAGGACGAAAAGCAGCCCTGCAAAGAATACTAATATGAAATTACCCTTTGCAATGTTGGATTGGACTAAAAAGACCAGGGCCGTCAGGGTAACGATAAACATAAAGATCATTGGGGCGATCAACATCTTGTTATTCATACCCTTGTTCGCCAGCCATGTAGCTACTGCCAGCAAAGCTACAGCAGCTAAAAGCTGGTTTGCCGATCCGAACATTGGCCAAATAACACTCCAACTTGTGAAGGCAAGATAAATCGAGATGCCTATAGTTATAACGGAAGCTACGTATCTGTTCGCCAAAAAGGACATTGGGGAAGAAGAACTACCGCTACTGCCGGCTTCGGCCGTTGTAGTCTCCTGGAAAAACTCCTGGAAGGCAAACCTGCCAAGGCGGGCAGCGGTATCCAGGGTGGTCAGGGCAAAGGCCGACACGGCCAATGCCACGAAGGTTTTGCCTGCCGTAGCCTCAATGCCGAAACTGGTCATGAAAGTAGCCAGGCCCGTTGAAAACACGTTTACGGGTCCGCCCTTCAACAGCGTAGCATAACCATCCGTCGTGAGGTAGACAGCCGAAAGGGTCGCCAAAATCGCCAATGCTCCCTCGATGAGCATGCCGCCGTAACCTATAACCTTTGCATCCCCCTCTTTATCCAGCTGTTTTGCCGTGGTACCTGAGGCCACCAGCGAATGAAACCCCGAGATGGCTCCACAGGCTATCGTTATAAAAAGCATAGGAAAAAGATACCCCTGAGTCGGATGTTTGAAGGTCGTTACCGCCGGCATGGCAATGGTCGGATGGTACAGAATCACTCCTACAAAACCTCCCAATATCATGGCATAGAGCAGAAAGGAATTGAGGTAATCCCTTGGCTGAAGCAGCATCCACACGGGCATGACCGAAGCACATATGATATAAAAGGATATCAAAATCAACCATGCCGATTTGGAGAGCTTGATCGGAAAACTAAGCCCAAGCCATATGCAAAGGGCCAACACTGCCAGCCCAACAAGAGTGCTCACCAACAGGGGCGCGTTTCTCCTGTATATGGAAAATCCAAATACCATAGCCAGCGGTATAAACAAAAGCGACGCCGTGGCAGTCTGCGGTGTAGCCACAAAGGTATCTGCCACGATATTAGCAAAGGCGGCAATGATGAGGACCAAGGTAAGCCAGGAGAAGAGCAGAAAGAGCCTTTTGGCCCCTTTGCCAACGTTTGCATCGATGATACCGCCAATGGAAAGCCCCTTATGCCTGATGGAAGCCATTAAAGACCCAAAATCGTGAACGGCTCCCATAAATATATTGCCGATGACTATCCAAAGCGTGACCGGCAGCCATCCAAAGACGGCGGCCAAAACGGGACCGTTGATGGGACCTGCTCCGGCTATCGAAGCAAAATGGTGACCCAGCAGCACCGGTGCCTTTGCTGGAACATAATCAACTCCGTCGTAAAGCTCATGGGCAGGGGTCTTCCCTTGAGGGTTCAAACCCCACTGCTTCGCTAGCCAACCACCGTAAAATATGTAAGCCAAAATAAAAAGCAAAAAGGTAACCAAAAGCAATAAAACACCACTCATATTACTTCACCTCCAAAACAGTATTTTTTCAAGGAAACCGCTCGATGCCGGTTTAACCTCAAAGTCTTCTTTCACTCCTTTGCCGCTGCCGTTACACCAAATCCTGCCGCTCGTCAAATCGACCAGTAAAAACCTCAATTCGCACCAACCCCTGAGGCCGAATCTGAAATAACGATTATGTTTTACTTTTTTAGAAAAGCTGATGACATCGCTAGCAGGCTTTTCGCTTAATATTACCACTAAGGTGAGAAAAGTGCACATATGATCGTCCCTTGGATTAACCCAAATATCACAGTGCGATGTAACCCAACTGCACAGCCCTTCTATCTCCCTTAAAAGAGGCCTGTCGTAACATTTAACCATCCTGTAATCGTGACTCTCGTAGGAATCGAGAGGAAAACCCAAGACAGTGCGTTCCGTCTTTACGTGGCACTCCGCATATAGATCAAAGGTCATCTTTTCTATTTTATAATCTTTGAAGACATCGAAATAATGCCTGTGCCTTTGCTCCAACATGGCCAGATAAGATCCTTTATCCAAAGCCGAACACCTCTTGCCAACTCGCTGAAAGGTAGCGAAGACGTCAAATATAAATTTTTATATATTCTACACCTAGATTATATAAGCAAGGTCACATATTCTCCACCCCTTCGACAATCTATCGTAATATTTAAAGGTTTGCCAATTCGCTTATAATTAAAAACAGAGGTAAACTTCGAGAATAACGATTGGAGTCCTTCTGAGATGTTGTTAGTCGATATTGAGTTTTGCGATTTTCATGATCTGGACGATATTTATTCGATAGAAAAGGAGGCACATCTCAACCCCTGGCCCTACGATGTCTTCGAAACCGATTTGAAATATAGAAGCAGTAGCATCTTTTACCTTGGGGCACGGTGGAGGGGAAAACTGTGCGGTTTTGGCGTATGCCGCCGAGAGGGGAGGGCTCTCAAAATAATGAACCTGGCAGTCCTCCCCGAGTTCAGGCGCCACAAGGTGGCCTCCCAGCTACTACTTGCCCTGGGCGAAGTAGGGCAAGAGCTCAACTGCAGGAAGGCCCTTCTGGAGGTGAGGATTACCAACCGTCCGGCCATAACGCTTTACGAGCAATTTGGATTCAAGAAATTGCGCGTCCTCTCCCGTTATTACGAAGACGGGGAGGATGCCTATCTAATGACTTCGCCTCTTCCGTTTCCAGGAGTCAAAGCAGAGGAAAGTGTCGATGCATAAATGCGAAAAGGCGATCCGGCCGTAAAAGGTCGGATCGCCTAAGCAGACCACAAAAAATCCTATAGTGCCGCCTTTATTCCTGCGTTAATGGCCGATACAAGCCTTTCGATCCTGGCATCGTCCATAACAACATCGATGGCGAACATAACCGACCGCGTCAAAATTTCGTCGGTTTGAGTCCATTCGATAGGACGATACAAAGGCATGTCCTCGGCATAAGGACAATCGAAGGGACATCGTGTCCTGGAATAATATTTGCCCTCTCTGAGAGTAACCCAATGTTTGGCGTAATGCCATGTGTTGTCGGACAAAATAGAACAGCCCGCTCCTGCATCAATGCAGGCTTTTTTGAACCGCTTGGCAGCATCGCCGTCGGGCAAAATCAGCACCAGATGGGAAGCGATCTCGCCGTCACGATCGGGAAGATCCCGCAAAGAAATCCCTTCGACGTCGCCAATGGCTTCCAATATCTTTCTCTTATTCTTTTTCTGGGATTCGATGGCGATATCGAGCTTCGAAAGTTGAACCAATCCCAAGGCCCCCTGGAGCTCGCTCATCCTGAAGTTGAACCCGAGACAGGCCTTCCCCTCGGCTCCCCTTTCTATGCTTGCATTATGAATGTGACCATGGTCATGATAATACTCCATCTTCTTGTAAAGCTCTTCGTCGTCGGTGAAGATCATTCCGCCTTCGCCGACGGTAATCACCTTGTAAGGATCAAAGCTGAATGCACCCCACATTCCCAAACCTCCGCAGGCTTTTCCTTTATACGTAGCCCCCACCGCCTGACAGGCATCTTCTATCAGGTAAAGACCGTGAAGATCGCAAATTTCCCTGAAGGCATCCATATCGGCAGCCGCACCGAACATGTGTACGGGCATTATGGCCTTAGTCCTATCCGTGATCAGGCTTTCCACGGATGTGGGGTCCAAGTTCAGGCTCTCATCTATATCGCCCAAAACAGGGACGGCGCCGCACTCCAGAATGGCTTCGATGCTGGCTATGAACGTAAAGGCACTGGTTATTATTTCATCACCCGGCCCTATCCCCAATGCCTTAAGCCCCACGTATAAAGCTGCGGAACCGTTACTTACTCCCAAAGCGTATTTAGCTCCAACGCGCTTAGCAAAGGCATCCTCAAATTCGGCCACCCTGTAAATCCCTTCTCTGACACCTTGAAAGGAATACCTATGGACCACTTTTCTTTTAATTACGTCAGTCAGAGCATCTATTTCCTTCTGATCGAACAGCTCAAAACCCGGCATTACTTCATCGCCTCCTCATAAATTTTGATACAAAGATCCTTGTCGAAAACTCTTGGATTATTCTCCATTGGCCTGCTGACTGCTAAAGCTTTTTCCGCCATCTCAGGAAAATGTTTTTCCGTGATGCCCACGCCGAGAGACTCTAGACTTGTAGGCAGCTCTAAATCCTCGAGCAGTTCCTCAAGGGCCTCCGCACAAAGCAAGGCACCATCTCTTGGATTAATTTTGGCTTCTTCGTCAATATATCCCAACCATCTCAGAACGTCAGTGTAACGCTCGGGACAGCATAAGGCATTGGCACGTACCACATGGGGGATTAACAGGGCGTTTGCCACTCCATGTCCGACTCCAAACATCCCCCCCAAGGGATACGAAAGGGAATGGCAGGCCCCCACCCCCGCATGGACCAAGGCCAATCCTGCCATATAGGCTGCGTATTGCATCTGGCTTCTTGCCTCCAGGTTTCTGCCATTCCAGGTGGCCACCCTGATCCATTTTCCTATTCTTCTTAGGGCTTCTTCGGCAAACATGTCGCTGAACCAAGTCGCATACCTGCTGGTATAGGCTTCCAAAGCATGTATGAGGGCGTCCATCCCAGAGGAGGCTGTAACTTTTGGAGGTGCCGTCACCGTGAGCTCGGGGTCCAATATGGCGTAATCGGCAAACAATTTTTCGTCGTTGATGCCGCCTTTGAAACCGTCGCTTCTTCTGATCAAAACGGCGGTGAAAGTCACTTCCGAACCGGTACCGGCCGTGGTAGGTATCATTACCTTTAAAACACCGGGGTTTGTGACCAGTCCCAAGCCCTGGTAGTTGGCAGCCGACCCCTCATTCGTTAAAAGGACGCTTACGGCCTTTGCCACGTCCAAACAGCTTCCTCCCCCTAAACCCACTACAGCCTGGGCGCCAAATTTTTTGGCCAAGGAAGCAGCTTCGTCGGTAGTTTCGACAGACGGCTCAGGTTCCACCGAATCGAAAATTACCGTATCTACCCCTCTGGCTGTAAGAATTTGCTCGACCTTTTTCGCCGTACCGTGCTTCGCTAAATTCTTATCCGTGACTATAATGACCTTTTTCATGCCATCTCCCATCAAATCCCCTACCTTAGAAACGCTGCCGATTCCAAAAAACGCCTTTCCCGGAACGAACATCTCAAAAGACAAAGCAACCCCTCCTGTTAATGCGTTAAATTCTACCTTTCAAGCAATTCAGTATCTCTTTTACGGCAAGTCCGGCTGCTCCGCCCAGGCTCTCTGCATATTCAACGGCTCTTTTCCTGCTTTCGGTCTTCATTTTCAGGGAACTCAGCCATAAGCGAGCCAAACTTGCGCTGTCTTCCACCACTTGAGCAATACCGATCTTGCTGAGCTCAGAAGCGTGCATCGAAAAATCCTCCATGTGGGGACCAAAGGCTATGGGCACGCCAAAGCAGGCCGGCTCGAGCACGTTTTGACCTCCTTTAGGAACCAAACTCCCGCCGACGAAGGCCGCATCGGCCAAAGAATAGAGCTCGAACAAAAGACCGACTTCGTCTATCACCAAAATGTCCCATCTTTCCTTCAATCCTGAATATAATGATACTCCGAATTTTTCGCCGATCAAAGCGCACACCTCGGGAGCTCTCTCGGGGTGCCTGGGCACCAAGATCAGCTTGGCTTTTGGGAATTGTTTCTTCACCAATTCAAAAGCCTCGAGGACAACGGCTTCTTCCCCATTATGGGTGCTACCGGCTATCAGACATTGTTCTTCCTCGCTTATATGCAATTTATCCCTCAAAGCGCCGGAGTCGACCCTGTCACGCCTCAAAAGCAAGGCATCAATTTTAACGTCGCCGATGATCTTTATTTTATCCGGACTAACGCCCAAATAGTAGAGTTTATCGGCGTCATCGTAGGAACGGACCAATATCCTGGAAAAACACTCGAGGGTCTCTTTCCAAAACTCGCGGGATCTGCAGGCCTTCTTAAAGGACCGCTCCGAAAACCTACCGTTTACCAAAAAAGAGGGTATCTCCCTTTTTTTCAACTCATGAAGCAGACAGGGCCATATCTCCGTCTCCAGCCCCACATAAATCCTGGGAGTGAGGTCATCGAGAAAACGCCTTATAATCCAAGGCACATCCCAGGGAAAATAAAAATGCCCGTCTACAAGCTCCGAAAGCAGCTTTTCGGCCATCTTTTTTCCCGTACAAGTCACGGTTGATAAGAATATAGGAAGAGAGCAGCCGTCTTTTCTGGCCTCATATATGAGAGGAAAGGCGGCCTGGACTTCCCCTACGGAAACGCCGTGAACCCAAATTGGGCTATCCTTTGTATTATTAAATTGCCCTTTTGCAAGCTTGCCTATTCTCTGATGAAACCCCTCCCTATAACGTATTCTCAAATAGGGGAAAAGCCCCAAATAGGCAAGGCTGATCAACAAAGAATAGGACTTTAGGTTCAGTTAGGCCACCCCCGCCTTGAGCATATCGTGTAGATGCACCATGCCTATGGGCAATCCATCTTTTTCCACTACCAAGACGCTAACTTCATGTTTTTCCATTAGAAGGACGCCTTTGGCGGCAAGCTCGTCAGCGTCTATGGTCTTAGGATTTTTCGTCATCACCTCTGCAATGGGAAGAGAAAGGACGCCACCCTCTCCTCGATCCTCTATTAATCTGCGCAGGTCGCCATCTGTAAATATCCCTTTCAGCTTGCCCTCGTCGTCCACGACAACCGTAGCCCCATATCCTTTACTTGTTATCTCGAATAGAGCCTCTCTCACCGTGGCCCTATGGGATACTGAGGGAAGTTTATCCTCACTGCCCATGACATCTCTTACCTTTAAAAGGAGTTTTTTCCCCAGGGAACCTCCCGGATGAAAAAGCGCAAAATCCTCTCTCTTCAGTTTTCTCAAGTCCGCGACCATAACTGCAAGAGCATCTCCGATGGCAAGCTGAACCACGGCGCTGCTGGTAGGAGCCAATCCCAGGGGATCGGCCTCTCTTTCTACGCTCGCATCAATAACGAGATCCGCCTCTTTTCCAAGCCTAGATGAAACGTTACCGGTTATCGCTATTATGGGGATACCGAATCGCTTAAAATAGGGGACCACTTCCAGCACCTCGTTGGTTTGCCCGCTGTTGCTCAAAAAAATCCCCACATCGCCGCGGCATACCATTCCCAGATCTCCGTGCACCCCTTCCGTGGCATGAAGGAAGATGGATGGCGTGCCTAGAGATGCAAAGGTGGCGGCAATCTTTTTGGCTATGATGCCCGACTTTCCCAGGCCGCATACCACAACGCGACCCTTGCAGTCAAATATCAACTTTGCCGCCTCTATGATTTCCCTCCCGAGACGCGACGACGCATTGACCAATTCCTTCGCTTCCTGCTTTAATACCCTTCTGCCGACCTCGAGCAACTTTCCGTCCTCTCGAGACAAGGTAAGCTCTCTGTCGTCTTTATATATTGCCTTTTCCATATCGGTTACGCCTCCTCGATCTCGACACAACCCAGCTTGTTTTTGACCAAGTCGTCAAGGGCAATCAATTCCTCGAGAAGCCCCCTCAAATTCGAAAGAGCAACCATGTTCGGGCCATCGCTTTTAGCGTTGTCGGGGTCGGGATGGACCTCCATGAAAAGAGCGTCTATGCCCATCGATACCGCGGCACGCGAAAGAGGTAAGACGAACTGTCTCTTCCCGCCGCTGGAGGCCCCCTGACCGCCTGGCATCTGAACGCTGTGGGTGGCATCGAACATCACGGGGCAACCGAAGGAACGCATTATGGGAAGAGAACGAAAATCCACCACCAGCTGCTTATATCCGAAGGTGGTGCCTCTTTCGCACAAAATAACCTGATCGTTGCCCGATTCCTTCGCCTTTTCCAGAACAAAACGCATATCATAGGGGCTCAAAAATTGTGCCTTTTTGATGTTCAGGGGTTTGCCCGTTTTGGCAGCTGACATTATCAGGTCGGTCTGCCTGCAGAGAAAGGCGGGGATCTGAATGATGTCAACTACGTTTGAAACCACATCGGCCTGGTTCGGCTCGTGAATATCGGTGAGGACAGGAACCCCCACCTTCGTTTTAACTTCTTCCAACCACTGCAATCCCAATTCCAGCCCGGGACCGCGAAAGGAATATATAGATGTGCGATTCGCCTTATCGAAAGAAGATTTGAATATATAACCCAGGCCCAAACCGTCACATATTTTCTTCACTTCGCGGGCGACTTCAAGAGCCAGCTCCAAGCTTTCCAGCACGCAAGGGCCGGCAACCAAAACAAACCGCCCCTCCCCTATTGTCATGCCGTCAATTGTTATTTTCTTAACCAAGGCAGATCATCTCCATGTTCTCTTAAATATCTCTCGAAGGCTGAAACATCATCGGGCGTATCTATCTCTATGGTGTCTCTTTCGGTCTCAAGGCACAAAATATCATAGCCCCTCTCTAAAATGCGCAACATCTCCAAGCTCTCGACCCTCTCCAGGGGAGTCTGGGGCCACGAATCGAATTTAAGCAGGAAGCTTTTCCTGTAACAATAAGGGCCAATATGTTTATAATACGTCGCCCCCCTGTTCCTCTCGTAAGGAATGGGAGATCTGCTGAAGTAAAGAGCACGCCACCTTTGGTCGAATACCACCTTGACGATATTGGGGTTTGGAATTTCCTCTTCCTTCTCAATCCGTTTCACTAGGAGAGCAACATCTATTTCTTCCGATTTACCGAGTGCCGCTATCAAGGGGTCGATCATATCAGGACCTACCATAGGGTCATCTACTTGCACATTTAAAACTATATCGGCGTCTCTTTCTCTCGCAACCCAGGCTGTCCTGTTGCTTCCAGAGGGCAGATCCGAGGGGGTCATCACCGCCTCATAGCCTTCCCCTATGGCATAATCGGCAATCTCCTTATGATCGGTAGCAACTACTATCTCGTTTACGTTACATGCCGACAGTCCCTTTAACACCCAGAAGAGTAAGGGTTTGCCGCAAATATTTACGAGGGGTTTGCATGACAATCGAGTGCTGCCGTATCTTGCTGGAACTACCGCTAAAACATCTTTATTCAACGCCTGATTTAACCTCCTTCTTTTCGAGCGTTTCATGATAACCGTGAAATCTGCTTCGCAGGGCGCAGTATAGGTCATGCCTATGTTTCCATCCTAGCTCGAATAGGACGTATCTCGATATTTCTTCTATCGCACCCGGTTTGCCCATTCTCGACTTCCCTGCCGAAGACATGGCTTCGTATCTTTCGCTATCCCTAAGAATCGATATTGTTTCGTAGGCAAGGGTTTTGGGATCCCTTTTAAGGAGGATCTCCGCCTCTCCCAAGAGCCTTTTTTGGACCCTTTTTCCCTTGTCATCGACGGAAACGACGGGAACGCCCAATCCCGCACACACCTGATTGGCCGTGCCGCCCAAACCGAGCAGTATGTCAGCTCTTCTGGCAGCAGCCGAAACAGGACAAAAGGATACGAGGACTTCCATTTCCCCCTTTTTTACAAATCCATCTTCCAATGAATAACCGTCAAGACTCGACGCCATCCTGTCCCACTCGATGCTTGGAGCTATAACCATTAAAAAATTTGCTCTTACTTGTTCTCTTATCAACTCTGCAGCACTTAATAACAACCTTACATCCCTATAGGCGTTCTGTCTGCTTCCGGGCAAGAGAAGCACCCGGTATCCCTCTGCCTTGGGCCAAGGATCTTCTAAGGTCCAATTATTATTATCACTTGCCAGATCCATTATTGGATTTCCAGAGTAAACAGCATTGACGGAGCTTTTTTTCAGTTCGCGAGCCGTATGTTCGTCCCTCGTCCAAACTATCCTGGACTTCTTTTTTAAGATCAATTTCTCTATAAAGAAATGACCTCTTAAATGGACGGTCTTGGCAGTCGCCAAAAGCATGGGCGGAATTCCCTGGCCATACAAAGCGTGCAGTAAAAGATATACATCGCCAACGCAGAGCGGAGTCCTGATCTTTCCCCTCAGCCTGCCCCAGGCATCCAGCTGTCTTTTGACGTGGCCGAGCAATCCTGCTCTTATATCCCTCAAGAGCTCGAGGAAGCTGTATTTGATGACCCCACCGCTTGGAGTATCAAGCGGTGGGGGATAGACCTCTATGCCTGAATCCTGAAAAGGCTTGCCTCTGCCTACCAGAGGAAAAGCATATATCTTTGCTTCAGGCAGGTCCTTTCTTATCCGCTCGATCAACATGCAGGCCATGGAATCTTCGCCATGTCCGTTGGAAGATACCACTATCTTGGGTCTCAACGTTTCGACAAGGCTTTCAAAGAAACTTCTCTCCTCGCCCATGGCAGTCACCACGCTTGGGATGAGGATCGGAAAGCCCATATCGAAACCTCCGGGAAGGTTATAGACATCCTTTTCGGTGCATATGGCAGCTTTAGCTCCCAAAGCGCCACAATAGTTCTTTATGTCGATTAGATCTTTCCCGGAGTATAGGTGATGATCTCTGAAACGCAATTCCCCCCTGACATCCAACCCTATCTTTTCGACAAAGCTGCGAAAGCTTGGCGGGTTTCCGATGGCAGAAAATATTACTACAGGAGTCCCTGAAGCCAAGGGTTCTGCATCGATCAGCCTGCTTCCATCCCATCGTTTCCACTTTTCAAGTGCCAATCTAGATGTAAAAATCGGCTTGTCCGGGACATATTTACGTACCTCTTCTATCAAGGCATCCAGCTCTTCAGCCTTAACCTGATCGGCCTTGGTTATTACTAAGATATGGGCTCTTTTTAGGTTTTCCGGCGATTCCCTCAAAATACCGGCAGGAAAGAGCTTTCCGTTGCCAAAAGGACAGGTTGCATCGACTAAAACAACGTCCGCATCTCGCACCATTCGCCTGTGTTGAAAGGTATCGTCGGATATAACTATGTCGACGTTACCCTCGGACGACAGCTTTTCCAGGGCCGCAAGCCTGTCCAACGAAACTGACACGGGAACGCCGGGCAACCTGGAAGAAAGAAGCAGGGATTCGTCGCCCACTTCGTTACGATCCCCTTTGCCGTTCATTATGAGGACAGGAGCTTTGCCTTTTTGTTTTCCGCCATAACCTCTGGTAATGATCCCGGGACGTAACCCCAATCCCATGAATTTTCTTGCAAGCATCTCCACGAAAGGGGTCTTATTGGTACCTCCCATAGTTATATTACCGACGCTTATAACCGGCAGGGGCGGTTCATGTGAGCTTCTGAATCCATGATCAAAGGAGAAATTTCGAAAGGCCACCCCCAGGTTGTATATGTATCCTAAGGGGGTAAAGATAAGGCTGAAGAGGAAGTTTTTGGCCCTCCCCCTCGTGTACTCCAAATATTTATTGAGAAATCCTTTCATTTTAATCACCATGTGCAATAATAAAATTTTCTTTTCATGGAAATCTCGGCCAAACGCGGAAGTTATCGTTCATTATATCACCCAAGAGGCCAAAATTATGCTATAACATAAGGGAACAAAATCTCAAAAGCGGGGGATTTTGATTTGGAAACGGCACTTGTTGCTTTAGGCGGTATAGCCCTGTTTTTATACGGAATGTCGAAAATGGGGGAAGGGCTACAAAAGATAGCGGGGGATCGTTTGAGGAGGTTTCTCGAGAAACTTACATCGAATCGATTCTCGGGCGTGATAGTAGGTATGATAGTTACCGCTATAATTCAATCCTCCAGCGCCACTTCGGTCATGTGTGTAAGTTTTGTAAACGCAGGAATAATGAGGCTCGAACAGGCGATTGGAGTTATAATGGGCGCCAACATAGGTACCACCGTAACAGCACAAATGGTAGCCTTTAAGCTCGAAAGAACTGCCCTGCCTGCAATAGCTCTTGGAATGGCTCTAATGCTCTTGGGAAAGAGAAAGAGTATAAAAGAAGGATGGGCCGATTGTTTTCTCGGATTCGGCCTATTATTTTTGGGCCTCTCCATCGCCGGCGATGCCATGTCGTCCCTCCAGTCCTACGCGCCCTTCGTCAATTTCTTATGCATCGGACAAACCCACCCTATAATCGGCATAATTGCCGGAGCGGCTTTGACAACACTATTACAGTCTTCCTCTGCGATGACCGGCCTTCTGGTAGCATTGGCCGCAAGAAACGTCGTAGACATAAGCGCTGCACTGCCCATGGTACTTGGCGCCAACATCGGCACTACTTCAACTGCCCTGCTGGCATCCATCAATACTTCCTTAGCCGCAAGAAGGACTGCCTACGCCCACCTGCTCTTCAACGTCATTGGGGTGCTGATTTTCTTGCCCTTTCTGAAGCCTCTGGAAAGCGTGGTTGCACGCTCCGGGTTCGATGCTGCAAGGCAAATAGCCAACGCTCACACCATATTTAACGTTACGACCACTCTTGTATTGCTACCCTTTGCCCCTCGATTTATCGCCTTAGTGTGCAGGCTCGTCAAGGGATCGGAGATGACTATAGAGCACGGGCCAAAATACCTGGATGCGAAGCTGGTCTCCGTTCCCTTCATGGCTGTCGTACAGACCCAAAAAGAAGTCGTGAGAATGGCAAACCTGTGCCTCGATAACCTGGAAACGGCCATCGCCATATTTAGAGGAGATCCCAAAGCAGATCGAAAGCGCTTCAACAACATCGAGGAGGTAATCGATGAGATCGAAGAGGCCATAAGTTACTACGTCGCAAAGATATTTCAACAGGAAGTTAACAGTGCGCAAGCGAAAATCCTAACTTCAGCAATAAGCATATCCGCTGACCTGGAACGAATCGGCGATCACGCCACAGCCATAGTAGAGCTCGCCGACTATCGCGAGAAACACAACCTCCCTTTTTCGCAACAGGCGGTAGAGGAGCTGGATGAGATGATGAACAAGGCTGTCGAATCCGTGAAAACAGTGGTCGAAGCCCTCGAGAAGGACGACAAACAAAAGGCAGCCAGCATCATTGCCATGGATGACATACTCGATGATTTGGAACGAACGCTCCGCGCAAAACACATAAAGAGATTGAACCAAGGAATATGCTATCCCGCCTCGGGCGTCGTATTTCTTGACATGCTAAGCCACCTGGAGAGAATAGGAGACCATGCGGTTAACATTGCAGGAGAAATAATGGCTTCCTGAGGATCAATTAAGCTCTGGATTTTTCACCCATTTGAAGAGAGTAAAGATTTGCGTACACTCCTTCCCGTTTGAGCAGGGTATCGTGGTCGCCTTCTTCGACGATTTCTCCTTTCTCCAACACTATGATGCGATCGGCGTTTCTGACCGTAGAGAGCCTGTGAGCAATGATCAGCGAAGTCCTCCCCTCCATCGCCCTTTGCATGGATTCATGAATATGCTGTTCCATAGCGGCATCCAAAGAAGATGTTGCTTCATCCATTATGAGTATTCTGGGATTTCTCACGATGGCCCTCGCAATAGCGATGCGTTGACGTTGCCCGCCGCTTAAAGTAACCCCCCGCTCTCCGACCTCGGTGGCGAAACCCCTTGGCAAGCTCTTGACGAAGTCGAGTATGCCTGCCCTGTCCGCCGCCTCCACGATTTCTTCGCGGGAGGCCCAGGGGCATCCGTAAGCAATGTTATAGGCTATGGAACCTTTAAGGAGAACGGGATCTTGCGGCACTATTCCAATGTGCCTTCTAAGGGTCTTCAAATCGAGCTGTCTTACATCATGACCATCTATCCTGACGCATCCCCGATTCGGATCGTAAAACCTGGGTATCAGGTCGACCAGGGTGGACTTCCCGGCCCCCGTATGACCCACAATCGCCACTTTCTCCCCCGGACAGATGTGAAGATTTATACCCCTTAAAATCCAATTTTCATCCTCGTAGGCAAAATAGATATCCTCAAAATCGATCATGCCCTTGACATCCTTTAATACGACAGGCGACCTGGGGGGGCGCACCTCCGTCGAAACGTTCAGGACTTCAAATATCCTGTCAGCGGCCGCCAGACCCCTCTGCACTCCCGAGACTACTTTGCTCAACACTCTGACGGGCTGCACTAACAGGCCAAGATAACCGATGAAGGCAATCAGCTCGCCCGGCGTGGCCCTTCCCGCCACTACGTCCCTTCCGCCGATCCATAAAATCAGGGCAAGGGCTCCTATCAATATGACCTCAACAGCTCCTTCCAAAAAGGCATGAATTTGCATGCCATGCATGAGCGCCCTGAAGTTCGATTTATTTTGCCCCTTAAACTTATCCAGCTCCTCGTCTTCGGTGGCAAAGGACCTGACTATCCTTATCGCAGAGAGCGCTTCCTGGGCTATGGCAACCACCCTCCCGAGCTCTTCCTGTATCTCATAGCCCACCACGCGCAACTTCTTCGAAGCCACGTTTAAAACATAGGCCGTGATCGGCAGGACTACAAAGGTAATCACTGCAAGTCGCCAGTTCAAAATAAGTAAAAATATTATCACGGCAACGAAGGTTATGCTCTGAACGACCAAATCGATAATAACGTTAGTCACCAAGTTTTGGAGAATCATAACGTCATTGGTAATCCTGGAAATCAAATCGCCGATCCGCGACTTGTAGAGATAGCGAAAGGACATCTTCTGCATGTGGTCGTAAAGTTGGACCCTAATATCCATTATCACCTTCTGCCCTACCCAGTTCATTAGATAGGTCTGCCCGTAAGAAAAGACTGCCTTGCAAAGGTAGATTAATACTATCCCCAAGGCAAGAAAGTTTAGCATAAAAAGGTCTTTTCGTATCAAGACGTCATCGACGATGTTCTTCAACAGCCAAGGAGGCAGCACAGCCATAATGGAAGATAAGGCCATGCACGCTACGGCAGCAGACAGCCTCCCAAGGTATGGCCTTAGGTATCGCACCAAGCGCATATAGATACTTCCAGAAGCAACGTTCAAAAGTTTATCCTTCAAACGAGACATTGTTTTATCTCCTCGACCAACTTTTTAGAAGCCCCCTTTGCGGGCGAAAATCTGTCCATAGATGCAGAAGTTTCTTTAAGCCAGGTGTCGTCCTTTAAAAAACGAGCCATGGCCTCTGCAATCTGCTTTGGCGTAAAATCTCCGATCAGCTCGGGCATTAATTCTCTTCCCAGTATTTTGTTGGGCCAGGAAAGCATGCCTCTCTTTTTCGATAAAAGATCGAAAAGCTTGCCTTTGATCCAAGGCAAGCGAAGCAGTGCCCCCTTAAAACCGCTAAAGGGTATATCGCTCAAAAATGTGTACGGAACGGCCACCAATGTGGGGACTTTCAAATAAAGAAGCTCCAGAGTATTAGTGCCCGGTTGCGTCAATGCCAAATCTACGCCTTTCAATACTGTAGATGCGGGCTGTCTTCTTGGGTTTAACCCCACTTCCTCCCAAGCATACACCTCATCGTTCAATGAAAAGGGCGAAAGTAACGTCACTACTTCAACGTCCATGACGGACTTAAGGTACAAGCAAACCTCATGCAGGAAGGGCAACGCTTTCCTTCTTATGGAGAATCTACTTCCTGGGAAAAAGGCTACCCTTCTATAGGATGACGATCCGTTGGACGACAATTCATCCTCACCAGAAAACACGGAATTTAACCTCAAAGAATCGGCGACCAGATCTCCGATGACATGGGGGTATACTCCATCGCCCTTGATGCTCCTTGCCATTACCTCATAGGCGGTGAACACCTTAGAACATCTTGGCAAACCTCTTTTCCTGCCGTAGGTGTAGCAAAAAAGCCTGGCCCCTGAAGTCTTCGACAAAAACCTTCCAAACATGAGGTCACCGCCTAACTGCATTACCAGGCCCACGTCCTTCGCCTTCCTCATCTCGGCAAAGGTCTTCGCCCAATTGTAGGGACCTATAACGTCATGAAAGGGAATTAACTCGGCACAAGCGCGCTCCATACCCGAAGCGTACTGACAGGGCAACAACCAAAGAAGGGGCTTAATTTCGTTTTTTACCAGTTCATATGCCAGAGGTCTGGCCCAATCCCACAGCTCTCCAGGTCCGTTGCTGAGTATGTATACGTACTTCATCTTCCTACCCTTTCAAGAATGACATCGGCCCAGAGCCCGTAAGCACCCCTTCTTCCCATTTTATTTTTCGCTTCTAGCAAATCCTTATGTATTTTTGCGGAATTTTCCAGGTACATGCATATCGCCCTTTTTATCGCACCTACATTTGCCTTGCCCTGCAACAATTCGGGATATACCTCCCGTCCGAGCAAAACGTTTGGCATGGATACCCACTTTGACTTAACCATGACCTTAAAAACTACATAACTCAAAAGCGACGCCTTATACAGGACCACCATGAACTTATCGAACATCATCGCTTCTACCGCAGCAGTGCCGCAAGCTCCGACAACAAATTCGGATTGGGAAATTAAATCTACCCCCTTGCCCTCGAAGAGAGTCAGGGGATGGCATATGCTTTTTATCATTCCCCTGTCTTGAGCGGATAGATTTTTCGCTATGGAAATCACCGGATGATATCCCATCTCTTGCAGCATTAAACCGGCACCCTTTAAAACAGGAGCAAGACGCCTCGTTTCGCTTGGCCTGCTTCCCGGCAAAAGTGCCGCTATGGGCGAAGCGTCGGTATTTTCCAACACCCTTTCACCCGGAACGTAGCCCGACAGATCGTCGAGGAGGGGATGACCTGTCCAATGACTTTCCACGCCCCTTTGTTTATAAAAAAGGTGTTCCATCTCGAAGAGAGGAAGACAAACGACCTTTAAATCCCTCAACGCAGAGGCTCTGCCCCTTCGCCAGGCCCAGACAGTGGGAGGCGAGACATAAAATACGGGCCTAGAGTACCCCCTCTTCCTCAAGGCTTTAATCAGGGGGATGTGATAATCGGGGCTATCTATGACTACCACGCATGAAGGCATTTCACTCAAGACCCTATCGGCCATTGCGTTCTTTAAACGCATGAGCCTAGGAATCTCCCTAAAGGCTTCCGAGATGCCCATTACCTGGAGTTCCTCCAAACCCCACAGAGCATGGCCTCCGGCCATCGTTCCTTCGGGGCCGAACATACCCCAGACAGGGGCAATTTTGCTTTTAACGGCCTCTATAAGCCTCCCGGCATAATGGTCTCCGGAGGCTTCGCCGCAACTTAAAAAAAGACTCAATGCCTAACCCCCAAAACCGCGATATCGAAGCTTTCTGCATAACGTTTGAACTCATCGGGTTCGATGATAATCGTTCTGTCCGCTTCGATAGCCAAACACTTGAGCCCGGCATTCAACATGTTCTGCAAGGTTTTTATGCCCACGGTGGGCAAATCGTAACGTTCGTCCTGATCGGGACGCATCATTTTAAGAACTATTCCGCCCCTTGTCAAACTGCCGGCTCGAAGCAGCATGGCGTCCGTCCCCTCCATGGCCTCTACGGCAACAACAGCTCTTTTGTGGACCACCAGGGTTTGGCCGAACGACAGGGGAAGAAGCGCCTTTGCGACCTCCCTGCCGTAATCTACGTCATCCAACTCCTCCTCCGTAGCATATCTGCCTGCTATGTGCCCTTCCGTCGCCAACCAGTCAGATATGAGATCCCTATACCCGACGACGAGAAAACCGCTGTCCTCGAAGGCGGAGACGATATTGGCCAAAAGATTGTGATCGTCCCTGGAATGCAATTTTTTAAGCAGCTGCCTTAGCTTCGAATCCTGCAGCCCCTGATGGTACATCAGCGTTTTGGGAACGACCCCGGCCATTATTATTTCTTTAATACCCCTAGATCTCATATCGTCGAACAAAAAGCCGAGACTTAACCCCGATAACCTCACCAACTCCAGGGCATACTTGGAAAGACGCCCCGCATGTTCCCCAAAAGAATATACGACAGGGGGGCAGCCTTTGCAGGTAAGGCGGCGGGCAATTTCCAACGGCAGTTGTCCGTCTCCAGCTATAAGAGCTATAGTTTTACAGTCCATCGTCTTCACCTGTTAGCCCCTTTAACCATAAAGGCGCCACACGCAAGGAATATCAAGTTGGGCATCCAGGCAGCCAATAAGGGAGGAATATAACCTCCCTGACCCAGAGAACGGCAGAAGGACATGAACACATAGTAGGAAAAAACCAATAAGATAGAAACCCCTATGCCCATTCCCGAGCCCGACCTCCTTGTTCCGGCTCCTACGGACGCTCCCACCAAAGCCAGCACCACGCTTGCCCAGGGCACGGCCAACCTCAGGTGCAACAGCACCCACAGCGAATTCACGTCAGAACCCTGTACATTCATGAGCTTTATATAGTTATACAGTTCAAAGGCGCTCATTTTTTTCGGATCCTGCGAACTCGCTACAACTTGAGAAGGCGACAGGGGCAGGGACAGCTGTTGTTTTTCAAAACTGAAGAGCGGCTCTACGAATCCTTCCTTGGTGACATTAAAAACCTGACCGTTGTAAAGCCACCATTGGCCATCCCTCCAATCTCCGTTCTTGGCCGTCATGATACGGGTAATTTCTCCCGACTCAAACTCCTGAATGAGGACGTCATCCATGTTGCCCTCCTGGGGAAACAGCTTGCCTATATAGATCACTCTCGACAGAGCGCCATCCCTCTCCTCCTTTAAAAACATCTGCTCCTTGAGCAGGGATGGTTTCTGCCTGGCAACTTCGTATCGCATTATATTATCGGCAGCCCTATCGGCCAAAGGCACCAAGGTTTCGTTGAGAAGGAGGGCAAAGCCGCCAATTAAAATACTTGCAAGGAACACAGGGCGCAGTATGCGATAAAAACTAATCCCCGAAGCCTTGAGGGCTGTGAGCTCCGATTGCGTTGCCAGCTTCCCGAAGCTCAGTATCGTGGCAAGCAGAGCCGCCATAGGCAAGGTGAGAACTATCACGCCGGGCAGGCGGTATACGAAAAGCCTCATTACTATGCTGAAGGGAACCCTGCTTTGGATGAGCAAATCGGCGATATCAAAAAGCAAGTCGCCGGCAACCAAAAGCACGGTAAAGACCATTACTCCAAAAACGAAAGTAGGATAAAATTCGGTTATTATGAATTTATCCAATAACCTAAATTTCAGGCGAAATTCAGCCATAACCCCTAACTACACTCCTTCTTTCAGCAATAAATCGGCCACTTCCCTCACAGCTCCCATGCCGCCAGAAGACCTGGTAATATAGCCGGCCGCTTCCAGGACTTCAGGCCTCGCGTTAGCAACGGCAATGCCAAGACCTGCCCACTTTATACAGTCTATGTCGTTTACATCATCACCTATATAGGCTACCTCCTCATCTCTCAAGCCCAATTTTTCGGTTAAGGACTTCAAGGTGCCTAATTTATCTCTTACGCCGTTAAAGACCAAAGAAATCCCCAGACCCTTGGCCCGCTGATCCGTCGACGCTGAAAAACGGCCGCTTATTAAAGCTATTTCTATGCCCTCGCGCCTTAAGAGAGCAATGCCCATCCCATCCTGGATATCGAAGCGCTTGAATTCGTGTCCCTCTCCGTCCATATATACCGATCCGTCGGTCAAGGTACCATCCACGTCCATGGCCAAAAGCTTAATCTTCATCATTCGACATCTCCCATGTAGGACGTACTCTCGGCCAGGGCGCCAATCCTCTGCGCGATTTCTCTAAGAAGCTCACGATTTCCCTCACTATCGGGTCTTCGACGTCTTCGTTGCGAATCATATCCAGCGCCTGCCGTAAGGGAAGACCGTTATGATAAAGCCTTTTATATATTTTCTTTACGTGATCCCTCTGGGTCGAATTGAAACCGGCTCTCTGCAAGCCGATCCTGTTTATCCCATAAAGCCTCGCCGGGCGTCCATCTGCCAGGGTAAAGGGAGGAATATCCTTCACGACCTTTGACAAGCCTCCAACCATGCACAACTTACCAATCTTTACGAACTGATGAACACCTACCATTCCACCCAGATTGGCGTTATCTTCGACTTCGCAATGCCCTGCAAGTCCGCTTTTATTTGCCACCGTAACTTGGTTTCCTATTTTAACGTTATGCCCGACATGAACGCCTTCCATCAAAAATACGTCGTCTCCTATTCGCGTCACATTGTTCTTTCCCGTGGCACGATGCACGGTAACGTTCTCTCTTATAATCGTTCGATCGCCGATGATGACCTTTGTCATCTCACCTTTGAAGGAGTGATCCTGAGGTTCGCCGCCAAGTATGGTGTTTTCGTATATCCTGCAGTCTCTGCCTATTTCTACGTCGCTTAGAATCCTGACATAGGATCCAATGTATGTATTTCTCCCTATACGAACTTTGGGCTCTATTATGCTATAGGGCCCAACCACCACCCCTTCCTCCAACTCCGCTTCGGGAGAGACTATTGCCGTCGGATGTATTGTCACTCTCATAGTTACCCCTTCTGTAATAAATTCTTGGCCACCACAAAGCTAAACGTCGCCTCGGCTGCCATTTCGTTATTAACCCTGGCCGTAGCCTTAACTTGTCCAACGCGCCCTCTTAGCTTACACACCAGCGCTTCCGTGATCAACTGATCGCCAGGACATACGGGCCTGCGGAACTTGGCCTTATCCACTCCCGTCAAATAGGTGACCATCCCCTGCATCTCCGGACGGAGTACTATCATCATGGCAGCGACCTGACCCATGGCCTCCAAGACAAGCACGCCCGGCATGACAGGCTCATCGGGGAAATGTCCCTGAAAGAAAGGCTCGTTGATGGTGACATTTTTTAACCCTACTATTCTCCCTTCGCCGAGCTCCAAAATCCTGTCTACAAGCAAAAAGGGATAGCGATGGGGAAGGCACTTCATTATTTTATGGATATCAATATCAACAATTTTATCCTCGTCAATCGTCAACTCATATCACCTCTGCACAACCGTTTTAAACGTTCCACCATCCGCAAATGCAGCCTGTGGCCAGCCTTAAACCCGACGACGTGAGCGCAAAGGGACTTGCCCACCAAAGACAGATCCCCCAGCAGGTCCATCGCCTTGTGCCTGACGCATTCGTTTTCAAAGCGCAGGGAAGTATCGTTTACCAATCCCTTATCATCGAACACCAATGCATTGTCCAGGCTGCCGCCTAAGGCCAAACCCTGCTTTTTTAGCTCATCCACATCTTCAAGCCTTACGAAAGTCCTGGCAGGAGCAAAATCTTTAAGGAAAGTCTCCTCCGTTACGACTGAAGAAAAAACCTGCGTCCCTATGAAGTCGTTGTCAAAGGATATTATATAGCTCACTTTTAGAACATCGGAGGGAAAGCAGGCAACCCACGCCCCAGCCTCATCGTCTTCCACAAGTAGGGGAGATGACAAATTTATGGGCCTTTCTTCGCCGTCATCCTTTTCCGCCAGACCGGCATCTTTTATGTGCTCCGCCCATGGCAAGGCGCTGCCGTCAAATATGGGGACTTCTCCTCCCTCTACAACTACAACTGCATCATCTACACCCATACCATAAAGGGATGCCAGAAGATGTTCCACGGTATAAATTATCTCGCCATCGGGCAAAACCAGACAGGTAGACCTGCCGGGCGAGAAAAGCTCACAATCTCCGATGGGATAAAGATTTTTCCCCTTCGAAGCGCGGATCATTATACCACTTTCCCGATAGGAAGGAATCAAGGCAATAGCGCTCTCCCTTCCGCTGTGAAGCCCCTTGCCATTAACTTCTATTGTTCTTCGAAGGGTCGTTCTTTTTGCCATCGCGATCTTTCGCTCCTAATTTTCGTTCCAAATGCACTAGCCTTTCGTATATTTCGGGCAACTTCTGCATTAACGCCTGAATCTTTAATTCTTCCCTGTGGTCTCTCGCCGGAAAACCGGAGACCATCATTCCCGGAGGAATGTCCTTGGTCCCCCCCGATTTGGCCGCCACTATCGTCCCTCTCCCCACCTTAACGTGATCCTTGACACCGCTTTGGGCGGCCATAATCACGTTATCTTCTATTACCGCGCTTCCGGCGATTCCGGTCATGGCTACTATTATGCAGTTTGAGCCTATTTTTGCGTTATGACCTATATGGACGCAGTCTCCTATCTTGGTGCCTGGACCTATATGGGTATCCCCGATTGTTCCCCTGTCTATGCTCGTCAGGGCACCGATCTCGACGTCGTCTTCCACAAATAAACCTCCCACTTGAGGGATCTTTATAAGGCCTTTCTTGTCGTTGTAAAATCCGAACCCTTCGCAACCAAGGGAAGCGCCTGTATGGATGAGACACCTTTTTTTCAAGGTTACATCGTGGTATATACTCGCATTTGGTTCAATTACAGTTCCTTCGCCAATAAAGACGTTTTTTCCGACATAAACGTGTGCCTCAAGGATGGCGTTAGCAGATATCACGGCTCCCTCATCCACTACACACAAAGGACCTACATATGCGGAAGGATCCACTGAAGCTCTTTCATGTACGACGGCTGAGGGGTGAACGCCTCCTTGCGAGGAACGCGGCCTTTCGAAAAGGGAGAGCAACTTAATCAAAGCCTTCTTCGGATCTTCGATTTCCACTCCCCTTTGAACGGGACTCAGCCAATTCATGGGAGCTATCACAAAAACCCTCTCCCCCAGCTTCTGAAGCCACTTCTTCTCCCACACGACGCATAGATAATTTGGTGCGGCCTCCTCGGGGGAAGCAATCCCCAAAACGACTTCTTCCGGATCTCCCGCCAACCTGCCCTCCAAATAAGTCGCAACTTTGGAAAGACTCCAGGCCCTGTCGAAATTCTTCATAACTCTCTTCCTTTCAAAAACCTCAAAAATTGCCTACCGCTCGCACGCTGACCTCGTCATCGTCTCGCTCGTCCAGGTAGATCTCCAAGGAAAGATGTTCCGTAAAGCGGTAGCCCAATGCAGCATTGTTTTCGCTGTCCTCGGAATAGCGCCACCAAGCGTAAAAGGCCTTGATGCCGCCCTCTATCCACAGTCTATACCATGTCTTATCTTCCTCAAGCTCTCTCTCGGTGCCCACCCAAATATCTCTGTAGGGAGACCACCTCAACCCCAACCTCTCTTCGCTGTCTCCGTCATCTAAAAAAAGGATGGCCTCTCCGTAAAGTTCCACATCCCAGGATGGAAAAGGTTGTGCCTTACGTCCGAAGTGCAACCCCAGTTCAGTGGATTTGTCCTCCGTTCCGCCGTAAGCTGCCCCCCAAACGTAGAATGTATATCTTTTGCTTTCTACGTTCGTTTCGACCCTTGCAATCCTCGAGGGCATAAATTTGGTGTCTACTTCTATCTTTGCTGTATCAGCAAATGACATATCTTTCAATTTTTCCTCGACAATAAGCTCTATATCCCTCTCGTGCTTGGCAGCCCAGTTAACGGGAATCCCGACGAAGCAAGACAGGCTTTCAGCCATCTTCTCGCGCATGTCATACTGCCAAAAGGAGGGCAGGGACCTGGAAAAAATGTGGGCATCGAAGGTCAAGATCAGATCCTGAGTCGCCGTGAAGGATATGTTAACAACGTGAAAATCGCCCTCTCGGCTCACCAAAACGTGGGGCTCCCAACCGGGAAGGAGGGAGGAGACGATCCCTTTAACTTCCCTCAAAAACACATCATCAGCCCATTTTAAAGCCTCTACGGGAACGCCTTTCAGCATATTTAGAACTTCTTCATCAACCCCCGAACTATCCTTTAAAAACCAGCCGTCACAAGGTTGTCTCAGTCTGGGAACGGAGATGGCGACCTTCCACTTGGGCTTTTCCTTTGGCACAAAGTCCATAAATACCTCTCTTTCTCCCGTTATGTTCACACGCTTTATTTCATATCCCTCGAAGATCCTCTCCGATACCATGCGAAGAAGTCTTTCCTGTCGGCTCACTTCGTAGTCGGGCATCTCATTCATGACGGCAATGACGCTTTCTCTCATTGCCACAGCAAGCCATTCGGGAGGACCCATCAAAGAGACTTTCACGTCCCCATGAGCGGCCCCGCAGAGGAATCCCGCCCAAAGAAGGAGAAAAAAGATCCCTTTTGTCGCCCCCCTAAGCTGCCTCATGACCCATCTTTAGAAGAGCTCGCCGAACCCGAAGTGCGTGTAGGTTTCGTATTCTCCTTCGGCCAGATCTATGCGTAAGTTGCCGAGGGGAGTTCTCACGCGAACTCCTATGCCATAAGAATCATGCAGATCCGAAATATCGAAGCTGGAAGACCGTCTTCCGCCATGGCCTACGGTCCTATAAAGATGATCTATCAAAGGATCGCTATCCCCCCAGGCGTTTCCGGCGTCGTAGAAGAAGACTAGCCCGAAGGCCTGCTCGATGGGTATCCTCAACTCGAAGTTTGCCAAAAACATCTCCGTACCGTAAAACTCGTCCTCTTCGTAACCGCGAAGGTCCCTGTCACCACCCAAAAAATACTGATCCATGAATGGAATTTCGCCGCTTGAAAAGCCCGCCCTCACGCGGGCGGCGAAAATCACGGGCGTGTCTTCCGTCCCAAGGTCGATATCGAAGATCTCCCCTATTCTGGTTACGGGCGTGTAATATCTGGCTTCGAGCCAGTATTTGGTGAAGTCCCAGTCGCTACCCAGGAAATCCAGCGCTTGTTCTACGTTTAAGCTGACGACATCTCCCTTTGGATAGCTCAAATACTCGTCCAAAGTAGAACGTTGCAGCCTGCCCGTGATGGAGAAGGTCTTCCCCGATTGCATGTGTTCGTCGAAGTATATCCTTTGAATTTCTTCCACACTCTTGCCTTTATATTTCCCGGTGGTATCACTCTGGCTAACCTCCTCCGCCGCGCTGCGGAAATCACTGTACCAGCGTATATCATCGTAGGATATATCCGAATCGTGCCAATCAAGCGTTGCATACCAGCTAAGCCTGGGATCGTGTTTGAACTTCTTGCCCGCTCCCACGGATATGCCGGTCCTGGTTTCTTCGTACTCAAAGACCGATTCCCCGCCTATGTAGTTTTCTATGTCGTCCCACTCCCACCTATAGAGGTTTACTCTCCAAGAGTAATAATCGACATCCATAAAGGGCTCTTCATAGCTGATCCAATATTGGTCCCGTTTACCCGTCTCAAATCCGACAGACGCGGTATGGCCCAACCCCTTCCAGTTGGTGTCCTCGTAAGACAAGCCACCGCTCCATCCGCTGCTTGAGCCGTGACCTATGGTAAGGCCAATCCTTCCAGTTCTCTGCTCCTCCACTGAGACTATGATGTTTACGAAGGCGGGGTCCTGAGTGGGCTCGAAACCGACGTTCACCGTCTCGAAGTACCCCATCCTCTGAAGCTTGTTGAGGGAGTGTCTCAGCACCTTGGCGTTGAAATGATCTCCCGGTTTTAGCTTTATCTCCCGCTCTATAACGTAAGTCTTGGTTTTTTCATTTCCCTGCACGGCAATTTCTCCGACCTTGGGTTCAAGTATCTTTACCGTAATGACACCTTCTTCAATTTGCACATCCCGCACTCGCATCATCGCATAGCCGTCTTCCTGGTATTTGTTTCTGATCCTCTCGAGGTCGTGCCTGAAGAAGACGGAGTTGAAGATGTTGCCCGGCTTCGTAAAGACAAGCTCTTTAAGTTCATCCTCGCTATATACTTCGTTGCCTTCAAACCTTATTTCCTTTACGACAGGGTTTTCCTGTACCACGTAAACTACCTTGATGCCATCCGCTACAGGCTCGACTCTGACGTCGACATAGGAGAAAAAGCCCAAATTATATATGGACTCTACATCCTTATCGATCTGTTCCCGCTCTGCCGGTTGGCCTGCTTTTGTGCCGACTATTGACAGTATGTAGTTAGTGTCCACCTGCCGATTGCCCTCTACCTCTACGGCCACGACGTTGGGCATCGTCTGGGCAAAAGCAAGGGGTGAATTTAAAAGCATGAAGACTAGGCTGAATATCACGATTCTAATGAAAAATTTCATCCCCGAGATCACTCCTTCAATTTGAAAACTCTACGGCAGCCTCCTCTTGACCCTTGAGGGCTTTCTCTCCAAGGCGAACCAACCTCAAGAAATCCTCCAACATGGCCTCCTCAAATGATACACCACTCTTTTTCTCTTCGGGTAAGTCCTTTGACTCATTTTTTCCGTTTTTTGCAAAATCTTTTCTGCCAAGGTCATCCTTTTTGCCCTTTAAGGTTCCCTTTTCCTCGGGCTTCGCCTCAGCCACGGAAGCTTCTCCCGGATCGTAGAGGCGCCCCAGGTTTGTGTCGCTTAAACTTTTTCGCAGAGCCATGATTAGCCTTTCCTCTTCATCGGTTATCAGACTCAAACGAAGGGATTCGACATCTCTCGGCCTTGAAGCCTGCGCTCTTTCGCCGCTGCTTCCGATAACCTCCATAGAGGTCGGCAAAGCCAGCGCCACTAAAATGACAGCTGCCACTAGCATAGACACGAAAGCCTGCTTCAACGGCAAAAAAATGCGATGGCTCTTTGAACCTGAGATGAGGGTCAGAATTTCTTCCCTGGCGATTCGCATCTCCGCCTCGGCACATTCAAGTTCGACGACCACATCCCTTGGCCTGCCTCGCCTGCAGGCCTCTATGCTTCTGTCGATCCAACGTCTTATCCTCAAAAGACGTCTCTCCACGGTAAGTCCCCCCAAATAAAAATAAAAAATGCTTAAGTTGCTCCCAAAACCTTTTTTAGCTTCGCTATGGCCCTTCTCCTCAACCTGTAGATGTAGCTTATATCGACACCCTTTTTCCTGGCAACTTCCTTTACAGATAACCCGTTTAAGTCGATGGCTCTTACTATCTCAGCCTCTCTCTCGCTCAAAGATCGAATAGCCGCCTCAAGATCGATCAACCAGCCCTCATCGTCGTAGCTGGCCATGTTGCTTTCGTAGAGATGGTCGTCAATATCGACGGGCTCGGGCGCTCTTGCTTCCGATCTTTCGAGAAAATTCACCATACGCCCCTTAATGCGATAATAGGCGTAGGTGATGAATTTAGCACCTTTTTTGGCATCGTATCTATCGACTGCCTCGATCAGTGCCACCATTCCCTCCTGTATCAAGTCCTGATAGGAATCGGAGGATACGTGAAACTTCTTAGCAAGCCAAAAAACCATAGGTCTATAAGAAATTATCACTTCTTCCCTGGCTTTTTCGTCACCGAATTTTATCCTTTGCCACAATTTTTCTTCGAAAGTTATATCACCTTCAGGATAAATTGGCTCGTAACCATCCATCGTAAAATCCCCCTCTTGAATGTTAAATCAAAACGGGAAGATTGCGAACGAAATCGGGGTCTTCGACGAGAAGGTGAAGTGTGTCATTTGTAAAGCTCAACATTACCCGATCCCTCCAGAGCTCAAGGGAGGTCAAGCTGCAATTGTCGATCCTTGTCCTCCAGGCCGCAGAGGCATCCATCGCAAAAAATCCCGTTAGGGCAGCCCTTATGGAACCTCCGTGGGCAACGACCAAGACGTTTTCGCCTCCATCGTCCAAAATTTTCTTCATTCCCCGATTAACGCGCTCTACAACTTCAACAAAGCTTTCCCCACCGGGGATTTTGACTTTTTCGGGGAACTTTCTCCACTGAGCGTAAACTTCTTTGTAGGCATTTTCTACTTCTGCTACCTGCATCCCTTCCCAATTGCCAAAATCCATTTCGACCAGTTCTTCCAGCAAACCGCCCAAAGGAGCGCCTAAATGCCTTGATACTCTTTCGGCAGTTTCTCTTGCACGGGAAAGCACGCTTGCATATATGACGTCAACCTTTAGGGAATTCAATCTCAACGCAGTCCGGTCGGCCTGCATGCGACCTTCGTCGTTAAGAGGAACATCGGTTTTGCCCTGATATCGAAATTGTCCGTTCCACTCTGTCTTGCCATGGCGCAAAAATATGAGACGCCTCACGATGCATCACCTCATTGCATGTTATTATAAGGATTTTTACGTCAAAAGTCTTCGTAAATTCATCCAAAAAAACAGGCCTCCCGATATCGGGGGCCTGTTTTTTTATTTCTTTTACAAACTGGAGCCGGCGGGCGGATTTGAACCGCCAACCTGCGCATTACGAGTGCGCTGCTCTGCCTGTTGAGCTACACCGGCCTACAACTATACAATGGCGGTCCCAACGGGATTCGAACCCGTGCCGCCGCCTTGAAAGGGCGGTGTCCTAGGCCTCTAGACGATGGGACCGCTTCAATGAACTGCTTAAATTTTGTAATGGTGAGCCGTGCAGGATTCGAACCTGCGACACCCGGATTAAAAGTCCGGTGCTCTGCCACCTGAGCTAACGGCCCCCTCATTCAAATTACCTCAGACTGCTCCGAGCGAGCAATAGGAAATTATCACAGGTCGAAGAAATAGTCAACATTTTTCGCCCCAGGTTGCCAAATTTTTTTCCATCTCCCCCAACAAAGTCTTTCCTCTCTCCACCTGTCGCTTCACTTCAGAAAAGGCAGTACCCCCGTAGGTCTTGCGCCTTTCCACAGATGATTTGGGGTTTAAGCACCCGAAGATATTCTCGTCAAATTGAGGTATAAGGCTTTGCCACTCCTCGATTGAGAGGGCAGAAAAGCTTTTGCCTTCTTTTAAACACCACTTCACGGCCTGTCCCACCAATTCATGGGCGCTTCTGAAGGGTACGCCCTTCAAAACAAGAAATTCCGCTATATCCGTGGCCAGGATGTAGCCATCTTCAAGAGCTCTCGACGCTGCCGCGAGGTCAATTTCTATTCTTGAAATAAGTTGGGGCAAGACATCTAAAATGCCGTGCAGGGTTCGCAGGCTCCTCATCAAGCTCCTCTTGTCTTCCTGCAAATCCCTGTTGTACGCCAGAGGAAGGCCTTTCAACACAACCAGAAGATCGACGTAGCCGGCCAGAATCTGTCCGGCCTTACCGCGAATCAGTTCGAGAACGTCAGGATTTTTCTTCTGCGGCATTATGCTGGAACCTGTACAAAAGGAATCGGGCAACTTAACTATGCCAAATTCATCGGTGTTGTATATTATCAGATCCTCCGCCAATCTGCTGCAGTGAATTGAGAACATCGACGCAAAGTGGTGAAAGTCCGCTAAATAGTCGCGGCTTGCTATTGAATCGATGCTGTTTTCTGTGGGCTTAGAAAATTTGAGCAACTCCGCCGATAAGTGCCTATTCAAAGGAATAGTGGATCCCGCCAGAGCCGCAGAACCCAAAGGGCACTCATCCAGTGCTTCAAGCGCTGCCATGAGACGCGAGAAATCTCGGTGAAAAGCCCAAAAATGGGACATCCAATAATGCCCCATGCTTATGGGTTGAGCTCTCTGCAAGTGGGTATATCCCGGCACCACGAAATCGATATGCCTTTCGGCGCTATCCAACAAAGACTCGAGGAGATTTCTTATTTTACTTCCTATTCCTACAAGCTGCCTCCTCAAAAAAATGCGCAACGTCGTAGCTATCTGATCGTTGCGGCTTCTTCCGGTATGAAGCTTTTTGCCCCTTTCGCCCAAAATATCTGTAAGACGGGCCTCTATATTCATATGAACGTCCTCAAGCTCCATCAAAGGCTTAAAGGTTCCGATTTTTATCTCGCTCAACACCTGATCCAAACCCTTTAAGAGGTCAATTTTCTCTTCTTCCGTTATCAGGCCAGCCGATGCCAAAACCCTTACGTGAGCTTTGCTTCCTTCTATATCAGCTTCTGCAAGATCCCAATCCATGTCCAGAGATTGGGTGAAATTCACCACCACATCTGCTGTATCTTCGCTAAACCGACCTTTCCACAACCTCACTCACACCTCCAAACTACATCGTATAGCTTTTTCGCCTCACCACTTTCGACCATCTCTGCCGCCAATCCCCAAAGAAGGTCGCACTCGCTATGAAAATAACAACTTGCCTCGAAAAATTCAAGAAGTGCCTTTATGACGCAAAGTCCGCTCACTATGATATCCGATCTGCCAGGCTCTAAGCCCGCTACGGATTTTCTCTCTTCCGGCTTCATTTTCTTCAAAGCTAGGATCAAATTCCTTATATCGTCGACCTTCACCATGCTTCCGTGGACCTTCGACGGATGATAGGAATTGACGGCTATTTTTTTCAAGATCATTACTGCTGCCGAGGAAGTTCCTCCCACCCCAATTAACGACTTTGCGCTTTCTCTCCTTGAAGATTTTTCGAATAGACCTTTTAAGCCGGATCTGACGTAATTCTTTATCGCCTCTTCGTCTTCGCCAAAGAGGTTTTTAACCCTTAAAGCACCCACAGGTAAAGAAAAGCCTTTCTTCCCGTCCGAAATCTCCAAACTGCCTCCTCCCAAGTCGAAAACGAGAGGATCGCTCAGCCCTGTCCCCAGCAGAGCCCCCTTAAAGCTGTAAAAAGCCTCTTCCCAACCCTCTAAAATTCTGACCTTCAAACCCGCTCGTTCCTCGATAAGACCTATTGCATCCGAAACGTTTAGAGAGGATCTAAAGGACTCGGTAGTAAACAAAAGCCTCCTTTTTAAAGATACGGACAGTCGGTCCAGCCGATGACAAACCTCTTCCAAGGCAACCACAGTCCTTTCTAAAGCCTTTTCCTTAATTTGGTACTTGCCCCTTCCCATTCCTTCGGCCAAACGAACCGTCCAGATCCCAGAATCAAGATAACACAAACTGTCAGCACAACTTTCCACAGCCAGAAATCTCAAGGAATTAGACCCTATATCAATAGTAGCGTAACGAGACAAAGTGTTCATCTCCAAACCAATTAATTGCAATATCTATCGGGATTATCGCACTCAAGCATTGTGAAGCGACCCTTAAGCCAATCCTCCGCAGGATGCTCTCCAAGGGCGAGCCATGATGCAACCTGAAGGTGCAGGCATTTCATTCTCATTTCAACAAGACAACCGATGCCGCCTATGCCAGAGAGGCGAAGCCTGTCAAATATGTTTTTGCTTACTTTAGACAGAAACAACTTTTCTCCATCCGACAACAAAAAAAGCCTAATGACGCTGTGTTTTACATTAAAATTAATCCATCTTTCCGAATCGATATAATTTTTGGCGTAACTTTCGAGCTTCTTTACTCCCCCTACAGCCTCCTCTTTGCCGCACTTATCGACCAGATAAGGACAGGACAGCCAAAAGGTGGTGGGAAAGGGCTTTAATTCGAATAAGGGAGTGCAGAGTAAAACTTGAGGTTTGCTCAATCTGCAACGCTTTACAATTCCAACGGCGATGGAGGAATTGAAATTTCTGCCCCTCATTTGGCGCAAAATCAGCCTTTCGTCCCCGGGGAAGATTTGCTGAATATATAAAAGGGGCTGTAAAAGCCCCTTTATGTTTGAAAGGTTGTTTTGAAGTGTCTTACTTTTTGCTTCCGGCCTTGCGCCTGCCACTTTTTTTACCGTCTCCAATTTTTTGATAGAGATCGGAGATCTTTTCGTCGCTCAGCTTCATGAACTTCATCAACTTTTTCTCGAAATCATCCTCGTTGTGCTGATGGGAAGTTTTAGCCTGAAGCTCAGCCCGTTCCCCGGCGGAACCAAGAGCTTTCAGAGAAAGGTCTATGCGACCTCTCTCATCTATCTTTATCACCTTGGCTTCGACTTCCTGGCCCAAGGAAAGTACATCTTCCACTTTTTTCACGTAGCCTTGAGATATCTCCGAAATATGGATCATTCCCCTCTGCCCGTTCTCGATCTTAACGAAAGCTCCATAGGGAGTTATCTTCTCCACCACGCACTTGACAACATCGTTGACCTTTGCCGAGGTGATTACCTCTTGCTCGTTGCTCATCTGATAAACTATACCTCCATTTTTAGTAATTAACATTTTTTTACAACTTATATCTCGATAATCCCGACTTACTGTATCCTTTTACCCTATATCCCTAAAGCGTGAGCCGACCACCTCCGCTACATTTATCCTTTAGTGGAACCCATTGCCAAAGGATATTGCTTTGCTCCACTTTTGAAAAACATTATCCTATTTTTTCTCATTTGAGGCAATAGGGAGCAGAAAGTCAAATAAACTCCAAAGGCGCTTATCTAAACAATATATCAAATATATTGGGCAAATCGGCCTTTTATTTGCTTAACTCCTCTAAAAAGATGGGGGACAAGATCTTTATATAGGTCCCCTTCATGCCCAAGCTCCTGCTTTCGATCAGGCCTGCGCTCTCCAGCTTGCGCAGAGCATTGACGATGACGCTCCTGGTAACCCCTATCCTGTCGGCAACTCTGCTTGCCACTACTACCCCTTCGTAACCCCCGAGCTCTTTAAGAATTACTTTTATGGACTCCATCTCCGAATAGGAAAGAGCTCTGACCGCTATTTGGACCATAAACCGTTCCTTTGCCCTCTCCTCGATGTGATGTGTCCTGTCGTACAAAATTTCGATTCCCACAACGGTGGCAAGATACTCAGACAATACAAGATCGCGCGTATCGAAAGGTGCGCCGAAACGAGCCAAGATAAGCGTTCCCAGCCTCTCTCCGCAACCGAAAATGGGCACATATACTACATGCTTATTGAAATACCTGCAGGGCTCGTCAGCGTAGGCGCAATTGCCGTGATCGCTGTGATTTAAAACCGATTCGCTGTGTTGGTTCAGTCTTTCGGTATAGTTTTTGGGCATATAGCCCTCATTAAGCAACTGTTCCATATAATCGCACTTGTAATCGCTTATCCAGGCATAACCCAATATTTTGCCCTCTCCGTTGATTATATATACGTTAGCGGTTGCCAGATCGCACAACAACCTGGCAATCTTTTGATAATCCGGATGGGGCGTCATGGCGGAGGATTGAAGTGTCCTGCTTATTATGCGCGTCTTATTCAGCAAATCCTCCATTGCAGTGGGGTTAACGATTTTGGGCCTTGCTTCAATTAGCTCACGAGGCGTTTCCATGACCATAAATTTCACCTTCTTAACTTATAATAAATACCTTCTGAGATCGGCGTTCTCCACTAAATCAGCGAGACGCTCGTTGACGAAGGCTTCATCGATTCGCACTTCCCTCTCCCTTAATTCCGGCGCTTTGAAGCTTATATCTTCCAAAAGCTGTTCCATCATGGTATGCAGTCTTCGCGCCCCGATGTTTTCCATCTCCCTATTCATCTTTGCCGCAAAAAAGGCGATGGCTTTAAGGGCTCCGTCATCGAAAATCATTTCTATGCCCTCTGTTTCGAGCAATGCCTTATATTGCTTGACCAAACTGTTTTCCGGCTCGACAAGGATGCGCAACAATTCCTCTTCTTCAAGGGCGTCCAGTTCAACCCGTATGGGAAACCTGCCCTGTAATTCCGGTATGAGATCCGAGGGCTTTGTTTCATGAAAGGCTCCGGCACCTATGAAGAGTATATGATCCGTTTTCACGGGGCCGTATTTAGTCTGCACCGTCGTCCCCTCAACGAGGGGAAGGAGATCGCGCTGCACTCCCTCTCTGCTCACGTCAGGGCCGTATTTCTGCCCGCCGGAGGAGGCAATCTTGTCCAGCTCGTCTATAAACACTATGCCCTCTTCCTGGACCTTATCCAAGGCTTCCTGAACCACGGCATCCATATCTATAAGCTTTTCCGCTTCCTCCTGCTGGAAGATCTTTAAAGCATTAGCTACGGTAACTCTTTTGCGTTTGATCTTCTTGGGCAAAATGCCGCCCAACATCTCGCCCAAATTCAAGCCCATCTCCTCCATGCCGGCTCCGACGAAGGGGATGTTCGACAGCGGGCTTTCTGCAACTTCGATCTCTATTTCCCTGTCGTTTAACTTCCCCTCCCTTAAGAGTTTTCTAAACTTCTCCCTCGTCGTCCTTTTAGTCTCCCTCTCGGTCTCGTCGGACTCCTCCTCTTCTTCCGTGGAATCGCCGAGCAAAAGCCTCATAAAATCCTGAGGCTGCCTGCTTTTATGCTTAGTCGGAAGGAGGGCATCGAGAACCCTCTCCTCCGCCAGCGCTTCCGCAACGGAACTGTTTTCTTCGATCTTTCTGGATTTTACCATGTGCACGGCAATATCAGCCATTTCTCGAATCATGGATTCCACGTCCCGGCCAACGTAACCAACTTCAGTATATTTGGATGCTTCGACTTTAACGAAGGGTGCATCCACGAGCTGTGCCAGACGTCTCGCTATTTCGGTCTTTCCCACGCCAGTGGGGCCTACCATTAAAATATTTTTAGGAATTATCTCCTTCGCAAGCTCCTTTGGAAGTCTTTTTCTTCTGATGCGATTGCGTAAGGCAACTGCTACAGCTTTTTTCGCCTTCATCTGCCCTATGACGTATCTATCCAAATAGGCCATCACCTGGGATGGCGTAAGTTCGTCCCCTTTAATCACTGCCTCATTCACCTTTTATCACCTCTAATGTGATGATATCGTTCGTATATATGCATAACTCCGAAGCTATCTGCAGCGATCTTTTCGCAATTTCGCCAGCCCCCATGTTGGAAACCTCTATAAAGGCCTTTGCAGCGGCCAGAGCGTATCCCGAACCGGAACCTATGGAAGCTACGTCGCTATCGGGCTCAAGGACATCGCCCGCACCGGAAAGTAGAAGTGTCTGTCGCAGATCGGCCACCAACATCATTGCTTCCAGCCTGCGCAGCGCTTTATCTGTGCGCCACTCCTTTACCAGGTCAACTGCAGCGCGCATCAAGTTTCCGCTATGACCTTCGAGATATCTTTCGAAGCGCTCGAGCAAGGTCATGGCATCAGCCGTGCTGCCCGCAAAGCCCGCCAGGACATTTCCTCCTGCAAGACGCCTCACTTTTTTGGCTCCGTTTTTTATAATCTGGTGCTCTAAGGTTACCTGACCGTCTCCGGCCATGGCGACCTCATCGCCCCTTCTCACGCAAATGATAGTAGTTCCTTTAAACATCTTTTTCACCTCTCCCCCTGGGATGGGCATTTATATAACTTTTTTTCAATTGCTCGTAACTGATCTTGAGATATCTTTGAGTGGTGACCAAACTCTGGTGCCCCAACAATTCCTGCAGTACCCTCAAGGAAGCTCCCCCTTCCAGCATGTGAGTTGCAAAGCTGTGACGAAGCATGTGGGGGCTTACGCCTGCTAGCCCAACCCTTTTCGCAGCCCTGGAGACGACCCTGTGCACCGTCCGCACGGCAATACGTTCGCAACCGTCTCCGGGAAATAAGGGGCCGCTCAATTTTCCTAAAAAAACCTGCCATTCCCTCAATGCCTTCTGGGCATGCCTTCCCATTGGAACCAAACGCTCCTTCTCCCCCTTACCCTTGACTCGTAACCATCTTTCCTCTATATCCACATCTTCCCAATCCAGGGCGACCAACTCGGCAACCCTCAAACCACAACCGTACAGAAGTTCTAGTATAGCTCTGTCCCTTATCTCAAATTCACCGTTAGGACCGTGCTCAAGCATCATTTTAACATCTTCGTATGCCAACGCTCTGGGCAGCCTCTTGGGCTCTTTCGGCCCCCTAACACCTTTGGTAGGATCAGAGGTCAGCTTTCCGCTTTGAAGCAAGAAGTTCGTCCAACTTCTCAGAGACGACAGCTTCCTCAACACCGAGCTTTTAGAATATCCATATGCCGCCAGTTCCCTGAGAAAGGCGCGAATGTGAGCCTGCTCGATTTTCTCGACCTCCTCCACACCTTGTGAGATTACGTAGTCGACAAACTGAGAGAGGTCAACTGCGTAATTTATGACGGTGTTGTCCGTCCTTCCGCTTGCATATTTCAAATATTCCAAAAAGGCATCGACCGAGGAAGAAATATTTTCGCTCATGCGCAAATTATATCATATTGCTGAAAATAAAAGTATATTCTGATTAATTGCGTCTTTTCGATAAAATTGACACGAAGAATTGTCATTACATTAAAACAGCTCACTCCGGGATTCCATAAAGGCACGAAGAGACTCCAGTGCTTTGCTAGCTATCGCTTCACAACGTCGCCTTTTGTCCTTTATCTTTTTCGGCAGGGGTGGCAACAACCCCAGGTTGATGTTCATGGGTTGAAAGGATTTGGGATTGGCATTGTTCAGATACCATAACAAAGAGCCAATGGCAGTCTCCCTGGGCCACGACAGAAGGGCGTTACCCTTTAGCAAACAAAACATGTTTAAAGCGGCGACCAATCCCATGGCCGTGCTCTCCACGTAACCTTCCACGCCCGCCAATTGGCCTGCGAGAAAAAGATCATCGAAACCCTTCAACCTCAGATATTCATCGAGCACTACAGGAGCATTGACGTAGATGTTTCTGTGCATAACACCATATCTTGCAAACTCGGCTTCCTCCAACCCCGGGACGAGGCGAAAGATCCTGTCCTGCTCGGACCATCTCAAGCTAGTCTGAAAGCCGACAATGTTATAAAGCCTTCCTTCTTTATCGTCCTGTCGCAGCTGAACGATGGCGTAAGGCTCTCTCCCGCTTCGCGGATCTTTGAGGCCCACCGGTCTCATGGGCCCATACCTCAGAGCATCACGTCCTCTTTTCGCTATCACCTCTACGGGCAAACATCCTTCGAAGAAATGCTCCTCTTCGAACTCATGGCGCATGGCCACTTCGCCTTCTATTAGAGTCTCATAGAAACGCTGATATTCCTCCTCGTTTAGCGGACAGTTAATGTAATCTTCGCCATAACCGTAACGACTGCCGTAGAAAGCTATCTCCATGTTTATACTCTCCCGCAGCACCACAGGAGCGACGGCATCGTAGAAGTACAAAAAATCTTCGCCGACCAAAGCCTTAAGGTCGGAGGCCAGCGAAGGCGAAGTCAGGGGGCCACTCGCAACTATCGCAGGCCCTCCTCCGATTTTTTCGACCTCATCCCTTATTATTTCCACCGAAGGCATCGACCCTATCCTGGAGGTAACCTCTTCGCTGAAGGCCTCTCTATCCACGGCAAGGGCCCAACCGGCAGGAACTTTATGCAGATCAGCGCATTTTATTATCAAGCTATCAAGTTCTCTAAGCTCGGCCTTTAAAATGCCAGCAGGGCTTGAAAGCACGTCGGAACCGAGGGAGTTGCTGCAGACAAGTTCAGCAAATTTCGATGTCCTGTGTGCCGGAGGATATTTTTTGGGCCTCATTTCGTAAAGCCTTACCTTAATTCCTCTCTTGGCGAGCTGATAGGCAGCCTCGCTTCCCGCAAGCCCTCCCCCGACGATAGTCACCGCCAAATTATCTTTCTCCAACGGCTCCGGCATCATCGGGAATTTCCTCCTTTTCATATCCGCAATCGGCGCACTTTACTGCCTTTCTTTTAACCACAATAGGGCCGCCGCACTTGGGACAAATTTCTCCGGTGGGCTTGCTCCAACTTACGAAATCGCATTTGGGATATCTAGAGCAACCATAAAAGGGCCTTCTGTTTTTTGAACGAAGGAGCACCACCTTGCCTTCGCCGCACTTGGGACAGGGTATGTCTAAGCTGTTTTTGAAATTTCTCGTATATTTACAATCAGGATAGGCCGAACAGGCTATAAATTTACCGTAACGGCCGTGTTTTACGATTAACTGGGCACCGCAAAGGGGACACTTTTCGTCTATAGTTTCGACGGGCACTTCCACCTTGGCCACGTTTTGGACGCTTTTTAAAATGCCCTCAAAGTGAACCCAAAATTCCCTGACTACCGAAAGCCAAGATGCCTCGCCCCTCTCCACTTTGTCCAGCTCGTCCTCCATCTTCGCCGTAAATTCGACATTGATCAGAGACTGAAAGTGTTCCACCAAAAAGGAATTTACCGTAATCCCAAGCTCCGTGGGAAAAAGCTTCTTGGCTTCGTCTCTCTCTACGTAATGTCTGTCGTAAAGCGTCTGTATTATTGTCGCATACGTCGACGGTCTGCCTATTCCCTTCTCTTCCAAGACCTTAACTAAGCCCGACTCCGTATATCTGGAAGGCGGTTTGGTGAATTTTTGTTCTTTATCGAGTTTCAACAACTTCAACACCTCTCCGACCTCCGCCTCGGGCAAGATTTCCTCCTTCATTTCTAGCGGCCAAAGCCTGCTCCAACCGTCGAAAATCAAAGTCACTCCGCTTTGTCTCAAGGTGTAAGGCCCTGCTTCCACCTCCAGGTTAGTCCTGGCCACGACAGCAGGCTCCATTTGGGAAGCCAAAAAACGCTTCCATATCAGCTCGTACAAGGCCTTTTGATCTTTCGTCAAGTGAGCTTCTATTTCTTCGGGCACCAAACGGACATTAGTAGGCCTTATAGCCTCATGAGCATCTTGAGACCGCTCCTTGGATATATACTGATGGGGTTTTTCCGGCAAATACCTTTCTCCGTAGTTTTCCTCTATGAACTTGCGAGCCATAGCTATACCTTCCGGAGCTATGCGCAGGCTATCTGTCCGCATATAGGTAATCAGACCCACAGGCCCCTGCCCGGGCAGATCGATCCCTTCGTATAAGCTTTGGGCTACGCGCATGGTCTTCTGGGGAGAAAAACCAAGCCGTCTTGCCGCTTCCTGTTGGAGGGTGCTGGTTTTAAAGGGCGGAAGAGGGTTTCTCTTACCCTCTTTCGTATCGAACTTCGAGACCACATAGGACAAAGACAGCAATTCGTTATATACGGCCTGGGCATCAATGGCATTCGTAACCCTTATGTTTTTGCCGTCCTTCTTGGCAAGCTTTAGCGAAAACTGTCCCCTTTCCCCTTCTGCCACTGCGGCAATGACCCAGTATTCCTGGGGGACAAAGGCCTTTATTTCCGCTTCCTTCTCGCAAATAAGCCTAAGGGCTACCGATTGAACCCTGCCTGCCGAAAGCCCGGCCTTAACCTTTTTCCACAGCAGAGGGCTCAAGCTATAACCCATGAGCCTGTCCACAAGCCTTCTGGACTGTTGTGCGTCGACCTTATCCATGTCTATCGGTTCGGCCTTAGAAAAAGCCTCTTTTACGGCTCGGGGCGTTATTTCATACATACGAACCCTGCAAGGCTCTTCGCAAGATATGGACAATAGATTCGCCAAATGCCAGGCTATTGCTTCTCCCTCCCTATCCGGGTCAGAAGCAAGCAATACATTCTTTGCCTTCTGAGCAGCTCTTTTAAGCTCTCGAACCAACGGGCCCTTGCCTCTGACGAGGATGTATTCCGGCTCGAAATTATTTTCTATATCGACGCCCAATCTGCTTTTGGGAAGATCTCTTACATGCCCGTTACTTGCCTTTATATCATATTTACGACCTAGTATTTTTTTCAAAGTCTTAGCTTTAGTAGGTGATTCGACTATCACTAAAGTTTTATCCGACACCTTTTTCACCTTCCATAAAAGCGTTTGCTCCCCATCGTCCCGGCCCCGTCGCTGAGACCAGGCCCCGAGACTCAAGTTTTGTCAACATAGTAAACACCTGGGCAGGCGTCATTTTACATTCTAGAGAGATATTGTCAACAGTCCTATCGCCCTTCTCCCTTAAAAGCCCGTAAACACGCCTTTCCCCATCGTCCAACTCCGCCAAAGACACTTCGCTTTGTCCCTTTACCAAAAACCCTTCGGGAGAGCCCTTCATCAAATGCACGAAAGAATCAACATCGATCAATGGGTACGCTCCATCAAATATCAGCAGATTGGAGCCCCTGGCCACTCCTTCGTTGATCCTTCCGGGAACAGCCCAAAGCTCCACTCCGCATTCCATGGCAATTCGCCCCGTTATCATGGCCCCGCTTTTGATGGGTGCCTCTACCACTACGACCACCTCAGCCAACCCAACAATGATCCTGTTGCGCTCCGGAAAATTCCACGGCATGCCCTTCGTCCCGAGGGGGTATTCAGAGACCAGGGCTCCCTTTTCCTTCAAACCCTCAAATAGGGTCTCGTTTTTGGCAGGATAAAATACATCCACTCCCGTTCCAAAGACAGAAAGGGAAACTCCTCCGGCTTCCAGAGCTCCCCTGTGAGCTCTTGCGTCTATTCCGTAAGCGCCGCCGCTTACGATGGGAAAACCCTCTTCGGCCATTTTAAAGGCCAACTCAAAAGCAACCTTTCCACCGTAGTTGCTGCATCTTCTCGTGCCCACCAAGGCCACGGCAGCTTTGTCTAATCTAGGATTGTTTCCCCACCAATAAAGCAACAGGGGAGGGTCGGACAATCGATCCAGGGAAGAGGGGTAACCCTCCTCTCCCCACACAAGAATTTCGATGCCCTTTGCACGACATCGCTCCAGTTCCCTGAAATGCCAACCCTTAGACAGCATCTCATACCACCTTTGAATGACGCTCTCCGATCTCGTAAATTCCCTTATCGCAGAGGGAGAGGCAGCCAGGTCAAGCAAGGATACGGATTTGCATTTCAAATCGTTTATCAAATGGCCGTTGAATTGCCTTAGAGCGTTCAATGCAAGAAGGATCGATAATTCCTCATCTTTCAAAGAAAAAACCTCCTCTATAGGCAAGCGCTTCAGCAAGGTGGGGCTCGTCGACCGTTTTATCTCCAGCGAGATCGGCTATGGTCCTTGCAACCTTGAGGACGCGACTGAATCCTCGCCCAGTAAGTTTAAATGCAGCGCCAAGCGACTTGAGAAAGGCCCTGCCGTTTTTGGACAAACCAAGATGCTTCTTTATCATGTTTTCGCTCAATTCGGCATTGCACTTCACGCCAAAGGAGCTCCATCTTTCAATCTGAAGCTCTCTAGCCTTTATCACCCGCTGTCTTATTTCGAATGAACTTTCGCCAGTTCCGTCCAATTCCAGCAATTCATCGGGCGTAAGCCTCGGTATCTGCAACCGAAGGTCAATACGGTCCAATATGGGACCGGACAGCTTTCTCGAGTACCTCTCTATATCGCCCGGCGAACACGTGCAGTTTCTCGCAGAATCACCCAAATAACCGCAGGGGCATGGATTAGATGCCGTTACGAGCAATACCGAAGCGGGATAGACAACACTTCCGGCCGCCCTGCTGACGGTTATACACCCGTCCTCCAGCGGCTGTCTCAGCGCCTCCAGTACGTCCCTTCTGAACTCGGTTATTTCGTCCAGAAAAAGTACACCCCTATGTGCAAGGCTGATCTCCCCCGGCCTTAGATCCGATCCTCCGCCGCAGAGTGCTACCACGCTTGCGGTATGATGCACAGGCCTGAAGGGCCTGGCCCTCTCGACTTCGATCGAGGCCCCTCGAGCGCTTCTTATCCTCATAACCTCTATCAATTCTTCATCCGAAAGAGGAGGAAGAATGCCGCGAAGGGCCTTGGCCAACATGGTCTTGCCCGAACCCGGAGCGCCGATTAAAGCCAAATTATGATGGCCCGCTGCAGCAATTTCCATGCCCCTCTTGGCAGCGACGTGTCCCTTTATGTCGGCGAAATCCGGCTCAACCTCGACCACCTTCGCCTCGGGTAGAGAGAAATCGAGCTTCTTCAGCCTACTCTCGCCCCTTAGATGTGAAAATAGCTCCGCAATGTTTGAACAACTGTAGACTTCAACACCTTGGACCATAGACGCTTCCTGGGCGTTTCCTCGGGGGATGAAAAGGGGAAGGCCCATCTCGCGGGAAAGGAAGGCTGCGGGCACTCCTCCCTTAACCTTGCGCAAACGCCCGTCCAAAGCCAGCTCTCCCATGAAAATCCCACTGACGTCCTTTGGTATAAAACCGGCTTCTCTGGCAATACCGACAGCCATGGGCAAGTCAAGGAGGGCGCCTTCCTTGGGCAAATCAGCCGGCGCCAGGTTTACAGCTATATGACCCTTAAGCTTAATCCCCAAGGTTCCCAGCGCAATGCGCACCCTTTCCCGTGCCTCCTTGACCGCAGTATCGGCTAAACCAACAATTGATATGGAAAATAAACCTCCGGTAACGCATACTTCCACTTCTACGGGAAGAGCATCGATACCTCTTAAGGTAAGACCGTAAATGCGATTCATCTATATCATTCCTAACGTAATATCTTTGATGTACTCACACTCATATCCTTTTGCAACGTCACCGCCCAACGTTATACCCATAACATCCAACCTCCAGGGGCCATCCCATTCAAGCCTCTCTACCAGCAGGCTGCCCGCGCGAAGAAGCCTTTTGACCTTTCTGGGACCGACGCTTTCTGTGGGAGACTGCACCTTTCCCTTCGTGCGCACCCTGACCTCCAGGATCACCAACTCATCGCCGTCCAGGGCGACAATGTCAAGCTCTCCTCCCCTGAAAGTAACGTTTCTCATCAAAATCTCATAACCCATCCGAGACACTATGGAAGCGGCCAAATCCTCCCCCCAGCGCCCCAAGTCCTTTTTATTCTTTTTATCCATCTCTCCCGAGTACTTCTCCTCTGGCCGAATCGATTTTACTGAGGAAAACCAGTATCCTGGCAACTGCAAGATAGGCTTCTTCTGGTATCTCCTCCCAAAGGTTGACACCCAAAAGCACCGATACCAACAGGGAATCTTCCACGAGGGGTATTCCCTTTTTTCGAGCTTCGTCTATTATCTTTACAGCTTCCGGCCCCTGAACGTTACCGGTCATCGTCTTTCACAACTTTCCATTTGAATGTTTTTCTGTGAATGGGAGAGGCGCCCATTAACGCCAAAGCTATCCTGTGTTCCTTTGTGGGATAGCCTTTGTGCACGGCAAAGCCATAACCCGGATAGAGCTTATCGTATGCGCACATCACCCTATCCCTTATGACTTTAGCGACGATAGAGGCAGCTCCTACTACCAGGACATTTTTGTCCGCCTTTGGCAAGGCTTTTTGGGGGAAGGTCAAACCGGGTATTTTTTGATTGCCGTCTACAATCACGATATCGGGCGACAGGGGAAGAGAGGAAACCGCCTTTTCCATGGCCCATAAAGTCGCTTGAAGGATGTTTGCTCTGTCGATAAACCACGGATTTGCAGCCTGGGCTCTATAGACAAAACCATAACGCAGAAGAAGGAGAAATATCTCTTCCCGCCTCTTTGGAGACAGGGCCTTTGAATCGGCTACGCCCACAGACTTCAGCAGAGACATCTTTTCCCTCGTAGCCGCAACGGCTGCAGCGACCACAGGCCCGGCCAAAGGACCTCTTCCAGCCTCATCGACCCCTACCACGATCATTTTAGGGCATCTCCAGCGTAAAGGATCCCAACTTGCCGGCGGCAAAGCGTTCGAGCAAATATTGACCCGCTCTCGTCAAGTCTACATCGCCTCCAGAGACAAGGGCGCCTATTTTACCACCAATCTCGGCGAGATATTCTGCCACATCTTTATCTTCGGAAAAACTCAAGGAAAACTTTTCAAGCAACCTGGGAATTGAACCTGAAGAGCGCAAAAACTCCAGCAGTTGGAGGGCCAACGTCTCATGATCTCCCACGACATCCGCCTTGGAACACCCAAGCCATGTCAGCATCACATGGGTTTCTCGATCAGCCTTTGGATCCAGGATTCCGGGAGAATCGACGACTAGCAGGTTACCCGATCTGTACCACGATACTCCCCTGGTTATACCCGGTATTCCTCCCACCTTGGATGCCTTTTTACCGATCAGAGCGTTGAGCAACATGGATTTGCCTACATTGGGTATACCCACAATGGCAACCCTCAATTCCCTCCACTTCGGCCGATTTTTGCATATTTCAAAAAGTTTGCCCGTCAACTCCCTTGGAACTCCCCTCCTCAGGTTCAAGGCGAAGGTGGGGTAAAGTTTGTACAACTCTTTAATCCAGATTTTCGTCTTTTCCTCCTCCGCCAGGTCTCTTTTGCTCAATACTATACAAACAGGCTTCAGCTTGGCCAGCTCGCCGATAAGGGGAGAAGAAGTGGTAAAAGGGGCTCTGGCATCCCTTACCTCTATAAATACATCGACTTGAGAAGCCAGTTCGGCCAGCCTTCTTCTCCCTTTTTCCATATGACCTGGATACCAGACAGTCCTCGCCATCACTTGGGCACCCCTATTCTGCTCAAGGGCCAATAACGGAAAAAGGCGGGGCCAAGCAGGTAGTTTCTGGGAACAAAACCCCAAAAGCGACTATCCTGCGAATTTGGACGATTATCGCCCATCATGAAATATTGCCCCCTTGGAACTGTCGTCTTCTCCATGCTGAGAAAGTCCCTGTTCTTCACGTAAGGCTCTTCGAGAACTTCTCCATTTATATAAACTATACCGTTTTTTATCTCGACAGTTTCGCCGGGAAGAGCTATCAATCGCTTTACGAAATCCCTCGTCGGATCGAGGGGATATCTAAATACCACTATTTGACCTCTCTTGGGTTCAGAAAACCGATACCAAAACTTTGCCACCAACACCCTGTCCCCCGGCATCAGGGTAGGTATCATTGAACCGCTGGGAATCCAGAATGCCTGAACCACAAAAGTCCTCAAAACCAAGGCCAAAATCAATGCCCAAATCAAAGTCTCGATTAATTCTCTCCACCATGGCTTCATGTCGATAATTACACCCCACAAGATTATTGGTTAAACTCCGTCACATGAATGTCTTTATAACCCTATTCAATGCCCAAAATCAAGAGGAAATGTCAATTCTTTGGCGGATCCTTTCTGATCGTTATATAACAATAGGGAGAAATAACTATATATCCAAGTTTTTTGGAACTACTTCCAGGACCTGTGGTCACCTTCAACGTCAGACCGGGAGTGAGCGTATGCCATTCAGGGGAATACACCGAAAAACTCTCCGACGCGCTCATCCCCCTGAAATAACAGCTTCTACCCGTATCAAATACTTTTTCATCGAGAGTGTCAAGCCATTGGATCCGCAGCGTGTCTGTGGAAGCAGAACGGGTCGTATATTTAAAGATGAAAGGCCTGTCGGCTTGGGCTGCTTCGATAAAGATGCCCTGAATCCATATGTGAGCCTTTTTGAATTCTATGAGAGCGAATACCTCTTTGGCCGCGCTGACGGCCAGTCCAATGCCGCCCACAGTTGAAGAAAAAATGAAAATTACTATCAACAGCTCGACAAGGGAAAGCCCGTTTCTTGGCGAAAAAAACAGGACCCTCCTCTCAAGAGAGAGGGTCCTGAACGTCTTTGAATTTTTAAGACTCATGCGTTGCCATTTTGCCGAGATCGAGCGCTTTCATGTTATCATCGAGAAACTTCGCAGGGCTTAGCTTGGAAACAGCATCCTTTACCTCGTCGAAAGAGATGCCCCCTAAGTTTAAAGCACCCATGGCACCCAAAATCAATACGTTCAAAAACAGATAATTACCCTTCATATGTTCGTTCAATATTTCGTATCCCTTCAAAAGAAAGGTGGAAATATTTCTTTTCGTAAGGTATTTCTTCAGGCTCTCGTTTTGAAAGACCTCCATCTTATGGACATTAATTATGCCGTATCCTCCATTTTTCAGGAAGTGGAGATTTCTTATCGCCTCGTTTTGATCGAAGGCCAGGAGCACGTTGGCATCGCCGGCACTTATCAATGGGCTTTTGTATGATCCTACTTTAAAGTGACTGATAACGGAGCCTCCACGCTGAGCCATACCGTGAACTTCGCTTCCAATCACGTTTTCTCCTCTTTTTATTGCTATCTCCCCTAAAACGCGACTGGCAAAGAGTATTCCCTGCCCGCCAAGACCAACGATGATGTATTGCATTACTTTCCCTCCTCCGATATGACCTGGATAGCCCCATGGGGGCACACGTTCACGCAAACGCCGCATTTGACGCAAAAGCGTTCATCTATGTAGGCCTTCTTGGAGCTTTCGTCGAAAACCAGGCCGGGACAATTGAAGAAGTTTATACAGAACTTGCAACCTACACACGTTTCGTCCTCGACGCGAACGGGAACCTTGGGTTGTTCTTGCCTCAGCAGCATGCAAGGATGGCCGAAGATAACCACTGCCGGCTCCTTATGATCCTTTGCATATTCCCACGCTTCCTTGAGCGCCTTTACTCCTTCGTCTATATCATAGGCTTCCACCCTCTTTACGAACTCTACGCCGCAGCCTTTGACCGCCCTTTCTATGGGCACTATCCTGCCAGAGTCGCCTTTCCTAAGTTTTTGGCCCGTACCTGGATGGGGCTGACCTCCCGTCATGGCCGTCACCTGATTATCGAGAATTGCCAATACAAAGGCATGTTTGTTGTAAACCCCGTTTACAAGCCCTGGCAAACCCATGTGAAAGAAAGTGGAATCTCCTATGGTAGCTACAATGGGACGCAACTGGCCATCGACCTTGTGGGCCAGATAAAAACCCGACGACTGCGTTACCGAGGCACCCATGCATATGGAGGTATCGACAGTTTTCTGGTTAACTCCCAAGGTATAACATCCTATATCCGAAGGATATATTCCGTCGGGAAAAGCCTTCCTTATGGCGAAAAAGCTCGCCCTGTGAGGACATCCCGGGCATAGCATCGGGGGTTTGGGTGTTATCTTTAATTCTTCTATCGCCTTCTTCAAATCCTCATCAGCATCGCGAGTGCAAGTTTCACCCAGAGCTTTGCAAACCAATTCCTCCACCACTTCAGGTGTCAATTCGCCGGCTCTTGGCACATAGCCGTTCCATCGCCCCTTCACATTTCTGCGGTCAGTGATCTGAAGTTCTATTACGGGATAGGTCTCCTCAAGTAACAAAACATTTTCGTGGCGGGCTATAAAATCGTTTACGAGGTCCAATGGCAGGGGGTGGGGTGTGCCTATCTTCAATACCGATATATCCTTTCTGCCCAGCTTTTCCAGCAAATCCATCACTACTGCAAAGGATATTCCTCCCGCAATAATGCCAAGTTTGGGTTTTTCCTGCGCCGCTATCTCAAAGTTGTACTTCGAGAAGTTTTTCGTAAATTCCTCTTTTACGGCATCCATCTTCTGGTTTAGCTTGGGATGGGTTGTCTTTACGTGGGCGGGAAGACAAACCCAACGCTTTACATCCTTTACGAATTTGGCCGGTCTTTCCAGCCTTAAGGGATCGTTAAGCTCCACATCCTGTCTGCAATGATCGACTCTCACCGTAGGACGCAACATCACCGGTATCTTGTGCCTTTCGGACAACTCAAAACCATCTTTTACCATTTCCATGGCTTCCTTCGCGGAAGAAGGATCCAAGACGGGAACCTTGGCAAACAGACCGAACAATCTGCTGTCCTGTTCCGTCTGGGAACTGTGGGGCCCGGGATCATCGGCTACGATCAACAGCATGCCGCCTTCAATGTCAAACTGAGCAGCGCTCATAAAGGGGTCAGCTGCAACGTTAAGACCAACATGTTTCATTGCGACACAGGACCTTTTTCCGGTAAAGGAAGCTGAAATCGCGACTTCGTACGCCACCTTTTCGTTCGTGCCCCATTCCACAACCGTTTTGGTATCGAGCAAATCGGCGAATTTCGCTATTGCCGGCAAAATTTCCGATGAGGGCGTGCCGGGATAGGCACAGGCTACCTCACACCCCGCTTCAACAACAGCCCTGGCAATCGCCTCATTGCCAAGCAGAACAGCCCTTTCAGTTGCCATTCGCATACACCTCTCTCGCCATTTTATTCTTTCAACAGATCCATGAGCTTGCTGTAAAAAGGCTCTGGTTTTTTGACCAACTTCCCCCGTCTGTCACAAAACCCGTGTTTGGTAAAGCCTTCGGCAAGAAGTTTGTCGTCACTATCACGATAGATTTTAAATTCAAAGGAAAGGCTGTGAGGTTTTATTTCTTTCAAAAAGGTCTCCACTCTAATGAAATCGTCATAGTGAGCAGGGTGTTTGTATCTGCATCTGACCTCGACAACGGGCATGAAGATTCCCTTTTCTTCCCACTCTGTGTATGGCATTCCGAATTCCCTGCAGAACTCGGTCCTGCCCATTTCGAACCACGTCAGGTAATTGGCGTAATATACTACTCCCATCTGATCGGTTGCGCCGTAGGGTACCCTAACCGTAAGAGACGCGCTTAAGGACATTGTTTTCATCTCCTAGCCTGAAATGTAATGTACGCACAATAAAAGGGTAGCAGATCTATCATACCACATAGATCGATAAATATTCCACATGGGCTTGCAAAAAAATATTTACAGTAAACAGCAAAGCTATGGAGGACAAACTAGCGACAACTTGCGCTATGCACTGCCATTATGCACTCACCGCTTACAACATCATATCCCAATTCTTTTAACTTTTCTTCCAGCTGTGGGTTTTCCGCACCTGGTTGGAACCATATAATCGGTTTATAGGCAATCTGCTTCAGTTCATCCAACAAAAATCCCTGATTTTTAGGACCAATGAATACCGAAAGGATATCGATGGCTTCCGGAATACCCTTTATCGAAGAGTAAAAGTCAAGATCGAAGATCTTAAGGCCCATATATTTCGGGTTTACGGGATAAATCACAAATTCTCTGGATTTTAAATAAGACAGCACTCCGGAGACAGGCTTTCCCGTTTCGACCGTAGCTCCCAACACGGCCACCTTGCAGGGGGAACATACGTATTCTTTTATTATCCTTTCCCACTCCATTCTCTCGCCCTCCTCTTTGTAAAATCCTTAGGGACACGCACGGTGTTCCTCGTTTATCTTCAACCTCCTCCCAAACCTTCCGTCACGGTCAACCTAAAATCAAAGACAGGCCTATCGACGTAAATCGTAGCTGCCACCTCCGTTTCCTCTCCGGGTAAGAGGGACACCCTTCTTGCCTTAAAGGACCGTTGCACCAATAATTTGTCCTCCTGTCCGTAAATGGTCACGATAAGCCCCGGCCCCTCGATCTCCCTCGATGAGACGTTTTTGATAGTCGTATTTAATTTAAAAACACCTTCTTCCCCGCTATATTTAAAGGACGACGCCACCAAAACTAAGGAATCGTTTTTCTCTTCGGAAAATAGAGGAACCGCAAAAACCAAAATTACGGGGACAATCGCCAATAAAAACAATGCAATCGATAGTTGTCTTCGTTTTTTCATAATATATCCCCCCTTCTTTTCTCAGGTCATCTATATATATTTTAGGATCAGCTTCAGGAAAATCCCAGTTTTATTTTAAGCGATAAGGGTGATATGGTGGCATTAAGTCCTCGCGCCTTGACTTCACGAACTGCGAAGTAGTTGCTATAATGGCTTGTGCGGAGGACTGGCCGAGCGGTCGAAGGCGGGTGACTTGAAATCACTTGTGCCGCAAGGCACCGGGGGTTCAAATCCCTCGTCCTCCGCCATTTTGTAAGCTCGAATTCACCACACGAAGGAGAGACGAAATGGGCGACCTTGCGATAGGAATAGATATAGGCGGGCACTATATAAAGGCTGCACTGGTTGAGGGAGACAAAATACTTCGAAGGTGGGAAGAACCAACCTCCGAGGGAAGAACCCTTAAAGGAGTTATCGAACAACTTCAACGTATCGTCGAAAAACTGGAACCTCCGGGTTACATACTCTCCGTCGGGATTGGAATTCCCGGTTTTTTGGACCTGCGGCGGGAGCACCTCGTTCTTTCTCCCAACTTTCCCGATTGGAAGGGTATTCCCATCAAATCCATGTTTGAAAAGAATTTGCAGAGAAGGATTGCAATAGAGAATGACGCCAATTGCTACGCTCTGGGCGAGCAAATGACCGGGCTTGCCAAGGGGCTTAGCAATTTCATCGTTTTAACTCTGGGGACGGGAATTGGCGGAGGAATAGTTTTGAACGGCAGATTGCTGATGGGGGCTCACGGCTACGCAGGAGAACCGGGACATATGGCCTTAGGTGACGATGAGCGTTGCGGATGCGGATGCCTCGGACATCTTGAAGCTATCGGAGGCACCGATGCAATCGAAAGAAAAGCAGGCCGTAACGACTTGCCCGAAGACATGAAGATACTTTGGGTGCGAAGGAAAGAGCCGGAGGTAGCACGAATCATAAACCCCTCTTTAGAGGCAATAGCCAAAGCTATCGCTTCGATGGTTCATCTCTTCGACCCCGAAACTATCATCTTGGGAGGGGGGCTCAGCCGAGCAGAGGGACTCCTTGCCGTCCTGGAACCCTTAGTCCACAAACATATCGTTCCCCTCTACAAAGGCGCCTTCTCTTTGAAGATCAGTTCCCTGGGAAACGACGCAGCCATATTTGGAGCCGCTTCCCTCGTAAGCGAGGAATCACCTGCATCCTCCTGACCTGTTTGCAACGACTTCAAGCTTTGGGTGAACTGTCTTTTCCTCTTCCCTGAGCTTCTTCAACTCCCGTCTAATGGCAAAAAAGGCCAAGATCGACCCGCCAAGATCGGTAGCCGGGAAAGCCATCCATATGCCATCCAAGCCCAAAAAACTCGGCATGATCAATACGGCCGGGTAGCAAATGCCGAGCTGACGGACAAGCTGAATGAACAACGCCTCACGAGCTCTCCCTAAAGACTGGAGAGTATAGGAAGTGACCACGAATACGGCAGCTGCCGGTAGAAAAATGTAGCCAACCCTCAATGCACGTGAGGTCATATGGATTAACGTTAAATTATCGTTGCAAAAGATTTGCACGATTCTCCCAGCAAAAAACTGAGTGGAGAACCAGGAAAGAGAAAAGACCAACAGACAAGCCCCAAAGGCAAGCAATATGGCCTTTCTAACGCGTTGATACAAGCCTGCTCCGTAATTGTAACCGATTATTGGTTGAGCTGCCTCGCTTATGCCGAGGGCCGGCAGAAAGAATAGTGTATCCAACGTGAGAAATATACCTACGGAGGATACGGCCAAATCTCCCCCAAGTCTCAGCGCTCTTTGATTTAAAAGCACCAACAACACAGCAAAGGATATTGAAGTTATACAGGGAGTTATCCCTATCGACAATATGGAACCCATTAAGGAGGCTCGTGGTTTTAAATTCCTATATTTGATCTTAAGTACGCTGTATTTAAGATAATAAATTGCAACCCACAGGCATGACAGGAATTCTGAAATTGTCGTACCCCAGGCGGCACCCTTTATTCCCCAACCCAAGTGGCAGATAAAAAGCCAATCCAGGAAGATGTTGGCCCCCGTTCCCAGAACCAGGGTACCCATTGCCCACCTGGGCGACCCTTCGGCCCTGATCAATGAGTTAAGGACAAAGGAAATCACAAAAAAGGGCATCCCGTACAATACGATGACCATGTAATCGCGAGCAGGGCCCAAGATATCTTCGCTTGCACCAAAGAGCTTCAAAGCCGACTCAAGGGACGAAGCCATGCCAAGGCAGATAAAGATCGCGATAATAACGGATAAGGTAAAGGCGTTCCCCAAGATCAGCTCAGCCCTCTTTTTCCTGCCGGCGCCCAAACTCCTGGAGGCAATCGAAGCCGCCCCCACGCAAACCAAAAGACAGAGGGCAATGGATAACTCAAAAAGAGGGAAAGCCACCGTAACGGCAGCAAGACCCGTCTCGCCGACGTTTCGCCCTATAAAAATTCTATCAACTATGTTGTAGAGAGCATTCGCAAACAATCCCGCAATTGCCGGAAGCGAAAATGCCAAAAGAAGTCTGCCGATAGGTTCCTTGCCGAGTCGTTCTGTTTTTTCATCGACATCGATCATCCAATTCCCCCTTTCGTGCTAAAATGCATACAATATTCGCCCATTGCCGTAACCCTATTATACCACATGCTTCAAAAGTAGCGAAGACGTCCTGATCGCGTAAAATATTTGTA
>NZ_DJHF01000009.1 GCF_002433005.1 Acetomicrobium sp. UBA5826 | reverse complement strand
CGGCTTCCTTTAAAAACCTTCCGGCGTTATACACGGCGTCTTCGTCGGATATCTGGTATGACATGAAGGGCATGTCCCCTATGCAAAATGTATTGGGTGCACCTCTTCGCACTGCCTTACAGCAGGTGATGCATTCTTCCATCGTCACGGGTATGGTCCCCTTGTAGCCCAGCAATACCATCCCTAAACTGTCTCCTACCAAGATCATGTCCATCCCTGCCTGCTCGGCAAAGGATGCCGTGGGAAAGTCGTAGGCCGTTATCCATGCTACGGGCTCGCCCTTTTCCTTCATCTTCATGAGGTCCAGACGTGATTTCTTTGACATAACCCTTTTCCTCCTCTTATGAATTAAAATTATCCGGACGGAAGACTTTCTCCCGCCCGGATTGCAGTTAATGCCTGATCTCGAACTTGCCTTCCAAGGCCTTGAGCCTTTCGACTATGCCGCCGTACTCGAGTTCCCCGTAGGGCAGCATGGCATTTCCGTAGAATCCTTGCCTGCGCAGCTCTATTGCCTTTTTCGAGGCTATCTCCCTCACATAATCCCAGAAGGGATGGTCAAAGGCGTCGGCTTCCTCGGACAGCTTGCCCTCCTTGACGCAGTAGGCGGTGCAGCTTACGATTGGCGGGCCGTCGAAGAAGGACACGGAGCTGTTTCGCTTGACGGGCATGAGAGGCCCCTGGTGACTGCCCCTCATGAAGCCGCCTACGTAAGGTACCAGCGCGTAAGGCTCAAGAATCTCTCCCGTGGCAGGAAAACTGCCCTGGGCCCTGACCAAGAGGATAGGATCGTCTTTTCCGACGTATTTGCCCGCTATGTTGTGAAGCCTTGTTGTGCTGGCGACGGCCGCTATCTCCCCTGTTGTCCTTGAATAAACAGCTTTTACAACGTAACGCTCCGGATCCCGAAGCAGCGCCGCGATGTCGTAGAGCTCCTCGGGGGCGACGAGAGCTATTACTTTATCGCCCTCGGTGTATGAGACGTCCATGATCTCAAACTTGAACCCCTTGAATATGTTCGGCGAAAGAAGCAGCCCGCTGCAGTACATGGGATCGCAAAAGGCAAGGTAAAGCGGCAGGTTGAAGGCTCCGGGGTCGGTCTTGTCGGCGGCAAAAAGCAGGAAAGGCTCGCTTTTTCTTTCCTCGAACTCCATCTCGGCGATGCCGGGGCCAAGCCCCCTTATGTTGCCGGAGAAAGCGTCCTTAAGCAGGTCCTGCCCCGCACCATAGAGGCCCTCTTTCTTTGCCACGTCGGCGGCAGCCTTGAAGGCGTCCCAGGCTATCTGGTGGATGAGCGGGTTGTCCGTGCCGTGAGTATGGGTCATCAATATGGCGATGTCGTCTCCCGTGTAGGAAAGGCGGAAATCGATGAAATCACTGCCCAGATGAGGCTGAAGCGACCTTTCCACCTCCTTGAGCAGTGAAACACTGGGGCGAATGTGTCCTCCAATGCTTCCTATGTCGGCCTTGATCGCTGTTAGGGTTACTCTCAATGTGCTCTCCCCCTTTTCGATTTTGTGATCAAGACACAGTTACGCATATAATTTTACACTAAAATGCACAAATGTTAAATTAAACGTCCGAGGTCGGTCCACTTTGATTGTTCGTATTGATATGAAAAAAGATGACATAGCATTTAATATATGGTATTATATTGCTGTAGGCAGGAATGGTAATTATTAATAATAAATAGGAACCGTTAGGAAGTGATAGAAATGGAAAAGCTGCTTACGCCAAAGGACGCAGCCGAAATCCTTTCGCTTTCGCCTGTGACGATAAAAAAATGGCTTTGGCAGGGAAAATTAAAAGGAATCAAAGTGGGCAGCGTATGGCGGATCAGAGAAAGCGACCTAAAGGCATTTTTAAAGACAAACAATGACGATGAAGAGAAGTTGAGCAGGGATGACCTTGAAGCTGTAAAACGCGGCCTGGAAGACATCAAAGCCGGCAGATATGTGACGCTGGAAGAGTACGAGCAAGACAGAAGACTGTGAATTATGAAGTAAGGCTCTCCCGTGAAGCCGTAAAAACTTTGGACCGCATGGACTCTAAACCCGAAAAACGTATCCGCAGTCGGCTGCACGAACTGTCCGATGATCCGCTCGATCCGCGGTTAAGCAAGCCGTTGACGGATATGGAAGGGCTGCGCTCGTCCCGCGTCGGCGGGTGGCGGATACTTTATACAATAGATAACTCCGCTAATGCAGTAATTGTAATAGCCGTGCAACCGCGCGGGCAGGCTTACAGGCATCTCGGGTAGTTGAAATATCAGTATAGCACCCTGTTTCTTAAACTGAAAAAAGTTAGCCCCAAAGCCGAACATATGCTTTGAGGCTAACTTCGTGTCTTTGTCTTTTTATCCAGTTTCCTTATATCTGGCCAAAGCCCTCCCAAGCCTTTCGCCCGCCTCTTCGGCAGTTTCCGGCGGGACCTTCGCGAAGGAAAGCCTCAAGGTGGATCTATCGGCAGTCAAGACGTCGGGATAAAAGGCAGCCCCCGGAACGACGCCTACCTTTTCTTCAAGAACCGCATATTTGGCAAAGTCGAAGCAGTCTTTCAGCCACGGCACGCGGGCCCATATGAAAAACCCTCCCTTGGGAAGGTCGTAGGTCATGCCCTGAGGCACCGCCTTTTCCTGCAAAAAGCGATGAAGAGCGTCCCTTCTCGTCCTGTAGGTATCGGTCAGCTTGGCAAGGTGGGCTTTCATGTTGATATTTCGCAACAGCTCCCAGGTTGCCCTCTGCAGAAATGCCGGAAGGGACAGCTTCGTCGCCAAAATCAGCTCTCCCATGGGTCCGACTATCTTCGAGGGAAGTACAATATATCCGCACCTTATGCCCGGCGCTATGATCTTCGAGAAACTTCCAAGATATATGACCCTGTCCTCTTCTTGGGCGAGGCCTATATAAGACCCTTCGTGTTCCCCCTCGTACCTGAGGTATCTGTAGGGATCGTCTTCTATGATCAAAAAACCGTACCGCGAGGCCAGCTCCAATATCCTTTTCTTGCGTTCCTCCGTCGTCACACAGCCCGAGGGATTTTGGAAGTTCACTATCGTGTAAAAGAGTTTAACCTTGTTTTGAGATAAGACCCTTTCCATTTCCTCGATTATAGGGCCGTCCCTGTCGACGGGGACGCTTACGAAGTTTGCCCCCTCCTTGCCGAAGGCAAGAAGGGCCTCCGGATAGGTGGGATTTTCGACCAGCACCGTGTCGCCCGGCTCTATGAAGGCCTCGGAAACGAGGTTAAGCCCGTCCTGCGACCCATTAGTCATTATCACGTTTTCTCCGCCGTAGCTTTGCGGCAAAAGCCCGTCTTCCTTCATCCATTCGGCTATCCATTCCCTAAGCTCCGTTATCCCCGTGGAAAGGGGATAGTAGCTGAGGATTCCGGGATCCCTCAAAGCCCTCTCAATGGTCTCCCGCAGCAGATCTACGGGATACATCTCGCTCGAGGGCTCGCCCGCCGTCAGCGAGATTGCCTTGTGTTTCTTTACGAGTATCATCATCTCCGTGATGGCGGAAGGCTTGATCCTCTCGGTGACCCTTTTACCCAGCAATGACATTATGTCCAACCCTACATCACTCCTTTTTATAGAATTCAGTGGCCTTAACAGGACTTTAATGTTAAAACAGGCGTAGGCGTAAGTACGGATTGCATTGCATAAATATTAAAATAAAATTACAGAAAAAGATAGAAAGGAGCAAAACACATTTGAAGGCCCGAACTAAATTAACCTTGGCGTCAATTTTTATTTATTCGGCAGCTTTATTCGGACCTTTGCCTTCCCAGGCCGAGACCTCAATGATACAAGAGGGCGATCTTTTAAGTTTGGAGCAATGCATAGAGATAGCCCTTCAGGCCCATCCCGACGTCATGGGCGCTCAAAAGAAGGTTGAAGCCCAGGAAAGCAGGGTTGGCCAGGCAATGTCGCAAAATTACCCCGAGCTGTCCGCATCCACCAACTACTCGAGAAGCTCTCCGACAGGCGGAAGCACCCGCTCAAATTACTCCAGCGACATCTCCCTATCTCAAGTTATAACCGACTTCGGTCAGCGGGAAAGGAAGATAGGCATTGAAAGAGAAAACGTCACGGCGACAGGATTTGAGGCGGACAACACGAAAAGAAATATTGCCTACGGCGTCTCGGAGGCTTACTACGGGGTGCTGGCTGCTAAGAGAAACGTCTCCGTGGCAGAGGATACGGTGAGACAGTTTGAGGAACACTTAANNCTTGAGCAACGCCATGGGCTTTGCCGACACGCCCTCCTATGACATAGCCGACGACATGGACTTTAAGGCCTACGATATAACGAAACAGGAGGCGCTGGCGAGGGCTTTTGAAAACAGGCCGGACCTAAAGGCTCAGGAAACCGGCGAGGTCACGGCACAAAAATCGCTGGAGCTTGCAGCCAGAGGTGATTCTCCGACACTTTCGGCCTACGCAGCATACAACTTTGAAGGTGAAAACTTTCCCCTGGATGAGGGATGGAACTTCGGCATGACCATGAGCATTCCCCTTTTCGATGGGCATCTCGTGGAATATCAGACGAAGGAAGCGGCCGCTAACTTGGAGGAAGTTAAGTTGGCCACTTCATCTTTGAGAAACGACATCTCCCTCGAAATCGAAGAGGGTTATCTTTCCTTGATCGAATACGGCGAAAGCGTGGAAGTGTCCAGGCTAATGGTCAGGCAGGCGGAGGAAAACCTGGAGCTGGCCCTTGGAAGATATCAGGCGGGAGTTGGAAGCCCCATCGAGGTTACGGATGCCACGGTGGCTTTAAACGACGCCAGGAGAAATTACGTTCAGGCCCTTTACGATTACAGGATGGCCGAAATTACGCTTAAAAGTGCGATGGGAGAGAATTTGCCGTGAAAAAGAAGATGTTATTTGTCCTCGTCATAGGAGCGGTGCTTTTCGCAGCCTTTGGCAGGGGGGTTTTTAGCAGGAAGGAGGGCGTAAACTACGATATGGCGCCCGTCGAAAGGCGCGATATCTCTTCTTTCGTGACTGCCATAGGAAACGTTTCGGCGGTGACGACCGTAGAAGTGGGAACTCAGGTCTCCGGGACTATAAAGGAAATCTACGCAGATTACAACTCCATCGTGAATAAGGGGCAGATAATAGCCCTCATAGATCCCACTACCTTTGAAGCCCAGGTGGAGCAGGCAAAGGCCAACCTCATGCAGGCAAAGGCCGGGCTGCAGAGGGCACAGGCCACCCTTGCCGATGCGAAAAGAAACCTCGACCGCCAGAAGATGCTCTGGGAGAGGGACTTAATAGCAAGGAGCGACCTCGATTCTGCCCAGACCGACTACGACCTCGCAGTGGCAGGCGTGAGCGAGGCCGATGCGAACGTCCTTCAGGCTCAGGCTTCATTGAAGAAGGTCGATACCGACCTCGGCTACACCAGGATCTACTCTCCCGTCGATGGCATAGTGGTCTCCCGCGACGTGGACGCAGGGCAGACCGTGGCGGCGAGCTTTCAGACGCCTACGCTTTTTACCATAGCCCAGGACCTCACCAAGATGCAGATAGAGACCAACGTGGACGAAGCCGACATAGGAAACGTGAGAGAAGGACTGGAGGTGACCTTCACAGTCGATGCCTACCCCAACGCCGTCTTTTCGGGCAGGATAAAGCAGGTGAGGATAGCCTCGAGCGTCGTCGAAAACGTGGTAACCTATCCTGTGATTATCGACGTGTCCAATCCCGATTTGATGTTAAAACCCGGCATGACGGCAAACGTGACCATAATTACCGATAAAAAGGAGAAGGTCCTGGCCGTGCCGAGCGCTGCCTTCAGATACAGGCCTTCCGCTTACGAAGGAGAGCTCCTGCGAGGCCGGGTCCTTTGGGTGTTGGAGGAGGGACGTCCCCTTCCCGTACAGGTAGAGACGGGAATAACCGACGGGGCTTATGTGGAGATAAAAAGCGACGATCTTAAAGAGGGCGATCGCGTCATAATCGGCGAGGAAGCAGGTTCCACAAAGGGAAGGGCAAGCGCAAGGAGATTTCCCCTCTAGGGAGATGGGTTGGAAATGGCGTTAATAGAAGTGAAAGACGTACGAAAGGTTTACAGGATGGACGGCGTGGAGTTCGAGGCCCTGAAGGGGGTTTCCTTTTCTATCGAAAAGGGAGAATTCGTGATAATAATGGGTCCTTCGGGGTCGGGCAAATCAACCCTTATGCACATATTGGGAGCTCTGGACGTACCCACGTCCGGCTCCTACCTTCTGGACGACAGGGAGATCACCGACATGACGAGAGATGAGCTAGCCCGCGTCAGAAACGCAAAGATCGGCTTCATATTTCAGGGGTTTAACCTCCTTCCCAGGATGAATGCCATGGAAAACGTGGAGCTTCCCATGCTCTACGCGGGACATCCAACGGCAGAGCGAAAGCGAAAGGCCGAGGAGGCACTGGAGCTGGTGGGTTTGCTTGATTGGGCCGATCACAGGCCGAACCAGCTCTCGGGAGGCCAGCAGCAGAGAGTGGCCATAGCTAGGGCGCTGGTGAACGATGCCCCCCTTCTTTTGGCCGATGAACCAACGGGAAGCCTGGATTCCAAGACCGGTGCTCAGGTAATGGAGATGTTGGTGAGTTTGAACGAAAAACGGGGCATAACGGTGGTGCTCGTGACTCACGACAGCAACATCGCAAGCTACGGAAAGAGGGTCATAGGTGTTTTAGACGGCTTGATATCGAGCGACGGGTCGAAGGAAAAAGTCGAAAGTCGGGTGGATGTCGAATGATATCCTTTGTCGAGACCTGTCGTGTTTCCTTTAGGGCCATAGTTTCAAACAAGATGCGTTCGGGCCTTGCCATGCTAGGCATAGTCATAGGCGTTGGGGCGGTCATAGCTATGCTTGCGCTGGGTGCGGGCGCTACTTTACAGATAAAAAGCGTCATGTCCAGCATGGGAAGCAATCTGCTCACGATACGGCCCGGGACGGTAACCTCGGGAGGCATCCGCATGGGCGCCGGCAGCACCCCCTCGCTGACTTTAAGCGACGCCACAGCAATAAAAGAGGAATGTCCATCCATCGAAGAAGTGCTGGCCCAATACTCAGGGGTGGCTCAGGTGGTCTACGGAAACCAAAACTGGTCAACCCAAATTTCAGGCGTTACTGAAGGAGTATTCGTGGTCAATGACTGGCAGCTGAAGCTGGGGCGTCCCTTCACGGAGCAGGACATACGAAGCGCCGCCAAGGTGGCCATACTTGGGACGACCGTGGCACAAGAGCTTTTTGGCTATTCCGACCCCGTGGGCGAGACGATCAGGATAAAAAACATACCCTTTCAGGTGATAGGTGTGCTTGAGCCCAAGGGCGAGTCGAGCTGGGGCAGGGATCAGGACGACGTAGTCATGGTGCCCGTAACGACGGCGCAGAAGAGGCTCTTTGGCATGCCAAGACCAGACATGGTCTCTTCCATAACGGTAAAGGTCAAGTCAGAAGACCTATTAGACAGGGCCCAGGAAGAGGTGACCCTGCTGTTGAGACAGCGCCATAAGATATCAAATCCACAGGACGACGACTTCACCGTGAGAAACATGCAGCAGGCCATGGAAGCAGCCCAAGAGTCCATGAAGGTGATGTCTCTTCTTTTGGGCTCCATAGCATCGGTATCGCTGCTGGTGGGCGGCATCGGCATAATGAACGTAATGCTCGTTTCGGTCACCGAGCGCACCAGGGAGATAGGCATCCGCATGGCCGTCGGCGCGACTTCAAAGGACATAATGCTTCAATTTCTGGCGGAGTCGGGCATGCTTTCCATGACGGGCGGAGCGGTGGGGGTCTTCCTTGGGGCGCTTCTGTCTTACGTGCTGTCGCAAGCCTTCAACTGGCAGACCGTCGTGCTTCCGGGCTCCGTTGCCTTGTCCTTCGGATTTTCCGCATTGGTCGGCATAGTCTTCGGCTTGTACCCCGCCTACAAGGCTTCGCTTTTAAACCCCATAGATGCACTTCGGTACGAATGATTGTGCAGATAGCGTAAAATATTGTAGGAAATTTTTTAGGAAGAAAGGGGACCGCTCCTTTAGAATATGCCCAAACGTCTCTCCTCTTGACATTTATAAACATGGAAGTCTACATCAGGAGGATTTGTCCCGTTTCTTACTACTGGAATTTTTCCACACTATTTAAAATAGAGCTCCTGTCTCTCATCAGTCCTTTCGTAAGACTCTGCCTTCAAGTGTTCTGAGGCTTGGGCTTTAAGCACCTGGTTTAAAACTTGCTCCACCAGCCTTGCTAAACCTTCATCTTACCAGAGTGAGGTTAGCCCTTTCTACTATTAGCTGTCCCTTTTTGCACACTATAATGGACAGTACTCTATTAACAAGACTCTTATTTAATTAAAAGCATGTTATCGTAAGCAATAATTTAAAAAGCGGTAAAAATGAAAGAAAATAAGAGATAATATGCTCATTTTTAGGCTTAAGTTATATTATTTAGTAACCTTAATATTTGATCAATTATTTTAATACGTCATAAAATAAATGTAATTTGATGAAAAATTTTTTTGAAAACAAAAATTTTTGGGAGAAAATTATGATATACGATGAATCGATTGATTCACGATTAGCTGTTTTTCTTCCACTAGTCGAAACAATAGCGAATCAATTTAGCCCTTATTGCGAATCTGTCTTGCACGATCTAAGAAAGTTAGATAACTCCCTTGTCGCTATCAGCGGAAATGTGACGAATCGTACTTTGGGAGCGCCAATCACTGACTTTGTTTTAAGGATGCTTAAGCAATATGGGGATAATGTGAATAATAGTTACCATTATTTAGCTACTACTAAGGATGGTAGACGACTAAAATCTTCTACTACCTTTATCCGAGACAATAAAGGGCATGTTATAGGATGTTTTTGTATTAATTTCTGTATTGAAGCTTTTCTTGTTTCAAGTGATGTTATTAAGGATATTTGTTCTATCCGTGATCCTGCCCCAGAAGGAGAGAACTTGGAGCAATTTGCCAATGATGTTAGTGAAGTTGTGAAATTGATCCTGGAAGACGTTCTAAAACGTCAAACTCTTCAACCTTTGCGCATGGAAAAATCGGATAAGATGGATATAGTGGAAGAATTAGACAGTAGGGGCCTTTTTCTGGTCAAAGGAGCCATAAATCTAGTTGCATCCAAACTCGAGATTTCCAAGTTTACCCTTTACGGATACTTGGATGAAATAAAAAAAGCTAAAAGAAACAATAGTGAAAAAGGATATTTAAAAATTTAAAGGGAGGGGTAAGAAATGTTAAGCATCAAATCTTTGAATAATTTATTTTTAGGCGTGTTGGTTTTAATGATAGGATTTTTTCCTGGAACGTTATCTGGTGTGGCAAATGCTTCTTCGTTGAGGCCTGAGGGGGTTCCTACGAACTATCCGGCAAAAGAAATTGAGTATATTTACGGCTTTTCACCTGGCTCGATTAATGATGTTTATATACGTATGCTGGGGGAGAAAATCCAAAAAATGGAAGGGTGGAAAAAGGGGATAATCATTAATTATAGAGAAGGAGCAAGTGGAAGGATCGGTTGGTCAGCTTTGGCTAAAGCCAAACCGGACGGATATACTATAGGTTTCGCCCCGAGTGCAATGCTTATTTCTGCTGTTTCCGAGAATCAACCTTATTCCTATGATAATTTGGAATTCATTGCCAACATGATGACTGACCCAGGGGCAATAGGGGTAGCAGCAGACTCTGAATATAAGACGCTAGGAGACCTTGTCGAGGCAGCCAAGAAGAATCCGGGAAAGATCAGTATTGGGGTTACTTCAACTATTGGTCAGGAAGGTCTGACCATGAAGCTAATTGAGAAGCAAGCGGGTGTTAAGTTTAATCTAATTCCATTTGACGGAGGATCAGCAATCATTGCTGCCATTATTGGTAAACATATTGATGGATTTTGTCTTAACGTTAGCGATACTACGAATTACGTTAAAGTGGGGCAGATTAAAGTACTAGCAACTGGAGATACAAAGCGTTCTAACTTTTTACCTGATGTGCCGACTTATAAAGAATCAGGTTTTGACGTAGTTCAAGTTAATATGCGTTCAATAGCTGCTCCTAAGGGGACGCCAGAGCCTATCCGTAAGTACCTTGAAAACTGCTTCTTGGCGGCACAAAAAGACCCCGAGGTTCAAGAGCGTGCATCCGAATTGGAAATTCCCATTGACCCCAAAACAGGAGCGGAAGTCAAGGAAGCCTTTGCGACAATCACGGCTACATTGCAAAAATTATGGAAGGAAGAACCTTGGGAATGACTATACTGTACATTTAGCTGTCAATTTATTTTATGAGATACAAATAACGAGATGACATGAATAACATCGTAAATCGCATCTAAGTGAAGAAAAATCTATGTGAGTGGCACCTTTTTGTGTGAATAGGTTGAAAACGTACATAGGTTTCTGAACAACGGTACTTCATCAGTACTATATAAAATTACAGTTTAGTACTATATAAAATTAAAGTTTGCACTGAAGTGCCGTTGTTCACAAGATAACATAAGGAGGATACAAGTTGTCTAAAGCGAACAAGGACTTTAACTACAATTATCTGTCGGTTTTATTTATATATTTGATCTCAATTATTTTTTTAATTTCAGCCTTTCAATTAAAGGATGTTGGCTCAAGGGTTGTCCCAATAGCTATTAGCATTTTTAGCATAATCCTTGCAACAATATTTTTTCTAAAGACGCGAATGGATCAGAGACGCAGGACCGAGGAAAAGTTTGATTTTAGCGGTACAAAAACTGCAGTAAAGATGGGTATTGTAATGTTGCTGTATGTTTTATTCACTGAGGGGGTAGGTTTTTATATTGCGACACCAATTTTTCTTGCTATTTCCATGATCATGCTGGGACAGAAGAATAAAAAAACGGTCTTCCTTATTTCTATTTTAATACCTCTTGTTGTATGGGTGTTCTTTGATTACATGCTTAACTTGCGAGTTCCAGAAGGTATTTTCTTTAAGTAGAAAACATGTTTGACAGTAAACTGGGGGAGATGGAATGGATTTCCTGAACTTTATGGTTGAGGTGTTTAATTTTACGAACATATTGTGGTTGATCATTGGAGCAACAGTAGGAGTTATACTGGGAGCGATACCAGGACTGTCTGCAAGTACAGGCATTGCAATTTTCTTGCCGATCACGTTTAATCTTGAACCCGTTACAGGCCTTATAACGTTAGGTGCGATATATGTCACAGCATCGTATGGAGGGAATATTACAGCGGTACTTGTTAATACCCCGGGCACTTCCGATTCACTTTTCATGGTGTTTGATGGTTATCCCATGACGTTACGAGGAGAGGGGTTAAGGGCAATTGGGATAACAACATGGAGTGCTTTTATTGGTGGGATCATTGGCTCTTTAGCACTTTTGTTTATAGCACCTCCACTTTCACGAATCGCTGTCAAATTTGGCCCTTGGGAACTTTTCCTGACTACAATGATGGGTATAGTAATTATTGTTGGCCTTTCAAAAGATGGTATGCTAAAAGGATTGTTGAGCGCTTCTTTTGGCTTTTTGTGTTCTTTGATAGGTGTAGATGGCATTACAGGATCAACAAGGTTTAGTTTTGGAATTGATGCTATATATGACGGTCTTCCGTTATTGCCTGTAGTCTTAGGAATGTTTGCGGTTTCTCAAGTATTTGAACTTGTTACAGAAAAGAGGGACATGATTGTTATTGATAAAAACGCAATGCGAGGGAGTGTTTTTTTATCTCTTAAGGATCATGCCTCCATGCTCATCAACAATCTTCGTTCGGCTATCATAGGAACAATTGTTGGTATAATTCCTGCCGCAGGAACGACAGTTGCCGCTGGAATAAGTTATGAGATCGCAAAAAGGACTGATCCTCATCCTGAGACTTTCGGCAAAGGGAACGAGCAAGGCCTTGCTTGTGTATCTGCAGCAAATAATGCCGTAGTAGGTGGCTCTCTTGTCCCTCTTTTGACATTGGGAATTCCAGGAAACGGAACGTCAGCTCTTTTCCTAGGCGGTCTAATTATCCATGGTTTATTTCCAGGGACTGAGCTTTTCACGAGAGACGCTTCGATTGTTTACGGTCTGTTTGCAGGATTAATTGCAGCACAATTTTTTATTTTACTGTTTGGTTTGTTTGGTGCTCCATTGTATTCCCGAGTGACACGTATACCCAAAAGCATACTCGTTCCTATAATCGCTTCATTTTGTGTTCTGGGAGCTTATTCAGGCCGTTTCCTCTGTTTTGATATGTATCTGATACTTTTCTTCGGCGTCGTTGGATATTACATGGTTAAAGCAAAATTTTCAATGGCACCTTTTGTATTGGCTTTTGTACTTGGGCGGAATTCAGAGATTCAGTTTCGTAGGGCTATCATGCTTATGCAATATAATTTTACTGGAATTTTCTTTCGTCCTTTGTCACTAGTTTTGTTATTTATCGTAATAATACTTCTCGTATCACCTATTTGGGGGGACATTAAAAGTTTGGCAAAAAAAATGCAGTGTATTTTGTTTCGATAATAGAACAAGGAAAGATTCTTAAAAGGTTTATCCGCGTAATTTTGATGTGTTTCTATTTCGCTTGATTTAAGCAAATGTTAAAAATATTAAATATAGAGATTATAAAGATAAGGAGATGTTTTTGATGAAAATGACTCATAAGCAAAGAATTGAGAAAGCACTTGAGTTCGATGAAATTGACAGGGTTCCTTACAGCCTATGGATGCATTTCCCTAACAGGGACAGGCACCCCCGTCGGCTTGCAGAATTAAGTCTTGCCAATCAGAAGAGGTACGATTTAGATTTTATAAAGTTTATGCCTTACGGCATGTACTCAACCATTGACTTTGGAATGGACATTGATGTATTTGAGGGCTTCAATGTGCCGCCGGTTGGACATGCACCGATCATCTCAAAGGTGGAGGATTGTGACAACATCAGTTACGTTCCGGGCACACGCGGAGAATATGCAATAGTGTTGGAAGCCCAGCGTATTTTGTTTGAGATGATGGACGAGTGTATTCCTTTCGTTCAGACTGTTTTTAGCCCAATGACTACAGCTGCTAAAATGTGTGGAAGTCCCTCTAAACTTATGCAATTCGTTTCTGAAGATTCATTTAGAGTACACCGTATGCTTGAAATTATCACGGAAACGACAATGGAATTTGCAAAGGCATCGGTAGACGGTGGTGCCGATGGGCTCTTTTTTGCTACTCAGGTGTCATCGGCTGATTATATGGATATAGCTACACATAGAACTTTTGTGGAAAAGTATGACAGGGAGATACTGAACTCTGTTAAAGACAGAACGTGGTTTAATATCTTGCATATCCATGGAAAGAATATTTTTTTGCAGGAAATTCAAGATTATCCAGTCCAGGCGCTAAATTGGCATGACAGGGATGAGGGGCCTTCTTTGAATGAGGTACGCACGTATAGTGCGAAAACGCTTGTAGGAGGCCTGAGTTGGGGAAGTATCTTGTTACATAAAACAAATGAAGAAATTGTTGCAGATATTCATGAAGCGGCTTCCTACAATGAGGGAAAAGGATTTATTCTAGGACCCGGATGCGTAATTGATCCGACAACGCCGGAGGAGAAGCTGGATCTTATTTACGACGCTATACTTAAGACAACTAGATAGTTGATCAATTGCTGAACTTGGATCAAGCATATACATGTTCACATGCCGGGTTACGTCCTATAGTTAAGCAAAAGACGATGAATTTGCAGTTAGCATGGAGAGGGAAGTAACATATTAAATCAGAATTTTATAAAGAGGTATTCTTATCGTGAATCGGAGGGAAAGAATACAAGTTGCTTTGAACTTCGAAGAAACAGACCGGTTGCCGTTTAGTCTTTGGAGGCATTTTCCCAATTTGGATCATCACCCTAGGAAGTTGGCAGAACTCACACTTGAGTACCAACGTAAATACGACCTTGATTTTATCAAATTTACTCCTTACGGCATGTTAGCGACAATTGACTGGGGAGTTAAATTAAAGTTTTTCCCCGGCTTTGATGAAGCGTCGGTGGCAGCCGAACCTGCTGTTAAGGATCCGGATGACTGGCTGCATCTCAAACCCTATTCTGGGACTGATGGAGAGTACTTAATAGCACTTGAGGGGTTGCGTCTTACTATGCGTGAAATACCCAAAGACGTGCCGATTGTTAAAACGGTCTTCAGCCCATTGACCAATGCTATGAAAATGTGTGGGGAGAAAACACTTTCGTTGCATCTTAGGGAGTACCCCGAGAAACTCGAAAAGGGGCTGGAAGTTATAAGAGATACGACTATAGGATATTTACGGGAAAGTATTAACAGAGGTGCCGAGGGAATTTTCTATTCTACTCAGATGTCATGCTATGATAAGCTTTCCGTGGAAGAAAACGAGCGTTTTGTTAAAAAATATGATTTTGAAATATTTGACTCTTTAAAGGGAAAGTCATGGTTTAATATACTGCATCTTCACGGATCCAACGTAATGTTTAAGGAATCGGCGGATTATCCAGTCCAAGCGCTAAATTGGCATGATGGGGATGATGGTCCATCCATGGATGAAGCGCGAAACATGTCGCAAAAATGTTTTTGCTGTGGGCTAAGTCATTTAAATACCCTTCTTAAAAAAGATGCGATGGACGAAATAGGACAGCATGTTATGGATACATGGAATCATAACGACCACCGAGGAGTGATTTTAGGACCGGGATGTGTAGTTGACCCAAAAACGCCCGAAGAGAATCTTTATCACGTTAGAGATTGTGTTTATGCGACTTCAAGTTATAGATAGACAAAGCGGGGAATTACTATGACATGTGGAAAAATTCCGTTGAAACAATTTTTGAAAGAAGAGGTAAAGCCAGCTTTTGGGTGCACTGAGCCCGTTGCTGTGGCGCTGGCGGTAGTAAGGGCCAGAGAAGAACTTCCTGTACCACCCGAGCGTGTTAACGTGGTTATCAGTTCTAATATATTCAAAAACGGGGCCAGTGTTGGGATCCCTGGGACTGAAGGTTTGAAGGGGAATAAGATTGCTGCTGCGTTGGGACTGGTCACGGGAAAATCCGATGATGGGCTTGAGGTTCTCAAAGACTGCGATCCTGATAGTGTTTTGGCAGCCATGAGTTTTCTTAAGTCAGGATCAGTTTCGATTACGGTGGATAAAGATGTAAGCGGTGTGTTTGCTAAAGCTACAGTAAGCGGTGCCAATCATTCGGCCACCTGTATTATCGAGAAAAGTCACGATAACATTACTGAAGTGTTTTTCGACGGTAAAACAATTTTCAAAGGATCCAACGTAAATGGTAAGGGAAATGGAGGAAAGTCTGTTGCAGAAGAAATGTCTTCCATGACTTGGGATGAAGTCATGGAATGGTTAAAGGAAGTCGATGAGGAAGATATTGCTTTTTTATTAAAAGGCAAATCTATGAATATGGAAATAGCTGAAAAAGGATTTGAGTCGAACGTAGGCCTAGGAGTAGGTCGTGCAATTAGGAATTCCTTTGGTAATTCTAATAATGCTGATATTGGTCTACTGATTAAGGCGTGGAGCGCAGCTGCTGCCGATGCACGCATGAGCGGAGTAGCAATGCCTGTAATGAGTAGTGCTGGTAGTGGAAACCATGGAATCACCGCCATCATTCCAGTTGCTATATATGGCCATTTAAATAATATAGACGAGGGGACTATCGCAAAAGGCCTTTTGGTAAGTCACCTTGTAACGTCTTATATTAAAAGTCGTACGGGGCGGCTAAGTACAACCTGTGGGTGTGCATTTGCCGCTGGATCAGGAGCTGCTGCTGGAATTACGTGGTTGCGAACAAAAGATCTTTGCAAAGCAAAAACTGCAGTTAATATTGTTATATCTAACCTCATTGGGATGCTGTGCGATGGAGCCAAAGGATCATGTGCTTTTAAAGTTGGGACGGGAGCTATCGAAGCTTATCATGCTGCAATGATAGCATCTGAGGGTGTGAAGCTCGATCCACAGGGTGTGATTGGAAAGACCGTTGAACAGACAGTTAATAATGCCGCCGAAGTTGCTTCGTGCATGGGAGAGATCGGAAGAACCCTATTGGAGATAATTGCAAAAGAATAAGAACATTAACATAAATCAGACAGAACCAATGGATCATAATAGTCATCCTCTAAATACGATGACGGGCACTATGGTCTTGAAGCATTTTTATCTTGACGATAAGAACTTGCTACGGAAAATCTAATAGTTGATGAGAGCTAGCTTAGAAGGACAGGATAAGAAATTTTTAGATCAGCAAATAAACATTTTTGCCTTATTAAGGAAATATGAATACATAAAAACCCAGAAAGGTTTCAGAAAAGCTTTTGTTAGGACCTGGACCTACGCCTGTTGAAAGCAGGGTAGTCATAGCTCTCTCTGAACCAACTTTGGGACACCTGGATAAAGATTTTATCGCTATAATGGATGAAACTAGAAAATTGCTCCAATATGTTTTTCAGACAGATAACGGATTGACTGTGGCCATGTCTGGAAGGGGTAGTGCTGGAATGGAGACAGCCTGCGTTAATATGATTGAAAGTCCATAGATTCGATCTCCTATAGGTGTGGATGATGCAGTGCCTTCGGGGAGTACATTATGACAGCCTACGGTTGGTTGGCGAAAAAAAGCATACGAACAGTATGACAGGATTTACGGACCTACCTCAAGAACAGAAGCAGATTCATTCGGTTCTGCTATATGTCTTGCGGGCATGAAAGGAATGACAACTAAAAAGAACATGAATTCAAAATCGGAACTCAATAAAAACCAACTAGGAAAAGTCAGCGAGACAGAATATTTCTCCCAAGGAGAAAAAGTTTCAATTGTAGGTATCGTGGGAAACGTGATTCTTACTGCCGTCAAAATAGCAGCCGGAATCGCAGGTCACAGTACGGCCATGGTGGCGGATGGGGCACATTCGGCTTCAGATATTTTATCGTCTTTGGTTGTTCTTATCAGTCTGAAGATAGCGAAAAAACCGGCGGATGAAGCTCATCCATACGGACACGGCAAGGCGGAGTCCCTAGCTACCGTAGCGGTAGGTGTTTTTCTGCTGGGGGCAGGTTTGTCGATAGTATATTTTGCCGCAAAGTCGATAATCAGTGGACATACTGTAGAGCCAGGAATGCTCCCTTTGTTGACCGCCATCTTGTCCATTGTATCCAAAGAAGCCATGTTTCAATATACGTTCAGAATCGGAAAGAAAATCAACAGCTCATCCACTATAGCCAACGCTTGGCACCACCGCTCCGACGCATATTCGTCGGTAGCTTCTCTGGTTGGGATAATCGGGGCTAGACATGGTTTTTTAATGTTGGATCCTATTGCCGGCATCGGAGTTTCATTTTTTATTGTCAAGATGGGTTGGGATATAATATACAATGGAGTTTATCAGCTTATGGATGGATTCAGCGATAGTCAGACAATAGAAGAAATGAAGCAAATTATCAATGAGTGTGAAGGCGTTTCGGATCTGAAGGCTATTAGCGTAAGACAAAGTGGCCCGTATATTTTTGTCGATCTGAAAATCGGTGTGGATAGAAAAGCGACTTTTGAACAAGCCCACGAGGTAGCCGGAAAAGTGAAGAGTGAAATCCTGAGCAAGGTCAGCAACGTAAAAAATGTCCATATTCACGTAGATCCGGTGGATACAAAATGTCGCAAAGGTTGTGAGGTGAAGTTAATGGATTTAACTAAGGACGAAATGCTAGAAAGGGCCAAAAAGCCTGCAGAGGAAGCTATTAAGCTGCATCGATATTATCAAGGAAAGATGCAGACCGTACCAAAGTGCTGCATCAGAGATGTCTCCGATTTCGCAATATGGTATACTCCCGGTGTAGCGGAGCCCTGCAAGGAGATAAAGAAAAACCCTGATTTGGCTTATGAGTTTACCAATAAAGGGAATACAATAGCTGTCGTTACGGATGGAACGCGAGTATTGGGCTTGGGTGATATAGGACCCGAAGCGGGGTTACCCGTCATGGAAGGAAAGTGCATGCTCTTTAAGTACCTTGGCGGCGTGGACGCCGTGGCCATCTGCCTTGATACGAAGGACCCCGACAAATTCATCGAGACGGTCAAGTATTTAACTCCTGCCTTCGGAGGAATAAACCTTGAAGATATAGCTCAGCCAAAGTGCTTTTACATACTCGATGAACTGAGAAAGGATTGCAAGATACCCGTATGGCACGACGATCAGCAGGGAACGGCTGCCGTTAACCTCGCTGGCTTGTACAGCGGACTTAAGATAACGGGGAAGAGAATCGAAGATATAAAAGTAGGTTTTTTCGGTTGCGGAGCTGCAAACGTGGCCACGATAAGAATTCTCATAAGTGCAGGGGTCGATCCCAAAAACATACTGATAGCGGATAGCAGGGGAGTGCTTCACCCTGATAGAACGGACCTCGAGGACGTAAAATACGATGTTAAACGCCATCTCGCCCAATTAACCAACCCTCAGGGGATAAGCGGCGGACCGGAGAAGGTCTTCGAAGGCGCCGATGCTGTCTTTTGCTATACAAAACCAGGCCCGGACGTCGTGAAAAAAGAATGGGTCGCCAAAATGGCAAAAGATGCCATGCTCTTTGCTTGCGCCAATCCTGTGCCGGAGATATGGCCATGGGAGGCCAAGGAAGCAGGGGCCAGGATAGTGGCCACGGGAAGGTCAGATTTTCCCAACCAGATAAATAATTCTTTAATCTTTCCTGCGGTTTTCAGAGGAACGCTTGACGTCAGGGCATCTGTCATAACGGACGAAATGTGCATCGCTGCTGCAAAGACCCTGTCGGAATGTGCCGAGAAGATAGGAATGAGCGAGGAATACTTGATCCCGACAATGGATCAGACGTGGGTATACCCCGAGGTCGCTGCGTCGGTGGGTGTCAAGGCAATCGAACAGGGAGTGGCGAAACTCACCGCGTCCAGAGACGATCTGGTCAAGATGGCGGAAGAAAGGATAAAGGCTGCCCAGGAGACGACGAAACTTCTCATGAAAGAAGGGTTGATAAAATCTTTGTAAATTAAGTTGAGGACTATCTATTGCCTCACAAAGGAAACTAGACGAAAGATGGTTCTCTATCTGCAGCCTTCTTTGCTTCATTTTTCTTTTTGTGGCATTGTTCCAGCTTTCTTTTCAATCTGTCGATCCTCCGTTTCAGATCGGCAGGGTTGAGAGTTTCGTAAGCCTGCCGCAAGGCTTCCTTGGTCGCCTCATCTACACAGGAAGACTCCAGCAGCCTTTGATATGGCGTCTCTAACTTATCATAATGCTTTACGACCTTTGACCCTACCCGTTTTTTCGATACCAGTTTAGCCGAGGGCTGGAAGATATTCACGTACAGTCTGAGCACCTCGTAGAGGTCATTCATGATATGCACCTTTCTTCCGTATCATACCTTGCATACCCGATGGCTCTTCTGGCGACGGCCCAGTTCTTCTGCTCCACGAAGCAGTTGTCGTTTTCCCTTGACTGCCTCGACCGGGTGAAGGTGATGTCTTCGTCCTGGCAATAATCGTACAGATGATAGTTGTAAAGGCCGAGTCATTGTCCGAGTCCAGGCCGAGCAGCGGGAAGGGCAATCTGCTTCGAATCAGCCCCAGTGCCTCGAAAACCCACTTCTGGGCCTTGTTCTTGACCGCCCGAAGCTTCGTCCACCCCGAGGAGACGTCGGTGAGATTTAAGGTCAAGGCATATTCGCCGCTGGGGTTGCCTCCCTCGTGGGCGACCATGTCCATCTCCATGAAGCCCGACCTGGCATCGTCCCAGTCGGCGAACGTCCGCACAGGGATCTTCTGCTTCAAAAGCGTGCCGGGCTTCGTGACGCTGCGGGCCTTAAGCCGCATCCGCTTCTTCCTGCCAGAAAGTATCCGGTTTATGGTGGCTGCGGAAAGTTCCTGGAGCTTTTGGCTGATCCCGGGGGGCCAAAACCAGCTCATTATGGTGTTCCAGCTTCGGGATCAGCCACGGAAGCTTGGCTGCAAGACGTTTCCCGCAAGGGTAGTCCATGATGCGTCATATCTTTACGAGCTTCTTTTCTACTTCAGGCCCATAGATGCCCTTTCCCCCGTGACGCTTCACAGGCTTTTTACGCTCCGCCTCAAGGATCACCTGCCTGCCGCCTGCACCACGCAGGAAGAGCCTTTTCCCGTACAGACACAGCCGGTAGGAGGCATAGGCCCTGTTGTACCCGGCAACTTCCACAACATGGTCAAGCATGCGGCCCTTTTCCTTCTTGGTGGCATTCTTGTATGCTTCCGCCATCGTGCGCAGGATTTCGTCCCTCGTTCCCATCGTCAGCCTCACCGTGCCTTCCTCCCTCCTGGGTGAATGACTCCGGAGAAATCGTAAACCTTTCGTCCAGGTTTTTCGTGAGGCAACTCGCCGGCTTGACCCTCCATTTTCTAGACCCTATAATAGCAGTTGCCAATGGCACTATTTATTGGGCCCAATTATAGGGTCTAGAGGAGGGTTCACATGAAACAGGTCAAGGTCGGACTCGATGAATCGCACGTCAAATTGCTTGAACAGTTTAAGCGCTTCGGATTCAAGGACAAAAGCGAAATGGTTCGTTTTGCCCTTGATCTATATGTGAAGGATATGGCCAATCGACGTTTGCGCGAATCGGCGGCCCTTTACGCCCAAGTTTACGAAGAGGACGCCGAGTCCCGAGAATGGATGAAGGCAAACACCGCGGAGTGGCCGTCATGAGTGTGTTAAAGCGGGGGATGGTGATAGACATCGACCTTGATCCCACGAAGGGCTCCGAGACGGGGAAAGTTCGCCCCTGCGTGGTCGTTACCAACGACGTTTACAACGAGCGCGTTCCCGTTATTCAGGTGGTGCCCGTAACGGCCTGGAGCGAAAAGAAGGCCAGGATCATCACAAACGTGGAAATAGATCCGACCCCCCGAAACGGGCTGACCAAAAAATCCGTCGCTGACTGCCTGCAGACCAGGCCCATCGATTACGCCGAGCGCCTTTTCAGGGTGCGCGGCGAGCTTGAAGAAGACGTGATGTCAAAGATCGACGAGGCCCTAAAGGTCGTCTTTGGCCTGGACGGATAGGTTGCGGTATGAAACATTTTACGGAGGTGTTTCAGGTGTTTATGGCTCATACGTTGCGCACCAAGGCTCGCGAGGAGCTGATAGACATTACGCGTACGGTGGAGGAGGACGTAAGCTTTTCAGGCATAAAGGAGGGCTTATGTGTGGTTTACGTCCCTCACACCACTGCGGCGGTTACGATAAACGAAGACGCCGATCCGAGCGTCAGGGAGGACATCTTGAGACAGCTTAAGAACCTGGCTCCGCGTAAGGGAGAGTATTCGCACCTCGAAGGTAACTCCGACGCCCACATAAAGTCTAGCCTCATCGGCGCCTCGCAGGTCATACCCATCCATGATGGTCGTTTAATGCTCGGCACCTGGCAGGGCGTATTTTTCTGCGAGTTCGACGGTCCGAGGGACAGGCGCTTTTATGTGACCCTAACCTGAGATAGCTTGTTGACCTGGAGGGCTATAAATTCTTACAATAGCAAAAGGATTCCCTATTCCAATTCATCATGAAATGATCAAGAATACGGGGGTGATTGCGTGAGGAGGATTATAGCGGGTTTGGTTATGGCTGCATTGATATTCGGTGCCTCTGCGGCGATGGCTCAGGATACCATCAAGATAGGTTATCTGGCCGCGCTCACGGGCGATTGGGCCGCTTACGGGCAGACGGAGCTGAAATCGGCCCAATTGGCGGCAGAGGAGATCAATGCTCAGGGAGGCGTGTTGGGAAAGAAGCTCGAGATAGTGCCCTACGACTTCAGGACCAGGGCGGAGGATGCCGTGAACGCCGTGCGCAGGATGATAGAGCAGGATAAGGTACTCGCCATAATAGGGGCCAACGGAAGCGGCATAAACATCGCCACGGCTCCGGTGGTAAACCGAGCAGGGGTGTCTCAGATCGGTACCGTTTCGACCAACCCCCTGGTGACGGAGGACAACAACGGCAAGGTGCGTCCCTATTCCTTCAGGATATGCTTCACCGACCCATATCAGGGGACAGTGTTGGCCTATCTTGCGGCCAAGGAGATGGGCAAGAAAAAGGCAGCCATACTCTACGACGTGGGCAACGAATACTCTCAGGGCCTTCGCGAGTTCTTCATGAAGTACTTCAAGGATTATGGCGGCCAGACCGTCAGCGATCAGGGATTCCGCGGCGGCGTTGATGTCGATTTCAGGGCACAGCTGACGGAGATCAGGAACTCTGGAGCCGACGTCTTGGTGCTTCCCAACATGGGCAAGGAGATGGCGCTAATAATCAAGCAGGCAAGGGAATTGGGCATGAAGGACCTGTTGATCATAGGCGGCGACGGATATGCCGAGTTCATGTGGGATATAGCCGGCGATGCCATGGAGGGCACCTACTGGGTTAACCACGTGGCCCCCGAGGACCCCGCCATGCAGCCCTTCTTTGAGGCCTACAAGAAGAAGTACAACGACGAATGCAAGGAGTTCGTAAACGGCGTGCTGGCCTACGACTCCGTTTACTGGCTGGCCGACGCCATAAAGAGGGCGGGCAAGGCCGACAGCAAGGCCATCAGGGACGCCCTTGAAAACACCACTAACCTTCAGCTCCATCACGCCGTGCTAACTATCGACCCGACGGACCACAACCCAAAGGACAAGGACGCCGTCATACTCGTTTGCAAGGACGGCAAGGCCAGGTTCTTCAAGAAGATCAGGCCGCAATAATAAGATCGCTGTAACTGCCTTACCGGGGCGGGGTCAAATGCTCCTCGCCCCTCTTTTTAAAAAGACTGAGACGAGGTGAAGGCCTTTGGGAACGCTGGCCCAACAGCTCATTAACGGAATATCTCTGGGTTCCGTATATGCACTGATAGCCGTGGGGTACTCTCTGGTATACTCCATACTCCTTTTTTCCAACTTTGCCCACGGCGGTTTTTTGGTCATCGGCGGCTACATATGCTATTACACCTTGACGGTTCTGGGAAACAACATCTGGGTGGCAGGCGGCCTTTCCCTGCTCGGCGCAGGCATAGCGGCCGTCCTGACCGAACGGATAGCCTACAAGCCCATACGGGAGCGCACCAATATTACCCTCTATCTTCTCATAGCGTCGCTTGGCATGAGCATAGTGATTGAAAACATATTCGTCATAGTCGCAGGCGGGCGCTTCAGGGCCCTTCCGCCCGTCATACCCACCAACCCCGTGCACCTCTTTGGGCTAACCACCACCAGTGCCTTTGATCTGCTTTCCTTGGTCGTGGCCTTCGTATTCTTGACGGGGCTTCAGCTTTTCATAGTAAAGAGCAAATGGGGGCTTGCCATAAGGGCAGCGGCCTTTGACCTTAAAACGGCAGGCCTCATGGGAATAAACGTGAACCTGCTCATATCCATCGTGTTTTTCGTGGCGGGAATGCTGGCGGCTGTGGGCGGCATATTTTTGTCCGTACGCTACACCCTCTATCCGCAGCTCGGCGGCATCACCATAAAGGCCTTCGTGGCCGCCGTAGTGGGGGGCCTTGGGTCTCTTCCCGGGGCGGTCGTTGGAAGCCTGATTCTCGGGCTTGCCGAGATGCTGACGGCTGGGTTCATATCAAGCCAGCTTCGAGACCTGGTCGTCTTTTCCCTTTTGGTGATAACGCTTCTGGTAAAGCCTACAGGGCTTTTCGGCAAAAAGCCCACGGAAAAGGTCTGAGGAGGATGGATGTATGGGCTACTTTGGCGGAATAATCATCCTTCTGTGCATAAATTCCATAGCGGTCATGGGCGTATCGCTGCTCACGGGCTTTACGGGCATATTTAGCCTGGGACATGCCGCCTACATGGCCCTCGGTGCCTACACGGCAGGCATACTGACCGTCGAGCACGGCGTCCACTGGTTTTTGGCGATACTTGCGGGGGGTCTGCTTGCCATGGTCGTGGCCTACCTCATAGGCATACCGACCTTGAAGCTGATGGGCGACTACTACGCCATAGCCTCCATTGGCTTGGTCGAATCCATCAGGCTTATCCTGGAAAACTGGCAATCGGTGACTCGCGGTGCCAGAGGTTACCCCGGCATTGAGGGCTTCACCACCCTGCCTGTGGCAGTGGCCTTCTTTTTGGTGATGGCCATCGTCATGGTAAACCTGATAAACAGCCGTTACGGCAGGGCCTTCAAGGCCTGCCGCGACGATTACCTGGCCGCCTCCCTTCTGGGGTACAATACTGCCCGCTACAGGGTCTTGAGCCTGGCCGTTTCCGGGTTTTACTGCGGAGTTGCCGGGGCGCTTCTTGCCGGATTTATGTCCTTTATCCAGCCCGTGATGTTCGACATGATGAAGTCGACGGAGCTTACGTCCATGGTCGTCTTCGGAGGGTTGGGCTCCTTAAGCGGCACGCTTTTGGCTTCCGTCATAATTACGCTAGTCACCGAGCTCTTTCGCCCCATATCGCAGTACCGCATGCTCATCTACGGCGGGGTGCTCGTGGCCATCATGGTGTTGAGGCCCGAGGGCATCATGGGATCCAAAGAGCTGTGGAACCTGCGGAGAAAGAGGTGACGTCGGTGGCTTTGCTTGAACTTTCAGACGTTAGTAAGCTCTTCGGAGGCGTTAAGGCCGTCGATCGCCTGTCGTTTGCCATTGAAAAGGGCGAGACCCTGGGGTTGATAGGGCCAAACGGAGCCGGAAAGACCACCGTATTCAACCTGATCACGGGTCTTTATCCCCTGGACGGGGGAAAGATAACCTTCAAGGGCGAAGACATTTCTCAGATGAAGCCCCACGAGATCATCCCCAAGGGGATTGCCCGCACCTTCCAGAACCTGCGCCTTTTTCCCAGGGCCTCAAGCGTTGAAAACGTCATGACGGCATGCAGAAAGGAATCCTACTCCTTCCTCGAAGCCTTGACTCACCTCGGCAGATGGAGGCACTGTGAGCAAAGGGCCATGGAACGGGCCATGGAGCTTTTGAAACTAGTAGGCATAGCCGACAGGGCCCACCAGGCTGCAGGCACCCTCCCATATGGCCATCAAAGAAAGCTTGAGATAGCGCGAGCCCTGGCCCTGGAGCCGGAGCTTCTTCTTTTGGACGAGCCTGCGGCGGGCATGAACGCCGAGGAGGTTGATGAGCTCAACGCCCTGATACGGCGCATCTCTCAGGAGCTTGGGATAACCATCATAGTGATAGAACATCACATGGAGCTTGTCATGGAGATATGCCCGAGGATAGTGTGCATGAACTTCGGGGCGAAGATCGCCGAGGGAAGCCCCGCCGAGATACAAAGCCACCCGGAAGTGCTTGCCGCTTATCTGGGGGAGGAGGTATAGACATGGCCGAACCCCTTTTGTCCGTTCAAAACCTTTCCGTCACATACGGGGTCATCAGGGCGCTTCACGGCGTCTCTATGGAAGTCCGCGAGGGCGAGATAGTGTGCGTCATTGGCGCCAACGGAGCAGGCAAATCGACCCTGCTTAACGCCGTCATGGGAGTGGTGCGCCGGGAATCGGGGGAGGTGATCTTCGACGGCAAGCCTCTTCCCAGAAGGAGCTATCAGGTCGTGGCCCAGGGCGTATCGCTGGTGCCGGAGGGCAGGCGGATATTCAGCCCCCTCACCGTCCACGAAAACTTGATGATAGGGGCCTTTCCGCGAAAGGATATGCGTCAGATTGAAGAAGACTTGGAGTGGGTGTACGGCCTTTTCCCGAGGCTTCAGGAAAGAAAGGACCAGTACGCGGGCACCCTTTCCGGCGGTGAGCAGCAGATGCTCGCCATCGGGAGGGCCTTGATGTCGCGCCCCCGTTTGCTCCTCTTGGACGAGCCGTCGCTGGGACTTGCCCCCATCTTGATTAGGGATATATTCAAGGAATTAAAGCGCATCAACGGGGAAGGAGTGACCATACTGCTCGTTGAGCAAAACGCCAGGCAGGCCCTCATGCTTTCCAACAGGGGATACGTCCTGCAGACGGGTCGCATCGTGCTTCAGGGCCGCTCTCAGGACCTGCTGGTAAACCCCGACGTAACGGCCGCTTACCTCGGCAAGCTCAAGAAATAGCGAACGTGCTGAACCATGCGTTGTCCGATATGCGTTGATACTTTATGCTAAATGACGGATTATTTATTTGGAATCTTTTTAATTTTGCCCATTGCAAATCAGTATACATTGTGTTATTGTTGCTTAACATAAACTATGGGCGATTATATGGGGAGACGATGATCCCTTTGCATCTACCTAAACGGGCGCAAGAGCGAAGGGTGANNGGCCCCATTGAGGCGCTGATTTTAAACAAGTGCTTCAATGGGGTCTTTGTTTTATGAAGCTTGAATGCGAAAGAGAGTGTGGCAGAAGTTATGGTTGTTAGTTTTTATTATGGGATCCTTCATGCTGCTTTTATCCTATGCCTGTATCTCATATTCATCTGGGGTATAGAAGATCTTCTGGTGGACATCTACTATTGGACGAGAGTAATCTACCGAAGGCTTTTTGTATATACCAAATATCCCCGTCTGACCGTTGAGGATCTATACAAAAAAGAGGAAGAGTGGATTGCCATCATGGTTCCGGCATGGCATGAAACCGGAGTGATCGGCAAGATGCTTGAGACGACGATCAAGCATCTGGATTACGATCGCTACGTCATTTTTTGCGGCACCTATGTAAACGACCCGGAGACTTCGCGCGAAGTTGATTTTATATCGGAAAAATTTCAGAAGGTCGTCAGAGCCACGGTGACCCACCCGGGCCCTACCAACAAAGCGGATTGTCTTAACTTCGTCGTCCGCGAGATACATTCCTATGAAATGCTGCATGGAATAAGCTTTTCGGGATATGTCTTGCACGATAGCGAGGACATAGTCCACCCCATGGAGCTGAAGCTATTCAACTATCTACTCCCGCGAAAAGACATGATGCAAATCCCGGTCACGGCGCTGGAGCGCTCATGGAAGGATTTCGTGGCGTGCACTTACATGGACGAATTCAGCGAGTGGCACTTGAAGGACCTTTTAGTCAGAGAAAGACTGACTAAAGGGATACCAAGCGCCGGAGTGGGTACCTGCTTTAGTCGGCGCGCCATATCTTTTCTGGAACAGAAAAATGGAGGAGACCCCTTCCCCACCGATTCCCTGACAGAGGATTACGCAGTCGGATTGACGTTGGCGGAGGCAGGAATGGGTGGCATTATCTTGCATTTTCCAATCGTTCTCCAGGGCAATAAAGGCATAAGGAGGACAAGAAAGCTTTACGTATCCGTATCTGAGTATTTCCCAGATAACTTTTGGGCGGCTGTCAGACAAAAGAGTCGCTGGATACTGGGCATTGCATTGCAGGGAGCCAAGACATTCGGCTGGCGTGGAGATATATTCGATAAGTTCTTTCTGTACAGAGACCGTAAGGGCTTATTTACCTCTTTCGTTAATTTCTTGGCCAATATACTGTTTATCAATTACATGTTTCTATTTGTTGGTCTTAGGCTTAATTTTTTGCCTTCATATAACTATCCTATCCCTAGAACATTATTGATCTTTAACATATTTTTCCTGGCAAACAGATTATTGCACCGCGCATTGTTTGTGTTCTTGCTTTATGGCTGGAAGCAATCGCTTTTAAGCATTCCGAGAATTTTTGTGGTTAATTTTATAAATTTTTGTGCTACATTGAGGGCATTGAGACTCTTCGGCGAGCATCTTTTATCGGGTAAGCCCTTGGTGTGGGATAAAACACAGCACGTTTACCCGACCGATGAACAGCTAGCCACCTACAGAAGACGATTGGGCGATATCCTATTGGAGTGGAAGGTCCTGCGGGAGGAGGACTTACGGGCTGCACTGCAAGAGCAAAGGGAAAGCAGCAAGTTATTGGGAGAAATATTGATGAAGTACAGGCTGATCGACGAGGATACCCTTTCTAAGGCGCTCTCCGAGCAGTTGGGGTTGCCCCTAATATTCCCGGATGAAATCGATGTGGCAGCGATGGCAGATGTATTGCCAAAGAAGTTATGCGCCGACTATCTCGTCTTTCCGGCCTCGATCGAGAAGGATGGGACCCTTCGGCTTGCCGTCACCAGAGCTGTTGAGCAGGAATGCCTGAACGAAATAAAGAAGCACTGGGCGGGGCCACTAAAGTTTTGCCTGATGAAGGAAAGCGATATGCTCAATATACTGGGTGGTCTTGCTCACATGGAAATGATCAATCAAATCTAATATAGGGATGATATCATTCATGAAAAGGACAGAAAGACATCTTATCGCATCATATATCTGCGTTCACGGCAAGGATATGCTGAGGTTGCTTGCCGTTTTTGCCTTTGCGTTGCTTTTTTTATTGCCCGACATCTTTGTGCCTGCACATGCTTCCGTGCCTTCTGTCTATGACCTTTACGAAACGGGCAAGATAGAGGAAGCAAAAGGCCTTGCTGAAGAACTTTTGAAAGAAGACCCCAAAAACCACCCTCTTAGAATGCTTTATGCGGAGATACTGAGGAAAGAAGGGAAGCCCTTGGAGGCAAAGGAGCAGGTCACCAGAGCAATTTTGGGAGGTTTGGGTAACGGCTATACCTATTCGACGCGGGGCTATTTGTCGCTTGAACTGGGCGATCCGGAAGGGGCGTTTGAGGATTTCGAAAAGGCCCTCAAATTTGACGACCTTTCCGAGGATGCTCGGGAAAACGTGCGCTTGAGCCTGGTTAACCTCTCCATCGAGCTTAACGATGCCGGTAAGGCGTTAAAATATTTGACCGCTCATGACGACCCGATGGTGTTTTACGGTGTCACACGGCTCGTCTCAAATACAATGTCGGGCAGCGAGTTGAGAAGATATATGGACAGGTTGTCCAACATGGCCCAATCGGATTCGCAGAGGGCGGAAGTGCTATGGGCGCTTGGGGAATATGAAAAAGCTCAGGGTAACGTTGAGGCTGCGGCGAAGCTGATGTCGGAGGCCATGTCCCTATATCCCCGGTCGGCTACCCAGTACAGGCTGCTTTCGCTTGCCTACCTCTTTGTAAACCTTGGCGAGGACGAAATGGCTGCAAAGCTTTTCGATGAAGCCTTGTCCGATGACTGTGGAGCGTCTCCCGAGGTATTGGCCGATGCTGCCTACGCCTTCAAAGGCGCAGGCAATAACAGAAAGAGCATGCATTATTTTACGAGAAGCATCGAAGCATACAGAAAACGCGGAGAAAATGACGAGGAAACGAAGGGCTGGATTTACTCCCTTCGGCGCGAGAACTCCAATTTGGAACGACGATGGGGCATGTACACATCTTATTTTTACCAAGAGAACGGATACCCCGGCTATATCTCGGGCAGGACCGTCTCCGGGGGCGAAACTCAACAGATGTGGCAGGAGATCTACTATCAGATGATAAACGACAATGGCAGACAGTTGTCCTTGTATGTGTCTTACGGGTTGACCTTGAGCGCTGAAAACGACAATGAAGGTTGGGATACGGGGATGTACGTTTTGGGCATCAGGTACAAACCGATAGGCGACACAAACTTGAACATCGCTTTGGAAAGACACTGGAAGCAGGACGAGTCGAACGACTGGCAGGTCCGCATGGGCTATTCCTGGGACAGGGGGTCCGATTTGAACGTAACGGATCCCAGTTGGGATTATCTTTTTTATTACGGCGAGGTAGCCCATCTGCTGGATGAAGGACGGACCTTTGGGGTGGTAGAGTGTAGGGCCGGGAGAAGCACGCGTTTGGGAGGGCAAAAGGGAAAGACCGTCTTTACGCCTCACCTCTTTTTCCGCGGAGATTACGACAGCGATCCCCTTTCATTTGATGGCATCGATTCATCCGATGAGGAATGGGCCTTTAGCATTGGTCCGGGCTTGATGTGGAGGATATGGTACAGGGAAGACGATTATCATGCGCCACGTTCGTACATCGACATCATCCTTCAATATCGTTTCAAGCTAAGCGATGCGGATAGGGCTGAAGGTCTGTCCCTCAGGATAACCAATGCCTTTTGATCGGCATCCTTCCTATACAAATATACGAAAAAAGACGCCAAGGTGGTGGATCACGCCGTCGTGTAGTGCGACGTCGGATCCATCCAAAAGGGTCAGGACCTCGATGGCGGCCCCCCGCTTGAGGAGTTTCTGTCGGTGCTTTTCATCCAAAAGCAGCAGTTTCCTTCCCTTCCAGTAGATGGTGGAGTCTCCTGAGGCCTTGCAGAAACGCCCTTTTGCAGAGGATGTAGGGCAGGTCATCGGGGGAAGGAGCCGGCAGGAAGGCCGATTCCTCCCTTTGAGGTCACCCGCATTCTTCTTCATGTTCGTTATTCTGAACTCATGAGGGTGACATTTTCTCTGTCCCCTTAAAGGGTGACATTATCGCTGTCCGGTCACACATAATAAAACGCCATATTGACGCAAAAGAGATTTAGTCTCAAAATATTCTAAGTATTCATTTGTTCACTAAGGAACAAAAAACTAAAAGATACGAGGGGGTCTGGCGTATGAAAGGGAAATTCAGGTTCGAGGAGAATTACGTTTACAAGATGCCCGTGCATTTTTCAGGGCATCCTTTCTTCCCGGTGCGGACGACCCACGGTGACATGACGGCCATACAGGTGCAGTTTGAAACGGACGAAGATGCCCTGTTGCAATACCTCCCCGGCGACTTCGAGCTTTTGGAGCCCAAGGTGACCGTCCAGTTTGTCAACTTCCGGGACGTGGAGTGGATGTCAAACGGTGAATATCGCCTCATACAGGTCTCGGTACCGGTCCGTTATGAGGGCAACGAAGAGGGGCTCGTGGGGGTTTATCCTCTCGTCATCTGGGAAAACAAGGCCTGCCCGATCCTCGGGGGGCGCGAGGAAGACGGCATGCCCAAGGTGTTCGCCGATGTGGCTTCCGAGCGTCACGTAGGGGACCACTGGTTTACAGCCGCGAGTTACGAATGCTGCACCTTTATCAAAATGCACTTCTGGCGGAAAGAGGAGCTCGACGAAAAAACCGTCTCGAGAATGAACGAAAAGGTAGTTACCAACAACTTCGGGTGGAGATACCTGCCGGCTCTTGGAAAGGGCGGCGCGTCTTTAAGTCAAGCCACCTTGTACCCGCAGGAATCGATGGTTACAAAGGCATGGAAGGGTGATGGATGCGTTGAGTGGACGGAACTTACGGCAGAAGAACACCCTCTTCAGTACAGGGCGATAACTTGCCTTGCGAACCTGCCCGTTGTGAAGTACTCCTATGCAATGATGCTCAAAGGTTCCGCCAGGCTGAACGTGGGCGATTCGAGAGTCCTGCCCTAGGGGTGGGGAGAAAGGGATGAGGTCAATGAGTGGATACTACGAGAACAAGGTAGCTGCGATTACGGGAGCCGCATCGGGTATAGCCCTTGAGATGACAGAGCAGTTTCTCAAGCGTGAGGCCAGGGCTGTCTTTATGGGCGATTTCAACGAGGAAAACCTTAGCCGCGAGTCGCAACGGTTAGGGCGCAATTATCCGGGCAAGGTTTTCCCCGTAGTGATGGACGTCACCAAGAGGGAGCAGGTAGCCAGGTTTATCGAAAGCGCCGCCGATCATGCCGGGCACCTCGACTTCGTATGCAACGTTGCCGGTGTAGGTGTTACCATTCCCACGGAACGGGTCACCTTAGAAATATGGGACAAGGCCATCAACCTCAACCTTAAAGGCGTTATATACGGCACATACTCGGCCATCCCGATCATGAGGGAACAGGGGTTCGGCCATATCGTCAACGCTGGCTCCATTGCCGGCCTGCTTCCTATACCGTATCAGGCCGTTTACGCGGCGACCAAGGCTGCCGTTATCTCCATGACCGAGAGCCTCCAGTACGAACTGGAGGTCGAAGGTCTCCAGTTCAGCGTTTTTTGTCCGGCCAACGTCAGGACGCCTATCTTTGGCGACATGACCCCGCCGGCCGACTCCATAGGTGTTGACGAGGCGGTTCTATATATCCTCCAGGAAATGGAGAAGAAATCCGTCGTTATCGTATTACCCCAAAGCGCACGGGACTTCTACACCTTGTACAGGGAGCGCAAGGAGGAATTCGACAAGTTGGCGAGGCAGCTTGCGGCCGAAAGGCGCGAAAACTACCGCACGAAGGGGACCTACTATTGAGAATGGCCGACGCGGCAGCCAGGGGGAAACACTTTTTGGAGAAGGCCGAATTTCTTTTCGAAGAGGCGGACCTTTACTTCGACGTGGTGGTTCTTCTCGTAGCGGGTATGGCAGTGACTCTTACGGGGATTCTTCTTTTTCCTGTGTACTCCGGCCTGATCCCCTACTATGAAAACGGCGTCTACGGTCTGCTTCTGTTTTTGTTCGGCCTCCAGACGGTGACCTTGGGCAGAACACCTGCGGGGGACATGCGCAGGTCAAAGGCGGTAGTGATTGCGGGGATTGCCATCGCCGCAATGGGCATAGTGGCATGTTTCATTCCGGACGTATTTACCCTCGTTCCTAGTGCGCTGCTCATTATCTGTCTTTGCCTGGGCGGATTCCTGCAATTACTGCAGATGCTTGTTTCAAAGGACAAGCTGCAGGCCTGGCTTGGCTATGGAGGAATCTTTCTTTACCTTGCTCCCGCCTGTGGGGCTGTTTACGTGTTTTCGATGTTCGTGGGGCTTCTCGTGTGGAAACAGGGCCTGTTTTCAGCGTCGTTGACGGCGATTTCGGTGCTGGTATACGGAGCTTCGATTTTTGTAGTCGCATTTTTGCTCCAGAAAATTTATCGTATCTACCCTCAGGCGGTAAAGATCCTTGACGACGATTTTGGCCTGGAGGCCGACAAGGCCACGCTTCTAATCACCGGTGTTTTTATGCTTATCCTCGGAGTGCTTCTCATTCCCGTAAGCTTCGGCAAGCTGCCTTTTTCGGGAAGCGCCCAACTCGGCCTCCTGATGGTTATTTTCTCCATCCAGATGCTGGCTTTCGGAGGTACGCCCGTCGGACCCTTCCGTCGCACGTGGCTTGTAATCTTTTTGGGGTTTGTCTTCGCCGCCCTGGGTATCGTTTCCTGCGTGATTCCTAACGTACTTGTCTCCTTTTTGACCCTTCTTGTCGGTCTGCTGAACCTCGCCGGCGGGGCCACAGGGCTCGTAAAAACCGTTTTGTCGGCGGTTAAAAGCATGAAAGAATTGGACGTCGTGCCCACCGTGCTGGTACATCTTTCCGTCACCCAGTTTGTGATGAACCTTGTTTCCATACTCTTTGGAACTTCCATGATTGTATCCAACCTGCTCCCTGGTTGGATAGTGGGAGTCATTCTCACAGTTAACGGATGCGTCCTCCTGTACCTCATGTCCCTTCTGATGAGGATCGACAGGCTGAGGTCTGATATTATTGAAGCAGAATAGGCAAAATAGCCGGCTGGTTGCTTTGCAGCCGGTCCGTTTTTACAAAACACCGATATCCCCGGCGAGGTGACGCAAATGGTATCCTCCTTCGACAGGGTTATAAACCGCAGGAACACCGACAGCCTGAAGTGGGACGGCATGAAAGAGCGATTCGGCCCATCCCCGATGACTGCGGAGCGTCTCCCGAGGTATTGGCCGATGCTGCCTACGCCTTCAAAGGCGCAGGCAATAACAGAAAGAGCATGCATTATTTTACTAGGAGCATCGAAGCATACAGAGTAGGTCCGGGCTTGATGTGGAGGATATGGTACAGGGAAGACGATTATCATGCGCCACGTTCGTACCTCGACATCATCTTTCAATATCGTTTCAGGCTAAGCGATGCTGATAGGGCTGAAGGTCTGGCCATCAGGATAACCAATGTCTTTTGATCGGCATCTTTTCTATACAAATATACGAAAAAAATTTTTGCAGTTTGAAAATTTGACCTATTGTCAAAATAAGATATCCGTGATATAAAAAAGAATAATATATGGTTTTGGGGAAACGATGATCCCTTTGCATTTCCGATGGCGGGCGCAAGAGCGAAGGGTGAGTGAGTAGCGCGACCGGCCCCGTGGAGTTGTGTGATTTACAGGCTTCAGGGGCTTTTTTTATGGATAGTTTATATTTGTTAACTAATTAGATAAAAGTAATAAAACAATAGCGTTAGTGCCGTGGAAAGCAAATTTTAACATTGTCCGGAATTTTTCAGCTCACTTTTGATCTGTTTTTGTATGTTATGCTATAATGGCAATACGAAATCTGTTTAGTATTATGGTAGTCTGGAGGCAGGTCTATGAATAATAGGGACAAGCAGGCCGAGAGGAAGCCTCTTTTGGGCCAGATACTGGTCGAGCAGGGTTACATCCTGCCCGAGCAGTTGGAGATGGCCTTAAAGGAGCAGACCGCCACGAACCTGCGCATCGGCGAGATCCTTGTGAAAAACGGTTGGGTCACGGAAAAGGATCTGGCTCAGGCCATTTCAAAGCAGACGAAGTATCCCTTCGTCTCTCTTTCCATGTTTCGCCCCATGCAGGAGGCCATTGAAACCATACCCGAGAGCATGGCCAGGAGGCTTGAGGTCGTTCCCCTTTCGATCGATGCAAACGCAAATAAGCTGACCATAGCAATCTCCGATCCCTTCAACATCCTGGCCCTCGACGAGATCAGGATGATAACGGGCATGGACCTTGAGATCATGATAGCCACCCTTTCCGACATCAAGCGCGCCATAGAGTCCTTTTACAGCGTAAAATCGAGCATCGACAGGGCTTTAATCGAGGTGGTAGAGGAAGAAAGCGCCGAGTTCGACTTATCGAGGGAAGAGGCCGTCTCCATAGACGACGCCCCCGTCGTCAAGCTCGTTAACACCATATTGGGACAGGCCGTGGAAAGCGGCGCCTCCGACGTACACGTGGAGCCCTTCGAGAATGAGACGCGGGTGCGCTACAGGATAGACGGCGTCTTATTTGATATGCTCACCTTTCCGAAACACCTTCACCCCCCGGTGTCGTCTCGAATAAAGATAATGTCGGGCATGGACATCGCAGAGAAGCGCCACCCCCAGGACGGCAGGATACTCCTTCGCGCAGCGGGCAGGCGCATAGACATAAGGGTCTCGAGCCTTCCCGCCATTTACGGCGAAAAGCTGGTCATGCGCTTGCTCGATCAGGCCACGGCCATGGTGGGCTTGGAAAAGCTAGGATTGGATCCCGAGGAGAAAGTGGCCCTGGATAAGATCATAGAAGTACCTTACGGCATCATATTGGTCACGGGGCCGACGGGGAGCGGAAAATCGACCACCCTTTATTCGATACTGCAGACCCTTAACTCCTACGACGTGAACATCACGACGGTGGAAGACCCCGTCGAGTATACCATTGCGGGAGTCAACCAGGTGCAGATAAACGAAAAGGCGGGCCTTACCTTCGACACGGTCTTGAGGTCCATACTGCGCCAGGACCCTGACATCATACTGGTTGGCGAGATGCGCGACACGGAGACGGCCCAATTGGCCGTCAGGGCAGCCCTCACGGGGCACTTGGTGTTGTCGACGCTTCATACTAACGACGCCCCAAGCTCCATCATAAGGATGGTAGACATGGGAATTCCGCCCTTTCTGGTGTCCTCTTCTGTGGTTGCCGTGATGGCCCAGAGGCTGGTCAGAAAGCTGTGCCCCCGCTGCAAGGTGTCTTATGAGCTGCCACAGGACGTGGCTGAAAGCCTGGGCCTGGATGGCTTTACGACCGTCTACAAGCCCGTAGGTTGCGAGGAATGCCGCGGCACGGGATACAGGGGAAGGACGGCAATTTTCGAGATAATGTCCATGACCGAGGAGATAAGGAGGGCCGTGATGACGGGAGCCACCTCCGACGACCTTAGGGCCATGGCCATTCGTCAGGGCATGAGAACCCTTCGGGTCTCGGGAGCCAAAAAAGTGAAAGACGGGATAACGAGCGCCGACGAAGTGCTTTCGGTGACACTCTGAGGATCGAGGTGTTGTCATGTCCTTGCGTTTCGGAATTCAGGAATTGTTTACTGAGGCTTCAAGGAGAAATGCCAGCGACATTCATATTTCGGTGGGTTTTCCTCCAACCTTTCGCATAGACGAACAGTTGTACCCGATCGACCATCCTCCTCTGACGACAACTGACGTCAGGAGCATATTGTCTCGCCTTATATCGGAAACCCAGCTTGAGCGTTTCTACAAGGAAAGAGAGCTGGACTTCAGCTTCAACTTTTCCCTCGCCAACGGGGAAATAGTCCGCTTTAGGGGCAATTGCTCTTTCGAGCGTGGTAACCTAGCTTTGGCCTTAAGGTTGATACCCCAGAGGATTCGCCTTATAAAGCACCTTCTCCTTCCCCCTCAGATTCAGGAAGTCGCAAAGAGACGCCACGGTCTCTTTCTCGTAACAGGGCCCACAGGGCATGGCAAATCCACGACTTTGGCAGCTATAGTACAGGAGATAAACTTGACCAGGAGTTGTCATATAGTTACCATCGAGGATCCAATAGAATATATATTTACCTCGGCAAAGTCACTGATTCATCAGAGGGAAGTCGAGGTGGATACCTCAAGTTTCGCTGAGGCCTTGAGGAGGGTGTTGCGCCAGGACCCCGACGTTATAATGATCGGCGAAATGAGGGATTTGGAAACTACAAGGGCTGCGATAACGGCTGCGGAGACGGGACATCTCGTCCTTACGACGCTTCATACCCCCGATAGCCCCCAGAGCATAGACAGGATCTTGGACATCTTTCCGCCCCATCAGCAGGAGCAGGTGAAGCTACAGCTCGCCAACATATTAATAGGAGTCTGTTCCCAGCAGCTAGTCCCTCTGCCGGGAGGCGGCAGAATAGTTTCCACGGAGCTAATGTGGGCTGTTTCTGCAGTCCGAAACTGCATAAGGGAAAGGAAAATCCACGGCTTGAAGAGCATCATACAGACTGGACTTGATCAGGGCATGCACACTATGGACCAGGACTTGGCCCGTCTGATCAGTGAGGGCAAGGTGCCCTACGAACTAGCAGCCACATATGCCTTCGACGCACGGGACCTGGACAGGATGGTCTTTGGAGAGGGTTCCCCCTCGGTTGCGGGCGAAGGCGTAGCGGGCAGGAGGTGAGCGGCAGATGCTTTACAGGTACAAGGCCAGGGCAAGCGACGGTAGGGTAGTTTTCGGAAGCCAGCAGGCTCAGTCTACTGCCCAGGTCTTGCAATGGCTCAAGGAGAAGTCGCTTTATCCCATAGAGATAGAGGAAGCAAAGGAGCGTGCGACCAAAACCCTCAAGGAAAGGCTGGAAACCGTCTCCACCATAAGGCTCAAGGACAAGGCTGTTTTCTTCAGGCAGCTGGCCACGATGCTCGATGCCGGCATAACCTTGGGGATGGCCCTTGATATGCTTGCCGAACAAACGGAAAACAAGCGCTTTGCCGGGGCCATTAGGGAAGTCAAGACCATGGTTGACAGGGGCATCTCTTTGAGCGCCGCTATGGCGACCAGGAAGGAATTTTCAAAGCTCATGGTGGCCATCGCCAGGGCAGGAGAGGAAGGTGGAGTGTTGGAATCGAGCCTGGACCGTCTTGCCACCTTCCTGGAGCGTCAGGACGAGCTCCGGAAAAAGATCATTTCGGCCTCGACCTACCCGGCAGTGGTCATGAGCTTTGCCATAATCGTAGTGTTTTTGCTGGTGACGCTGATAATGCCCAGGTTTGCCTCCATCTTCATGGATTTGGACATACGCCTTCCCCTGCCCACGAGGATTATCTTGGGTTTTTCCATGTGGATGAGCCATTTTTGGTATTTGCCAGTGGGGCTGGTCTTATTGCTTATTTTGGTCATCTACACCATGGCGAAGAACAAAAACACGAAGGCAAAGTTAGATGCCTTCAGGCTAAAGCTTCCCCTCTTCGGGGATATATGGAAAAAGTCCGTGCTTGCAAGGACCTTTCGCACCTTTGCCGCACTTGTCCAGGCGGGCGTTCCCATACTTTCTGCCCTTGAGATGACAGCAGATGTGTCGGGCAATGCCGTCGTGGAAGACGCTTTCGCTCAGCTGTCCGACCAGGCCAAAAGGGGCATGTCCATGGGCGAGACGGCAAAAAAGATAAAGGTCATACCTCCCCTGGCAGCCCACATGATAACCGTAGGGGAGCAGACGGGAAGGCTAGAAGATATGGTTGACAAGGTTGCGGATTGGTTTGAGTTCGAGCTCGATGAAAAGATCAAAAGGCTTACCTCCATAATCGAGCCCGTGCTCATAGTCTTCGTGGGCGGGGTGGTGGCGCTCGTCGTGTTTGCCGTCTTCATGCCCATAATCGGTTCGATTCAGGGCCTGCTTGCCGGAGCGTGAGGCAGAGAGGGCGGCGAATATTAAAAGGAGGTGGGTCAGAGGATCAGCAAAAGGGGATTTATCGTTCGTCGAAGTAGGGAGGCAAAAGCTTTAAAGTGCAGGCAGCATCCAAAGGAGGATGGTTTAAGTGATGAGTGAGATGAAAAAAAGGCTTCAAAGAAGGGGCGCAAGAAAGGGGTTCACGCTGGTTGAGTTATTGATCGTCATCATAATCATCGGGATACTGGCGGGAGCGATGATGCTCGTGGCGGGAACGAGTAGGGATTCGGCTGAGGCGTCTAAGATAATAAGCGATTTAAGGACTATGAAAGCAGCTGCTCTTATGTTGATATCAGATAATCCTGAGTTTGATAAGGCGGATTGGGAGGCTCTAGATACTGGTCAAGATAAACTAGATCAACTGAATAATTATCTCGATAGACCAATAATTTACACCCATACCGATGATTCTCCTTTTCCTTACATATTTGCAACGATAGACTTGAACAATACAGCCACAGAAGAACCCACGAATGACAAAGTCACACTTTGGTTATTGGGACTGGATGTTTCAGGTCGCAGGGAAGGAGTTAAGGGTAATTTAAAAAAACAAGCAGAATCTGTTGGCTTATTTGCAGGGGATGGAGATGGTATTGATGCTGATGCATGGCCTCTCGGTAGTGACGATTATTACAACATGGACACTCACGTCTACGTAATCGTCCAATAGCTCCGGTGTCTTGACGTGAAGCGGCGCGGTTTCTCCCTGATAGAAGCTTTGGTGGCGCTGATGCTACTTACTGTGGCGCTCATACCCATGGCGGCCCTTCCAGCGACCACAAGCAGGCTTTATGCGGCCTCAGCCGCCAGGGAGCAGGCCGCGCTGCTTGCCGTGCAAAAGCTCGACGAGCTCGAGTCAAAAAACTTCAATGACCTGTCAGGCGAGGGGTCTCAAACTGTCGGCGGTTACAGAATAGATTGGACCATCGGGGAAGCGGTGGACCAACAAAGAAAAGTAAAAGTAAGCGTCGCCTGGAACGAAGGAAAAAGCAAACTCGAAGTCACAAGGCAGGTGAGCGCCGGTGCGCACAGGACGTCAACTTAAATCCCGCAGGGGCTTTTCGCTCGTTGAAATTCTAATCGCCGTGGTCATCTTGTCCATAGTGAGCATAGCGGCCGTGGGGCTCTTTTTTGCCTTCGCCAAGCACTTCGAGCAGTCTGCCGACCTGACTGCGGCCCGCCAGCGCGGCGAGATGGCATTGTCCCGTCTGGAGACGGCCGTCCTCCAGGCGGGGCTTTCCATGCCCAACAGGACTGCCGACTTCGAGGACGCCTTCGTTGTGAACACAACGCCCAAGATAGACCTGATTACTGCCTTGAGGAACGTGATCAGCGGGTGGAACAAGCCCGTGTATCCCTACGAGAATGCCGGCACCGTGGGGACGACGACCTACTACAAAAGGTTGGGCCTCGTTTACTGCCTCGGCTCCGGCATAGGCGTACTGGAAGACGAACACGAGGTAGAGGCCGATACCGACATTGAGCTTAAGTTGTCGGCGGCTTGCCCCGATAACCAGGTAAAGGTGGCAACGGCAGCGTCGGCAACTGACGGATGGGTTACCTTTTCGGGCTGCCAGGTCCCCTTCGTCGTGAAGTCCGTCGACAACGCCAATAAAGAGCTTACCGTTACGGCTTCAAAGAGGGGTTTTATACCCCTTTTTGCAGAGCTTCAGTACCTGCGGGCCTTGTGCGCCTACGTCAGCTCCCCTGGCGGTACGTCACCGCAATTTTACATTCAAGACGTCACGCGCGGTCCCGCCCAGCCCGTCGTCGAGGGCGTCTCTCAGGTGCTTTTTTCCTTCGACGATTCCGGCACCGACGCCACCAATGTGCTGACGGTCCATGTGCTCCTTCGGGGAAACCGCAGGTTTCCGGGGCAGTATACCTTGGGAGACGTGCCGGGTTGGCCCATTGCGGGCACGGTTACTGATGAAGACAGACATTACAGGCTAGTCGCCATATCGGCCTCCTGGAGGGTGAGGAACTGATGAGAGAAAAAAGACGTGCCATAGCACTGCCTCTGGTGCTGGTGATAGTGCTCGTTGGAGGCGCTTTAGTGGCGGCGGCCTTTTATATAACTGAAAATTACTATTCCAGCTCCAAGCAGGCCGTTACCAGCGCCCGCCTCTACAACGCCGCCGTAAGCGGCATCGAGGAGGGCAAAGGGTGGATTTATAAAAACATAAAGCTGGGACATATCCCGCGCTGGACGGACGAAGACGGCGACGGCATGCTTTCTGCGGCAGACAAGCCTGCCTACGCCGAATATATCTACGAGGCCCTCATTGCCAGGGTCAGCTCCACCGCCACGGACGAAGGGGTCTTCGACATGACGACGGAAGACGGGATAAAGTTGCACGTGGTCGTTTACGACCTAGCCTACGAACCCCACCCAGATTTGACGGACGACTACGAGAAGGGCTTTCCTCCCCGCATTCGTCCTCAGCTTGAAGAGGGAAGCTCTGTTGTAAGGCCAAGCTACGCCGTGGCCGGAAGGGGCAGAGGTTCTACGGGAGAAGGCGCGCCGGGCAGCGACATAGGCGTTTATCTCATACGCTGCACCGCTATCTACAAAGACAGGACGAGTACTGCCGAGCAGGCGGTCGCCATGCGACTTTAAAGGCCGCAAAGGGAGCATAACGAATGAAAAAGTTTTTATCAGATATTATTGTCATCAAACGTGTCTTTGTGACGGTGGCGGTTTTGGCCGTCATTGCCTTTGTCCCCTTCGAGGTTTTGCCTCAGGCGGCCGGCGAAGCGCCCGTCCTGCCAAGCTGCAATAAACCCTTGCCCGAAGGCTACGCCCAATCCGTCCAGCCGAACGTACTGCTTCTTTTGGACACCAGCGGCTCGATGATGTTCCTGAGCGGCAGTGACACGTCCACATACGGGGACGGCAGCAAGCCTTATTATGGGAAGTATACAGGATATTATTACGTTGATTGGGGCTGGTGGGGTTGGTGGGGTAGGTGGGAATACGGAACCACAACAGGCTGGCAGAGGTACTTCGGGGAAGATGTTGACCCCACGAACAACGACCCAAACACGGCCTTTAACTACCACCCTAATCTCGTATACATAGATGAGACGGATTTAACGGGCATAAGCCAAAGAGACCGCGATGCATACTTTGCCAAATCCGGCAGTCGGTACCTATATCCCAACGACAGCCGCATGTACAAGTTAAAACTGGTTTTGTGGGAGATTTTAAATGACCCCGGCCTTGTTTCGGGACTGCGAATGGGGCTGGCCACGTATTATCAGCAAGGAAACGACTGGCCTAAGGTTCCAAGCATTGGCGAGTATTATCAATGGCCGCCAACCGACAGCGGACAAAACCAGGCGCTGTCTTGGGAGGGCAGCAGCAGTTGGGACAGGGCGTTGCTCAGGAGGTTTTTCAAGTCCACCGACGAGCCGGGAAGCATTGAGGAGATAACGAAGTGGGTTGACGGCATAGAGGCTTCCGACAACCCCGAGCTTCGCGCCCATGGGGCCACGCCGCTTGCTGCATCCATTTACGGCGCGGACAGTTATCAAACTAATAAAGAACCTTACTACGGTGACGCAAGGCGTTTCTTCCTGATGAGTGGGGCGATAAACGCCTGGTGTCAACAGAACTGGCTGATCGTACTGACCGACGGCGAAGATACTCAAACGTGGCCTTACGACACCTCCCCGGTAACTGCGGTAAAAAATCTCTACGATGAACATACGAAAGCCACTTGGCCCATTATTAACGACAAAAAAGCCCAGCCCGTAAGGACCATGGTCATTGGCCTCATAAACCCTAATGCATCGGGGGTTGATACCCTAAAGGACACACTAAATGAGATGGCCGATGCCGGAGATGATGGCGACAAGGAGAACAACTCAAGCCATGCCTACTTTGCCACCGATGTGGACGAACTCATGCAGGCCTTCAAGGACATATTCAAACAAATACAGAGCTTCAATTCGACCGGGAATGCTCCCCTTGTGAGCCCCCCTATTGGGGGACAGGAAGGAGGGGTTTACGTCCCTAACTTCGTGCCACGCATAGAAAGGCAGTGGAACGGTCATTTATATAAATATACGCTTGATGCGAATGGAGTCATGTTCGAATCTCCCGAATGGGATGCCGGTTCAAAGCTTGATGCCAAACTCTACAGCGAACGAAACGTGTTTACCGTGAACTGGAAAGGCGGAAGCTGGAAGATGGACTTCAAGGACATCAATGCCCAGTCGTTGGCCCCGATGCTCGGGCTTACCCAAGACCAGGCTTCCAAGTTCATAAGATGGGCCCTGGGCAGCGACGAATGGGACGAAGACGCAAGATCAGAAAGATACAAGCTCGGAGACATTTATCACAGCGGCCTGGTGGAGATAGGACCCCCGAGGGGAAGCAGCCCTCACGGGGATTACCGGACATTTAAGGAAAACAATGCGAATAGGGAAAAGCTGGTCTACGTCCAGGCTAACGACGGCATGCTTCATGCCTTTGAAGCCGAAACGGGAGAGGAAAAATGGGCCTTCATCCCTCCAAACGTGCTGGCCGAGGGGCGAATGACGGGGATGAAGCAGGATTTAACAAAAAGTGGCAATACGATCACGGTGACGTGGCTTGATAAGGCAAAATCAAACCCGCGGTATCTGCTCGACGGGACGATGACGGCAGAAGACGTCCTGCTGAGTGACGGTAAATATCACACTGTTTTGCTCGGGCTTTTAGGCTACGCCGGGCCTGGATTTTATGCCTTAGACATCACCGACCCCGACGATCCGCAATTTATGTGGGCCGTGGAAAACGTAATATACAATCGCACGGGAGACCAACTGCTCTCGAATAACAAAAGGTACGTGTCCTATTGGGCGAGAAGCGGGGATACCGTTACACGCACGGATAAGTCCCATGATAAGAAAGAGATACCGGATGACAGCGACCTGAACTACAAAGAACTGCGCCTTACCCAGAGCACGCCGGGCATTGGCTATGTATCGGTCCCTAACGGGACACTGCCAAATACGTGGGTAGCAATCATGGGAAACGGCTCCCAGATGGGAATCAACGATGCCTCTTCCGTGGCGAGCGTCTACGTCATAAACATAGAAAACGGGAAATTGCTTAAGGTGTTAGGGGGTTCTTCCATGAAGCAGATTGTCACGCCAGCAGCCATACTCTGGACCGGCTCTACCCGCCTGGTCAAATATTTCTACGTCGGAGACGATAACGGCAAAATATACGAGGGAGATTTGACCAATTCACAACCCAGCGAATGGAAGATGAGGGACGTCTTCGATATAAAGAGCTCCGTCGGGCCTTCTTACATATTGGATTGCGCATACATCGATCGCAACAAATGGCTTTTCATCAATACCGGGGATTACGAAACCCTGGTGAAGGACAAAAACAAAACGGACTACATGATAGCTGTCAACATCTCCTTGGGCGTAAATAACATGAACGACCTTGCGCAATTGACCTCTGCTGCAGGAAGCGTCAGCACGAACGTAAAGGGGTGGTACATGGAGATACCCAAAGATGAATATGCCACAACACCTCCAGTTTACTATAACGGCCACATCTTCTTTTCGACTTACATAAAGTCAGAAGACCCCTGCAGCGTGGGAAAGAGCCGTATTTACGTCTTAAACGCCACGACCGGCAAAGGCGCCTGGACCGGCGGGGCCAAATACGTGGAGATGGAAGGAGTCAAGGTCTCAGGTATAGTGATTTCCGAGGGGAAGGTTTATGCCGGCGTCACAAAATACCCGCAGGCACAGACTACCATCCCGGGCGATCTGAAAGTCGGAGAAGAGGCTGCCGTCATCCAAAACGGCTTGCTTGTCTTCGACGTCCCGCCCGAGGTGGCAAATTGGGATTCTGCCTACCCGAGCGGCGTCATGGTGCCATCTTACTGGAGGAGGTGGATACCGTGAGGATGTCAAAGTTTTTCCTGCTTTTCTTCGCAGCCTTTCTTTTTGTCATCGTGCCCCTGGCAAAGCCGGGTTTTTGTGAAACGAACATTTACTATGGCATGCTGTCAAAGCTTCAATTAGACCCGCCGTACGTTTTTCTGTCCACGGCAGAGGCGCAGGGGTTAAAGAAGTTCACTTGGGCTGCCGACGAGACGCTTTTCATCGGAGCCGACGGCCAGGAGATGACGCCAAGGCAGTTTGCACAGGCTTACCAGGGTAAAAGCGTGGAAGTTACGGCAGAGGGCTTAAAGGCCAAGGTCGTAAAACGGGTATTTTTTTAAATGAGAAGGTGAAGCGATGTTTGGTAGAAGAAAAAGTTATGCGGGCCTTTCCATAGAGGGGGGGACGATCAGGTACCTGGAGCTTGTCCCTGCGTCTCGCGGCTTTAGGGTCTCGCGAAGCGCCAGAGTAACTCTCGAGGAGGGAGTCGTCGTACAGGACAGAATAGCCAACATGGAGCGCCTTTCGTCGGCCATAGGGAGTCTGCGGACCAAGCTGGGCAGCAAATTCGCTCCCGCAATTACGATATGTTTGCCGCCTCAGGATGCGATCATACGCATTGTCGAGATGCCGAAGATGAGCGTTGAGGACGCCAGGAGCGCCTTCGGGTGGGACTTTGAAAACTACTTTCCCTTTCCGCTTAAAGACGCCACCTTTGACATCGTGCCCGTGGAGACGCCTTCTCCTATTTCGGAGGTCAACATGAGCATGATGGTCGTAGCTTCGCGCCTCACCACGGTAAACGGAATATTGGACATCGCTTCAAAGGAGAATGCCAGGGTCTCAGCCATCGAGCCCTTTGGCAATGCGCTTGTCCGTGGGGCCTTGGGGCCAAACAGCGGCGACGAATCGGGAAGCCTGATATTGTCCGTCGGCGACAGAAGCTCTCAGATAATTGTGACCTACAGGGGCAACGGACTGGTATACAGAACGGTCTTCGTGGGAGCGCTCAGCGAGTTTCAGGGTGGGGTGTCTCATTTTGAGATGCTTATTCAGGAGGTGAGAAACTCCATTACGTTCGGGGCCTCTCAGTACAGGGGTTTGAGCGTAAAGGAGATCCTGCTTTGCAGCGAACATGCCGATAACCAGGAGCTCCAGGATGAATTACAGAGCCTTTCCGACGAATATGCATGTAGCGTGGCAGACTCGTGGGGCAAATGGTCGATAGAGGGCGAACCTGTCGGAGAATATGGGTGGGAAGCCGCAATCGGGCTGGCTGTGAGGGATAGATCATGACTGTAAAGGTGGATTTAAGGCCACTTAGCGTGAGGATATTTGAGAAGAAAAAGGTCGATCTTCCAAGGGTTGTCGCATTGGTGTTGATCCTGGTCTTCGTGGTCGTATCTTGTTTTACAACTGTTTACGGGATATTCGTCTTGAAGGAACTTTCCGCGGAAAGACAGGCCCTTGAGGCGAGCGTGGGAAAGCTCACCCAGGAGAATAAGCGATTGGACGGCTACATCGCGGAGGTTACAGAGCGGCTTGACCTTTACGGAAAGGCTTTGGCCTTATTGAGAGAAGACATACCGTCGATCGAGTTTTTTACGGCGGCTACGGCTGCATTGCCTGAGAACGTGTGGCTTTCCGATGTACAGCTGGTTCCCGGAAAGGCAAACGTCAACGGCTACGCCTTTGCCGAAAACGACATAGCGGCCTTTGCCCTAAAGCTTCTCAATGCAAGTGTAGTCAGCTCCGTAAGCCCATTGGTGACCTCTAAGGAAGAAAGAAAGGGTTCCGAAGGTCTAGGACAAACCCTCGTCAAGTTCAGCTTTTCCTGCACCGTGAAAGATCTTGTGGGAATGCAGGAGTTGGTCGAAGGAGCTGGAAAAAATGAAGATAAACGTTAAAAAAACACTCATAATTTTTGTTTTTTGCCTTATCGTTGGAGGGTTTTTGTGGACCCAGCATTCCATGAGCGCAAGCATCATGGCCGAAAGGAAATCTATAGAAGACCTCTCCAAGCAGGAATTCACCTTAAAGGGGGCGGTTTCGCGAAAATACGCTCTGCTCGACTCCTATCGGGACATACTGCAGAAAGTGGAGGCATTTCAGTTTTCCTTTCCGGCTGATAACGTGGCCTTTTTTGCCTCTCTCGAGAGGATCATGGCGGGAAACGAACTTAAGATAATCAAGGTAAACCCGGTCAGGAAACCTTCGGCTCCTGACAGGACGGGCGTCCAGGTGACATGCGAGGGCGATTACTACAGATTGCTCGATGCCGTTTCCGAGATGCGTGACAACAAGATGATCGTGTGCCTTTCTTCCCTGCGCGTTACCGGAAATGGCAGCGGGCCTGTGAGCGCCGATATGTCTGTAGAGACCATAATGCGAGGGAAGTGAGAAGGACATGGGAGAATCCTGGAGAGATGCTTTATCTTCGTTGTGGCAGGGGCTTCTTTACGGGGGCGGGAGCGCCCGTTTCCTGCGGATCCTTTTGGCCGTCTTGCTTGTAGCCAGCATCGGATGGTCGATATACCTTTACATGCAGATCGTCACCATCTCCCGCATACCCCCTGTTGAGGCGCCGCTCCTTAAGCCTGCGGCTGAGCAGGACCAGAAGTACGCGGAGCTTGCTAAGGGGTTCGAGGAGGTTGCGCAAGTGCGTACCGGAAACAGAGAGGCTTCCTACATGGCTTCGGCGCTGGGCAGGTATGCCTTTAACGAGCCTCCGATGCCGATAGTGCAGGAGGCGGTGGCAAAGGAGGCCGTACAAAGTGACATGGCTCCTTCTTTGGCGGTGGAGCAAGTGTATTTGCCTCCCTACATGGAAGTTCGCGCCATCATGATATTGGATAAAAGGCCGATGGCACTGATGAACATCGAGGGCGAAGGTGACGGCCTTGTAGTCTCGCCGGGTTACAGGTTCGGAGACGGACGGGGCAGGGTAGTGAGCATTACCCAGACGAAGGTGGTGGTATTATGGGCAGGAACGAAAATGGAATTAGGGATGGATGTGCTATGAGAAAGACTAAAGAGGTCGGCTTTATGCTCGTCGTGGTGTTTTTATGTTTCGCCCTCTGCTCTTTTACGGGCGGGAAGGCGATGGCGCAAACGGGCAGTACGTCGCCGGTTCAGATACCGCCGGATGCTCCTTTATTCGGTGGGGTCATGGTACATCAGGTGGGTTCAAATCTCTTGCTAGTGGAGGTGAAGGGGACGAAATTGCCGCTCCCTCAGCTTTTGTTCAACAATCCGGGGGAAATGGTCTTCTTTTTCGAGGATGCCTATATCCCTGCACAGAAGTGGTCCAGAAGCTACAGCTTTCCCCTTTTGAGCGGCATAGAAGTACAAAACGTCGAAGGCGGCCTCGAAATGCGTCTTTTTACCACAGAGCCTCTTGAAATAAAGGAGATAAAGGGAACTGAGCCTGCCCCCCTTTACAAGATACATATTGTAAAGCAAGGCGTCAAAGCCCCTGAGGAGCCGCCGAAGAAAGTCGATGAAACACCCCCTCTCTCGCTTAAAACGGGGCCCATGGATCCTATGTCCCTCTCCACCCCAGTGACCCTCGAACTTAGGGACACCGAGCTCAAAGACGTCTTGAGGATGCTCGCCAAGTTCATGGGCATAAACATCATAATAGACCCTTCAGTGCCGCCTACTACGATGACTTTAAGCGTAAAGGATGCGCCCTTGAGAGAAGTTTTGGCCTATGTAATGCGTATTAACAACTTGAATTACGCCATGATGGGAAATACTATTTTGTTTGGGACCCCGGAAAACCTGGGCAAATCGCTGGGGATGGAGCAGACGAAGTCCTTCAAGATAGCTTATGCCGATCCTAAGCAGGTGCCCGCTATCCTCCAGAGCCTTGTCGGGATAACCAACGTAGCTGTGGACGAGAGGCTTCGGACGGTGTATGTGACGGGAAGGCCCGACAATTTGAGGGACGTTGAACAACTGCTTCAAAGGATCGACCATCCCGGACGTCAGGTCATGCTTCAGGCGCGCCTCATAGAGGTCAGGGACACCGGCAGGAAGGAACTGGAGAGCATCGTAGATGCCGTCTACAAGCACTGGTGGTTTTCCTACGGAGCAGGCGGCGGTGCCATAGGCTATGTTCATGCGAGCGAACCCGACAAGTTCGATCCCGACGACGACAGGCCAACCTCGCCTCAGGACGTGGACCTCGTTGACATAACCGACGGCACGCTCAGGCTTTTGGATGTCGGCATAAGGAATCTGGTCGAATCCAACAAGGCAGATATACTAGCAAGCCCTTCGGTCGTTACCGTCGACGGGCAGAAGGCATCCATCGCCTTGACCACGAACATCAAATACATTTCCGAACGCGACGATGCCGGGAATCCCGTATACAGTGAGGAGCGAGTCGGCCCTAAGCTCGATTTTACTCCTATTGTAGGCAGGGACGACACGGTTACCATAAACGTTGCCATCTCGACCGGCGAAGTGGTGGAGTGGAGGTCGGGAGGAATGGGGGAGGAAGTTCCCGTCACCAGCTCCCGTGAAGTGACCACCATGGTGAGGGTAAGAAACGGAGAACCCTTCGTCATAGGCGGCTTGTTTGACAGGAGAAAGACCGATACGGTTTCCAGAATTCCTGTGCTGTCCGATATTCCTCTGCTGGGGGAGATATTCAAGACCCGCGTAAAGAGGGACGAAGAATCGGAAGTCGTAACCGTGGTGGTTCCCTACATACTGGATGTTCCTGATACCTCCATAGAGGTGGGCGAGCTTGGAAGCTTGAGCCCGGGTGCCGTAAAAAAGTGACGTTGCACCTTTGAGGAGGCAGGTTGTTTGCAAGAGGCCCATTGCCGATAGGCAGGGGCCTTTTCGTATCTAAAGGCTTTGTAATGACAATTGGTATCCAAATGAAATGGCTGCATAAGACCGCATCGTTCTTTTGCCAGTATCATAGTTTACCTGGATATAAATTGGTGTTAAAATAAATAAACAGAAATTACATTTTTATGCCTTTTCTGAGGGGGGATTGGAAATGGCAAAACAAAAGGTGTGGTTTGCCAATGCCAACGCGACAAACTGGGTAGAATCCCTTGTTCCGAAGGCCAAAGATCTCTTCTACGAAGCCAAGCTAAACGAATGCATCGAAAAAGGAGACAGCGTAGCTATAAAGATACACTTCGGCGAATGGAACAGGACAAGGTGCTTGCGTCCCGAGTTGGTTGCCGCAATAGTCGAGGAAGTCAAGGCCTGCGGAGGAAGACCTTTCGTTTGCGACACTACTACGCTTACCTATCAACCCTACAGCTCGAGGTTTATCGGAAACCTCGCGCTTGAGACCGCCGCAAGACACGGATTTACCGAGGCCTCCATGGGCTGTCCCGTCGTAGTGGCAGACGGCTTTTCAGGAGACGACGACGTTAGGGTGGAGGTTCCGACGGGCGTCCTACTCAAAGAGGCGTACGTCGCTGCGGCCATAGCGCATGCTGACGCCATGATAAACCTGGCCCACGCAAAGGGGCACCCCGTTGCTTCTTACGGCGGATGCATCAAGAACATTGGCATAGGCGGTCAGTCCAAACGGGGCAAGTACCATGAACATTTAGCCCACTGGGGAAGCCCCGAGGACTTCCTGGGATGGCCCGCAAGATATCCCGAGAAATGCCTGGGCCTGGATTGTCCCTTCCATAAACTGTGCGAGGACTCCTGCCCAAGAGGAGCATATCACATCGACGAAAAGGGACATCACTTCGACGCGGAAAAGTGCTGGCTTTGCTACTCCTGTCAGATAACGTGCATGTTCACGGGGCATGAGTGCATGGTCTTTATCCCCGATTACTTCCCCTATGCGCAGATAGCCATGGCAGATGCGGCCAAAGGCGTCATGCTCACCTTTGAGGAGGGCAAGGTCGGACATATGGCCTACTGTATAGACGTGGATCCCAACTGCGACTGCATTCCCTGGGCTGCGCTTCCCGTGGTACCAGACATCGGCGTGTTCGCCTCCAAAGATCCCGTTGCCATAGATGCCGCCATACTTGACATGATAGATGCCGCTCCGGCCTATCCAGGCGGTGCCAACAAGGCCTTGGAAAGCGTGGAGGGCGGTTATAAGCAGGGCCAAGACAAGTTTGCGATAACCCAGGGCACCTCTCCAAGGTACCAGCTTACCACAGGCGTTAAAAACGGATTGGGCAATATGGAATATGAGATCGTAACCTATACGCCTCCTTATAACGAAGAGCACATTGCAAAGTGGCAGATCAGGCCGACGCCTACGACCCTCATCCAGAGAGAGATGTGGAAGAAGCGCGATTTCGTCCTCGAGGCTGCTCCTTATAGGAGAGTTCCCTTCGAGGAAAAGCCGAGCCATGAGGAGTTCAAGGCAGGCGACAGGAAGGAATATCTGAAGAAACTTCCCGTCAAGGAATGGGCTGACGCTGTAGGAAAGGACTAACCACATGTCTGTCGTGAATTTTGTGGGCGCAAGGGAGCGATGCAACTCCTCGAACTTGATAAAGCGCTTCGGCGAGGCTTTAAAACGAAGCGAACTTCGGGATATGTTTTCTCCGGGCGAGCTGATTGCCGTCAAATTCGAGGTAGGAGAGAGGGAAAACCTTAATCACATAAGGCCATTGCTCGTCAAGGCAGTTGTCGACGCGGTTTACTCCCTGGGAGGACAACCGCTGTTAGTCGATACCTTGAGCATGGGTTCAAAGGCCTCGGAGGTGGGCAGCAGGTGGCTTGAGGCAGCAGCCTTGCACGGTTTTGACGTGACGAGCCTGGGCAGAAAGCCAATGTTGGCCGACGGATATACGGGAGAAGAAGATCTGTTGATCCCCCTCGAAGGCGAAGAACTGGGCGGCGTAGAAGTAGCAAGGGCCGTAGCCGAGTCTCAAGCTCTCATCGTAATATCTCACGTTACGGCCCACCCCTTTGCTGGCTTGTCGGGGGCGCTAGTTTCCTGTGGTGTCGGTTGTTCGTCTTCGAAGGGAAAGGAGAGGATCCATGCTCCCTTGCGCCCTATTTTTATCGAAGATCGTTGCGACGGATGCGGCCAATGTGTGATACACTGCCCGCATGGTGCGGTACAGGTGGAGGGGGGTTGGCCTCGGCTCGAAGAAAAAGCCTGCAGAGGTTGCGCTTATTACTGCACGGCCTCCTGTCCGACGGGTGCAGTAGTTGTTGATAGAGATTCAGCCCGACGTTTTCAAAAGCGAACAGTCGATGCGGCCTGGGCCGTCGATATCGCCCTCCAGGGAAAGGTCTTTTACGTAAATATTTTAATGGACGTATCTCCCTATCCTGACTGTTATCCCCTTTCGGACGTTCCCTTCATTTCGGATCAAGGCATTTTAATGTCCTTCGATCCCGTTGCTTTAGATTTCGCCTCTATCCAATTGATAGACGAGGCCTTTGGCATAAGGGGCTCGATCGCCGAAGAGTGTGAGGCATTAAGCCCTTCGGAGGAGAAGCTTTTTAAGATAACGGGGATGAAGCCTCAAGATATGCTTTTATATGCGGAAAGAATGGGGCTTGGGAGCGCCGACTTTGAAACCTGTTGGATGTGAGGTGAGTTAAATCGTGAACGTTAACCTTGAAAGAGAACAATTCGAAGCCATGAAAGCGAGGATCAGAGAGGAGGCGCTCAGGACCAAAGGACCTCTGGCAATGGCTTTAAAGGACATCAAGCACAAAATTGCCATATTAAGCGGCAAAGGCGGTGTTGGAAAGACCGTAGTAACCGTTAATTTGGCCTCGGCCTTGAAGAGGAGGGGCTATGAAGTCTGCATCTTTGATGCCGACCTTCACGGTCCCGCCGTTCCGAGGGCCTTGGGTTTGCTGGGAAGGATGGATGTCGTAAGCGAACACGATCATCCCGGACATCACGATCTCCGTCTCAATCCCTTGACTTCATTAAAGGGCATAAAGGTCGTTTCCGTGGCCTCCATGTGGGCTACGCAGGAGCAACCCATAATGTGGAAGGGTGCTCACAAGATGCGCGCTATAAGGCAGCTCATAGCATCTGTAAATTGGGGAACGGCCGACTTTCTGCTTGTGGACCTCCCTCCGGGCACGGGAGATGAGGTTCAAACAGTGATGAGATCTATACCTGAGCTGGACGGAATGCTCGTCGTTACCACCCCGCAGGGGGTCTCTGCCATGGTATGCTCGCGGGCTATAAGTGCTGCAAAGGAGCTCGATATACCTCTCCTGGGTCTCGTGGAAAATATGAGTTCGCTCAAGTGCCCCGCCTGCGGAGAAAAGATGTATCCCTTCGGAAAAGGCGAGGGCGAAAAGTTGGCTCGTTTAATGAACATTCCCTTCCTGGGCGATATACCCATCGAGCTCGATATGGGTCAGTGCGTTGATGACGGCGTTCCTCTTGTGGACAAGAAACCCGATTCCGCTTTTGCTCGGACCTTAGACGATATAGCATCAAAATTAACGGCATCCCTCAAAAAGAAGTGATGTCCCATGGCAGACGTAAAAGGTATCCCCGAAAGTAACGAGAAATATGAAGGCGGCTTTCTTCAAGAGGTCGTCCGCATCGGGAAAGGAGCCCTAAGGCTTTTGTACCGTCTGAATACGGACGAGATAACATTGGATGAATTCGTCGATGGCCTGATAAAGTTAAACGCTTCGGACGTCTTGACGAAATACTGGGCCTACGATGAAGGCGACAGCTACGTTCTGGACCTCGGACGGCAAATCCTTTGGCTGATCAATTCCCTCGAAAGAGATTGTTACTATCAATTTGAACGTTACGGAATAACCGCCTTCCACGAAGATTTCCGCGAACTTAGGGATTACCTTTTGGCGCTGGAGAAGCACTGCAGGATAAAGATATGAATTACGGAACCACAGAAAGGAGCCTGCTAAGAAATACATTCATATAAAGTATACCTAATCCTGGTGCCTAAATTTGCCGTATGGTGTTATTATCGATCCAGCATATACGAACGGAAGTGATCTTATGAAAAGGAATCTACGCCGCGGCATATCCATAACAGGAGAAGGACTTCGCTACGTGGAGCTTGAAAGGGAAGGCAGATCCATAAAATGCAACGCTCATATCAAGGTCTACCTTTCTCAAAAAACAATAAAGACGGAAAGCATTAGAGACACGGATTTATTGTATGCAGCACTTAGAAAATTAAAGCTGAAGATAGGCCGCTTTGGAAAGATAAAAGCGGCCTTTGGCATTCCTATAAGGGATAGCCATATCGGGTTTGCCGACTTTCCAGGGGATATGGACTTTGAGGACGTAAAAAAATCCCTTTACTGGCAATTGGAAGATCTTTTTCCTATTTCCGGCGAAAAGGCCTATTATGATACAGTGGAAATTGACTTTCCTCGCTGTAATGGCATAGATGAGAAGGGATCATTTAAAAAATATCTTGTCGCTGCCTCCGGAAAGGACCTTGTGGATAAAATTATGGAAGCTGCCATGAAAGCGGGTTTTTTGCCCTCCGCTTTGGAGCCCGTTAGTCTGGCCCTAACGAGAACGGTAGGTTTTCATGTTGAAAGCGCAAGGCGCCGCGATTCGTCTTTTGACAGAGGAACGTTGTGTTTGTTTCCCGGTGACTCGATTTCCATGATCTCATTGAATTACAGAGGAAATGACATATTTTACAGGCCCGTTATGGTAGGACGAAAAACGGCCTCCGAAAATTTAATCCAAAGTTTCATAAAAGAGATAAAGTTTACCTTGGATTATCTATACGGTTTTTATCCCTGGATCGAAATAGATCGTTTGTTTTTGGTCGCCTCCGATAAATTTGGGGTGTCGTTAAAGACAGCGTCGCAATCTGTACTGAACCTTGTTACGGTTTTGTTCAATCCCTGGGATAGTTTTTCGTCCCACGAGCGGCCCAAAGGATATGGCTGGGAGGCATCGCTGGGCTTGGCCCTCAGAGATATTGTATAATTGCTAGAAACGAAAAGAGGGAGGCCTGGAGATGTCCGATCAAGAACTTCACGCTTTGAGGAAAGAGATCGAATCCATAGACGAGGAGTTGCTTCGTCTTCTCGAAAGGCGGGTTAGCTTGGCCAAAGGGATAGGCGAGGTTAAAGGCGGCGCTCCTGTCTACGATCCCTTGAGGGAAATTGAGGTCCTGGACAGGCTTTGCGGCTTGGCCAGAAATGTGGATCCCAAATTCGTCCGCCTGCTTTTTGGCGAGGTGATATCCTTTTGCAGGTCCGTTCAAAGGCCTGCCGCCGTCGCTTGCATGGGACCCGAGGGCTCCTTTTCCCACGAAGCGGCCTTTGCCCTATTGGGGAGGTCAATAGATCTTGTCTTCGTCGAAGATCCGGCACAGGTCTTAAGCTCCATCTCAAAGGGAAAAGCTCAAATGGGCGTTGTGCCCGTGGAAAACACCACGGAGGGCACCGTATACGCCACTTTAGATGCCTTTGCCACTGCTGATCAAAGTTTATCTGTTGTAGGGGAGGGACAGCTTCCCATAAGGCTGGTGTTGGCAAGCTGTGAGAATTCTTTTTCCGACATCGAAGAGGTTTACTCCCACCCCCAGCCCTTTGGGCAGTGCAGAAACTGGCTTAGCAGAAACCTGCCGGGAGTGAGGCTAATACCCACTTCAAGCACCAGCTATGCGGCTAACATCGCAAAGTCGAAACAAAAGAGCGCCGCCATCTGCGGAAAGCTGGCGGCCGAACTGAAAGGTCTTAACATTTTAGAGGAGGGCATTGAAGATAGCCCTTACAACGCCACGAGGTTCTGGCTTGTCGGACATGCTTACGAGGGCAGGTCCAAGAGAAACAAGACATCCATATTGTTTAATGTATCCCACAAGCCGGGCACTTTATTTCAGGCTTTGGAGCCCCTGTACAGAGCAGGGCTTAACCTCACTCTGATCCAGTCTCGCCCCCTTCCGGGAAATCCCTTTGAGTATTTCTTTTTCGTCGATTTCGAGGGAGACGCAGAAGACAAGAAGGTAAAGGAAGCCCTCGCAACGATGAATTCCAGGGTGGAAAGGCTTCGCGTCCTGGGCTCTTACCCTCAAATACGAAGATGAGCTTGACTTAAGCCCATCAGGTTGTCTTCCCGCAATGAACGATATCTTCGAATTATCGGCCTCCGGCCCTTTCGTAGGCCTTTTTTAAAAGGTCTGTATCTACCTCCATCATCTCGCATTTGCAGCCTTCCCTCGGCAAGATGAACATGGGCTTTAAACCGACGAACTTTTTGTCCCTCATGACGTAAGGGAGAATGCTGTCGAAATCTGCGCAAGGTTTTGTGGGCAGGCCGAAATGTTCGAGCAGGTAGAGTAGCTCGGCCAGGGTGCCTTTGCTTTCCAATTCAAGTATGACGGCAAGGTGCGTCGCCACGACCATTCCGACGGCCACGGCGTCTCCGTGTTTTATGCCGCCGTATCCCTGAAGGGCTTCCAGCCCGTGGGCAATCGTGTGACCGAGATTGAGGCGGCTCCTTGCCCCCGTCATCTCTCTTTCGTCTTCTTCCACCACCGATGCTTTGAGCTTTATACAACGTTTTACCATTTTTAGCAAGGTTTCGGGATCTCTTTCTGCGATCGAGTCCCTATTTTCCGAAAGCCAACTCAGAAATTCCCTGTCCTCCCCCAGCCCGTACTTAATGACCTCGGCCATGCCCTGCCTGAACTCCTCGTCGGGTAAACTCAGGAGGCAGTTTACGTCGACGATCACGGCGCAGGGCTGATGAAAGGTGCCAACGAGGTTTTTGCCCTCAGGCAGGTTTACGGCCGTCTTTCCACCAATGGCGCTGTCTACCTGCGCGATGAGGGTGGTGGGGATATGTATGATATCTATGCCCCGCATCCAAGTGGAGGCTGCAAAGCCCGCCGTATCTCCCACGCAGCCGCCGCCTAAAGCTACTATAAGCCCCTTCCTATCAACGTTGTTTCGTGCCAGATCTTCGTAGAGCAGCGAAAGCCGGCTTAAGGATTTCCCCCTTTCTCCTCTGGGCAGCAAGTGTACGCCCTTCAAGTTTTTAAAGTTCCTGGAAAATAAGGAGAAGGTAAGGGGATCGCTTACCAAAAAGGCAGAGCTGAATTTTTTTGGGACGATCTCCGACATAATGTCCTCGCAAAAGGCCAATATGTCGCTTCCCACCAGGACGGGATATTCTGCATTTGCCGTTTTTACTGGGATCGTTTCGACTTTCTTGGGTTGTTTGATTTCGGGAAAGAGGTCGGCGAGCATATCTATTACGCTCATGGCTACTTCGTCAACGAAGAGGTCGTCCGTCCGGACCCGGATATGAGCCTTGCTGTAGGCTTCTCGCCTCCGATTCATGAGTTCTGCCACGGATTCTTCTTTCAGGAGAGGTCTCTTGCCGGGTTCGTTGGATGCCCGTTTTAGGATCGTTTCTATGGCAGCGTCCAAAATTATCAAAGTACCATTCGCGAAAATCTTGGCCTTATTCTCGGGGTTGACGAGCACACCTCCGCCGAGGCCTACTATCACGTTTTTAAGCTTGAAGGTCTCCTCTAAGGCTTCCGCTTCGAGGGCTCTGAAGTAAAGTTCACCATGCTTTTGGAATATCTCGGCTACGCTCATCCCGGCCATGGCCTCGACGAGGTCATCGGTATCGACGAAGGGGAAGCCCGTCAGCTCCGCAAGCTTTCTTCCGACAGACGTCTTGCCCGCTGCCATGAATCCGCCCAGGTAGAGTCTGAAGGGTTTTGAAACAGCCTTACCTTTTGCCTGAGACTCCTTTATCTTTGTAATTTGAGCTATGTCAGACATGAAACATCCTCCTCGTCCTCTTTGTATGTTCCTCGAATCGGGATCGCAAATCTTCCATCCTGTCGCCGCCGAATTGCTCACACAGGGCCTGTGCGAGCACCAGCGACGTCATCGCCTCTCCCACCACAGAGGCAGCGGGCACGACGCAAACGTCCCCCCGTTCCACGTGAGCCGAAGTTTCCCTTTTAGTCCGCACGTCGAAGGTGCGAAGGGGCTTTTTTAAAGTAGGTATTGGCTTTAAAGCGACGTGAAGGGTCAATTCCTCGCCGTTAGTTACGCCACCTTCTATGCCGCCGGCGTTGTTCGTCCGGCGAATCCAAAGGCCTGAGGAGAGTACGAACTCGTCGTGTACTTCGCTGCCTGGCCTCTGTGAAAGGCCGAAACCGCCGCCTATCTCCACTCCCTTGGCGGAAGGTATGGACATCAAAGCCTGAGCAAGGCGTCCGTCCAGGCGTCTGTCCCATTCGCTGTAAGATCCTATGCCGGCGGGGACGTTTTTCACGGATATTGCGAAAGTACCGCCCAGGGAATCGCCGGAGCTTCTGGCTTCGTCTATGATCGACATAATTTCTTCTTCGTCTTCCTCCCTCGGAAGGCCCATGTCGGAAGAGCAGGCCCTGGTCCATTCTTCCTCGCTTCGGGGCAGGCCGATCGATCGTGGTCCTACGGATGTGACGGAACTTCTCACGGCTACGCCCAGGTCTTCTAAAAGCCTCCTGCATAATGTCCCTGCTATCGTCCAGGCAGCGGTGGCCCTTGCGCTTGTCCGCTCCAATACGTTTCTTGCCTCTTCAAATCCGAACTTTGCCATGCCCGACGCGTCGGCGTGTCCCGGCCTTGGCTTTGTTATCTCCCTCTCTTTGGCCTCGTCTTCTTTCAAGTCGAAGGCGTCCATGGCGTCCTTCCACTTTTCCCACTCGCTGTTGTGAAGGACCACCCCAATGGGGTTTCCCGTCGTAACTTTTCCCCTGACGCCGCTGTAAAACTCGAACTCGTCCCTTTCAAGTTTCATGCGTTCCCCTCTGCCGTAGCCACGCCTTCTTCTGGAAAGCTGCTCTTCGATGCAGTCCTTCGATATGGGAAGGCCTGCTGGCAGACCTTCGAGGATGATCAGATAACCCTTGCCGTGTGACTCGCCGCTGGACAGCATGCGAATGCTCATGACGACACCCTCTCCTTCGGTTGGGATTTCGTCGTCAGGGCCTTTAAGTCCTCGAAAAAAGAGGGGTAGGATATGTGTACGCAACTTTCGCCTTCAAGTATCACTCTGTCCTCTGCGACCAGTCCGGCTACAGCAAGGGCCATTGCTATCCGGTGGTCGCCGAAGCTTTTGAGCCTTGTGCCGGAAAGTTTTGTTTTGCCCCTTATGATCCAGCCGTCTTTAAGTTCTTCTATTTGGGCGCCCATCCTCTTGAGGCCTTCAGTCATGGCGTGAATCCTGTCGCTTTCCTTTACCCTGAGCTCGCCGGCGCCCCTTATTTCGGTGGTCCCTTCTGCCTGGGTGGCTGCCACGGCCAGGACGGGAAGTTCGTCTATCATGGAGGGTATCTCTTCGGGCATTACCTTTGTGCCCTTAAGAGACGACGACTTCACCGCGATGGTGGCCATCCTTTCTCCCCCGCTCAGGGTCTCGTCTTCGATGCTGTAATCCAGCCCCATTCTTTGAAGCACCCTTAGAAGTCCTGTCCTCGTAGGATTTACGTTGACCTTTTTGATATGAAGTTCGCTTTCCCCGGTAATGGCTGCAGCCACTATCCAAAAGGCGGCAGCAGAAAAATCTCCCGGTATAGTCCAGCTTGCTCCCTTAAGGGTAGAAGCGGGGTACACAGTGACCTCAAGGCCCTTCCTGAAGATGGGGATTCCCAGGTGTTCCAGCATTATCTCTGTGTGGTCCCTCGTAAGGATAGGCTCGATCACTGTAGTTGCTCCCTGCGCTCTAAGGCCGGCGAAAAGTATTGCCGTCTTCACCTGAGCGCTTGCTACCTGGAGGGTGTGAACGCCGCCCGTAAGCTTTCTTCCTCTAACCGCCAGGGGAAGCTTCTCTCCGAATTCCCTTCCGTCTATCTTTGCGCCCATGGCGACTAGCGGCTTGGCAACTCTTCCCATAGGTCTTCTCTTCAGGCTTTCATCGCCCGTGATGACGGCAAATATGTTGGGGATTCCCGATATCAGTCCCAATAAGAGCCTGGCCGTGGTCCCGGAGTTCCCGGCGTCCAAGACATCGCTTGGCTCTTTTAAGCCGTCAGGGGCTTTTACCGATACCTTGCCTGAGACGGCATCTCTGTTGACTTCGCAGCCCATCGTCCTAAGGCACGAAAGGGTGCTCGTGCAGTCCTCTCCCGGAGAAAAATTTTCCACTTCTATGCCTTCCCTCGAAAGAGACCCCAGCAGGGCAGCTCTATGGGATATTGATTTGTCGCCCGGTACCTTTATCTCGCCGACAATTCCTTCTTGCGGTCTAATTTCTATCACTTATCTCACCTCGTCGCTTTAGCAGTGATTCCCTTGCCTCTTTGGCCTCGGTCGCAAAATCGGACAAATTCTCCGGCTCCACCTCTGACAACTTGGATAAAATATCTATAAATTCCTTTATCACCTTTTTTATAAAGCCTCTATTCGTCTCCCATACGTCGGTTACGAGCCAGGGAGGGCAAGATGCCACTCTCGTAGTGTCTTTGAAACCGCCGGCTATGAAATATGGAAGTTTATGGTTTTTAGAAGCTCCCTTGAATGCCGACAAGGCAAGGCTAATGGCCATAAACATGGGAAGATGGCTCGTAAGGGCCACAATTTCGTCGTGTTCTTCCGGATCTGTTATTACGGGGAGCATACCTAGGGCGCAGATGAGGTCTTTGGCCATCTTCGTAGCTTCGCCGTCAGAAATTTCGGTGGGAACCAGCGCGCAAACGGCGCCATAGAGCATTTCTGCTGTTGCGTTTTGGATGCCGCCCTTTTCCTTGCCCGCCATGGGATGAAGCCCTACGTATTTTTCCTTCCAGATAAGGGATAATTCCTTTGACAGAGCATATTTGGTGCTGGCCGTATCCACAACGGCCTTTAAGTTTTTACCCGCAAGAGGGGCCAATGTTTTGCTTAAGGCGGTCATTTTGCTTGGCGGAGTGGCTATGATCAAAAGATCGGTTTCTTCGACCGTTTCTTCCGGGCTGGCGATCGAAGTTATGACTTTTGATGAAAGGGCATGCTCCAGCACGTTTCCGTCCACGTCCCAACCGAGGACCCTGTCGACGGAGCGGCTTTCGAGCAATCCTTTCCCCATGGAGCCGCCTATAAGCCCAAGCCCTACGATGCCTACGCTGCTACAGAGCATTTCGATCCCTCCAGAATTTTTCTGGGCATTACGGAAAGCAGTCTTTTGATCGATTTCATCAGTTTGTCGAACTCCTCCAGGTCGAGCGATTGGTCGCCGTCGCTTACCGCTTCCTGGGGATTCGGGTGCACCTCTACGATCAGGCCGTCGGCTCCCGCGGCAAGGGCAGCCAGGCTCATGCTGGGAACGAGCTCGCTGCTGCCCGTTCCGTGGCTGGGATCTACGATCACAGGCAAATGGCTTAAACTCTTGACCAGAGGGACAGCGTTTAGATCCAGTGTGTTTCTCGTCCTTTTTTCGAAACTTCTTATTCCCCTCTCGCAGAGTATGACGTTGAAGTTTCCGCCGGCCATGATGTATTCCGCAGCTTGTAGCCATTCGTCTATGGTGGCCATCATGCCCCTTTTAAGCAGAACTGGTTTGTCGACCTTGCCTAAGGCCTTGAGGAGGGAGAAGTTCTGCATGTTTCGGGAACCGACCTGTAGGATGTCGGTGTGGGGGAGCATGAAGTCGATGTCTTCTGGGGTCATTATTTCCGTGACGATTGGAAGGCCCGAGATTTTTTTTGCCTCTGCCAGCAGAGCCAAGCCCTCGATGCCGAGCCCCTGGAAGGTGTACGGATTGGTCCTCGGCTTGTAAGCGCCTCCTCTAAGCGCCAGAGCTCCGGATCTTTTTACCGATTGTGCCGTCTTTACAATCTGCTCCTTTCCCTCTACAGCACAGGGGCCGGCAATGATGAGCACGTTCCCTCCGCCCACGGAGATTCCCGGTGCTATATTCACTATGCTGTCTTTTTTATGCCACTCTCTGCTTGCCAAAGAGAAGGGCAACTTAACCTTGGTCACCTGATCTACTTCCGGCATCGTCTTTATGCTGACCTCGTCGATCTCCCCTTCGGCCAACAGGATTGCCTCTGGTTCCTCCTTTGCGATCCTGGCCCTTATCCCTATTTGGTCTAATTTCATTAAAAGCCTTCCTGCCGATTCTCCTCTTTTTGTCTTTACGATGGCTCTTTCCATCTTCTTTCCCTCCCTTTTGAAATAAAAAAATCCGGGGTTCGGCTTTGAGACCGAACCCCGGATTTAATCTACTATTATGTTACTCTACTATCTGAAATTAAAGTAATCCTTCCCACCCGGCGGTCGGTCTCCATAAGAAAAAGGGCCAGAAGCGTAATAATAACGCCACTGGCCGTTGCTAAAGTAATAACCGCCGGATATGGAGGCGCACATGCTACTGATGGCACTGATACATTGCCCTGACGTAGCTAAGAAACGTTGTCCTATCATCACTTGGCGCCTCCTCCATTTCGCAAAATTTTAGGTTGACAATTATGTTATACGACATGTCATAGTTTGTCAACAAAAATTTTTTGAGATGATAAAAAATGCAGCATTCGGGGTACAGCCGTCAGATATCTTTTGAAACAGGAGTCGACGGGCGAGACATGGCTTGTCTCTGAGCTTGGCAGGCCGACATTCTCTCCCGGCTGTGCGGTATCCCTTGAGCCGAAAGGCTCTTGGATTCTTCCCCTGGTGACTGCTAGCGAGACTGCAGAAGAACGCCTGTGGAACGAAGGCGTAAGAGTCAGTTAAAACTTGAAAACCGCCCCTTTTCAGACATCCTCTCCCGATTTATTGTTATAATACGAGATGATGTTATTAATCATAGACTTTTTTAATAAATAGTCGGGCAAAGCTCTTTTAATATCGTTCGGGACGAAAAATTACTGAAGGCGGCCGAAAAAAAGCGGCTGCTCCGGCTTGTTAATCGGTTTTGAAACAATTTAATCTTTAACCCCTGCAATCTTGTTTAATACGATGCCAGGGAGATTTCCAGTATGAAAACCCTTCTCGATGACCATTTGGCCATTTACTATTACGTACTCAATTCCCTTTGGATATTGATGGGGGTTTTCAAATGTCGCTGTGTCGATGATTTTATCGGGATCAAATATGGTTATGTCGGCAAAATAATCTTCTTTTATGGCTCCACGTTTTCGTATGTTGAATCTCTCCGCAGGCAATGACGTCGATTTTTTTACGGCTTCCTCCAAGGTCAGGACTTTTTCTTCCCTTGTGTAATGTCCCATTATACGAGGATAGGTGCCGTAATAACGGGGGTGCACAGAACCTTTGCTCAATTCCCCGTAGGTCGCGCATGCCCTTCCATCTGTTCCAAAGCAAGCTTCGGGATGAGACATGGCGTAGACCAAGTCCTTTTCGCACATGGCAAAGAATATGCACTTCACGGAAGCATCTTCATCGATCAACAATTGAATGACGGCTTCATAGGGGGTGCATTTCATGTCTTCGGCTATTTTCTTTATCGTCATTCCTTCGTATTTTTTGTTCTTATCACTCTTTAATAAGGCTACTTTGACGCATTCATCCCATTCATCGCAGACCATTATCGTCTCCCAATCTTCTAATCCCTCTTCCATGTCCTTTACCGCTCTTCGTCTAGTCTCTTCGTATTTGAGAAGGTTTACCATTTCCTTGGGCCCGTCTCTTTTTGCCCAGGGTGGGACTAAATCGATAAGGCCGCTACCATAGGCCGTATAGGGGTAAACGTCAAATCCGACATCAAGGCCGGCGTCTTCAGCCTCGTCTATCAAAGTTAAGGCTTCATTGACTTTGCCCCAATTGGGCTTGTAAGTGGCCTTTAAGTGCGATATTTGAATTCTTACTCCAGTCCTTCTCGCTATCTCTATGGCATGTTTCACACAAGGTATTAAATCCTTGCCTTCGTCTCTCATGTGGATGGCATAGATTCCGCCATAATCTCTTATCATCTCGCATAATTCGGCAATTTCGTCCATATCGATGAAGTTACCTGGTTCGTATTGAAAGGCTGTGGATAGACCATAAAATCCACTATCCAGTTCTGACTTTAGCAATGCCTTCATCTTATCCATTTCATCATGCGTAGGTTTTCTCTGGTCAAACCCCATTACGCCGACATGGATCATTCCATGTCCCACTAAGGGTGCTAGATTGAAGGACACTCCATCCCTAGAAGAATAATCCAAAAAACTTTTTTGGCTTTTCCAATCCCATATTTTTTCCATTTCATCGTTTAATACAATTGTATTGGCTAAATATTGCAACTGCTCATTTTTATGCTCAGATACTATAGGTCCAGCAGTAAATCCGCAATTTCCGACCACCTCAGTAGTTATGCCCTGCCTTATTTTGCTCTCTCCAAAATTATTTATAAAGATAGTAAAGTCAGAATGACCATGAGCGTCTATAAAGCCCGGAGACACTATTAAACCCTTGGCGTCTATGTATCTTACGGCGCAATCTTCGATGTTGCTTTGAATTTTGTAAATATAGTTATCTTTTACTCCTATATCTGAAATGTATCTCTTTTTGCCGGACCCATCTATTATAATTCCATTTTTTATAATTATATCTAACATATTATTCCTTTCTAATAATCATATATTTTTAATCGCTATGTTGCAGCTTGACTACGATCGAGTTTTCTTAAAGTCCCTGGCGCTTTCGACGAAAAGATCGATGATCCTCTTTGCCTGTTTGCTGGATAGCAACATCTCCTCAGGATGAAACTGAACGCCCACTACGAAGGGATCCAAAGTGGATTCGATTATTTCGATGACCCCATCATCGGATATGCCGCTTGCGATAAAGCCTTCGGGTACGGCCTCTATGGATTGCACGTGAAAGCTGTTGACCAGCATGTTGTCGGCCTGCAAGAGGAGCTTCGCCTTCGTATTGTCAGTTATTCTAACATTATGAGTCGGGTGATCTCCCGACTCCTTTTGTCGATGGCCCTGCAAAAAATGAGAGTAATCCATCTTCCCCCCAAACACCTCGGCAATCATTTGACAGCCTCGGCAGATGCCCAAAATGGGCATTCCCTTCATGCGGGCATGAAGGAGCAATTCTTTCTCGAATTCATATCTTTTAGGTTGTTGTTCCGTCAAGGTAGGGCGTGTCGTCTGCGACAGGATTCCCTCCAGGCTGCCACCCCCACTGAGCAGGAGGCCATCGATCACCATCATGATATCCTCAATTAGGGGTATCAATGATTCCCTCTCGTTGATCATGGGAAGGATAAAGGGAGTGCCGCCAGAGTATAAAATAGCATCGACATATTGCTTGCCAATATAGATGCAACCGACTTTATTTTCATCGCTTGACCACGTTTCAGCCGACCATACGCTGCTTATTCCGATTATAGGCTTCAAGATTTTTACACTCCTCCATATTTTTAGTTTCGAAGTCTCGGGTCAAGGGTATCCCTCAGGGCATCCCCGAAGAGATTGAAACCCATGACAATCAAAATGATCATCAGCCCGGGAAAGACCGTTATCCAGGGAGCATCGAAAAGAAAGGAGCGGCCAGAACTCATGATCGAACCCCAGCTGGGCAAAGGGGGCTGTATCCCGAGTCCCAAAAAACTCAGCGTCGCTTCTACGATTATGGCCTTTGGTACCTCGAGCGTCGTTAGGACGACCAAAGGAGCCAGGGAATTTGGTAAAATGTGGCGTAATATAATTCTAAGATCGGAATATCCGAGAATCTTAGCTGCTTCTATGAACTCTTGGCTTTTCAGGGATAGAAATTGACCTCGCGTTATGCGGGCAAAGGACCCCCAGGAGGAAAGCGCTATGGCCAGACATACGTTGAACAAACCTGGTCCAAGGATGGCGATGATGGCTATTGCGAGCAACGTCATGGGAAAGGCTAAAGCTATATCTACCAACGCACATATGGCGCTGTCCAAAATACGACCGTAATAACCGGCGATGCTTCCTAAGAGAAGTCCTGCGAAGAGAGAAATGCCCACTGCCAGAAAGCCAACCTTAAGAGAGACTCTCGAACCATAGATCACCCGACTAAAAATATCGCGCCCAAATTCGTCAGTGCCGAACAAATGGGCCCTCGATGGTGATTGCAGCATGGACGGCAAATCCTGTTTAGCGTAATCATGAGTGGCTATCAGCGGAGCCGCAATGGCGCAGAGAAACATCAACATTATGATGACCAACCCAAAGACCGCGGCTTTATTGCGAAACAAACGCTTCATCAAATGCCAGAAGGCGCTCTCGCTTCTGGCAATCCTGGCACTTGCTACCTCTTCAGCCATATATAATCGCCACCTTATCAACCTTCTTGTATCATCTCAACTTTATACGCGGATCTACAACCGCATATAAGACATCTGCAAGGAGGTTTCCCAATATTATGCAGGTCGTCAATACAACCATTGTCCCCTGAACGACAGGGTAGTCGCGGGCCAAAATGGAATCGACCATCAACCTTCCCAATCCAGGTCTGGCAAAGACGATCTCCACTACGACAGATCCCCCCACAATCCATCCTATGCGCAATCCCAACAAGGTAATTATCGGAATTAATGCATTTCTCAGGGCATGACGGTTAATTACGACCCGCTCAGGCAGGCCCTTGCTTCTGGCGGTGCGTATGTAATCCTGGCGAATTACCTCAAGCATGCTAGATCGCACCATTCTAGCGACCAAAGCCGCATCGGTTATTCCAATCGTCAATGCAGGCAAAAAGAGATGCTTCCATGTCCCGTAACCTGAAATCGGGAAAAGCCTCAGTTTGAAAGCTACTATATACAAGAGCATCAGCCCAAACCAAAAGGTTGGCATCGAAATGCCGATCAGAGAAGCGGCCATAAGCGAGTAATCCGTGGCGGTATTTCTCTTCAAGGCGGCTTTAATACCAATGGGAATTGCTATTAAAAATGACATGATCAAAGCCGTCACGCTCAATTCAAAGGTGACGTAAAACCTCTCTGCAATCAATTCTGATACGGGCTTATGCTGAATTATCGATTGTCCCAAATCGCCGCGAATAAGAGATCTCATAAAGCCAAGATATTGGACTATCAAGGGTTGGTCCAAGCCATATTGATGACGTATATTTTCCCGCACTTCAGGGGTTACGTTAGGACCGACGATCAAATCTATAGGATCTCCAGGAGATAAATGGAGCATTGAAAATATGATGATCGTCATTCCCAACAAAGTTAAAGCTAGAAATGTCATTCGCCTGGCGAAATATCTTAGCATCACAACCACTCCTGCTGGTTATTGGAGAAGGGGCTTGCATGAAACCCCCTTCTCCAATCATTAAATTTAACAAAGATGGTTCTATTTGGTTTCTATATCGATTCCGTCGCTGTATTGAATCATCCATGGATGGATCTTGAAGTTTTTGACCTCTTTCCGCACTGCCAACATCATGTCTGGAATGTAGATAGGGCACCATACTGCCTGTTCGATGAGATATCGCTGCACTTCCTTATACTTCTCCGCTCGCTCTTCCCACGTAGGTGCAGTCGCGGCCGAGTTGATCAGCTCGTCTGTCTTGGGATCACACCAGCGGGAGTGGTTGGGATAGGGAAACTGCGACGATAACAAGAACCAATCGAGAATATCGGCATTGGGCCAGCTATAAAGGCGGACGAAAAGGTCTTGTTGCCCTGCCTTTAGCATGGCAACATAGCTTGCGCTGTCGAAAAGCTGAATCTTTGCCCTTATCCCTATTTCCGCTAGTTGAGCCTGAAGAACCTCCGCGAGCCTTCTCGATGTAGAATCGTTTTCCGCTGAAAGAGTGGTCTCAAAGCCGTCTGGGAATCCTGCTTTGGCAAGCAGCTCCTTCGCCTTAGCGGGGTCATATTTGTAGCCCAACTCCTCGCTTTCCTCCAGATATTCATCTTTCAACGCCTGGGGAAGATAGCCGTATGCAGGCGTGGCATAGCCACTAAATATGTATTTCACTATCGTTTCTCTGTCGACTGCGTGATTGATTGCCCTCCTGACGAGCACGTCGTCAAAGGGCTTTTTGTCACATGCATAGGCTAGATACCCCAACTTGGTCGACTGTTCAGTAAATATGTTTATTTCGGGATTGTTCTTCAATTTATCGACCTGCAATGGAGGCACATCACGAAGCACGTGGACCCCACCGGTCAAAAGTTCCATTATGCGCGAGCTTTCCTCCGGTATAGTTCTTATGACCAATTCATCGAAAAGCGGTGGCCCCTGATTGGACATCCATTCCGGCCCCCAATTGTAATGAGGGTTTTTGACGAGCACTATCCTGTCTCCACGGACCCATTCCTTGAACATAAAGGGACCAGTTCCTATGACGGTCTTGATACCGTAGTCCTCCCCATATTCATCATAACAACCTGCCTTCTGAATTCCGGAGGCCGTGTTGGATAAGTTGAAAAGCAGGTTCGGAAATGGATATTTCAACGTCATCTGCACAGTATAATCATCGATAATTTTGACTTGGTCGATGGCCTTGAGATCTCCGGCAAAGGGAGAAGCTGTCTTCGGATCTTTAATTGTATCGATTGTCCATTTCACGTCCTTTGCGGTAAAAGGGGTGCCATCGTGGAACTTGACTTCCTTTTTTAAATGAAATGTCCACATCAGCCCGTCTTCCGATACATCCCAACTTGTCGCCAACCCCGGTCGATACCTGAAATTGTAATCCCTCGACACCAAGCGATCGTGCAAATAGATCAACGCATCCGAATACCATGCAGCTTTCATGGTGTCTAAAATATCGGGATCCCTATCCATGGCTTGAACGATGACCTTCTTTTCCGCAGCCATCGAAGGAGATTCTGAAAAGATTATGCCAAAAAAACCAAAAAGTACGATCAGCGCAATAAAAATGCTCACCCCAAAAGGACCTTTTCCCACAGAACCTCTATACCTCCTCATTTTTTCTACCTCCTTCTTTTTTTGGACATCACTTTATTATTAATTATTATTTAAGCATAATGACAAGCTACAAAATGATTGATACCTTTTTTAATTAAAGGCGGTTCCTCAATTGAACATCTTTCTTTGGCCATAAAACATCGAGGATGAAACCTGCAACCCTCGGGGGGATGCAAAGGGCTCGGAACATCTCCCTCGAGGATTCTGCGTCTTATATCTCTATCTTCCAATACATCCGGTATGGCCTCTAGAAGGGCTTGCGTATAAGGGTGAAGGGGGGTGTCAAACAATGTATCGGTCTCCGCGATCTCCACGATTTTGCCGAGGTACATAACAGCTACGCGAGTGCTAATATGCCGAACGACGCTCATATCATGGGAGATGAATAAATAGGTTAAATTAAATCTCTTTTGAAGCTCTTCAAATAAGTTTATTATCTGAGCCCTGATTGAAACATCAAGTGCCGAAACGGGTTCATCGCAAATTAAAAACTCGGGGTCTATGGCCAATGCTCTGGCGATTACAACTCGCTGTCTCTGCCCTCCGCTCAATTCATGGGGGTATCTGTTGCGGAAGTGTTTAGCCAAACCCACTGCGTCCATCAGCTTTTCTACTTTGTGCTTTCTTTCTAATTTAATCGACCTCTCGTGAACGATGAGGACCTCTTCAATGGTGTCGCCCACTGTAAGTCTAGGATTGAGCGAACCGAAGGGATCCTGAAAGACCATCTGGGCCTTTTTGCGAAACTCTTTAAGCTGTCTTTTATCGAAGGAGAGCACATCGATTCCGCGATAATAAACCTTGCTTTCCCCTAAAGCCTCTACAAGCCTTACTATGGCCCTGCCCAGAGTTGATTTCCCACATCCGCTTTCTCCAACTAAGCCGAGGACCTCGCCTGCTTTCACTTCTAAGTCTATGCCATCGACTGCCCTTATGTATTGTTTTTTGCCAAAGGTTCCGCTTGTCGCCGAGAAGTATACACGCAAATCCTGCAATTGAAGCAAAATTTCCGACATAAAATCATTCCTCTCTCACTTCACGGGATGTTGTAACATCGAACAAGACGATCGTCCACCTTCGATAGCGTTGGTTCGGTATGTACGCAACGATCTGAGGCATAATCACAACGCGGTGCAAATCGACAACCTGAGAGTTTCTCTTGAGGAGATGGCACGCTGCCTTTGATGGACTTCAATGGCTTCCTTGGTCCCTTTATGGTGGGCAGAGAGGCAAGAAGGCCTTTCGTATAGGGATGAAGGGGGTGTCTCAAAACATCCTTCGTAGGTCCATATTCGACGATACGTCCACAGTACATTATGGCAACATTATCCGCCACCTCATTGATTACTCCCAAGTCATGGGTGATAAACAATACTGCAGTCCTCATTCTTTTCTGAAGTTCAAGTATTAAATCTAGAATTTGAGCCTGAACCGTTACGTCTAAGGCCGTTGTCGGTTCATCAGCTATCAGGAGGCTTGGATTACAGGCTAAGGCCATGGCGATCATGACACGCTGCCTCATGCCGCCGCTAAGTTCATGGGGATATTGGCGCAAACGCTTTTTGGGCAGGGAGACTTTGCAAAGGCGCAACAGATGCTCGCTTTTTTCCAGTGCCTCTTTTTTGGATACTCCTTCATGAAGCATTATAGCTTCGGAAATTTGAGCTCCAATGGTAAGAACGGGGTTTAAGGAAGTCATCGGTTCCTGGAAGATCATAGAAATCTCATTTCCGCGAATCCGTCTCATTTCGTCTTCGCTTTTAAGCAAAAGATCTTCGCCTTTGAATAATATCTTTCCATCGACGATCTTTGCAGGAGGCGATTGTATCAAGCGCATGATAGAAAGGGCTGTCACGCTTTTGCCAGAACCTGACTCTCCTACTATGCCCAGTGTTTCTCCTTCTTGAACGACGAAACTAACTGAATCCACCGCTGTGATTACGCTATCTTCGATGTAAAAGTAGGTCTTCAGGTTTCTCACATCCAGTAGCGGAATATCCACTAAGGCGCACCTCCCACTTAACGGATATATATATCCGCTTATGAAATAATATAACCGAGCATCGTATATGTCAAGTGAAAATGAAACTCAATCATTATTCGATTATTTCAATAAATGAATTCTCAAAAATAATTATAAAGGATTTTGACGTGCTTCAGAAAGACGTATCAATTGAGGACCTACCCTTTACAATTACATCATATAATTTAAAATAAATACAAATAAACGGTTTACTCAAAAAGAGGGGGAGGTCGATATGATGTCAGACAAAGGAATTTCAATTGCATTTGCAACGATCTGTCTGTTTTTGATCGTTGCTTTGCTACCCGCATTGGCAGGTACTAATCCTTTACTGCAACGAGCAGAGGGAGCTCAGACGTTGAAAGAAGAGATAATAACATACAACCACGGAGATACTGTACTTGAGGGCTATTTGGTCTACGAGGAATCCGTCAAAGACAAACGTCCCGGGGTCATCATAATTCACGAATGGATGGGTTTATCGGAATACGAGAAGATGAGGGCCAGACAAATAGCAGAGCTGGGTTATGTCGCTTTCGCCGCCGACATCTACGGTAAGGGCGTGAGGCCCAAAAACGCAGATGAAGCAGCACAGTTGGCAGGGAAGTTCAGAAGCGACAGGAATCTATTGAGGGAAAGGGGTCAGGCGGCCCTTTCGGTGCTCCAAAATCATCCTCTTGTAGATCCCGAACGCATAGCGACCATGGGATATTGCTTCGGAGGAGGAGCATCGCTTGAGCTTGCAAGGAGCGGAGCGCCAATTAGAGGAGCCATAAGCTTTCACGGAAATCTTGACACGCCAAACCCGGATGATGCTAAAAATATCAAGGGGTCAATTTTAGTCCTGCATGGTGCCGATGACCCAATGGTCCCAATGGAGCAGGTAATTGCCTTTCAGGAAGAAATGAGAAGCGCTAACGTTGATTGGCAGATGATCTTTTATGGCAATACAGTACACAGTTTTACCAACCCGGAATCGGGCAATAACCCCGAAATTGGCGTTGCCTACAATCCGATATCGGAAAGGCGCTCCTTCGAAGCCATGAAGGCATTTTTCGACGAGATATTCGCAAAGTAGAGTATTGCGTTAGCATATACGTGGCCTAGCAAACTCAATTTCTACTTGTTAGGCCACGTATTGTAAGTTACACACTCCCTTAAAATACTATTCTAGAATTCCGATAAATGTGTTATATTCTGTCACAATGAAATACATCATAAGGGGGAGTAATGTATGAGCTTTAAGCGGTGGTTGAGTTTATCAATGGCAGCGATGTTTTTGTTCTTTTTCGCCTTTTGCGCATCTGCGGCCGACTACACGATCAAGGTGGGAACCATTCAGCCCGAAAGCCATCCCGACTGTGTCCTAATGAGGGAGGTCTTTCAAAAATACGTGGAAGAGAACTCCGGCGGTAGAATAAAGGTCGAGCTATATCCCAATGCACAGATGGGTGGAGACAGGGAGATGGCCGAAGCAGTTCAATTGGGCATCCTTCAGATGGCCCTCCCCGTTACGTCCATTACAGCCAGTTTCGAGAAGAGTTTCAACGTCGTCGAACTTCCATATCTTTTCACGACCAGGGAATCAGCATTTGAGGCGCTCGACGGGGAGTTGGGCAAGGAGCTGGACAAGAGATTGCTTAAAACGGGCATGATGAATTTAGGCTATTTCGAAAACGGTTTCAGACACATTACCAACAACAAACGCCCTATCTACAGTCCCGAGGATTTGAAAGGCCTGAAGATAAGGACAATGGAAGTGCCTCCGCATATCGCCTTCTTCAAAGAATTGGGGGCAAATCCCACTCCTATGAGCTTTGGTGAGCTTTACACGGCCCTTCAGCAAGGTACCGTAGACGGTCAGGAAAACCCCATAGTTCTAATACACGACAGCAGGTTCTATGAAGTACAGAAATACTGTTCTCTGACCGGACATGTCTTTTCCGTCGTTCACATTTTGACCAATAAGTCCTTCATTGATAACCTTCCCTCCGAGTTGCAGGAAGTCGTAAAGGAAGGAGCAAGGAGGTTTGTGGCAAGACATCGGGAAGTCATGCCACAGGAAGAGGAAGAACTTATAGTGGAACTCCAAAACAAGGGCATGAAGATAAACGACCTCACGCCCGAGCAGAAGAAGCCCTTCGTTGAAGCGGCCCACGCCATTTACGAGCAGTTCAAGGGCGAGATCGGAGAAGACATCATCGCCCTGGCTGAAAAGGTAGCAAAATAGATCAAGATTTAAGAGGGGCTCATGTCTTTAGGGCCCCTCTTGTTTTTCGGGGAGGAATTCATGTTGAAATCATTTGCCTTTAATTTAAAAATGTTCGACAAGCTCGAAGAATATCTGCTCGTCAGCAGCATGGTGGTAAGCGTCTGCATAGTATTTCTCCAGGTTGTAATGAGATACGTCTTTCAAAACTCTCTCACGTGGAGCGAAGAGCTTGCCAGATATATCTTCCTGTGGCAATGCTGGATAGGAGCAAGTTACGCCGTCAAGAAAGGCAGCCATATCCGAGTCGAAATTTTACCTAACAAATTTGCTGGCAAAAAGAAAGTTATGTTTGAAGTTATTATTACGCTAATATGGTTTTCATTTACTATATTTCTAGCCTATACTGGGACACGGATTACAACTCATGTCTTCAATAGCGGACAACTTTCACCTGCAATGAGAATTCCTATGGGCTACGCCTATGCCTCCGTTCCTGTGGGTTGTTTTTTGATGTTAATACATTTAGTCGAAGATCTGGCGGGGTTATTTCGTAAGTTCAAGCAAGAGGAGGCCTTTTAATGGAAGCGCTGTTGCTGTTCGCCCTCCTCATAATCTTCATATCGCTGAGCGTTCCGATAGGTGTCACGATAGGCCTGGCAACTGCGATATGCCTTGCGACAACGACGGATATCCCTCTCGTTTTAGTGGCGCAAAAATCGGTGACCGGGCTCGATTCCTTTCCCCTCCTGGCGATCCCCTATTTTATACTGGCAGGTGCATTGATGCTTGAGGGAGGCATATCCAGACGACTGGTAAACCTCGCCGACAGCCTGCTCGGTTTTGTCACGGGAGGGCTGTCCATGGTCACCGTGTTGGCCTGCATGTTCTTCGCTGCCATTTCAGGTTCGGGCCCCGCAACGGTTTCCGCAATCGGCTCTTTTATGATACCGGCGATGAGGGATAGAGGGTACGATTCCGGTTTTGCCGCTGCCCTGACGGCTTGTGCCGGTTCTATCGGCGTTATAATCCCACCAAGCATTCCCTTCGTGATATATGGTGTCGTCGCACAAGTTTCGATCGGGGACATGTTCATTGCCGGTATCATACCAGGAATAATATTGGGGATTGCCCTGATGACAGTATGCTACATCATCTCCCGCAAAAAAGGATACCTTGGAAGCGCCCAGAGGCCTTCCTTTAAGGCTATTGGCAGGGCTTTCAAAGAGGCCGTGTGGGCTTTGATCATACCCGTCATCGTCTTAGGTGGCATATACGGCGGCATCTTTACCCCTACAGAGGCGGCTGTTGTAACTGTCGTATACTCTTTTTTTGTCGGCAAATTCGTGTATAAAGAGCTCACTCTGAAAAAAATATACAATTGCTTGCTAGATTCATCTTTGGTTAACGGCGTTACGCAGTTTATGATCGGGCTTTCCATGGCCTTCGCCTCCTACCTTGCATTGGCACAAATACCGTCGACTGTCGCTTCATGGCTTTCTGGCATATCGAGTACGCCCTGGGTAACATTGCTTATAATCAATATCTTTCTGCTCATACTGGGATGTTTTGTCGATAACATTCCTGCCGTAATTATCCTTACACCTATACTTCTTCCTATCATGAGACAGCTTGGGGTCGATCCTATCCATTTTGGGGTGTTTCTCACCGTAAACCTTGCCGTGGGTTTTGTTACGCCTCCCTATGGCATTAACCTCTTTGTTGCTACGGCCATCTCAGGGGAAAGCATTGAAAGGATATCCAAGAACCTACTTTACTTCATAGCTGCAATGATATTATGTGTCCTTCTGCTAACGAATATTCCTGGTTTATCCCTGTGGTTGGTGGGGATGTTAAATCATTGAGGTCAATTCATTAAAGCCCCAGTAATTTTGGAACATAAATTGTTAGACCCGGGAGCAATATGATCAAAGTTAATACGACAAGGGAGACAGCTATAAAGGGCCATATGAACTTCAATACCTCACTTAAAGGCACCTTGCCCACCGCAGAAACGATGTAGTTACAAGCACCCATAGGAGGGGTTACCAGGGCAATGGTGACGTTTAGCGTCATGACGATGCCAAAATGCAGTGGGTCAATGCCCGCCTGCAGGGCCAGCGGATAAAATATGGGCGTAAGAAGGGTAAGGGTCGCCACTTCTTCCATGAAGCAACCCACCACGAATATGATGGCGCTAAAGGTCAACATGAGCAAGACGGGGCTTGAGGTCAACCCTGCTTCGGCAAGCAAGCCCGCAAATTGCTGCGGTATTCTTTCCCATTTGAGCAGCCAGCCGACCGCTTGTGCTGCTCCCATTATCAGAAATATTGAGCTGGTCGTGCGCACCGTCTCGTAAAGTGCCTCGAAAATGCCCCTTTTGTCGAGTTTTTTGGTGTAAAACAGCCCTACCAGGAGGCAGTAAGCGGCAGCCAATGCCCCAGATTCCGTCGGGGTTACTATGCCTGTAACTATGCCGCCGATGATGATTATCGGCGCAAGTAAGCCGGATATGGATTGAATTAGTATCTTTTTTGCCTGCGACCTTTCTTCTCCGCTCGAAATCGGGGCGCCGTATCTGAAAGAATAGAAGTAATTCATGACAGCATAGGATAGGCCTAAAATCAACCCCGGAACGATGCCGGCTGCAAAAAGACCGCCGATCGACGTGTTTGTCATGGAAGCATAAATGATCATGAAGATCGAAGGAGGTATTATGGGACCAATGAGAGAGCTTGCGGCAGTAAGGCCTGCAGCGTAACCTTGGTTGTATCCTTCCTTTTTCATGGCCGGAATTAAGATCGAAGAGAGAGCAGAGGCATCTGCAGCTGCTGACCCGTTTACGCCTGCCAGTATTATCCCTGCAACTATGTTTACATATCCCAATCCGCCGCGCATGGAGCCCACTAAGAGCTTGGAAAAGTCTATGAGCTTGTCGGTAAGACCTGCCCTGTTCATCAAAGACCCGGCCAGGACGAAAAAGGGGATGGCCATCAGGGTGAAGGAATCCATGCCGCCAAAGAGCTGCTGGCTTACGACGCGAAGGAGCGAGGCGTCACCCAATACCGCTATCCCGGCAAAGGCAACCGATAAGAGCGAAAGGTAAAGGGGAAGGCCTATTAACATAAGAAAAAAGAAGAATAGCAGTAAAAGAAGCAGACTCATCTCTCGTTCGCTCCCATGTCTTTTCTGTAGATGACAAACTCCACAAGCAGTATTCCAAGGCCCACCGGCAGAGAAAGCAGCGGTATGGTTTTGGGGATTTTTAAGCCCATCGTCCTCATGTTCCAGGCTCCAATGGCATTATGGGCTCCAAAATAAACGACCAATATTAGCACGATAACGCCTATGATGAACTTGAGCACGTTGAAGATGCGCTGCAACTTCACGGGAAGCTTGGGCAGGATGAAGTCTATGGCCATCATATCTCCTCGAAGGTGTGCACAGCTTGCCCCCACCATGACCATCCATATCAGCGTGTATCGCGCCAACTCCTCCGTCCAGATGAAGGAAGTATGAAATAGATACCGCGAGACCACTCCCGTGAGTATGTCACATATATTTAAGGCCAAGAGCGAGCACGAGACGTAAGCGCATGCCCGCTCTATGGCCGCAGACAACTTGGGCAAAATATCCTTCGGCATGCCTAGTCCTTACTTTACGGCCTCATTTGCGGCCTTAGCGTCTTCCAGAGCCATATTTAGCCATTCCTCGTCAACAGTAGCCTTTAGCCATTCTATGTAAGCCGGCTGACCTTTGTCCCTAAAGGCGTTCATTTCATCCTCGTTCGGGGCATAAACTTTCATCCCTTTTTCCTCGAGGAACTTTATCTGTTCTGCATCTTGTGACTCGACCATCTCTCTGGTCATCACGTTGGCCTGATGGGCGGCTTCGGCTATCGCCTTTTGCTCGGCTTCGGGTAGTCCGTCAAAAAGATCGCCGTTTACCACCAAAAATTGGTCTGAATACTGAATGTTGGCCAAAGTCATATATTTTTGGACCTCGTAAAGGCTTCCTATGATGATGTAGGTGGCGGGGTTCATCTGGCCGTCGACGACGCCTGTTTTTAAGGCCATATAAAGCTCCGTCCATGGGATGGGTATGCCGCTTGCGCCAAAGGCTTTGTAAAGTATCACCTGGCCTTCGTCCATTGCCCTGAATTTAAGTCCCTTAAAGTCGTCAGGGCTTTTAATTTCGCGCTTTGAGTTGGTAAAGGCAAGAAACCCACCCTCTTCTACGGCCTCCAGCAGGACGGCGCCAGTGCGTTTTTTGAACTCCTCTTTTACCTTTGACCAATATCTGCCGGAGTCGAAGAATTGGTGGGCCGCCTTGTAGCTGTCGAACATGAAGGGAATCGAAGCTGCATAAAGTTCGGGTAAGAGGGGGGCCATGCCGGCATATGACGCAACGTTTATGATGGGTTGGTTAAGCCCGCTCTTCGTCAAAAGCTCCATGCGTTCCTCTTCAGTGCCCAGCTGACTGTCGGGATAAAGCTCGATCTTTATCTTGCCTTCAAGTTTGTCCTCTACTAGCTTTTTGAAATTAACGGCGTAATAGTGGACAGCATTATTAACCTCGTCGGGTGGGCCGTTGTAAGACATCTTAACCGTCAGCGTCTCTGCCAGTGCAGGCCCTGACAAAGCCAATATAGAGACCATGATAAGCAAACAGATAACTGCGCGCCTCATTTTCATCACTCTCCTAATCTATTTATGACTCAGTCAAACTTGAAATTATTATAATGAATTCATGCAATGCCGGTCAATGCGAGCCAAAAGTACATTGGTCGCCCTTGCTCTTATCTTGACAAAGACGTTGGACTACATCCTTGCCGTTACCCTGCAATTTATATTTATACTTTACATTGTTCATGGCATAGCCTTTATAGCCCTTCCCATCGTTAATAAAAAGTTCTACGAGAGTGCTATTTTTAGACCGGGAAAGTTTTTGGTCTTAGGCGGCGGGTTGTTCTCTATTTGTTGTATGATAGCCTTTAGCTATAAGATGATCATCCAGACGTGGCAGTTGATGCTTATTTGTGCCGCAGTAGGAACGGGGATTTTCTTATACGGAAAAGTAAGGGATTTTAAAAGCGAGGTTTTAAGCGAGGCAGAAAAGCTATAATAAAGCGGGGTTCGTGCCGGCGTTTTTTGACGAACGGCGGATCTAGCATTGCGCTTTGTTAGATCGATATATTATTTTTGATATTAGGAGGTTGTTTGTTGTCCCTTTTGAGGCTTACTAAGGCGTTTAAAGAGATATTTTTTGGGATCATGCTTTTGATTTTGTGCGTTTTCCCTTTGGAGGGCACTGCATTCGGGGAATTATCGCCAAAGGTCCCGCAGAACCCCTTTTACTATCTGAGGAGCGACTTTGACAAGCCCCTGTTAACGGCGCAAGAGCAGGCCAAAGGGGCAGCTGTTGCTAGAGATCGTTTTTTTCTCCCCTGGAATGGAAATTTTAGGCATTCAAAAGACGATTTATTGTGGCCCTTTGGCGTTTACTTGCCGGGGCGGGTTTACGGAGAAAATGAAAGGCCCAGGCAGAAAAATTGGTTTGACGATATTTACGCCAGGGCGAATGTCGAGGCTTTTCGAAGTTTGGACATGCCTGGCATAGTCATAGCCGAAGGAACGCTTAGGGCCTTTCCTACTTTTGAACCCATCTTTTTATCTCCCGATCTTCCGGGGGAGGGATATCCCTTCGATTACGGTCAAGTTTCCTGGGTGAACCCGGGGGAGCCGATACGAATTTCCCATTTCGCTCGGGATCGTACGTGGGCTTACGTGGAGACCTCCTTTGCGGCGGGGTGGATAGATTCCAGAAAGGTAGCCTACGTTAACGAGGAATTGCTGAAAAGGTACGCCTCTTTGCCGCTTTCGGCGGTAGTGAAGGACGATACGGCTGTAAGTAAAGACGGTCGTTTTCTCTTCAATGCCAAAATGGGTACTCTTCTGCCTTTAAATAAGGAATTGCTCTATGAGATGGAACTTCTGGTGCCGACCGGAAAGGACGATGCCGGTTTTGCGACCTTCGGCTTGGCTCGCCTTTCGAAGGAGAAGGTGAAGAAATGGCCTGTAGAATTCAATCAATGGAACGCTGCCAGGATGATAGACGAGATGATTGGGGAGACTTACGGTTGGGGAGGGTTATACGGAAAAAGGGACTGTTCTGCAGCTACGAGAGATTTATTTTTGATTTTTGGCATATGGCTTCCAAGAAATTCTAAAGCCCAGGCAAGAAGCGCAAAGCCGATTTCCCTTGAAGGCTTAACTTTCGATCAAAAAGAAAAAACAATAATTAAGCAGGGCATTCCCTTCGGGAGCCTAATTTACAAACCAGGGCACATCATGCTTTATGTCGGCACTTACAGGGGAAAGGCCGTAGTTTTTCACAACCTTTGGGGGCTTAAGACGCAAGTCAAGGGTAAAGAGGGCCGTTACGTCATAGGCCAATCCATATTGAGCACCTTGGACATCGGTAAGGATTTGCCCTGCATAGATCGGGAAAGCTTGCTGATAAATACGGTAACGGCGATGACAAATCTCCTGTAAAACAATTTCCAAGCCTACCCCGGGGCTTCCCATAAACGGCAGATCACTCATTTCTCACATATTCGATGAATGCTATGTTTTCGCGCTATCTTCACTGCCCTTTGAAACTCAGCGCGATTGATGGACCTCGAAAGCTCAGGATACTGCTTAGCCTTGTATAAAGGGTGGTACTGGTCCATTATGTTTACGAAGGTTTCGGTAGAAATTTCTGTGGCCAAAAACTCCATCACTTTTTCTGTTCCGGCAAGGTCGTTTGGAAGTACCAGGTGCCTCACTAAGAGCCCTTTAACGGCAATTCCACTATCGTCCGTCTTTAAATCTCCCACTTGCCGGTGCATTTCCTTGACTGCACTTTTTGCCACAGAAAAGTAATTAGGAGCTGAAGAATAACGCATGCCCCGTTCGTCATCGCCGTACTTAATGTCCGGCATGTATATATCGACGATCCCGTCAAGTAATTTCAGAGTATCGACGGAATCGTAGCCGCCTGTGTTGTAGACGATGGGAATTTTCAAACCCTCCTCGAAGGCGATAAGAAGGGCTTCCAATATTTGGGCGACGCAGTGCGTGGGAGATACCAAGTTGATGTTATGACAACCCATCCTTTGAAGCTCAAGCATGATGTCAGCCAATTCTTGGGCGGAGACCTCATTGCCCTTGCCAAGTTGACTGATATCGTAATTTTGGCAAAAGACACATGCCAAGTTGCAGTGGGTGAAAAATATCGTGCCTGAGCCAAATCTTCCTACTAAAACTTTTTCTTCGCCGAAGTGAGGTCCGTAGCTGCTCACGATGGCATTTCTTCCCGTCTTGCAAAAGCTCTTTTCGTCTTTAAGGCGATTTACGTGACACTTCCTTGGACACAGTTCGCAATTCGACGAAATTTCTAAGGCCTTTTCTAGGCGTTCTGATAGCTTTTTTAGAAATTTTTTGTCCTGTTTCATGATGAACACCTCAAGTAAAAGGAGTTAAATTTACGCCCCCTTGGTTACTGTAGTGGGTCAAATTGTAGTCTAAACTGAGGCAAGATAGTTTTCAATAAAACTTCGATACCTGCATTGCAAGTTTGCTGCTCGATCTTTGGTGCCTTACGCCCTGTAAAAGGGCGTTGCCTTATTATTTTTCAAGAAAATAATGCTACTGGTATTATAACAGACGCATTGCACGAAAATTTGGAGTACCGAACTCTTAAAGAAGTTGGTCGTCATCGTTCAGCTTCTGCTCATGTCGAAAATGAACAGATGAGCGTAGTTTCACGCAAGGCTATTCGGCCCTTTGGCGAATACGGTGATCATCTTTTGCTAAAATGATATAGCAATATATGTTTGGCAATTAGCGAGTGCAGTTACAAAAAATCTAGTGCAGCAGCATTCCTATGTTGAAAATAGGCTTGTACTGTTATTTATCAAAAAAGTGGTGATTTTATGAATAAAACAAAGTTAATAATCATGTTTGTGGCATTAATATGCTTAGGAATGGGAGGGTTTTTCATGATGACAGGAGCAGGATATGGAAGTGAACCAGGGAAGCATGCCAATGGAAAAATAAAGCTACCTGAACCCAAATACGAGAGCGACACATCTGTTGAGAAAGCTTTGCTTGAACGAAGATCGGTTCGCAGATACAAAGATGAGCCGCTGACGCTTGCTGAGGTTTCACAACTCCTTTGGGCTGCGCAGGGGATCACCGGTCAAAGATGGGGCTTTAAAACGGCACCTTCCGCAGGTGCACTTTATCCACTTGAATTGTACGTCTTGGTTGGCAATGTAGATGGCATCGCAAGAGGCGTATATAAGTATGTGCCCCGTGGGCATGAACTCTTAAAGGTCATAGATGAAGATTTACGAGACAGTTTGGCTGTCGCAGCTCTCAGGCAATCTTGCGTCAGGGATGGCGCCATTGACTTGGTATTTACCGCAGTTTATGAAAGAACGACGGGTAAATACGGCGATAGGGGCATCAGATATGTGCATATGGAAGTCGGGCACGCTGCTGAAAATGTTTGTCTGCAAGCTGTTTCTTTAGGCCTTGGCACAGTGGTCGTTGGAGCCTTTAGGGATGAGGAAGTAAAAAAAGTTTTAAGCCTTCCAAAGGAAGAACGTCCGTTGTGTATAATGCCTATAGGAAGGATATAAGTATCTACGTTATGCGTCGTGTATCGTGTCGTTGCACAAAAGGCAATTAGTTAACGAGTACATTTGTCCCATCTCAAATTTCACGGAGCCGCGAGATATCATCATAGAAAATGAACGGAGGTTGTTATCGGCATGAGCGACGAGATTTTGTCGGCAAAAGAACTGCTTGACTTCATGGTGGCAAACGCCATTTATCCGATGTACAGCAAAAAAGGAAAGGTATATTTAAGATGTTCCAAAAAGGGGTTGCTTGCCGAAGAAAGGGCGAATGACATAGTCTTGCAGTTAAATATCAATACAGCTGATGAATGCGAAAAGTTAAGGGGAAAAATTAAAAGAATGGTGGCAGAGCGGAAATCGACACGGCCGATCAAAGAATGGGTGAAAGAGGAAAGGCCAAGGGAGATGCTCGTGCAGCTTGGGGCAGAAAATCTACCCTTGGCCAAACTTTTGGCGATAATTTTAAGGACCGGGAAAGAGGGCATGAGCGCAGAAGAGCTCGCAAGGACTTTGCTCAACCGTTTTGGATCGCTTCGCGGTATAGATTCGGCGCCCATCTCAGAAATTTCCAAAATTGATGGAATTGGCCTTGCCAAGGCCGTACAAATAAAGGCAGCCCTTGAGCTTGGTAAGAGATTTTTTAAGGAAAAGGCTGAGACGAAGAAAAAGTTAAATAAACCTGACGATGTGATCGGCTATGTTTCCGAATATTATGCCCCCTATCTGAGGGATAAGCAAAAGGAAGTTTTTATCGTCATTCTTTTGGATATTAAAAATAAGCCCATTGGAAATGTTGAGATAAGCAAGGGCAGCGTAAATGCCACCGTGGTCGATCCAAAGGAAATCGTAAAGGCTGCGTCCTTAAAATCTGCATCTTCAGTCATACTGGTTCACAATCATCCTTCGGGCGAAACGACGCCATCGTCGGAAGATGTCGAGCTTACTAGCCGCATATCCTACGCCTGTGATCTTGTGGGCGTAAACGTGCTCGATCACATAATAGTAGGCAAAAATCAGGGTGATTTTTACAGCTTTGCTAGGGAAGGCATGATATTAAATTAAAGGCGATTGCTGCTCATGGTGCTCATGGTGTGGAGTTTAAGTCTTTTCGAGGTAACTTTTGTGCCGAAGGACAGCATGCCAGCCCGCCCCCCGAATAATGTTTTGTTTTGTGTAAAAGGTAACCTTCAATATAGATTGTGACGATCTCTATATTGAAGGTAGACTTTAATATGAAGTTACAAGATAATTTATATTAAATTTTAAATTAAATTAAGGGGTTGGGTAATATGGATAAGTCTAAAGTAGAACGGGCAGGTCAGTATATTAAACAACTAGAGGGTTATAAAGCATATATTCCCAAGCCGTTGCCTCCGGACCCTCCGATAGAAATAGATGATTCAATGCAAACCATGCTTTCTCAGGCTGAACTATCTTTAGGCCGTTTGGATGGATCTATTCTAACGCTTCCTGATCCAGACCTTTTTGTTTTTATGTATATCCGCAAGGAGGCAGTCTTATCAAGTCAAATTGAGGGAACGCAAAGCTCTCTAAATGACGTCTTGGAAGCAGAAGCCAAGATATTTAGTAGATCAACTCAGTCTCGTGATGTTGGAGAAGTGCTAAATTATGTAAACGCCATGAATTATGGTTTGAAACGCTTGCAAACGCTTCCAGTATCAGTGCGTTTGATTCGTGAAATTCATAAGCGTCTTCTCAAAGATGTCCGTGGATCAAAATGTCAACCTGGCGAATTGCGAACCACGCAAAATTGGATAGGGCCCAGCGGTTGTGCGTTGATGGATGCAACCTTCGTTCCTCCTCCACCTAGCGAGGTCCCCAAAGCCCTTAGCGATTGGGAGCGTTTCCTGCATGATAATCAAAAAATGCCGTTCTTGATCAAAGTTGGATTAGCTCACGCCCAATTTGAGACCATACATCCATTTCTTGATGGCAATGGAAGGATTGGGCGTCTTCTTATAACCTTTCTTCTGTGCGAACGCGATATATTACGGAAGCCAGTGCTTTATCTTTCTTATTATTTTAAACGACATCGACAGCAATATTATGATCTTTTGCAAGCTGTTCGGGATTTAGGAGATTGGGAATCTTGGTTAAAATTCTTCTTAAGGGGTATTGTGGAAGTATCTCAAGAGGCTGCAGCTACTGCCAAAAAAATTGTAGAACTTCGAGAAGCACATAGGATCTTGATCATCGAACAATTTGGTCGCGTAGCAGGTAATGGCCTTAAAGTGCTGGAATCCCTTTATTCTGGGCCTATTATTTCGGTAAATGATGTTGCCCAAATGACCAAAACCAGCTTTACTGCTGCTAATAAGCTGACACAAAAGTTTGTCGAACAGGGGTTACTCTCAGAAATTACAGGCCAGACGAGAAATCGACAATTCCGTTACGATGCTTATATAGATCTCTTTGCTGATGAACGCTAAGATTTAATATAAGTGATGGCTGTAATTCCATCTTTTCCAAATTTTAAATTGGAGTGCCAGCATGCCTCATGGTGTAACGTGGCAATATAGTATTATCAAGCTGAATTCATGTAGGATAATTATTTCCATACAGCAGTTTATGAAGTAATGAAAAAACTGTTCCAATGTATCCGCGATATGAGAGGCGTAAACGTGCTCGATCACATAATCGTAGGCAAAAACCGGGTGATTTTTGCAGCTTTGCTAAGGAAGGCCTGATATTTAATTAAAGGCGATTGCTGTTCATGGTGTGGAGTTTAAGTCTTTTCGCGGCAACTTTTGTGCCGAAGGACAGCATGCCAGCCCGCCCCGGGATGTGCAGCGCAGTTCTGCAGGAAGCATTTCTCCAACACTGTGGACGGCGTCGATGGTCTCGTCCAAAGGAATGAAATTTTCGTAACCTCCAAGTATTAGGTCGGCGCACAAAAGAGCTTGTGAGGCAAGGGCCGCGTTTCTGGTGTGACAGGGGATTTCCACGATGCCCTGAACCAAATCGCAAACGGAGCCCATGATGTTTTGAAATACTATCGCGGCGGCATCGCAGGCTTGCTTGGCTGTGCCGCCTGCCGCTTCTATTACGGCCGCAGCGCTCATGGCGCCTGCTGCACCTATCTCTACCTGACAACCGGCCACCTCCGCCGCAAAGGTGCTTCGTCTGGCCAAAGCCAGCCCCACGGCTCCGGCAGCCCAAAGCGCATTTAAAACTTTCTTTTTGTCTAATCCAAAGTCTTCCATGAGGGTAGATAATATCGATGGTATTACGCCGGCTGAGCCACCTGTCGGGCTTGCACACACTACGCCTCCAGATGAGTTAACGTGCATGACTGCAAGAGCCCTTGTGGCAGCACGAGAATGGACACCGCCGATGAAAAGTTTGCCCTTCTTTTCCGATTCGTACATCCTCCACGCTGTAGAAGTCAGCAGTTTCATCGGCAAATCCTTGCTGGTTAGTCCAATCCGGACCGATTCCAGCATCACCTTCAACCTTTTGTCCATTTCTTCGTTTAGGTGGGTTGCAGACACATCGAGAAGCGACTCTTCGTAAAAAAGAGCCGCCTCTCCTAAAGTCATATTCTTTTGTTCCGCCAGGCTTAAAAGCTCAGATGTATCTGTAAATGCCTCTTTGCCCTTAAGGGGGAAAAGGATGGGTTTGGTCAGGTATGAAGAAATTACACCAAACTTGTTAGATATGCCGGCAGGAGGCTCAATGGGTGAGCTTGCATAAAACGCCACATTGCAAGCCACGGCTATTCTTTTTGCCTCTTTATCCCAATTTCTTAGAGTGGCAAAAAGCTCCTCTTTGTCCTCCCTTTTTGTCGAGGGGTCTAATATCAATATCAGCTCGTAGCGATCTCCGGTGATCTTTACGGGTATATCGTTTATAGATGCTATTTCTATTGAGCCTCCTCCTATGGAACGGGCATGCACGGTTAGCTTCTTTCCTTTTTCACCTGTTGCCTCTATTAGAGTGCTGTTGGGGTGGTCTGCCTCAGGAAAGGTTTTGAGCTTAAAAGAAACTTTTATGTTTTTTGATGAGGCTATTTCGAGCATGCGCGGGAATTCAGGATCGGTGAGATCGCGATCCAGTATACCAGCCACGAAAGCCAAATCACTGCCTTGATCGTGGTAGCATACGGCCATGGAGCTTGCCGGATGAAAGCAGAAAGTAACTTCCGTCGGCTTTTCCCCCAACAAGTCTCTTACTATCCGGCCAATCCTCCAGGGCCCTGCGGTGTGCGAGCTAGACGGCCCTCTCATTATTGGGCCAATTACATCATTAAGGATGCTTACGCGCTTCATTTTATTACCTCCTGTTTAAGCTATTTCCGTCAACTGCGAAACTTCCGCAAAACTATCTTAGTTGAATCGTAAGAATAATAATAGAAAGTTTTAAAATTGCCAGATTCGCTTTAATTAAGGCAACCTAAGAAATAGCTCGTTTCTTCGTTAAACTATATTATAATATAATGGCAAAGATTCTTTTCAATAACAAGGAGGTGTTTTTTGTGATTACGTTCAAAAATATCATCACCTGCATTGATTCTCACACAGGTGGAGAACCTACGAGAATCATAACGTCAGGTTTTCCGCCAATACCGGGGAAAACGATCCTGGGAAAAAGAGAATATGTGTTAAAGCATTATGACCACTTAAGGAAAATGCTCATGCTAGAACCTCGCGGCCATAGCGGCATGTATGGCTGCATCATAGTCCCTCCGGTAACGGAAGATGGTGATTTTGGTGTTTTGTTCACTCATAACGAAGGGTTGAGTACCATGTGCGGGCATGCAACGATCGGTGTTACCACTGTCGTCCTTGACACCGGCATGCTTCCTGCAAAAGAGGGCGAGAACGAAGTAAAGATCGATTCGCCCGCGGGAAGGGTGACTGCCTATGCGGATGTAAAAGATGGCCGCGTCCAAAGCGTCCGATTTGAGAACGTCCCATCCTTTGTCTTTAAGGAAGGCGTAAAAGTGAACGTGGATGGTTATGGCGAGGTCGTTGGTGATATAGCCTTTTCCGGAGCCTTTTACGTATTCGTGGACTCAGAAAAAATGGGCATAGAGATGCTTCAGGAAAATGCGGAAATATTCGTCAAAAAAGGTATGGAGATCAAGTATAAGGTAATGGACACCATGGACGTAATACATCCTTTGGAACCTGGATTAAACGGAATATACGGAACGATATTTTATACTCCCTTAAAGCGAGAAGGTAGTAATCTTATAACTAAAAATATATGTATCTTTGCCGATGGCCAGATCGACCGCTCTCCCACGGGAACTGGTACGGGAGCACGGGTTGCGCTCCATTATTTCAAGGGAGAAATGAAACAGGAAGACATAATAGTTAACTACAGCATTATTGATACCATCATGACCGGGAAAATCGTAAGATTCGCTGAAGTGGGTCCGTTTAAGGCGGTGGTGCCGGAAATTTCAGGGCGTGCCTACATTTCGGGGTTTAACCAAATTGTGCTCGATCCGGAGGACCCATTACCGGAGGGATTTAGGATTATAGGAGCATAGTTGATTAAGAAGATGTTACTTTACTATAAAAGTAGTAATTTTATGTGCAGCGAATAGAAGCATTGAATAAACGGGACTATATTCAATATACTCATAAAGGCTCATAAACAACCAAGTAAACTAAAAAGATAGCAACAACCCATCATAAAAGACCGGCATCTGTGCAGAGGGTTGCTGCACGATACTGAGTGTTTTTGAGCATCTGTTCTTTTTTCTTAAAACTTAAAGATCTATGCCAGGAACAAAATGCCGGATTCCTTAATAACGAAATTTTCCACACTCTTTGAAATAGGGGCATTTTCTATTGACCTGGTCAAAGTTGTTTACTATTATGTATGAGATACACAGTATACTATATTGGGGGGGTTGGTCTTAGGATGAACAGCGAAAACGGGGAGAGGCGATTTCTAGGCTGGTATTTTAAGATACCGGTAGTTTGGAGAATTTTAGCAGGTTTTGTTCTCGGAATTTTTGCTGGGCTAACTGTAGGTCCGAATATCCTGATTGTCGAGCCTTTAGGAGACCTAATGTTAAAATTGCTGCAAATGGTTGTTCTTCCTCTTATATTTTTTGCTATTGTAGTAGGATTTGGATCAACATCTATTTTTGAAATTGGTAATATTGCTAAAAAGATATTTGCATATTATTTAATTACGACTTTATTTGCAGCAACATGTGCAATATGTATAGCGAAAATCTTTAAACCTGGCATGGGAGTAAATTTGTCTGTTGATGGTTTTGTAAGTAATGGTGGCATAGAGGTGGGAAGTACATCATTAAGCCAGATATTTTTGAACCTTTTCCCCGATAACATAGTGGCTTCATTTGCCAAGGGTTCGTATTTACAGGTATTAATATTTGCGATGTTTTTTGGGTTAGCAATTTCATACTTAAGGGATAATAAAGACACAAGAGTAAGGGATGCCGTTCGAGCAGTTTATACATTTTGCGAGGGTGGAGCAGAAATAATGATAAAAATTACTCAAGGCATCCTAGAATACACGCCAATAGGCGTATTTGCTTTGATAGCTGCTTTGTTTGCTCAACACGGACTAAATATCATTGGAGGACTTGGAAGGTTAATAACGGCATGCTATAGCGGTTATTTGTTTCAAGTCATAGTAGTCTATGGAAGTCTCTTAATTTTATCGAAAATTAACATTAAAAAGTTTTTTTCTAAAGCAAAAGATCCCATGTTAATGGCATTCGCCACGCGAAGCAGTAGTGCTACTTTGCCTCTTTCAATCAAAACTGCAGAGGAAAAAATGGGTATATCGAGATCTGTATGTGGTTTTACCCTGCCTTTGGGGTCACAAATCAACCTAGATGGAGAAGCTTATTACCAAGTTCTTTCCATATTTTTCGTAGCTAATGCTGTTGGAATTCATTTTACGTTGGCACAGCAAGTATTGCTTGCTTTAGTGGTAACTATTGGTACAACTGGTACTGCAGGGATTGCGGGATCAGGTCCTGTAATGTTGCTGGCAGCAATGAATATGTTGGGAATTAATCCTGAGCCAGGTACAGCGGCTGCGGCAGCTTTTGCCCTAGTTCTTGGAATAGACGTAATTCTTGATATGGGCAGAACTGGTATAAACGTCACAGGCGACCTTGCTGGAACCACAATAGTCGCTAAAAGTGAAGGTTTGATCGATTGGGAAAGGTGGAAGTAGGGGTTAAGGGGGGCGTATAATATAATTAAATTAGAAATGATTATAAAATTTACAAATTACTATATAATTAGTTCATTTTATAGATAATCAGGAGGCATGTAAAATGTCCGAAGTAAGAGTGGAAAGGGAAATGGCAAAAAGAAGAGCGGCAATAAGGCCTATAAGCAAGCGCATCGCGAAGCTCAGGGAAGAAAGCGTCAGCGCTCCTGTTAAGATATCAAGCGAACGAGCAAGGCTTGTGACCGAGTTTTACAAAAGCGGGCAAGCCGACGGCAAGTCCGAACCCGTTAGACGCGCCCTAGCCTTCAAGTATTTGATGGAGCGAGTAAGCCTTCCCGTAGAAGACGGGCAGCTCATAGTAGGCCTTCGCGGTACCGGACCCCAGGAGGTGCCCACATACCCCGAGATATGTACCCACGACCTTGAGGATTTGGAAGTTTTAGACACAAGGGAAAACATGCCCTACAGGGTCGACGAGGATACCAAAAAGATATATGAAGAAGAGATTATTCCTTTCTGGAAGGGCAAGACGACTAGGGAAATTATCTTTAGCAACCTCCCCAAGGAATGGATCGAAGCTTACGAGGCCGGCATATGGACGGAGTTCATGGAGCAAAGAGCGCCAGGTCACAGTGCCGGCGGAGAAAAGATATTCACGTCGGGCGTCTTGGACGTAAAGGAAGACATCAAAAGGCAGATGAACGCTCTAAACCCAGCCGATCCCGCTTATTACGACAAGATGGAAGAGCTAAAGGCCATGGACATCGCAGCTGATGCCATATTGATTTACGCTAAAAGGTATGCCGAAAAACTTCAAGAGTTGGCGAAATTAGAAAGAGACGCCAAAAGAAAGGCCGAGCTTGAAAAGATGGCCCAAATTTGCGATCACGTGCCTGCCCATGCGCCAAAGACCTTTTGGGAGGCCTTGCAGCATTATTGGTTCGTGCACGTGGGAATAGTGTACGAGACAAATCCCTGGGATTCCTTCAACCCCGGAAGGCTGGATCAGCACCTATATCCTTTTTATGAAAGGGAAGTTGCCGATGGGACACTCACCAGGGAACAGGCAAAAGAGCTGCTCGAGGCGTTCTGGTTGAAGATCAACAATCAGCCAGCAGTGCCAAAGGTGCGCGTCACGGCAGAGGAAAGTTTTACCTATAATGACTTCACGAAGATAAACATAGGAGGCCTTAAAGAGGACGGCTCCGACGGCGTCAACGAAGTCTCCTATTTGCTGCTTGAGGTATTAGATGAGATGAGGACCTTGCAGCCAAATACTGCGGTCCAGGTGAGCGTAAAAAACCCGGAACGTTTCGTCACCAAGGCATTGAAGGTAGTAGGCCCCGGCTTTGGAGAACCTCCATTTTTCAACTTCGACGGTGTCATCGTTAAGATGCTGAGGCAGGGCAAATCCTTGGAGGATGCCCGCACAGCAGGAGTAAGCGGATGCGTCGAGACTGGAGCCTTCGGAAAGGAATCGTACATTTTAACCGGATATTTCAACTTGCCCAAAATACTTGAGATCACCTTAAACGACGGCGTCGATCCCCGAACGGGCAAAAAGCTGGGCTTAAGCACTGGAGATCCCCAGAAGTTTAAGACCTTTGACGAGCTATGGGATGCCTTTATGAAGCAGGTTAAGTATTTTATGGACATCAAGATGAAGGGAAATGACATCATAGAGTCCATATTTGCCAAGCACTTTCCCGTTCCCTTCATGTCGCTTTGGCTTTGCGATTGCGTGGAAAAGGCAAAGGACTACAATTGTGGCGGCACGCGCTACAACACCCAGTACCTCCAGGTTGTAGGCCTTGGTACCATTTCCTACAGCTTGACATCTATCAAATATCACATCTTCGACAAAAGGGCTGTGCAGATGGACGAACTGCTCGATGCCTTGAAGTCCGACTTTGCCGGCAAAAACGAGATATTGCGGCAGACCATATTGAACAAAACTCCCAAATACGGCGAAGATGACGATTATGCCGACAAGATAGCCAAAGACCTTGTGGACCAAGTCGTCAGTATGATCGAAAGCTATCCTCCCTCGCCCATAAGGAGGGCGTCGAAGAGGGCGTACTTTTTGCCTACCACTGCTCACGTCTATTTTGGTAAAGTCACAGGCGCTACCCCTGACGGCAGAAAGGCAGGCTTCCCTGTGTCGGAAGGCATATCGCCCGTCCAAGGAAGCGACAGGAAGGGCATTGCAGCCGTTTTCAGGTCCGTCTCAAAATGCGATTGGGACAAGACAGGCGGTGCCTTACTGAACCAACGGCTTAGCCCCGATCTTCTCGAAGGAGAAGAGAACGTCAGGAAGCTGGCCCAGTTGATCAGGACCTTTTTCATGATGGGCGGCCATCACGTGCAGTTTAACGTCGTAAGCACCGAACTGCTCAAGGAAGCGCAAAGAAGGCCCAAGGACTTCCAGGACCTCATGGTGAGAGTCGCCGGCTACAGCGATTACTTCGTTAATTTACCAAAGGGATTGCAGGAAGAGATAATAGCCAGGACCGAATACGAGCAGGTTTAAACAAAGGAGAAAACTACGAAAAATGGATGATGCAAAGAACAGTTGCCTTGGATTAATATTCGACGTTCAAAGGTACTCCATACACGATGGACCCGGCATAAGGACGACCGTGTTCTTCAAGGGATGTCCTTTGCGGTGCTGGTGGTGTCATAATCCTGAGGGGATAGACTCTGGCAAGGAGTTGATGTATTTCGAGTATAAGTGCATGCACTGCGGCACCTGTACCCATGTATGCCCCATGGGAGCAATAGAATTCGATGGTATACCGATCATTAGAAGATCTATGTGCATCGCCTGTGGTAGTTGCTCCGCGGCCTGTCCCAGCGATGCTTTGAAGCTCATAGGAAGGGAGTACACCGTGGGCGAGCTCATGAAGGAGATAGAAAGAGACGTCCTCTACTTCGATAATTCGGGCGGCGGAGTTACCTTTTCCGGTGGCGAGCCGTTGTATCAGCATGAGTTTTTGCTTGAGGTGTTGAAGGAATGCAAGAAAATAGACATCCATAGGACGCTTGATACGTCTGGATTTGCGCCGCAGGAAGTTTTAGCCTCAGTCGCGGATTACGTGGACCTTTTTCTGTATGACCTTAAGCTAATCGACGAAAAGGAACATATCAAATACACGGGCGTATCGAACGCTCAGATCAAGGAAAACTTGCACTTTTTGGTGAACTACGGCAGGGCAAAGGACATAATACTCCGTTTTCCTGTGATCCCTGGGATAAACGACACGCCTGACAACGTAGACGATATGGTCGAATTTATCTCGACTCTAAAGGGCTTAAGGGAAATAGACCTTCTTCCTTACCACGACGTAAGCGAAAAGTACAACAGGCTCGATAGGGACTACAAGATGACGGTCCACAAGTCCCCTTCGCGGGAAAGGTTAATGGAGATCAAAAGGAAATTTGAGGACATAGATCTATATGTTAAGCTTTAAATGGGACTATCCTAGATTTTGTGTAAAGTCCTAACAGGTGCAAAATGAGGCGTTTGAAATATGGGCCCGGTGCTGGTTTTCAGCTCCGGACCTTTTTAATTATACCAAATAACAGACAGTCAGGCATAGCCATATTTTCAGGCTATACATTTTATCTGACATAGGGCATCTTTCAGATCCTGCCTTCGAAAAATACCTCCAACTGAGAGTGGATAGTACCCCAGTCCTTACGGCGCCCAGTCCATTTCTTGGTTATGTCCATCATTGCCAGATAAAGCATCTTTAACAGGCTGTCGTCTGTAGGGAAAACAGTCTTGGATTTGGTAACTTTTCTAAGCTGACGGTTGAATCCTTCAATGGTATTGGTCGTGTAGATGAGGGTCCTGACCTCAATAGGATACTTGAAATAGGTGCTAAGGTCGGCCCAATGCTCCTGCCATGACTTGGATATTTTGGGATATTTCGCATCCCATTTGTCCCCAAATCTTTCAAGGCTGTCCAAAGCTGTCTGCTCATCTACTGCGGCGTATACCTCTTTTAGATCTGACATGAGGAGCTTTATGTCCTTATAAGAGACATACTTGGTCGAATTGCGTATCTGGTGGATTATGCACTGCTGGATCTCAGTCTTTGGATATGCCGCCTCTATTGCGCCGGGGAATCTGCTTGAGACCGTCCACACAGGCTATAAGGATGTCTTCCAGTCCTCTATTTTTCAGACTGTTCAGCACAGAAAGCCAGAATTTGGCGCTCTCGTTCTCTTTGGTCCACATTCCAAGCACTTCTCTGGTGCCTTCCATGTTTATGCCTATTGCTATGTAGACTGCCTTCTTTATGATCTGCCCTTCGCTGCGGACGTGGTAGCAGATGGCATCCATGAATACTACCGCATAGACGCTCTCAAGAGGTCTGCTCTGCCATTCTTTCACCAACGGCAGTATCTTGTCCGTTATCCTGCTTATTGTAATGTCTTGAGACAGAAAGACCGTATATGTCACGAATATGGGTTTCAATGTCTGAGGTGGTCATGCCTTTTGCGTACATTGAGAGGATCTTTTCTTCTATGTCTCCTGATATGCTTGTCTGCTGTTTCTTTACAAGCTCCGGCTCAAATTCTCCCTTGCGGTCGCGAGGAACGTTCAGGTCTATCTCTCCGTAGCTTGATCTTGCTTTCTTGGGGCTTGTGCCATTACGGCTGTTGTCTGTCGTCTTGTTTTTGTAATCGTATTTGGTATAGCCAAGTTCTTCGTCCAGTTCACCCTCAAGACCATTCTCAAGGAAGGTTCCTATCATTTCCTTGAAAAGGTCATGGATATCCTCCATAGAGCTCACTTTTAGCTCCTGGAGCAGACTGCTCATCTTTTCCCGCTTTGCTTCACGTTCCGGATCTCGATTTCTTCTTGCCATAATAAAACCTCCTGATTAGTGCTCTCTATTTTGCACCTTTCAGGAGGTTTACACAATTTATGGGATGGACTCTTTTAAATTTAAAGATTAAAGAAAATAAGGCCTCAAAGCTGTTAACCGGCATTGAGGCCTTATTTTTAACGGTTTGCACGATCTGTCTATCGCAAGGTAAACCCATATTTTAGCGGATCTTCGTCGTCTATCATGTAATGGCTTACGCCGGTCACAAAGGCCCTGCCAGTGATTTCAGGGATTACTGCATCTAGGCCTGCGACCTTTGTCGTTCCATTTAACCTTCCTATGAATTGTGTGCCCAGTATGCTTTCGTTTATGAATTCCTGGCCAATTTTGAGTTCCCCACGGGCAAAAAGGGAGGCCATTTTAGCACAGGTCCCCGTACCGCAGGGGGAGCGGTCAAGCGACTTCTCGCCAAAAATTACGGCATTTCTATAATGTAAGTCTTCTTGTGGCACCTTTTCGAATATCTCGACGAGGTCGATCGTGTTTATATGCGGTTTTTCAGGGTGTTTAACTTTAATGGCATTGTTTGTGCATTCCAGTATTTCCATTCCTGCATCGATCAGCTTTTGAGCATTAGGCTTTTCGATCTTTAAGTCTAATTGTTCGCCTGAAATCAGGGCAAAAAAGTTTCCTCCAAATGCGATATCCATCTTTATTTCGCCAAATGACGGTGTGTTTATTGATACGTCTTTTCTATATAAGAATGCGGGCACATTTTCAAAGGTCACTCCCCTTGTCCTACCATTTGAGACTGCAACCCAGGCTTTGACGATCCCTGCGGGAGTATCTAATGTTATGTTCGTAATGGGCTCAGTTGGCGTTACCATTCCCATCTCGACTGCGACTGTACATACCCCTATGGTTCCATGTCCGCACATGTTCATGTATCCGCCGCTTTCTATGAATATCACACCGAAATCCGCGTCAGGTGTCGTTGGAGAGGTCATTATCGCTCCGAACATATCGCTATGTCCCCTTGGTTCAAGGAGCAAGGCGGTCCTCAAATAGTCCAGGTTGGATGCCATGTATTCCTTTTTTTCGGACATGGTTTTACCGGGAATGTTTGGAATGCCACCGATGACCACCCTTGTCGGTTCTCCCATGGTGTGGGAATCGACTGCAATTATTGAACGTACAGATTTCATTCATAAGCCTCCCTATTGCTATTTAACCGCAATTGTTCTATAAGGACAAAAAAAATGCTTTGTTTTATTTTTGAAAGACATTGTAAATGAAAATTGTCTCATTTATCCTTTTAGGTGTACATGTGTTTTATACATTGGCCAAGTTCTTTTCTTTTACCGTTAGACTATAACATAGCATTATATGAACTAGCAAGCGGTCGAAGCTAATTCCAGAATTATGGGATCGTCAGTGGAAATCGTGGTTTAGATATAGGTACTATTTTACCTTGATATTATATTAAATAATGTGAGGTATGAGGTAAAAACTATGAATGTTATTTTAGATAAGATGATCGACGAATATTTTTGTGAGATGGTTGAAGACCTGAAAAGTTTCATAAGAATACCGAGCGTTCTGGATGATACAACTAAAGACAAAGGGTGTCCCTTCGGTTTGGAAGTAAGCAGAGGCCTTGAATGGATTCTTGAAAAGGGAGAACAATTAGGCTTTAGGTCTACAAATTTAGATGGTTATGCTGGGTATATTGAGATAGGGGACGGCATAGATACAGTTGGAATACTGACTCATGTAGACGTAGTTCCCGCTGGAGCAGGTTGGTCTGTTGATCCTTTTGGGGGAGAAATAAAAGATGGAAGCATTTATGGTCGAGGGTCTATCGACGATAAGGGGCCAATAATTGCAACATTGTATGCTTTAAAAGCCATCAAAGAATCTAACCTTCCTATTTCAAAGAGAATTAGGCTTATTATCGGAGCAGATGAAGAGACCAATAATAGATGTATACAATATTATCTTAAAAAAGAAGGATCTCCTATATACGGATTTTCACCCGATGCTGAATTTCCCATAATACACGCTGAAAAAGGTATTTTACATATTGACATTATAAAAAAATTTGAAGTAAACGCATCACTAAAAGTTAATTTTAAAAAAATAGGCGGAGGAACAAGGGTTAATATGGTGCCCGGGGAGGCGGAAGCTTTAATTGTAGGATCCACATTGCGGGATGTTAATCAAAAACTTCAAGATAGTATTTTTAGGAACAAGTTACAAATTGAGGAGATTTCGGAAGGGGTTCTTGTAAGAGCGCAAGGAATTCCTGCACATGCCAGCGAACCGTATGATGGCGAGAATGCTATTCAAATATTATTGAGCTCTTTAAAAATCCTCGGAATCGATAACAGTGATGTTCAATCTTTTATAAACAAATTAGCAGAAAAAGTGGATATGGAGATCGATGGGCGAAGTCTCGGAATATCTTGTAGTGATGACATATCTGGCGCCTTAACCCTGAACCTTGGCGTAGTGGACGTTAACGAGGAACGGGGAATATTTAAGTTTGACATAAGATATCCGGTGACAGCAAATGGCTATGAAATAATAGAAAAGTTGAAGCAAGCATTAAGCGATCTAAACACAAAAATTGTAGTGAATGACCACGAATTACCTTTATATGTCAGCCCACATGCTGAATTTATAAAAAAGCTTCAGTATGTATATAAAAAAATGACTGGAGATGACCCTAAACTTCTTTCCATAGGAGGGGGTACTTATTGCAGATACGTTAAAAACGCTGTGTCTTTTGGCCCGGTATTTCCTGGTCAAAGGGAATTAGCTCACTGTTCAGATGAGCATATTACTCTCAATGATTTGAGATTAATAGCAAAGATTTATGCGCAGGCAATTTGGGAACTGGCCAAATAAGTTATATCAATAAAAGCATAATCAGCAGGAAGACAAAGGGGGTTTAAAAGGGAATTGACAAAATTAACCTTTCAAGATGTTGAGGATATTTTGGTTGGCTGTACGATATTGAGTACGGGTGGAGGTGGGGATCTTGAGAAAGGCTTAGCCCTTGTTGAAGAGGATTTCAAAAAGGGGCGGGAATATAATTTAGTATCATTGAGTGAAATTGATGATGACGCAATTTTTACAAGTCCTTATTTCTGCGGTGCAATAGGCCCTCAAGAAAATGATTCCCTATCGAAGTATAAAAAGATAGAAGAACTAGAAACTGTTCTAGCTGTTTCGGCTTTAGAAAAATACATAGGGGAAAATATACCAGGTATTGTATCGATCGAATATGGTGGTATGAATACTGCCGTTGCAATGTCTACAGCAGCTAGGTTAGGAAAGTTTATTGTTGATGCCGATGCAGCAGGTAGAGCCGTACCAGATCTTCAATTTTCTACGTTTTATATCTCTGGAATTCCAATATATCCTCTTGCTGTGGCAAGCAACATCGGAGATATAGGAATATTTGAAAAATTTGCCGATGATTTTAGGGCAGAGGAAGTTGTGAGGGCAATCGCGGTTGTAAGTGGTGGGATGGTAGGTATGACTGACCACCCTTGCAGAGGAAGGGATTTAAAAAGATCTGTAATACCTGATGCGCTTTCCTATGCGCGAGAAATTGGCAAAGCTCAAAGGATAGCTACAGAAAAGGGTTTAGATCCAATAAGACAAATCGTTTCTGCGGGAAACGGTTTTCATCTCTTTGATGGTATCGTGAAAAAAGACACAGAGTGGAAGGTAGAAAGCGGCTTTACATACGGTACAATAGAAATTGAGGGCGTTAACAAGTTTAGAAACCATGCAATGAAAATATGGTTTAAAAATGAAAATATGATGTGTTGGCTTGATGAAAAAGTAGTTGTGACTCCGCCAGATTTAATTTGTGTGGTTGAAACTGGAACGGGATATCCCATAACAAACCCGCATTGTAGGAGAAATATGAAAGTTTCTGTGATAGCTTTTAAGGCCCCCGAAATATGGAGGACAGAAAGAGGTCTATCTATACTAAATCCGCGGTTTTTTGGATTTGAAGAGGATTATGTGCCAATAGAAACGAGAATTAAGGAGGTGTAAGCATGGCACAGTTTTATGAATACGAACTTATGAAATCTGCCCTGGTCTTGACAAGGGACATGTTCCAGTTAAAACCTGGAGAAACCATCGTAGTAACAGCTGATACGGAGTCCGATGGGCGAGTAGTAAACGCAACGGCAGCAGCTGCTTTTGCAATGGGTGCAAAACCAATGGTCATATGGCTTGCCTCTCCGCAAGGGGTAGGTAAAGCGGCAGATCCTGCGTTACCCCTAGAATCACTTTCGGCTGCCTTATGTAAAGCTGATGCATGGGTAGAGTTTAACAATCAGTGGTTGCTTTATTCAACCCCATTTGAGATAGCGATGGAAGAAAACAAGAAGCTACGCTATCTTTGCTTGGTGGGCATGAACGTCGACATGATGGTTCGGACAATTGGAAGGGTAGATCGAGGAATCTTATCAGAATTCTTGCATAAAGTTACTGATTTAACTGCTAAAGCTAGGCATGTAAAAATCACGACTCCTGCTGGAACGAAGTTAGAGTTCGATAATGAACCCAATTATACATTTAGTTGTGATGATGGCGATTCCTCGAAACCTGGCATGCACATGTTGGCAGGTCAAATTTGTTGGATACCCAGATTTGAGACTATAAACGGTGTTCTCGTTTTTGATGGCACCATCTCTCCTCCATGTGGACATTTGAAGCAACCTGTTATTTTGAATGTAGAAAGAGGCAGAGTGGTGAAAATCGAGGGTGGAGAGCAGGCGCTTGAGTTAAAGAATTGGCTTGAAAGTTTCGATGATCCGAACATGTTTAGATTGGCTCATGTATGCTACGGCTTCAATCCTGGCGCGAAACTTACAGGGAACGTATTAGAGGATGAAAGGGTCTGGGGTTGCACAGAGTGGGGTCTCGGTTATTTGAGTCCTATTGATGCACCTCCGGAAGGTATAAAAGCCAAATCTCATTGTGATGGCATATGTTTGAACTCTACGGTATGGCTTGATGATGTGAAAATATTGGATACGGGTCAAATTGTTCATCCAGAAGTGATTGAGTTGGCTAAGAAATTAGATCACTAAAATTTGCTTTAAGCTTAAATATTATGATAGGAGAGTAATAATGCAAAAACTTACAAAACAAGATATGTATGACATCTTATACGGTTGCACTATACTTGGAACGGGTGGTGGTGGTAAGCTCGAGAAAGGTTTAGCCCTAATAGACAAAGCATTTAATGAAGGAAAGAAAATTACACTTCTAGACCTCCATGAATTGCCTGATGATGCCCTGGTAGCATGTCCGTATTATTGTGGTTCAATATCACCAACAACTCCTGAGCAGGAAGAAAAATATAAGGGTTTACCTAAAATTGATGAAGAGCCTGCACTAAGAGCGTTCAAAGTGCTTGAAGAATATACTGGGAAAAAGTTCTATGGGGCAATAACTACAGAACTTGGAGGCTCTAATTCTGCGGTCGCCTTTTATGTAGCTGCCATGTTAGGAATCTATATAGTCGATGGAGATCCAGCAGGGCGTTCGGTCCCAGAACTTCAACATTCTACTTTCTATATTAATGGAATTTCGATAACTCCTATGGCAGTAGTAAATGAATTTGGGGATGCTGTAATTGTTAAGAATGTAGTAAATGATTTTAGGGCGGAAGCTGTAGTTAGAGCTATTGCTGTGGTTAGCAAGAATCAGGTAGGTGTTACCGATCACTTGGCTACAGGAAGCGAATTAAGAAATGGCGTAATACCCGGCGCTGTTACATATGCCTTAAAAATTGGCAGAGCTTACAGGGAAGCTAAAGAAAAGAATCTAGACGTTGTGGAAGAAATTGCCAGTGCCGGGAAAGGATATGTAGTTTTTAAAGGCCTTGTTGATGATTTGAAGTGGGAGGATAGGGATGGCTTTACTATTGGAGAGACTATTATAAAAGGCGAAAGAAAATTTGCGGGATCTTCTTATAAGATATGGTTTAAGAACGAAAATATAATATCTTGGAAAGATGGAGTCGTAGACATTACAGTGCCGGATCTTATATGCTTAATAGCAGATGAAACAATGGAGCCTGTAACAAACCCTGATTTTAAGCCTGGATTGCGAGTGTCTGTAATAGCACTACCCGCTCCCAAAGAATGGAGGACTGAAAGGGGATTAGAAATATTTGGACCAAAAAGCTTTGGATTTGATGTTGCATATCAGCCTATAGAAAATAGATATGCAAAGTAATGGCGCGTTAAATAAAGAAGGCTTGGGAAGTATTCCTCGAGCCTTCTTTTAGTAAGTTGCAGAGTAGATAGATATAAAAAATAAGATAAAGATGTGGTGGTATGTTAAATTATGAAGAAAAATATTCTCATCATTAATCCAGTAGCAACTGATAAATGGAATGCAACTGATGCTGAATATTTGAGGAAATGTGCCTCGGTAGATACTTGTATTAAAGTGATAAGCATTGAAAAAGGCCCTATTAGTATTGAATCTTTCTACGATGAGGCATTTGCCATGCCCGGGGTATTGGGGTTGGTTGAAGAAAATAAGAATAACTTTAATGGGATAGTGATCAATTGTTTTGCTGATCCGGGAGTATGTGCTGCAAGAGAAATCTGCTGCAAGAGAAATCTGCTGTGTGCCTATTGTAGGCCCAGGTGAAGTAGCTATGTTATTGGCTTCAATGCTTGGACATAAATTTTCTATAATCACCGTTAAAAAGAGCGTAGTGCCTATGTTTGAAATAAAGGCTAAAAAGATGGGTGTAGAGGAAAAACTAGCATCAATTGAATATGTCAATATTCCGGTACTGGATCTTGAGAAGGAAGCGGGTAGAGCTATTGACGAATTAGTAAAATCCATAAATAGGGCAACGAATGAAAAAGGTGCAGAGATTATAGTATTGGGTTGTACCGACATGTCTTTTTTATATTCCGATCTAGCTAAAAAGATAAATATTCCGATTATAGAACCAGCAGCTGCATCCTTAAAAACGTTAGAAACATTGATTGACCTAAAGCTTAGCTGCAGTAAGGCAGGTTTATTTTTTTAGCATTTTCAGCTTGCGAAAAGGGACGAAAGGGAAAGGGAAAGGGAATAAAATGAGAAGAATCCTTATAATAAATCCTATAACGTCAAAAGAATTTGATAACATGACAAAAGAATATCTTGAAAAGATAAAAGATCCATGTACACAAATTGAATGTGTAAGCATAAAGAAGGGCCCAGCATCAATAGAGACTTTTTACGATGAGGCTTTCGCCCAACCTGAGATATTAAAAGTAGCAGATCGATATAAGGACAAGTGTGACGCCATTGTTGTTGATTGTTTTGCTGATCCTGGTTTATATGCTATCAGGGAGCTTGTGGATATACCAGTGATTGGCCCTGCGGAAGCATCTATGGTTGTAGCCACCATGCTTGGGCATAAATTTGCTGTGATATCGACCATGAGAAATTCAGGACCTTGGACAGAGCTTCAAGCCATGGCTTATGGTTTGAGTAATCGTATGGCAGCAGCAATAGGCATAGATATACCTGTGTTAGAGCTTAGCAAAGATCCAAAAAAAACAGCAGGTTATATAGTCAAAGCCGCCAAAGAAATAATTCAACATAAAGGGGCCGAAGTAATCATTCTTGGATGCACTGGCATGGTATCAGTTGCCGAAATGGTCAAACAAGAGCTTGATGTTCCTTTAATAGAGCCTTTAGCTACATCGCTAAAAGTTGCGGAAATGATGATTGATTTAAAGCTAAGACATTCAAAGCTTGGACTTTATATGGCTCCAGAGAAGGGGAAAATTGTTGGTTATTAAAAGCAAAAAATTCGAGAGGCGATAAGCTGAAATGAAAGCTCAAGTGAGTTTAACAGTAAATGAGGCAAAATGGATTATTGCGAAGGGTTTAAAAGAATTACCCTTAGTTAAAAAGGCACTCAAGGAAGGCAAAATACTATTAAAAGGTGGGACAACTGTTTCTGCTGTATCTGAGGAACTTGTCCATATACCGCTTGGGATTTGTGGAAGGGTTAGTCCCAGGGGGACAAAATGCTCCAAATTTGATTTAGATGCTCCTCATTGCATATTGGTTGATAAAGGAGTTATTTGGGATATTGATGAAGAAAAAAAATTTGAAGCAAGTGCTTTGAGCATGAGAGAAGAGGATGTTTTTATAACTGGAGCAAATATATTTGATGTATTTGGTAACGCTGCCATGATGGCAGGGGTACCTTTTGGCAATTTCCCAGGCAAAATTATTCCTGCGATAAATTCAGAGGGTATTAAAATTATAATTGCCGTAGGGTTAGAGAAATTGAGCCCTATTCCTGTAAGTCAATCCATAAAAGCCGCTGGGAGAAGGACTATTGAACTTTCCTTCGGAATGGCCGTAGGGTTGATTCCTATTTGTGGCGAAATAATTCACGAGCAAAAAGCCATAGAGCTGTTGGCTAATGTGAAAGCTACCCCCATCGGGATGGGCGGAATATTAGGAGCTGAGGGAGCTACTACATTGGTTATTGAAGGACAATCGCAAGAGGTTCATAAGATTGTCGATCTTGTCAAAACCATTAAAGGTTCAATTATAAGTGGATCACCTAAAAGTTTAATAGAATGCGAGAGGGGTTCAATAGGCTGTAAGGATGATATGGGTTGTATGTATAAAAGAGGATTGTTATAAGCAAGTTTAATTAAACCGTAGGGGAGGGAGATTCGTGAAATTATCGGAGAAGTTAGAGGAGATTTTTGACAGTGGAGAAGATTATCCGAGAGAACCGGTACCAAGAGAGGCAAGAAAGCCCTGGTGGTCAATAGGAATAGTATGGGTAGGAGTCTACATATGCATTCCTTCGATCATAGAAGGTCTTCTGTTGATTGGAGGATTGCCATTTTGGGAGGCAATAGTGGCGGATCTGGTAGGAATTTCTATATTTCTTTTCTTCATGCTTTTTCAGGGTAACATAGGAACCCAGACAGGGCTATCTGCTTATATGGCTGCCAGGAATAGTTTTGGTTATGTAGGTTCTCACTTAGTGTCAATTATTGTTGCAATATGTGGTTTTGGATGGTTTGCCATTCAAGCTAGAGCATTCGGAGAAAGCTTGGTAGCTCTAGTAGGGCATGGAAATATTGCAATTATAAGCCTTATCGGTGGATTGACAATGATGCTCACTGCTATCTTCGGATACAGGGCAATTGAGGCTTTAAGCTATCCCTCTGTAATATATACTTTCATAGTTATGATTTATATGGCTATAAAGAGTTTCATGACATCTAATATGTCTTTTAGTGAGGCTATTGCTAAAACTCCGGTAACTGAACCTATGAGCTTCATTTCAGGAGTGTCAATGGTGGTTGGCGGAATGGCAATGGCGGTTGTCATATCACCAGACGTTAATAGATTTTCAAGATGTTTTAAAGATAATGCTAAAGCTTTGTTTCTTCTAACGTTGCCGATTGCCATAATTCAGCCAATTTCATCAATATTTATAGGAATGTATATGGGCACTGCTGAGTTGGGAAAAGCCTTAGTAATGGCCGGCGGTTTTCTCGGATTCTTCTTGGTGGTCCTTGGAGCATGGACTAGTAATGATAATAACTTGTATTCCTGCTCTCTGGCGGTATCGGAAATATTACCCACTAAGGCAAAGAGGTGGAAGACGGCATTATATTTAGGTGTTATTGCTTCTTTTCTAGCATCAGTAATAGACCTTCAGCAATATGGCAATATAATGTATTTATTTAATGCTTTTTGTATTCCAGTTGCGGGTGTTATGTGCGCAGACTATTATATACTTTCAAAAATGAAAGTAAAAAAAGAAATGAAAAAAGTAAATATGGTGGCGGTAATTTCGTTTTTTGCTGGTGGGCTTTTTGAAGTATTATTTGATTTTAATATTTTCCCTAACCCTATCTTACCGACTCCAGTGATGACAATTGTCCTTGCGGGGACTATTTATGTTTTTGGTATGTTAATCGTGGATAAAAAAAGAGTTAACATTTAACTGAGGAGGGAGGCATGATAATTTGGCATATTTTTTTAGTAGGCTGTTAATAAAGTAACATGAACTACATATTCATTTACTAAAATATCATGCAATATATTGTCCATGTGCTTGCACAAGTGGTGTTCTATTTTGACGTAAATATTACTATAATATATGACAAACAATGAAATATATTTAAGGAATTTAAAAAATATATTGTATACGATATAATAAAAAATAAATTGCGTTATATTGTGGTACAAGGGTTGGGTGTTTTAAATGGAAGGTATAACTGTAAGCGATGCCTATGAAGTATTACGTGATGATGGTATTGTTTGGAAAGCAGGGAAGAGCGGCGAAAGCAATATCATAAATGCTGTAACTGTGTTAGAAATCCTTAATTGTATGGAATGGATACTTGGCGGTGAAATGATTTTAACTACACTTAATGTGTGTAAAAGCGAAAAAGACAAGTTAGACCTTATCAGAGATTTAAGAAATGGAGGGGCTGCATGTGTTATAGTACATCCTGGCAACAAGGAAGAGTTAATAAATATAAATAATATTGTAAGTTATGCTGATTCAATTGGATTTCCTCTTTTTTTAGCGGAGCGTAAAGTTCCTTATTCTTTAATTATAAAGAAAATTTACGAGAATCTTCTTAACAAAGAGGAAAATGCTCTTAAAAAAGCACAACAAATAAATAGTATGATGAACAATATCCTTATAAGCGATTATAAGGGTGTCAGTAAAATAATAGAAAAATTATCATCCATTGTCGGAAAAAACGTAGTGTTGCTTGATGATTTTATGAATGTTATTGCTGAAAAATATAACTCTGAAGGTAAAGAAATAACGGATGAAAATAAAAAAAAGATATTTGAATATATTAAAACATGTTTGTATAATACGTTTTATATGCAAAATGTATCTAACGATATAAAAATAATAAATTTTGATGAGCAATATGATATTATGATAATTCCTATTAATATTAATAAAAACTTTTATAGATATCTTATTATTTTTAAATATGGCAAAATAAGTGATAAAGAAAAGGAGTTTATTCATGTAGCTCTCCCAGGGACAATTAGTGCATTGAAAGTCGACATGTTAACAACTCAAGCAATTTTAGATACAGAACAAAGATTAAAATCTGATTTTTTCTATGATATAGTTAATGAAAGGCATACATCTAATGAACTTATGTTGAGAAGAGCGCGGACGTTGGGTTTAAACTTGCTTGAAAAAAATTTTCTAGTCGTTGTAGATCTTGATGATTTCGAAAACTATTATAAAGAAAATTATACCAAAGGAGAATGTCATTTCCAGCGCATCAAAAGAGATCTAAAAAAATCTGTAGAACAAGCCTTTAGAGTAGCGAAAATGGAAAGGCGCGTGGCATTTTTTGTACAACAGAGTGATGCATGTATTTTAGTAGTTGGATTTACGTATAAAGAATATAAAACTGGAATATACAAAAATATAATTGATACAATATCTAATAATATAATAAAAATATTTGATGAGAAAAATGCAGATATATCAGTAACTATAAGCATAAGCTCTGATTTCAGCAGTTTAAATGATACAAATAATGCTTTTAATCAAGCATTATTTGCTAAAGATATTGGGAAAAAATTATTTAATTCTAAAAAAATTCTTTATTACGATGACATGGGAATATATAAGTACGTGTCATTTGAAAATAAGGATGATATATTAACACATCACCCTCTCAGAGCTCTATATGCCCTAGATGAGGATGATAAGTTGTCTTTATTAGAAACGTTAGAGGTATTCCTAGATAATTATCCAAGCATTAAAACTACCGCAGAGAAATTATATATCCATCCTAACACCGTTAAGTACAGGATAAAGAAAATCAAAGATGTTGTTGGGGCACAAATATTGGATGATCCCCAGGCAAGGCTTCAATGTCATCTTCTATTGAAGATTTTGAAAGCGTCCCGTTTTTAATAGGGCTAGCAAATTGTCCCTCAGGAACAAATAATAACATCCATTTTGTCCTATAAAGATATTGAAAACAGCCAGTGATGCAATTACCCTTATTGCATATCTACATCTCTTATAAAAAACGCTAATAAATAGGTCGACAATCTAAGCGTAGCAAAGCATCACAAGTCCATTAATCAAAAAAATCTTCATATCAATATTAATAGAATATGTTTAAAAGAGTACTATTAATCCTAAATTAAAATGATAACAATATATAGATATTTGCAGATTTAATCAACGTTTCTTTTTAATAGTGTGTTGAATTATAATAAATTATATAGCTATATAGTAAACATAAAAAAGGAGGTTTTTTTAATTGAGTTACAGGATTGCTGTCGATATAGGAGGAACATTTACGGACTATGTTGCTTTAGATGAAGAAACGAGTGCATTAAAAATTTATAAATCTCCGAGTACTCCTAAAAACTTTGCCGATGGTGTGATGAACTGTATTGAAGGTGCAGGTATCCCTTTAAACGAAGTTAGTTTTCTCGTACACGGCAGCACGATCGTAATTAATGCATTAACTGAAAGAAAAGGTGCACGTACTGCATTAATTACTACTCAAGGTTTTCGAGACGCTTTGGAAATTGGTAGAGCAAACAGAACTGATCTCTATAATTTGCGATTTCAAAAACCCACACCGTTCGTACCTAGAAAATACCGATTTGAGGTAACCGAACGGCTTGATAAAGACGGTAATGTTTTAATTCCTCTAGATGAAAATGACGTGAAGGAAATTGCGACACGATGTAAAAAAGAAGGTATCGAAGCCATAGCGGTATGCCTGTTACATTCTTATGCAAATGCAGTACATGAAGAAAAGGTAGGCAAATTGCTTCGAGAATTATTGCCAGAGGCAGAAATAAGTTTGTCATCAGAAGTCATAAAAGAGTGGCGAGAATATGAAAGAAGCAATACTACGGTGTTTAATGCTTACGTTAAGCCAGTTGCACGCAAGTATCTAGATACATTAAAAGAAATAATGAAGCAAAAGGGGTTACAACATGAGCCATATGCCATGCTTTCTAACGGTGGTTCTGCTACTTTTGAGATGACCAAGATGACACCTATTAATGTTATTGAATCCGGTCCTGTTGGAGGAGTGATCGGCGGGAATGAGCTTGGCAAGATATTGGACGAAAAAAATATAATAACATTTGATATTGGAGGCACAACAGCTAAGACATCACTCGTATACAATAATGAAGTCCGATTGACTAATGACTATTATTTGGAAAGGACGCCAATTTATCCTGGATATCCAGTCAGATCTGCAATTGTCGATATTATAGAGATAGGAGCTGGCGGTGGAAGCATTGCATGGATTGATCCTGTGGGCAATCTTAAAGTAGGGCCTCAGAGTGCAGGGGCTGATCCAGGTCCAGCATGTTACAACATAGGTGGGACAGATCCGACATTAACAGATGCAAATTACATTTCTGGCAGGATAGATCTCAAAAGATTTTTAGGTGATAAATATAATATTGATATCCATAAATCTCGTGATGCTGTTGCAAAGATAGCAAGCCATTACAACATATCAGTAGAAGAAGCAGCAAGGGGTATCATTCGTATTGCAAATAATAACATGATGAATGCATTAAGGCTTGTTTCGGTGCGTCGCGGATACGATCCTCATGATTTTGTTTTAGTTGCCATGGGTGGCAATGGAGGAGTACACGGACCTTTCTTGGGTAAAGAGCTTCATGTAAAAAAAATTATTATACCCAGAAACCCGGGGGTATTCGGAGCTTGGGGTATGTTAATGACGGACATGAGGCAAGATTACATTCAGACACGAGTTACCCCAATAGTTGAAGATCATCTTGATGCTATTAATTCTATCTATTTCGAACTTATTGAGAATGCAAATGATGTATATAAAAGCTACGGGTTATACGATGTATATGTAACCAAAGCAGCCGATATAAGGTATGTTGGCCAAGAGCACACTGTCAAAACTCCGATTCCTGGACATACACTGGACAGCAAGGATATCCCCTTAATTAGGAAGTCTTTCGAATCTCTTCATGAGCAACATTATTCCTTTAAGCTTGAGACTACACCAATCGAAATCGTTAACTACCATGTAATTGCTTACTGCAAGGTACAAAAATCGGAGATAAAGCCTATAAAAATTCAAGGGTCCACAAAAGATGCTTTTCGTACTTCTCGCCAAGTAGATTTCGATGAGTATGGTCTCATAAAGGATGTACCTGTGTATGTTCGCGAAAAGTTGGGGAATAACAATTCAATTCAAGGCCCTGCGATAATCGAGGAGAAGACCTCAGTAACTGTGGTGTATCCCGATCAAAAGGCTACGGTGGACGATTATGGCAATTTAATAGTGGAGGAGGACTAAGGATGGCTGGCGTTGATCGATTTACCCTAGAGAATGTTGCCGATGGCCTGGTAGCAGCCGCAGATGAAATGTTTTTGAGTTGGGCTCGCACAAGCCAAAGTACGATCATTTACGAAGTGCTTGATTTTGCTACGGGGCTAACTGACGCGGAGGGCAATCTTATTGCCCAAGCCAATGGCGTTACCGGGTTTTTGGCTACAATTACTTATTCAGTTAAATCTGTCTTAAAAAAAATTGGAAAGGAGAATTTGAAGCCCGGGGATATCATTTTGACCAATGACCCCTATACGGGCAGTGGTACACATCTTTGTGATGTTTCAGCTATTATGCCCATTTTTTATGGCGATAAGATAATAGCTTTTGCTGCAAATAAAGGGCATTGGAACGAGATAGGCGGCAAATCGCTCGGCAGTTGGTCTACTAATGCAACTGAGATATATCAAGAAGGGTTGCAGTTTCCAATCATTAAGGCATATGAGCAGGGTAAGCTTAATGTTGCAATTAGAGATATGATCGAGGCTAACGTGAGAACGCCAAGTATGACGGTCGGCGACCTATATGCTCAAACGGCTGCTTTAAGAGTAGCAGAAAAAAGGGTGCTTGAGTTGTGCTCTCGTTATGGTTCGGATGCGATTGAAATGGCCATTAAACAGATGCTAGATAACGGGAAAAAATTAGCTCTGCAGGAATTAGAGAAGTTGCCGCACGGGACTTTTGAGGCTGAAGGATATATAGACACCGAAGCTAATGATATTGATGATGTCTATATAAAAGCGAAAGTAACTATCACTGATGACTCGTTTACAATCGACTTAACGGGTTCTGGAGATCAGGTTCCCGCCCCAATTAATTGTTCTCGATATGGTGCCTTGGGTGCAGCAAGGGTGGTCTATAGGGCGTTGGTTTGTCCACATGCTGACACAGAGGGCAACGAGGGATTTTATAGTCCCTTGAAAGTTATCGTTCCAGATGGGACTATCTTTTCTGCAGTAAGACCATATCCAGTATCGTGTAACTGGGAAGCATTCTCTCATTTGGTAGACCTCGTAGTAAAAGCAGTAGCAGAATGTGTGCCAGAAAGGGTAACGGCGGGCCACTTTTTGTCCATAGTGGGCACAATAGTGGGGGGTATTGATGATAAGACAAAAGAGCCTTTTGTTTTATGCGAACCACAAGCTGGTGGGTGGGGAGCTGGTTTTGATAAGGACGGAGAAAGCGGATTAGTAGCCATAGATGATGGAGAGACATATATCATCCCCGCAGAAGTTGCAGAACATAAATATCCTATCGTAGTTGAGCAATACTCGTTCAATTTGCAATCAGGAGCAGGTGAATATAGGGGAGGTTATGGCTTAGTACGCGATTATAGGATTTGTAATTCAAACGCTGAGTTGACTACTATCGCGAGTCGATATCGCTATAAACCATGGGGCTTAAAGGGTGGAAATGAAGGTTCTAACAACAAGGTTCAAGTGTATCATAGTGATGGTAAAATGATTGAAAGGGCCACTTTTTCCAATTATCCCTTAGGAAATGGAGATCTCATAAGATTTATAACAGGAGGAGGTGGTGGTTACGGAGATCCTTTAAGTCGTGATCCTAAAATGGTCCTTGAAGATGTTGAAAATGAGTATATAACAATAAAAGAAGCAAATGAAATATATAAAGTTGATATAAAATTGAAATCTGAGAATATATATTTAGATATTGAAAATACAAATAATCTTAGAAATAACAAATAAAAAGGAGAGGGTCTGTTATGAGTAAAAACAAAAGGATACTTTTTATTAACCCAGTGAAAGAAGTAGAGGGCGAAGAATATATGCGAGATTACATTAAATCTGCCGTAGATGAATCTGTAGACATCGATGTGGCTTCACTTGGAAGGGGGCCATTGCACCTAGAGTACCATTACTATGAGGCGTTAATAGGAGTAGATATGCTTCATATGATCAAAAAGGCTGAAAAAGATGGTTATGATGCTGCAGTGATAGGTTGCTTCTATGATCCTTTTTTAAGGGAAGCAAGAGAGATATGCGATCAGATGGTGGTCACAGCTCCTGCTGAATCGTCTTTAATTATAGCCTCTAGTTTAGGCAATAGCTTTTCTGTGATCGTAGGTAGAAGAAAATGGGTTCCGGTCATGAAAGAAAATGTGTTCAAATATGGTTTTGGAGAAAAACTTGCCTCTTTTAGGATTTTGGGTCTTGGAGTGCTCGATTTTCATGCAGATGAAAACAGGACGAGAGATCGTCTTATACAAGAAGCAAAAGAAGCGGTAGATAATGACGGAGCAGAATGCCTAGTTTTGGGATGTACAATGCAATTCGGATTTTATCGAGAGTTGCAGGAGATTGTTGGAGTTCCTGTAATCGACGTTATTTTAGCTCCCATTAAACATGCTGAGATGTTGGTTGAGGTTCGTGACAAATTTGGATGGAAAGTAGGCAAGAAAGGCGGTTATGAAACACCACCCCTGGATGAAATAAGAAGATTTGATATCGAAGGACAATACGGTGTAGAGGGCTTATGGTTAAAATAAGCCGTTTTGCGTAACTACCTCTACTCCATGGAAAGTTTATCCATGGAGTAGAGGTAGGTCATTGCCAATTAAGGATAAGAGAGGTAGATAGGGATGGGTGAGGTCAAAAAAGGAGAATCCATGGTGCGAGTTGAAGAGGAATACGCAGAGAAAGTTATTCCTTCAAATAAGCGGAGGCATTGGTTTTATGTGGGTAGCGTTTATTTTGGAATGACAGCTGTTATTGTTGTGTGCATGACGGCAGGGGGCCTTATGCATGGTTTGTCATTTGTAAATTCTATTATGGCTATGGTTGCCGGACTGGCTATACTGTTCGTTCTTTTTTTCTTTCCTTTGGGGAAAATGGGAGCTGAGGTTGGATTAAATACATATCTTTTAGGTGAATGCGCATTTGGAACTTTTGGAAGCAAACTAGCGACGGCTTTAGTTGTAACAGCATTACCATCTATTGCATGGTATGGTATTGAGACGGAAATTGCTGTTAAAGCTTTAGCTTCTGTTGTTGCCATACCAGGGGGCAAAATTGGTATCGGGATATTAACGTTACTTTTTGGGATATTATTTGCCATCCCTCCTATGATAGGTATTACTTCAATGGCATGGATTAATTGGATTGGTATTCCAGTTATGGCAACAATTATTGTTTATGGGGTCAAGTTGGGTCTTTCAGTTGCAGGATTAGAGGCAATACTTTCTTTTGTGCCGGCTGAGAATTTAAGTTTGATGTGGGGGGTTAATATTCAAATAGGGGCGTTAATAGTAGGATGTTGTTTTGTTGCAGATTATACAAGATGGATAAAAAACGAAAATCGCGACATTTTCTTTGCGGGTTTATTCGGTTTATTCCCAGCTTCGATACTGTTAGGAATAGGTGGCATGGTAATGGCACTATCTTCAGCAAAGCTAGGAGTAGAACAGACATGGAATATAGTTGATGTTATGGTTAAGTTAGGAATGCCAGGTTTAGCATTAATATTAATATTTATGCTTCAGTGGACTACCTGTATTACTGCAGCTTATAGCTCAGGTCTGGCCTTAAAAAAACTATTTGGAGGGAGCAGGGTATTTTATACATTACTATCTGCTATTATTGGAAGTGTGCTTGCCATAACAGGTATTGTTAGTTATTTTTTATCATTTCTTGGATTGATAGCAGTTTTAATACCACCAATTGCAGGTGTGATAATTACTGAGTACTATTTCGTCTCACATAGGAAATTTAAACCTAAATCTGAAAGTATTTATTTGCCTGGGATTATTTCAATAGTGATAGGTGGAATAATAGCATATTTTGATACTATATTTATACCAGCACTCACTGGATTGCTACTTAGCTCTTTAATTTATTATTATATATCAAATATATATATTAAAAAATAATTTAAATAGTTTATTTCGAGAATTATAAATATCAATTGATATATAATGTCAATCTATAGCATATTGCGATAGGAGGAAGTCTTATGGGAAAAGATGTTAGAATTGGATTTGATGTAGGAGGAACTTTTACGGACGGTGTTATGTTAAGGGGTAAGGACGTTCTTGCTAAGGCAAAAGCTCTCACTAGCGAAGATGTTACATCAGGAATTATACATGCTTTAGATATTCTTTTAAATACTAATAAAGCCGAAGTTGCTGAAATTGCACTTGTATCACTTGGAACAACCCATACTACCAACGCAATAATAGAAAGAAGAAACTTGAACAAGGTAGGGATTTTTAGATTGGGGGCACCTGCTACGACTGCTATTCCCCCTCTAACTGGGTGGCCTAACGATTTAAAAATAGCTATTGGAGGCGAAGAAAACATATTTATAATCCGAGGGGGGAAAGAGTACGATGGAAGAGATATCGCTCCGCTCGATGAAGATGCTATAAAAAATGCATGTAAAAAAATAGCGGGAAAAGTAGACTCTATCGCTATTACCGGGGTGTTTTCTCCAATAATCCCAGACCAGGAGGAAAGAACTGCTGAAATAATACGACAAGAATTAGGCGACAATATTCCAATTACATTATCAAATCATATTGCTTCTATATCATTATTAGAAAGGGAAAACTCAACAATCTTAAACGCTTCTGTAATAACGGTGATGAGAAAAGCCATAGATGCATTAAAAACAGCAGTCAAAGAGCGTGACATAAATGCGCCATTGTTTATAGTACAGAATGATGGAACCATTATGTCGGCAGATTATGCGGTTAACTACCCAATTTTTACTGTAGCTTCAGGACCTGCAGCCAGCGTGCGAGGTGCCGTTTACCTCTCGGGGATTGACAATGGTGTAATTGTAGATATTGGAGGTACTTCTACGGATGTTGCATTTATAGTTAACGGCTTCCCGAGAGAGTCCTCCGTTACTGTCACGATTGGAGGAGTCAAGACAAACATTCGCTGCCCTGACCTCATGTCAATAGCCCTAGGTGGAGGAACTATTGTAAAAACAAGGAGCCAAGATGTAATTGGCCTAGGGCCTGAGAGTGTTGGATATAACTTAGTAAAGTTAGCTAAATCATTTGGAGGTCCTATTATTACAACTCATGATGTAGCTGTTGCAAAGGGTCTAGTTAATCAGAAACTTGATGTATTTGAATCTGATTTTGCGCCATACATAGAGAACGTTAAGAAGCTAGATAAGAAGATTATTGATGCAGCATATGAAGCAATAAAAAAGAGGCTGGAAGTCGCTGTTGACCAGATGAAGACTGTAGCTGGTGATATAAAGGCCATTTTTCTTGGTGGAGGTGCTCTTGTGGTGCCTCGAGAAGGTCTTGAGGGAATCTCGGAAGTAATATTGCCGCCCCATTTTGAAGTATGTGGAGCCATAGGTACTACTATTGCTGAAATTGGCGCATACGCCGAGGGGGTAGCTGATCTTGAAATTGAAGATAGGAATGAGGCTATAAATAAAGTTATTGAAAAGGCAAAAGACGAAGCTCAAAAGGCGGGGGCAATTAGGCATAGTGTTGAAATACTTGATATCGAAGAAATCCCCTTTGCCTATATGCCTGGAAAGCGCGAAAAGGTACGCGTCAGAGTTAAGGGGAAAATTTTCGAATAAAGAAGGGAGACATAGATATGTCAGATAAGCTTTTTGAGACACTTAAAAAATGGGGCATAAATAATTACAAAATTATAGATAAAGAAGCTGTTAAAGAAATAACTCTTGGTGCTTCCATACTTGCAACTGGAGGTGGTGGAGATCCTGAAATTGGTCTCCTTTGGGCATATAAGGTCCTTGACGAAGGCAAGACAATAGTCATGATAGATCCTATGGATATACCAGATGATATTTTGGTGGCCAGTCCGGCTACTTTGGGTGCTCCAGTAGTGCTTACTGAAAAACCCCCATCTCATGAGGTGCTAAGCAATGCTATAAGCAATTTGGAACGATACATAGGAAAGAACCTACAGGCGACCATTCCAATAGAATGTGGAGGGGTTAATTCTACTTTAGCTTATGCTGCTGCAGGGGAATTTGGTGTTCCTGTAATAGATGTAGATGGTATGAATCGAGCTTTCCCGGAGCTCCAAATGACCTCATGGGTTACCTTTGGCGTAAATGCTTCACCTACAGTTTCATGCGACGATAGGGGAAACGTTACTGTTATAGATACAAAGGATGACAATAGAATGGCCGAAAACATAGCTCGTAGAGTTGCTATGGCTTATGGTGGAATTTCTTGGATTGCCACTTATCCCATGACTGGAAAACAAGTCAAAGAGGCTTCTATTTTAAACTCACAAAGTATTGCCTGGGAGTTAGGGAAAGCTGTTTATAGAGCAAGGGCGAAGCATCTTGATCCAGTAGAGGAAATGTTAAAGAGTCTTAAGGCGACTCGAAATGTTATTGGTATCAAGGTATTTAAAGGAAAAATTGTTGATATTTCCCGCGAATTTGGAGGTGAGTCATCGAAGGGCTTTAGCCTCGGCAAGGTGAAGATGGAGGGTTTAGAGGACTATAAAGGAAGGATTGCTGAGATAGATTTTCAAAACGAATGGTTGATATTAAAAATTGATGGCACAACAAGGTGTCTTCCGCCCGATTTAATCGCTATCGTTGATCCTGAGACTGGCGAGCCTATTCGTACCGATATTATGAAATATGGCTATAGAGGAACTATTATACTTATCCCTGCCCATGAAAGAATGAGGTCACCCAAAGGCATAGAGCTTTTTGGCCCAAAATATTTCGGTTATAAAAGTGATTATGTGCCTGTAGAAGAGCTTAATAGGGAGGTGTAAAGAAGTGACTTATAAATTGAGCGAGACAGAGAAAGCTATAATAAGCTTCTTAAAAGATAACCCTTATAGTGAAGAAAAAACAATAATTGAAGCGATAGGTAAATTGCCTGACTTTGATAAGTCCCTGAAGCATTTAACGGACAATATGATATTGATAGAACTTACAGCACCCTCGGACTCTAGCCTGGAATCCAGGGTACCTAAAAAAATATACATGCTTAATCCGGAAAAAGAAAATGAATTAGAAGGGATATAAATGAATTTCGAGAAAAGAATTGATAAGCTTATTAGATTACTAAGGAAAAAAGGCTTAGATGCTGCTATTTTAACGAGTAGATCTAATACAAGATATTTCACTGGCATAAGATTTAATACTACATCTTTTTCTATACTTTTTGTTTCTGAAAGAGGAAATATTGTCTTCCTTGTGCCAACGCTTGACTATAAAAGAGTAAAAAAGGATTGTTGGATAAGGGATGTAAGGCAATTTCCGGAAGATAATCCGAATTACTTGGCACCCCTTAAAAAAGTCCTTTCAGATAACATGACACGCCAAATTGGCGTAGAATTTCCCGCAATATCAATTGAAGGGGAAAACTTAATAAAAGAGGTTACCAATGCAATATTAGTAAATATCGATAGCGACTTGTCAACTCTAAGAAGTATTAAAACTAAAGAAGAAGTTGAGCTTATAAGAGCAAGCGCAAAAATTGCAGATGAAGCAATGACAAAGGCTTTAGAAAGTGTAAAAGATGGAATGCGAGAATACGAGGTATCAGCAATTGCGTTAAACGTAATGATGAAGGAAGGTGCGGAAGGACCTTCCTTTGAGCCTTTCGTGATGTCTGGCGAAAATGCTTGGCTTCCTCAGAGGTTTTCCTCAAAAAAAGAATTGAAGAGAGGGGAAATGATTCTTTTCGACATGGGGTGCATTCTTGACGGCTACTGCTCCGATATAACTAGAACATTTTCGCTGGGCGGGCTTTCAGATGAGCAAAAGGAGTTATTTAAGATAGCATATGAGGCTCAAAAGAGAACTGTAGCCGCGATAAAACCCGGCGTTTCAGGAGGAGATGTAGATAAAGTAGCGAGAGAATATATTGCTCAGAATGGGTATGGGAAACATTTTCCTCACCTTACGGGCCACGGCTTAGGACTTAGCATTCATGAGATGCCAATACTAGACGAGGATTTTGAGGTGGTTTTAGAACCGGGTATGGTGGTTACCGTTGAACCTGGTATTTATGTGGAAGGTATTGGAGCTGCTCGCATTGAAGACATGGTGCTTATAACAGAAGATGGTTTTAGCCTTTTAACGGGTACACCGCGGGATTTGATAGATATAGGAAGGTGATATTGGTGAATGTTTATGACATCTTAAAAGAGTGGGGCGTTACAACATATAAAGTGATCAACGAAGATGATTTGAGAGAAATAACTCTTGGTGCCTCCATTCTTGCGACGGGAGGAGGAGGTGATCCTGAAATAGGTTTTTTATGGGCATTAAATGTCTTAAAAGAGCAAAAAGATATAGTAATAATTGATCCACTTGACTTTCCAGACGATGCTTTGGCAGTAATTGCCGGTTGTCTTGGGGCACCGATAGTGCTAACCGAAAAGCCCCCTAATGGCAAGGAAGTATTATGGGGCATTGATGGATTGCGTAAGTATCTTAAAGAGGAAGTAAAAGCTATTATTCCTCCTGAAGCAGGGGGAGTAAATACGCCTGTTCCCATGGCAGTGGCAGGGGTTGTAGGAGTCCCAGTGATTGATGCCGACGGAATGGGGCGAGCTTTTCCGGAACTTCAAATGACCTCTTTTTATACCCATGGCGTTTCCCCATCACCAACGGCGGCAGCAAACGAGAAAGGTGCCATAACAATTGTTGATACTGAAAATGCTCTTATGGCTGAAAGAATAACAAGAAATGCGGCCATGGCATATGGTGGTATTTCGTGGATTGCAGGTTATCCCATGACGGGGAAAGAGCTTAAGAAAGCAGCTATCTTTAATTCCATTTCCAAAAGCTGGGAATTGGGAAAAGTCGTTTATCGATGTCGGAAGTTTCATGATGATCCAATTGAAAATGTAGTGCAGATTACAGGCGGCTTCAGGGTATTTAAAGGAAAGATCGTCGACATTTCAAGGGAATTTGGTGCTGAAAAGACTAAAGGCTTCTCAATGGGTAGATTAACGCTTGAAGGGCTAGACGATTATTCTGGTTCAAAGGCATTTGTAGATTTTCAGAACGAATGGCTTAGGCTGGAGATCGATGGGCGAGTTATGTGTCTCCCACCTGATTTGATACTTATTCTCGACTCGGAAACAGGTGAGCCCATAAGGACTGATATTGTTAAGTATGGATATCGTGGAAGCATAGTTGTAGTGCCAGCGGATGAGAAAATGCGTACAGAAATGGGCATAAAGGCATTCGGTCCAGAGTATTTTGGTTATAATGAACCCTATGTTCCTGTGGAAAAACTTATAAAATAATAATTTTTTGTTTAAGACGATATAAATTGATATAAAAATTATAAGAAGGGGGTATTTGTATACTTTTAAAGTATATTGTATACACTAAATTATAATTCTTTGCCATTATCACAACGAAACTTATATAGAAATACGATATTGCAAATTGGAGTTGTAGTTTTTACCTGCGTCGATCCCCGAAGGC
>NZ_DJHF01000008.1:41973-42236 GCF_002433005.1 Acetomicrobium sp. UBA5826 | reverse complement strand
TAGGCCGGACATCAATATCTTGGTAACCCGTTCAACTCCCGCCTGAAGACCTATCGAACAAACAAGAAAACCGATGACGACAGCAAGAGCCATCCACAGGGTTAACACAGGAGCGTTGGATATGAAGGAACCAAAGAAGTTGCCTACTTCTTCAGGTGAAAGGAGAGATAGCCGCCCAGCCGCCGTAAAGTAAGTGTAGGCCAGGCCCCATCCAGTTACGGTAGTATAAAACATCATCAGGATCATGTTTCCCATTACCCCCA
>NZ_DJHF01000008.1:0-41911 GCF_002433005.1 Acetomicrobium sp. UBA5826 | reverse complement strand
CCCTCCCCATGGCGTATTCGCAGACCATGATGGGAAGGCCCATTATGGCCAAAAAAATAAGATAAACTATAACAAAAGCCGCTCCACCGTATCGTCCCGTAATATAGGGAAATCGCCAAACGTTCCCCAGCCCTATGGCACAACCGGCAGATACCAAAATAAAACCCAGCCTTGAGGCCAACTGTTCCCTCTCGGCCACTTTAACCACCTCCTTTTTATTGTGTATATCATTTTATCGCATATTAGATATAAAGTAAATTGGGGCTAAAGAACCAACAACCCTAATCGGTAAAGCGTATGTTAATTAAAGAACCAGTAATAAGCTATCCGGTAATTGCAAGGGAAAGGGTCTCACCAAGCGTTGAAATCAGCCGTGCTCTAAGCTTGGGATATTTGTCCAAGGAGGGGTCGTTTTCCACTAAAACTTGCGCTTCTTCGCGAGCTATATCCAACAAATCAACGTCATTGACGAGGTCAGCTACCCTGAAGTCCGTTATGCCGTGCTGACGTACGCCACAAAAAGCACCCGGTCCCCTGAGTTTCAAATCTTCCTCGGCTATAACGAACCCATCGGAGGTTGAGCACATAACCTTAAATCTCTTCCTCGCCTCGGGCGTCGGGGCTTCTCCCAATAGAAAACAATAACCCTGGCCGCCGCCCCTTCCTACCCTTCCGCGAAGCTGATGAAGCTGAGACAGGCCGAATCTGTAAGCGTCCTCTATGACCATTATATTGGCCCTCGCCACGTCGATGCCCACTTCTATAACGCTTGTGGCAACCAATATATCTAAGTCACCGCGGAGAAAAGCACGATAGGTTTCGTCTTTGTCCGGAGAGCCAAGGCGACCGTGGAGCAAGCCTACTTTAAAGTCGCTAAATATTTCACATAAAGATCGATAACGTTTCTGGACAGAGGTCGCATCTATGGATTCGCTTTCATCTATTAAAGGGCAGACCCAATAGGCCTGATTGCCCGCTAAGAGTTTTTCTTTGACGAATTCATAGAGCTCCTTTAGCTTACCCTTTCCTATCCACTGAGTACGCACTGGGGTTCTGCCCGGAGGCAGCTCATCGATTATCGAAAGCGAAAGATCGCCGTAAACGGTCAGGGCCAGGGTGCGGGGAATTGGCGTAGCCGTCATCACTAAAGTGTGGGGATAGCTGCCCTTATCCATTAAAGTTCGACGCTGAAGCACGCCGAAACGATGTTGTTCGTCTATTACCACCAGGCCAAGCTCTCGGAATTCTACCCCCTCCTGGATCAAAGAGTGAGTCCCTATTACTATCCTGGATCTTCCGGACTTTATATCTTCGTACCTTTTGGCCCTCTCCTGGGGAGTCAGGGAGCTGGTTAGCAAGGTGACCTCGACATTCAACTTTGACAGCCAATTTGTTACTTTCGCATAATGTTGGTTTGCCAATACTTCCGTGGGAACCATCATCGCTGCCTGATATCCCGTATCTACAGCGGCAAGCATGGCCAACACAGCTATGACCGTCTTTCCCGAACCTACGTCGCCTTGCAAGAGACGATTCATAGGAATTTTTCTGAAGATATCTACACATATATCTCCTAAAACCATTTCCTGTGCAGAGGTGAGTTTAAAGTTTAGACAATTTTCGACGAACTTCATCTGAAGGGGCCCGCCACAACTAAGTTCGGGCGCAGAGGTTTCTTCTTCCATCTGTCGTCTCTTAATGGCCACTCCTAATTGAAGTAAAAAAAGCTCGTCGAAAGCAAGCCTCCTTCTGCATGATTTCCAGTCTCTCTCGTCATCAGGATAGTGATATCCGAGGATGGCCTTCTTTATCGGTGGAAATCCGTAACGTAAAACAATATCCTCAGGCAGGAACTCCTCCACATAGGACAGATACTCTGAAAGAGTTCTTCTTATCAAAAGCCTAAGCCATCTCTGGCTCAATCCCTCCGTGAGAGGATATATGGGGACTATCTTTCCCATTTCTTCAGGAAGAGTATCTTCTTCGATTATCTCAAATTCGGGATTTAATATCTGCAACATCCCGTAATTTTCCTTAATTTTTCCGAAAAGCGCGACCAACGTGCCCATCGAAAGGATATTTTCCAACCCCCTCTTGTTAAACCAAAGAGCTTGTGCGATCTCCGTACCATCGGTCACTGTGGCAACAGTAAGATTGAGGTTGCGCTTTTTTGTGATCTTTTTTTCCACTCCAACCACTCTGACGAGCAAGGCGGCATAGGAATCAGGCTCGAGCAATTTGATGGGCGTTATTTGCCTTCTGTCCTCGTAACGCCGGGGGAAAAAATACAAAAGGTCCTCGACGGTTTCTACCCCCAATTTGGACAAAAGCGACGCCCTTTTAGGGCCTACACCCTTCAAAAACCTGGCGCTCTTGCACAAGAGCTCTTCTTCTGCAGGACTAGCCTTCGACATCTGACATTTCAGCCTCTATCATCTCAGTATACTTATTTATTATAGCCTTAAACTCAGCTACAAAGGCTACCTTGAGCTTCTTCATCCTTTCGATCTCCATTTTATATTGATTTAAAAGCTGGGACGTCTCCTCAAGCATCCTTTCGGATTTGGCCCTAGCCTCAGAGACTATAGCTTCGGCCTCCCTTTTCGCTGCCTCAACTTTCTCGTCGGCGCTTTGTTGGGCCATGAGCAACGCCTCTTGGAGAGAATCCCTTAAATTCCTGTAGTCCTCCAACTGCCTCTCCAGCTGTCCGATCTTGCGCTCCTGTTCCTGGCACTTTTCAGCATAAAAGTGAAGGCTCTCGGCGACCAGATCCAGAAAGTCATCGACCTCTGCAGGGTCATAACCGCGCAGAGACCTTTTGAAATCCTTGTTAATGACGTCAAGGGCTGATAAAACTTCATTCATGATCTTTGGCCTCTACCCTTTCCTCCTCCCATAGATCGACAAGGTTTCGCTTTGGAGTGGCCAAAAAAACCGCAGGAGCAATCCTCATAACCACACCCCTCATGGCGTATGCCACACCGCAAATGAAATCCAGAGCGCTTTGTCCTTCTGCCTTCTCGACCCCCTTCAAGTCGATCACTACTATCTTACCGCCATGAAGGGCTTCGGCCAAATCTTCCCTGCGTTCGACGCATTTGGACCCTTTGCAATATATTAAGGCTACCTCGCCATATTGAGAGCCCGAAGCCCTGCCCTCTTCCTCCAACTCCTCTTCTAAGAGATCTTCGTCCTTTTGCTCCGAAATGCCCAACAAAGCAAGAAATCTTTCGAGCATTCCCCTCTCCTCCAGTAAAGATTTATTAGTCCACTCTGGGGCCGAATATGGCACGTCCTATGCGCACCATAGTGCTCCCCTCCTTTATGGCAAGCTCGAAATCGTCGCTCATGCCCATAGATAATTCGTATAATTGAAGGCCGATATCTTTCTCCGTTTTTTCTTTAAGACGACGAAGCAGGACAAAGGATGATATTATTTTTTCTCTGTCTTTGGCCAAAGGTCCTATGCCCATTAGGCCCACCAGTTTTAAACTGGGGCAATTTCTTAAAATATATTCTGCCATGGAGGAAACATCTTTGGGATCGACGCCATATTTCGAAATTTCCCCCGATATGTTGACTTCTATAAGCACTTCCATGTTCTTTTTCAGTGCAGCCAGCCTTTTTTCTAAAACTGCCGCAAGATCCATGTTATCGATGCTTTGTATTATATCAAATAATTGAATTGCCAGTTTAGCTTTATTGCGTTGCAAGTGTCCTATCATATGCCAGGGTAGCTTCAAATCCGATGGCCAGCGCTCCTTCTTGTCCTTCGCCTCCTGAACCCTGTTCTCCCCGATGCCATCTATCAGACCGCTCCTAGAAGCTTGTAACATAGCTTCCAGGGGCTGATTTTTCGTGACTGCTATCAATTTAATTTGATCGGGCATCCTGCCAACGCTTTCGGCTGTTTTAGCGATTCGTTCTTTTACCGATTCGAGATTTTTTTGTATGTCCGATAAATTCACCAAAGGAAGACCCTCCCCTCTCTGGCTTTATCGCCCTTCAACACGACTATTTCCCCTGGCAATAATCCATCATCGACGAAATACATTTTATCTTCCGTGGGCACTCCACTTATTTCTCTTAAAACAACCATACCCTTGGAGACAACGTATACCCCCTGTTTGCCCTCTTTGAAAATTACGCTTTCCTCCGGCACCAATACTCCCTGTCTTCTTCCCTCGTAGATCATAAATCTGAGCTTGCGATCTACGGTCAAATGGGCTGGAAAATAGGGCATGAGGGAAATGTTGACCCTGGCTTTAAGTCCAATAATTTCTTTAGCCAATACCTCCACTTTAAGGGGTATATCCCGCTCATCAAACCTGATCCACAGAAAGTTTCTCTCCAAATTTTCTTTAATTTTGGGAGTCAGGTATGTGTAAAAAACGCAACGCAAAGCCTGCGGCAATGGTATGATCTTTCCGATCGGCGAGCCCCTTTTTACGTCAACCCCTTGCGGCACAGGATTTGCCCTTACTTCTTTTGGCAAATCGTCGTAATCCAGCCATAGGCGACCAAAACTCCACTTACCCTCCTGTCCGTCCAGCGCCGGAACGAAGTATCCGGCCTTAGGCGCCCAAATTACCCTCCGATCCTTGCTCTGAACGACTGCGATCGCTTCGCCTTTGGCGACTCTTGCCACCTTGCCTCCGTTTACGAACTTTAGAGTCCCGTCCAAAGGAGCAGAGATCACCTCTTCTTGCCACAACAACCATCCTTCTACAGGATATTCGTCTATATACAGGGCAGATTGTGCCGCCACTACACTGGGGTGCGTATAGTAATGGTGATTTTGCCAGGCCAAAAAGAATGTTGCGGCCAATGAGACCAAAATTACGCACCATATCGCATATACGGTTTGACTAGCGCTTTTGCCCTCTTTCATCTCGACATGCTCTTAAGAACACTTACTGTAATCGCAACCGGTGCAGCGCTCGCACCCTTCGGCATGAATTAAAGGAGCCCCGCATACGGGACACATATCCCCTCCCTCGTTTACTTCGACGGCCTTACCGAGGGCCATCTCCAATCCTCTCGCGATTGCGTCGGGCAAACTCAAAATTAGGGCATCTCCTTCGAGAAAGGGGCTGCTTCCTCCAATGCCCTTTAGTTGTTTTATGATCTCGTCTATGGGTATATCGCTCCTAAGCGCAAGGGATATCAGTCTCCCCAAAGCTTCAGTGTGGGCCTGAGTGTCCTTGCCCGACTTTCCCAAAGTGGCGAAAACTTCAAAGGGCTGTCCATCTATAAAGTTCAAAGTAAGATAAAGATTCCCGTAACTTGTACCTATCTTTACCGTCCTGCCCGAAAGAAGGGGCGGTCGCCTCCTTGGTTTTACGTAACCTTTGCCCGCCAAGCCCTTCGGTCCCTCTTTCCCCTCGGAGGATGGCCCTTTGTCGGTGCCTATGTAAAGCACCTGGTCCTCCTTGCACCTGTCCCTGAATATTGTTATTCCCTTGCATCCCAGCTCATAGGCCAACAAATATGCCTTCTTGACATCCTCTATGGAAGCCTCGTGGGGCATGTTAATGGTCTTGCTAACGGCGTTATCCGTGTATTCCTGAAATGCTGCCTGCATCCTCACGTGCCATTCAGGAGAAATATCGTGGGCAGTAACAAAAACTTTCTTTAAGCTGTCGGGAAGATCGAGTTCCTTTAAAGATCCTCTTTCCAAAATCAGTTCGATCAAAGCTTCCGAATAAAGTCCTTCCTCTCTAAGAGCATCCAGCAAAATTTCATTTACGTAAGTCAAATTAGCTTCGCCCTCAAAGGCCTTACGCCTGAAGGCAAGCGCAAAGACGGGCTCTACACCGCTCGATACCTCGGCCACGAGGGATATGGTCCCCGTAGGAGCAATGGTCGTCACCGTAGCATTTCTCATTAACATTCCCTTTTCTTCCCATCTGCTCCCCATCCAGGCCGGAAAGGGTCCTCTAGTTTCAGCTAAGCGTGTGCTCTCTTCGTGCCCGATCTTTGTGATGAAAGACATTACTTTACGGGCAAGGTTTAATGCATCATCGCTATTGTAAGGAATGCGCAGCTTCAATAGGACGTCAGCCCAGCCCATAACTCCCAATCCGATTTTTCTCGTCGACATGGTCATATCGGCAATCTCTTTTATGGGAAACTGGTTGACCTCTATCACGTCATCGAGAAAACGTACGGCAATGCGCACCGTTCTTTCCAGTTTGCTCCAGTCGATTTCCCCCTTAGGCAGAACCATATTAGACAAGTTAATGCTTCCCAGGTTGCATGATTCAAAGGGCAAAAGGGGCTGTTCGCCGCAGGGATTTGTAGCAGTGATGCTTCCCAAATTGGGAGTAGGGTTTGAAGCTTCAATTTTGTCCAAAAATATTATCCCGGGGTCGCCTGTCTTCCAGGCCATCTCGCAGAGCAAATCAAAGAGATTTCGTGCCCCAACTTTATCGACAACTTCTCCAGTCCGCGGGTTTACCAGCTCCCACTCCTCATCATTTAATACGGCTTCCATGAATTTTTGCGTGGTTCCCACCGAAATATTGAAGTTCTTCAACTTCCCCTCTTCGATCTTTGCCTTAACGAATTTAATGACATCGGGATGATCGGCGTTTAAGATCCCCATATTGGCGCCCCGCCTCATCCCTCCTTGCTTTACCACATCGGTAGTATGGTCAAAAAGCTCCATAAAGGATACCGGGCCTGAAGCGACTCCCTTGGTGCTCTTTACGATATCACCATAGGGACGAAGAGACGAAAAATTAAAGCCCGTCCCTCCCCCTGATTTATGGACGAGGGCCGTATACTTGAGGGCATCGAATATCTCATCCATACTGTCTCCCACGGGAAGGACAAAGCAGGCCGACAGCTGTGCAGTGGGCGTCCCTGCATTCATAAGCGTTGGAGAATTGGGCAAGAAATCCAGACTGGCCATCATTTCATAAAATTTATTGGCCCACTCCTCCTCCGATTCCTCATCGCCAAATGCTCTTTCTGCCTTTGCTATAGCGCTCGCTACGCGCCATAGCATATCCTCCGGCGTCTCTATGAGATTTCCTTTCTCGTCTTTCAATAAATATCTACGCTCTAATACCTTAGTCGCATTTTCAGAAAAAGAAGGTTTTATACGCGCTCCGCTGGACATGTCTAAATCACCCTTCCCTAAAAAAACTTTAAACTAATTGCCCACCTTTGCTTCATCTACGATCAAGAAGCCGTCACAGGTCAGTATATTTGGGATCTCCTTTATGTCGGATAAGACCATTAGAGCCCCTGCTTTCTTCAAATCCTCAGCCGAGTTTGGCCCCGTTGCAAGTCCAATCCCCATGATATCGGCATTATTTGCCGTTTCCATATCGATCACCGTATCCCCAACGTATATCGCTTCATCTTTATCGACACCAAGACTTTCTACAGCCTTGAACAAAATGTAAGGATCAGGTTTAGCTCTATCTACATCTTCCAACCCTAAAACGATATCGAAATATTTATCAATGCCCAAATGCCTGACAGCTTTTTTGGCCTTTCTCCTGTTCGACGTAATGGCCAACATTAAACCTCTATTCCTTAGGGCCTGCAAGACTTCCTCGGTTCCCGGGAAAAGCTTCATTCGTTCATATTCCAGAGGTCTGCATTCCTTTGAATAAATGTCGAGCCACTCTGGCCTGAATTCATTCCACAGACAGCGCAAAGACTTTTCCATGGGAATTCCTATCGTAGACAACACCTCTTCGTAACTTACGGCTCTCAATCCCATTATCCTGGCAAAATAATTCATGGCGTAGGCGATGGCATGGCTAGTATCGACCAATGTCATGTCGAAATCGAACAAAAGAGCTCTGACTTTCATAAAAACACCTCCAGGAGATTATCGAATGATGTTCTAGTGAGACTTAATATTCACGCAAGATAGGGGCAATTCTCCCTTCGAAAGCCTATCCACGTTTTGAGCTATGTAAGCAGGTATACCTTTTAATGCTTCGTCATTGGTTCCCCCTATGTGCGGGGTAACGTAGACATTTGGCATATTTAACAAAGGGTCCTCCTGATTCGGAGGTTCCTGCCAAAAGACGTCCAAACCGCATCCCGCAATCCTCTTTTCCATCAAGGCCCTTTCCAAGGCTTTTCTTTCCACAACATCTGCGCGGGCTACATTTATTAAAAAGGCATCTTCGTCCATACTCCCCAACACCTTTTCGCCAATCAACCCCTTCGTCTGAGGAGTCAGGGTCACGGTTATTACAACGAAGCGACAACCCCTTACGGCATCGCTCAACTTATCCAACGTGTAAAATCGCTCAAGAAAAAGAGAGGAAAATATATCTTTCCACGATCTGTTAACGCCAACCATAGCGACATCGAAGGAACTCAAACGTTTGGCCAGGGTCATTCCTACATTTCCCAGGCCAACTATACAAACTCTTTTCCTCCATATCGTCAAGCCCCTTGGGGAAAAGAGCTTTCCCTTCCTCAAATTCTCCTGTGACTTGTTGTATCCTTTTGCCAAAAGCAGCATGTGCAAAAGGGCAATCTCGGCAACCCCTTCGGCATTGCCCGTGTTGCCGGAAGGGACGTTACACACGTAGATTCCCCTAGAAGTGCAAGCCTCGATGTCTATGCCTTCTAAACCAACCCCCCATTGACAAAGCATCTTCATATTGTGAGCATGGGCTAGCATCTCTGCTGTGAAGGGCTCCGTTCCCTTCACTAGCACTTCGGCCCACCCCAAGGAATCCGGCTCCTCAAGTATATCGGCGTAACGAACCTCGTGATTTTCGAAGAGAGTTTCTATTATCTCCCTGAGGCGCTCGAAACCTTTATTCGAAAAAAGCACCCTCATGATACGACCTCCAGAATACCGCGAAAATTCTCGAAGTCATTTTCATCTATGATCACTGAACTTCCCGGACTTTCCCATACTTGAACGTATTTCAACCGCCTCTTGCCCACATTAATGTGGGACTCCATTTCCCCCCATATCCAGAGAGCTATATATTCCGCCGAGGGTCTTTTTATCACATCGTTAAGACAGGAATGATCCAGTTTCGACAGAATCCTCTCTTCGACCAAACCCTTGAGCTCGACAAAATCCATGACCATCCCCTCTTCATCGGGAGGTCCTTCGACAAAAATTGCAGCTTTATAGGTATGTCCGTGCAACCTCTCGCACTTGCCGTGATAATCCGGCAAATAATGGGCGGCATCGAAACTGAACTCACGTTTTAATATCACCATTATCCCCTCCTGTATTCTCACTGCCCAAGGGCGCCTCCAAGCCTTCAAGCAGGCTCATTTGTAACGGCGCTTCATCCTTAGTCAATCCCAACATTTTTTTCATCCAAAGGGCATTCTGGACTGCGTAATCCCTGTAACAGTTGTTAAACATCATAAAAACCCTGCCCGGCAGCTTTATGCTCAAAGCAGCATTATGCCATCCCTTTAGCTCTTCCTCTGTATACTTATATCTGTATTTTTCCAAAACCGTCGAACCCTTCTTCCATGCCAAAGCATTCCTCCCGTGAAACCTTATGACGCTGCCCCATGAAGAGGTTATGTACCAGTCTTTCGGCACAGTCCAGGAAAGCTCGGGTTCATCGACAGCCACGTAAGCCATATTCTCCTCGCCGAGCAGGTCCAAAAACTTGGCCTTTCCATCCCCTTCAAACCACGAGATGTGTCTCACTTCGACAGCTATAGGATAGGAAGGCAGCAGTTCGCGCAATCTCTTTATGTATGCAAGCCACCGCTCGTGATATCTAGTTTTTGGAGAGAACTGGAAAAGCACGTAACCTAACCTTTTGGTAGATTTTAAGATCGATATCAGAAAGACAAATTGATCGAAAAGCCGTGCTCTCGACTTTCTGTCGAGGTCCCAAAGGGTAATTCGCGAGGCTTGAAAGCCTTCATTCGATCTGTCGTCAAGCTTTTCCCTGCACCAAGGGGGCAGATTTTTAACCGAAAGGGCATGATTCGTGAAGAGGGCAAAGGCCTTCACATTAAAGAGGAAATCGTGCGGTGTCGCGGCCATCCAAGAATAGATGACCGCTGGGTCAGGCAATGAATAAAAGAAGGAGTCGGCCTCCACGGTATCAAAGAAGGAGGAATAATGTCTCAGCCTGTCCTTGCTTTTTTTACAGCCCTTCGGATACCAGCCGCTCGAGAGAAGCGACTTGTCAGCCCAGGAACAGGTGCCAATCCTGAAATCTACATCCATGCCCCTACTTCCCTCCTCAAATCATTTAGGCAAGCTCCATGAGGCCAAATTCTCAAATCGCGTATATTCTTTCAAGAACAGCAGCTGTATAGTGCCCGTGGGGCCATTTCTGTGTTTAGCCACTATCAGTTCCGCAACGTTGTTCTCCTCTTTGTCGGCCTCGTAATATCCTTTCCTGTAAAGAAAGACAACCAAGTCCGCATCCTGCTCTATGGCACCGCTGTCTCTTAAGTCGGCAAGTTGAGGCTTTTTGTCCTGCCTCTGCTCCACGGCTCGAGAAAGTTGCGAAAGGGCTAAAACGGGTACGTTCAACTCCCTCGCTACGCCCTTTAAGGACCGAGAGATTTCGGCTACCTCCTGCTGTTTGTTCTCAACTCTTCTGGCTAAACTCATCAACTGGAGATAATCGACTATTATCAAGCCCAAATTGTCATGTTGCGCCTTAAATCTTCTTGCTCTTGCCCTCAGGTCCAGGGTGGACAAAAAGGAGCTGTCATCGATGTAAATTGGCGCCGTAGCCAACTTTCCCGCTGCATCGGACAGAATATCCCAATCCCCTTGAGGGAATGTCCCCGTTCGCATATCGTGAATGTTAACTCTGGCCTCAGCGGCAAGAAGCCTCTGCAAAAGCTGTTCCGCCCCCATCTCCAGGCTAAAAATCAAAACAGGCGTTTCCTGTTCGATAGCCACGTGCTGAGCGATGTTTAAAGCCAAAGCAGTCTTACCCATCGAAGGCCTGGCTGCCAAAATCGTCAAAGATCCCGGCTGAAAACCTCCGGTGACACGGTCAAAATCTATATAACCCGAAGGAATTCCTGTGACGACCTTGCCCTTTAAAAATTGTTCTTCGAGGTATCGAAAGGTTGCGTTTAATATATCTCCTATCCTCTTGAAAACAACCAAATTTCCGTGGGTTGCCACATCGAAAACGGCCCTTTCGGCCTCGTCCAAAACCTCATCCACTTCCACCTCTTCGGCATAGCCCAGCTTCGTTATATAGGTTCCCACTTGTATCATCTTACGATGCACCGATTTATCCCGGACAATCCTAGCGTGATACTCGACGTTTGCCGTAGTGGGAACTGTATCGATCAGAGAGGCCACAAAAGGCTGTCCTCCCAACCTTTCGAGAAGGCCTCGCTTATTAGCTTCCTCCATAAAGGTCAGAGGGTCGACAGCCTTGTCTTTTTGCATCATGTCGGCGATTACCTCGAACGCCAGTTGATGGACCGCGTCGTAGAAGTCTTCCTTGCGCAGCGTCTCTACGACATAGAGGGCAGCGTCTTTATCCAAGAGACAGGAGCCCAAGACGGCCCTTTCGGCATCCAAATTGTGTGGCATAACTCTGTCGAGCGCCTGACTCAAACTTCTCACGCCTCCACTTTAACCGTCATGTCGATTTCCACATTGGGATGGAGTTTTATTTTAACTGGATAGACCCCCAATTCTTTAATGGGGTTTTCCAGCTTAACAAGTTTTTTATCAACTTCAACTCCTAACTGCTCCTGTATGGCTTCGCTTATGTGGGCATTGGTGACACTTCCAAAGAGCTTCCCCTTTTCGCCTGCACTGACACGTACAATGACTTGCTTGCCCTGCAGCATTTTAGCCTTTTCTTGAGCTTCTTCCTCCAGTTTTTTTGCCCTTTTTTCTTCTATCTTTTTAAACTCCTCTAGTTTTTTAATTTTTTCGGGCGTGGCTTCCTCGGCCAAACCGCGAGGTATCAGATAGTTTCTAGCGTATCCGTCCGACACCTTTATCAGATCTCCCCTTTTTCCCAATTTATCAACATCCTGCTTAAGAATTACCTGCAAAGCAATTCACCTCCGAATTTTTACTCGCAGATCTATCAGCATATCAAAGAAACCCAGCATTATCACAATTGTAGATAATATGGGCACCAACAAGGAAAACGCTAGGATCATAACCCCGAGCCATTTTCTTGCGTTGATGTTTAAAAAATTTGCCAATAAATACCATAGGGTTGCCAACCCTTGGATCAAAAAAATCATCATGGAGAGAACTTTTAAGTTCAAGCTCAGCACGGCTAGCATATCAATATTATTACCCTTGCCCGCAAAAAATGAAAGGATGAAGGATGCAAAAAAGGCGAGCAAAACACTCCTGGGAAATCGCCAGGTACCGAAAGACGGTATCGGAGGCAAGGAGAGAACCTTAAATCTTCTGGCAACTTTTTCGCTTATGACGAAACTTACGGCACAGTCGAAGAAAGAGGCAGCAATAAGGATCGCAGGCAAGATATGGACCATTAATCGACTCATGGTCTCTGCTTGCGCCTTCATGCTTTCCAAAAAGGCTTCTCCATAGCCATTGGAAAAGACCGCCAAAGCGTTATCCAGGCTTTTCGTGATAAGATCGGGATCTATCGCAAAAGGGTTGATTCCCGTCAGAAGCTTTACCAAAGCCATAAGGACCAGTTTGCAAGACAGCGAAACAAGAAATCCGTAAAAGACAATATCAGATGCCTTTTGAATACGCCGACCGAACATCCCAAGAGCAACACCCATGATGGCAAAACCGAAGAGAAAGAAGACACCTCCCAACAGTCCCATGAACATTGTGATCAATACAGCGGCGACAAAAGCCCCCAATAGTGCCTTCTCGGCTGGGACTTTTAGCCCCAAGATCACAAGCGGCACAGGGCAGAAGAAGGAAATTACAATGCCCACTAGGGGCAAGAAGTGGCTTGCCAAAAAAAGGACGACCGATAGCGCCACCAACAGAGATGACTCGACTAGACTTCTGGTATCTTGCATTAAAATACCTCCCGGTAAAAAAAGGGGGAGAGCGCATTCTCTCCCCAAAACATATTATTAAACGTTAATACGACGCTATTCCACAGTGAAAGGCAACAGAGCCATAAACCTTGCCCTCTTAATGGCTCTGGCAAGTTGTCTTTGATGTTTAGCGCAATTTCCCGTGACTCTATGGGGCAATATTTTGCCTCTTTCGGTCAAGAATCTCTTAAGCTGCTCAATATTTTTATAGTCAACATATTCTATCTTGTTCGAGCAAAAGGTACATACCTTTGGACGACGTTTGCGACGTTTAAAATCCGCCATGGCTATCGACCTCCTTCTTAAATAAATAAACTAGAATGGGATATCGGCCTCTTCTCCGCCGTCCTCCACCTCCGATATGTCAGTTGGAAATTCGTCGGGAAATTCGTCCCTCAGGCTTCCGATAGTAGAAGAGGGTTCCTGATATCCTTTGAAACTGTAATCTTGTGAATCGCGAGAGCCGCTGCCGAGGAACACTACGTTTTGAGCCACCACTTCGGTGACCCAGCGCTTATCCCCACCCTGGGTCTCGTAATTTCTGATCTGAAGCCTGCCCTCAATCAATACTGGGCGACCCTTTCGCAGGTATTTCTCGCAATTTTCTGCCTGATTTCCCCAGACAACTACGGGGATGAAATCAGTATGCTCCTGTTGATTTCCTTCGTGATCCCTCCAGGTACGCCCTACAGCGACGGTCAGCCTTGCCACTGCCTGTTTCGAGGCCGTATACCTCATCTCGGGATCGCGGGCGAGATTGCCCATCAATATAATCCTGTTATATCCTCTAACCATCTTAACCTTCTCCTACTTCTCGTCGAGGCGAACAATCAAATGCCTCAAAACCTGATCGCGCAATTTCAGCAAGCGATCGACTTCACCTATTTGAGAAGGCTCCAGGTCAAATTCGATCAAAGCATAATAGCCTTCCACCTGTTTTTCCACAGGATAGGCCAGCCTCCTCTTGCCCCATATGTCGGATTTGTGGAACTCTCCGCCCAAACCTTTGATTACCTCGGAAATTTCATCGACCTGAGCCTTGACTTCTTCGACATCGGGGTGAATGAGCACCATTAATTCATAGGGTCGCATTTCTACACCTCCTCCCTTTGGCCTTAAAAGATCCCCTCACCGAAAAGGGGACAGGGATACACCAACGACAAAGCATTATAAACATAAACGCTAAATTTAACAACATCTCTTCTAAACAGACCAAAAAGATTGCTGTTATTTTTTTTGAGGTCCTTCCTCGGGAGTATAATATTCTAAAATATAGATCTTTTCTCCAGGAAGCACGAGATTGAACTCCTGCCGCGCTAACTTGGCAATTCCATCGGGAGTATTGTAATAGTTTATTTTCTCGTTTTTATCCTCGATATCCAGCTTCAACCTTACCAGGGTTTGAACGTGCTCGTCTATGCGGTTGGATAGCTCGTTCAACTTTTTAAGCTCCCGCAGGTAACCGTTAAAGAGCATTAAAAACAGGAGAATTGAACAAAGAGAAATAACTATCCACCTGAGCTTAGGCACTTACATCACTTCCGGAGCGTTAATTTTCAACAACCCCAAGACATTCAGCAACACCACCTGTACTGCACGCACCAAAATCAGCCTGGCATCCGACAAAGATTTTTCCTCGCCCAAAACCCTGTGGGCGTTATAAAAAGAATGAAAGGCCTTGGCCAATTCATAGGCGTAAAAAACGATCAAGTGGGGTGAAAGCTCCTTTGCCGCCTTGGCAACTTCCTCGGGAAATTTGCCAAGACATTTAATTAGAGCCTTTTCCTCCTCCGTCTTCAACAAAGAGATGTCGACTTTCTCCGGAGCAGGCAACTCTATGCCTCTAGAGGACGCCTCTTTAAATATGCTATGCAACCTGGCACTGGCGTATTGGACGTAATAGACGGGGTTATCCGTCGAAGCGCTCTTCGCCAAATCTATATCGAAATCGAGATGGGAATCGCACTTCCTCATTAGGAAGAAATATCGCATCGCATCTACTCCCACTTCATCCATCATCTCCCGGAGGGTTACGAACTCCCCCGCTCTGGTGGACATGGAGACCATCCTGCCCTGTTTAATTAAACTAACGAATTGTATTAATAAAACTTGAAGGTCATCAGGCGATCTTCCCAGGGCCTGAATTGCAGCTTTCATGCGCGGAACATATCCGTGGTGGTCCGCTCCCCAGACGTCGATGACAAGATCAAATCCTCTGTCGAATTTATCCTTATGATAAGCGACATCGGAAGCAAAATACGTAGGTTCTCCATTTGACCTGATCAGCACCCTATCTTTCTCATCGCCAAATTGAGTCGATCTATACCATATGGCCCCCTCTTTTTCGTAGGCAAGCCCCCGTTTCATCAAAAAATCGACCATTTCGCGAATGAGGCCCCGTTCATGAAGCGTTTTTTCGGAAAACCAAATGTCGAAGAGTACTCTAAAGTCCTCCAGGTCCTTCTTAATTCCATTTAAGATCACCTTCACGGCATAATCCTTAAAATAATCCAATGTCTCCTCGATGGGCAGGCCTAGAAATTTATCTCCTTCTCTGTCTATGATCTCCTGAGCTATCTCGTGAATATAGTCCCCTTTGTACCCGTCCTCAGGGAAGGGGGCAGCCTCCGACCTTCCAAGCAACTCAAAGTAACGGGCCTGAACCGATCTCCCGAGCAACTTCATTTGAAGACCAGCATCGTTAATGTAATATTCCCTTTCCACATACCATCCCGCAAAGGAAAGTATGTTGGCCATAACATCCCCCACGGCAGCTCCGCGGCCGTGGCCTATGTGCAAAGGTCCCGTTGGATTTGCGCTTACAAATTCGACTTGAGCGCGCTTGCCCTCCCCCAAGTCCCTTTTGCCGTAATCATCCCCTTTTGCGATTATTTCCCTGATAAGTTCTGACATCCAAAGGCCCGACAGGAAGAAATTTATGAAACCCGGTCCTGCTAATTCGACCTTTTCGACGTATTCGCTTTCCTTTAAATGGGAAATGATTACTTGAGCGATGTCTCTGGGCTTCATTTCCCAGTGGCGAGCCATTAGCATAGCAACATTTGTGGCGTAATCGCCTTGATTTTCGCGACGTGGCCTTTCTATGATTATCTCCAGGCCCTCAGGGTAAACTAGGTTTTTGTCTTTCGCAGCCGAAATTATGGCATCATTCAAAAGGTCCTTAATGTGGGATTCTATGTCAATCATGAAACCAACCCTCCATCATTTCTTGCGGATAGGAATAGCCAAATTGTTCCACTGTTGCAAGGCTTTAAAGCCTGCACGCAATGTCAAAAAAGTTTCTTCGTTTATTGATGTTTCATTAACCAATAAACGCCAGTTCGCCTCCACAATTCTACCACGACTTTTTTCGTCGATTTTCTGTTCCCATTGAATTTTGCCGTCTTTTTTAGACTGCAACGAAGGCATCGAGAAGGCCTCAAAACCCTGGGGCAACCTAAGCGTTACAATGCCTTCGACCAAAAAGGGGAACCTCAATGTCGACCCTACATCCATTGACCCCAAAGCTTCAAGAAAATTGAAGGCCGTCATCGGGAACCTCAAAAGCATTTGGCTGTCGCTGGGGATCCCCAATATACCCGACACGGGATACACAATCCTCACGCCCCCCTGTCTTTCCGATATCTCCCCCTCGTTCCACCTCACTACGATTTGAGTCGGATATACGCGCATGGAAGACGACAAGTCTAAAAAGAGACTTTTCCCACCAAAAACGACGTAAGGCCAGCCTCCGTTGAGGTTCAATTCAAGCGTACCTTTGGCCTCTCCCAATTCCGTCAATTCCAGATTCCATTTTACTCGCAACCGATGATCGCCGACGCTTCCGCGATCGATTTGTTTCAACTGCACGCCATTGCCATCGTAGAAGCAAAGAGTCTCTCCCCACAGAGAATCTGGTACCGTGGTACCCCCTATCGTGGAAGATCCCAAATCGTAAACCTTATAGGCGCTACTTCCGGGAGTTCTCGCTTCCAGAATTGGACGAGATATCATTTTCGGCGTTCCTGGAACGTCCTCTTCGGGAACGACGAAGGGCAGCCAATTGATTCGCACATCCCAACCCGCCATGGAAAGCCAATGGGCTGCAAGAACTGTCCTTTCCCATGGCGTCCAGGGGCCTTCCTCGGGAATAGCTACAGGACTCCTTCTTACATCGGACAATTTGAAATCCTGCAGCAAAAGATCTTCTCTTCCAACCCATTGCAATATCTCCATGCCAGCGCTTTGTTTGTTGTTGTCAATAAATTTCCCGACAGCCTCAGGAACAATTGACTTCAAGCCCGATGCCCAATCCTCAAGCGGCTTAATAGCGTTGAGCCAACCGCTGCGCATACTGAAGATGAGAAAGTTATCGTTTCCTTCCTCCAGTGCATTTATCCCCTCAGGAAATTGGTTTATAAATTCCCAGGTATACGTGTCTTCCACTCCCCTTGCAAGTCTGCGGGAAACTTGCCGATCCTCAGGCGCTGTCCATGTCAAGCTGGAGCCGTGGGGAACGGATACCGCTATTTCGACCCTCCATTGCGGAAGATCGAGACCTATAGGTATTGCATCATCGACGTTCCATCTGCCTGGGTATTCCTTTTGGTAGGAAATGACCAGAACGTTTGGGATGTCCAAAGGAGGGACGTTTATCTCGTACCAGGATAAGCCCCCGCTTTCTGCCTTTTTCGGGGACAAAGGGGCATAGAGTTCGAAGCTAACGGGATCGTAAATCTTGGCCTCGTCGATCGTTACCCTTTCGTCGCCAACGAAGGGAAACTTCCAATTTCTCCAGCTTTCCGATAGTGGGGACTCAGAGTATATGAGCCATTTTGTCCGGACCAGCATGCTTCCGTCGGCAAGCAGTTTATATTCGTGGCTTCTCTGCCATACCATTGCCTTGGTATCTTTGCCGTATGCAGTCAGAGGAGGAACCTGCTTGACATATTCCCGAATAAGCTTCAAATTATCCTCGTCTCCCGCAAAGGCCACGGCAGGAGCTGCAAAGAAAAAAAGCATTATAGACAGCAAAATTGCAGTTTTAATAAAGAAAGCTTTTTCGATCCTCATGGCAAAGAACATGAACTATGCATTCCTTCCGCAACAGTATTTGTACTTCTTGCCACTACCGCAGGGGCAGGGGTCGTTTCGCCCCACTTTTTGGGTTCGCCTTGGACCTTGCGTAGGTTCAAAGTTTCTTTCGCTGCTTGCTTTGCTGGCAGACCCTACCAAAGCGAGATCCCTGATTTCTCTTCTACTTTGAGGCTGAGGAGTCTTCCCCTCACGTGCCACCGAAACCTTTAGAGCCAAACGGGCAACACCCTCGCGAATGCTGCCGAGCATCTGCTGAAATAAGTTGTATGATTCGAACTGATATTCTAACAACGGATCCTTTTGACCTAAGGCACGAAGCCCTATACCGCGCCTCAGATCGTCCATTGCCAGCAGATGTTCTTTCCAGTGGGAGTCGACAACGTGCAGCAGGATCATCTTAAATATCGTATTGGCCGTCTCCCTTCCCAGCTCCTCAAGTTTTGCCTCGAACTCGTCTCTTAAAAGGGAAACCATCTTTTCCCTGGCCTCGGGCAAAAGGGAGCGATCGTCCACGCCAGTCAGGCATTCAGCAACTCTCCCGTTGAAAAGGGCTTTAACCTTTAAAACGGCTCCTCTCTGATCTGCTTCCTGTCCTTCAGGGTAATATGACTCGAGTATTTCGTCTAAAGTATCCGTTATTATTTGCCACGTATGTTCGATCAAATCGTCAGCGAAGAGAATTCGTCTCCTCTCGTCGTATATGGCTATTCTTTGTTGATTCATAACGCTATCATATTGTAATAATTGTTTTCTGATGTCGAAGTGATATTGTTCGACCTTTTTCTGGGCCGATTCTATGGCCCTGCTCAAAAGAGGATGATCGATGGCCTCGCCTTCCTGCATGCCCAGCTTTTCCATTATGCCCTGTATCCTGTCCGATCCAAAGAGACGAAGCAAATCATCCTCCAGGGAAAGATAAAACCTCGACGATCCCGGGTCGCCTTGGCGGCCGCTTCGCCCTCTCAACTGATTATCTATCCTTCTGGATTCGTGCCGTTCAGTACCAATGACGTGCAGTCCTCCCAGGGATACAACTTTTTTATGCTCCTCGTCGCATAGACTTTTATATTCTTCTAATATGGCCTCATAGGCTTTCCTGTCACCTTCCACATCTACGCCCCTCTTTTCCGCCTCTTCCAGAGCGAGAAATTCTGGATTGCCGCCGAGAAGGATATCCGTCCCCCTTCCGGCCATATTTGTGGCAACCGTGACAGCACCCACACGGCCGGCTTGGGCAATGATCTTTGCTTCCTTTTCATGATATTTTGCGTTCAAGACCTGATGAGGGACGTGGCGTGCGGAAAGCAATTTGCTTAGTTTTTCTGAATTCTCTATCGATGTCGTGCCGATCAACACGGGCTGTCGCTTTTCGTAGCATTCTTTGATCTCATCAGCGACAGCTGCAAATTTTTCCCGTTTGCTTCTGTAAATGATATCGGGGAAATCGCGGCGGATCATCGGCTTATGGGTTGGGATTACGACGACTTCCAGGCCATAAATCTCATTGAACTCCTCGGCCTCGGTGGCGGCGGTCCCTGTCATGCCGGCCAATTTTTCATACATCCTGAAGTAGTTTTGCAGTGTAATGGTCGCAAGGGTTTGATTTTCCCTTCCTATTCGGACGCCCTCCTTGGCTTCGATTGCTTGATGCAGGCCATCGGAATAGCGCCGCCCGTACATCAACCTCCCCGTGAACTCGTCGACGATCACAACTTCTCCGTCCTTTATGACGTAATGGACGTCGCGCTTAAAAAGATATCTGGCCTTAAGGGCCTGCACAATCTTATGAAGCAACTCCGAGGTTTCCACCTCAGCATATATATCTTCGATGCCCAGAATTTTTTCGCATCGCTTAATTCCCACCTCGGTCAAAGCCACATTCTTTTCCTTTTCATCTATCTCGAAATCCTCGTTAACGGTCAAGGACTTCGCTATCTTGTCGGCAACTTTATAGGGTTCAACAGACTCCTCTGATGGGCCTGATATTATAAGAGGAGTTCTGGCCTCATCTATCAAAATGGAATCGACCTCGTCCACTATTGCATAGTGGTGCCCTCTTTGCACCAGCTGCGAGGGCAATATTGCCATGTTGTCCCTCAAATAATCGAAGCCGAATTCGCTGTTGGTACCGTAAGTGATATCCGCTTCGTAGGCTTCTCTTCTTTCTTCAATGCTCATAAAGGGGTAAATTACCCCGGCAGACAACCCGAGGAAGCGATATACTTTGCCCATCCACTCGGCATCACGTTTAGCCAAGTAATCGTTTACCGTCACGACATGAACGCCTTTGCCCTTCAAAGCGTTCAATACGACGGGCATTGTGGCAACCAACGTCTTTCCTTCGCCCGTCTTCATCTCCGCTATCTTTCCCTCGTGCAAGGCAATCGCTCCCATGACCTGCATGTCGAAATGCCTCATCCCTAAAGTCCTCTTCGCAGCTTCTCTGACTATTGCAAATACTCGGCACATAACTTCGTCGAGAGGTTGCCCTTCCTCGACAACCCTTCGGCGCATCTCCGCAATTTCCCTCGCGAGGTCATCGTCGCTTAAAACAGCAATTTCTTCTTCAAGAGCATTTATCTCATTTACTGTTTGGGAATATCTTTTCAACGCCCTGTCGTTGGCGTCCAATCCCAAAATCTTTTTTAAACCGTTTAACATACCTATTCACCTCATAAAGAACCTGAAATTCGTAGAATAATATCACTTTTATAACCCAGAAACGCAAATAAGGGGATCCGCCTTTCGACTTAAGCAGCAAAATCCCCTGCATACTGATAAGGCTTATATTCGGCCGGCAACGGGCCGATCAAAGAGCTTAAAGCATCAGATGAGCGAAGACCTTCGCTTCGTTTGTCATGTGTTCTATTACAGCATATTCGTTTGGCATATGGGCTGTATCGACCTCTTGGGCCCATACGGCTGCAGGAATACCCTGAGACCTGAAAAAGGCTGCGCAGGTACCGCCTCCTATTCCTCCAACGACAGGATCTACCCCCAAAACATCGTTGACAGCTCTTTTCAACAGCTGCACCACGGGAGCTTCGGCATCCGTCGGAGGGGCGGCATCGTTTCTTTGGAGAATTCGATATTCTATTACAGCTCCGCTTACGCCGGATTTTCGCCTGCATACCTCATCTATGACCTTCAATACATCGTCCAAAGAAGTGTCAGGCAAGATCCTGCAATCGAAGGCAAAGGTTTCCCTTCCGGGCACGGTATTGACGTTAGCTACATTTACATCCCTTTTCGTAGGTTCGAAGGTAGAAATTGGGGGGGCGAAAATGTCATTCTGTTCCGGGAAAGCAGAATGCAAAGCTCTATCCAACTCCACAGCCAGCTCATTGGCTATCCTGCAAGCGTTCAATCCCTCATGGGGTTTGCTTGCATGAACTTGTTTGCCCAGGACCTTAACCTCGAACCACAGTATCGACTTCTCGGCTACTTCTATGAAATCTCCACGTTCAGTTCCCCCATCGGGTACGACTACCATATCCTCGGGCAAAAAGAGGTCATTATTGAGCAAGTATTGTATGCCGTGCTTACTTCCCAACTCCTCATCGGCCACATAACAGAGACACACTTCTCTTGCAGGCTTTAAACCCAATTTCTTTAGAGCATATGCCGCAAAGAGGGAAGCGACGATCTCTTGACCATTGTCATTGGCCCCTCTACCATAGACTTTGCCGTCTTTAACGACGGGAACAAAGGGATCGGTATCCCATAGAGACCGGTCTCCTTCGGGAACTACGTCCATATGGGCAACTATCCATAGGCGCTCTTTCGATGTTCCTGGGATTCTGACGACTATATTTGGCCTTAATCCTCCCTCCGCATCGGGATCACTCGCGTCAAAACGTTCGGGAGAACCCAATCCAATTTTTCTTATATACTGGCTTAAAAAGGCTGCCTTCTCGGCCTCGCCTTTACCTCCGCTCTCCGGAGAAACGGCGGGTATAGACACCAAATCGCAGAGGAGGCGAGTCATATCCTCCTCCATAGAATCCAAAACATCAAAGAGGTCTTTCATCAAAACATATCCTCCTTAACTTTTGCATCACTTAAAAAGAAATTCCCTGCCTTTAATTAAGTAATCCATCCCTGACCAGATCGTCAGTATCATCGCTACCCACATCATGACCATGCCGCCTGGCAAACCGAACATGATCATAAATATTGCTATGATCTGACTCACAGTCTTGGCTTTGCCGCCCTTAGAAGCAGCAATGACTTCGCCGTCAGCCGCGGCGACCATCCTTAATCCCGTAACTATGAACTCCCTGGACAGGATGACCACCACTATCCATGCCGGCAGCCTTTGAAGCTCCACTAAGGCAACTAACGCTGCCATCACCAAAATTTTATCCGCCAGAGGGTCTATAAACTTGCCCAAATTCGTGACCATGCCATGCTTTCTGGCGATATATCCATCGGCCATGTCGGTGAAGGCGGCCACCATGAATACCACGCCGGCCAATATATCGCCGTACTTGATCCCCAGACTCAAGAATACCAGCATCAAGGGAACCAAAAAGACCCTCGAAAGACTTAACGCATTCGGAAGATTTATGCTGCCCATCTTGGTAACGCCTCCCTTTAAGTTGCCACCTCGAACAGGCCCTTCAGACACCTAAATATGCCTCCCTCACTTGTGGATTTTTTATCAACTCCTCGCCTGGACCTTGGAGAACTATTTGGCCTACTTCCAAGACGTAAGCGTAATGAGCTATATTTAACGCGGCAAAGGCGTTTTGCTCGACGAGAAGTATGGTCTTGCCCTGAGCATTGATCTCTTTTATTATATCAAACACTTCCTTCACCAAGATGGGCGCAAGTCCCAAGGAGGGTTCATCCATCATGACAAGTTGCGGATTGCCCATGAGCGCCCTGCCGAGGGCAAGCATCTGCTGTTCCCCTCCTGATAGAGTCCCTCCCTTTTGCCAAGTCCTCTCTTTAAGCCTCGGGAAAAGTTCAAATACCCACTCTAGATCCCTTTTTATTCCCTCTTCATCCTTTCTCAAGTAAGCTCCCAGCATCAAATTTTCCATAACAGTCAGGTTCGGAAAGATCTTTCTGCCCTCGGGAACCAAAACGATGCCCTTTTCCACTATTTTTTCAGGAGATAATCTCGAGATATCCTCGTCATTATAAGATATTATCCCGTTCTTTTGCCTTACCAATCCCGCTATAGATCTCAAAGTGCTGCTTTTACCAGCTCCGTTAGCTCCAATCAAGGTAATGATAACTCCCTGCGGGACCTCGATGGAAATGCCCTTTATGGCATGAATTCCTCCGTAGTAAACGTGAAGGTCCTTAACCGTTAACATAACGAGCATACTCCTCTCCAAGGTAAGCTTCAATGACCTTTTTGTCGGATTGGATGAAAGAGGGAGGGCCTTCCGCTATAAGAACGCCATAGTCCAAAACCCATATATGCTCACAAATGCCCATAACGACGCGCATATCATGTTCTATCAACATGATGGTCAAGCCGAAGAGATCTCTGATATTTTTGATGAACTCCATCAATGCATGCGTTTCTCTAGGATTCATGCCGGCAGCCGGTTCGTCAAGAAGGAGCAGCTCGGGATCCGTAGCAAGAGCGCGAGCTATCTCCAATCGTCTCTGCTGACCGTAAGGAAGAGAGGTTGCCGCTTCGTCGGCCAAATCCTCAAGCCCAACCTTGCACAATAAATCCATGGCCTTATCCTTGATGGTGCGCTCCTTCTTAAAAACCGAGGGCAAGAGCAAAGGAGGTTCCCACCACCTTATAGGCAGTCTAACATTACATGCTATCATCACGTTTTGCAGCACCGTCTCATTTCCAAATAACCTAATGTTTTGAAAAGTTCTCGCAATGCCGAGAGAACACACTTCATGGGGTTGTTTCCCCGAGATGTTCTTGTCCTTGAAAAAGACCTTTCCCGACGTGGGCTTGTAAAATCCCGTTATTACGTTAAATACTGTAGTCTTTCCAGCCCCATTAGGTCCTATAAGGCCTACGATGGAGCCTTTAGGCACATTTAGTGATATGTCTTTAACGGCCGTTAAGCCGCCAAATCGCATAGTCATGCCTTCCAGCCTCATAATATAATCATTCATCTTTTCCTGCCCTCCCCATACGACCAAATATCGCATCCCAAGTTAACTCTTTCATGCCCATTATGCCTTCTCGCCTGAAGAGTATTATGAATATAAGCGCCAAGGAAAAGATGACCATCCTCATGCCCGGAATTCCCGGTATATGTATGGGCCCAAAGTCCATGGGGCTTTCTACTATCCTCAACCACTCCAACAATATGGTTATTATTGCGCTTGCTATGCATGTTCCCGTTATTGAACCGAGACCGCCGGCCACAACCATCATTAGAACGTTAAAGGTCATCGTAAACATGTACATCCTGGGATCAATGGTCGTGATGAAGCTGGCCTGCAAAGCCCCTCCTATGCCGGCAAGAAAAGTACCCATTGCAAAGGCCTGAATCTTGTATCTGAATACGTCAATTCCCATGGCCTTCGCTGCCATCTCGTCGTCCCTTATGGCCTTTAAGACATTGCCGTAATTACTGTTGACCAACCTAACCATAGAGTATAATACTACTAAGAGGAAACCGTAATTCCACCATATATTGGCATAGGGAGGAATTCCCTTCAATCCAAGAGCTCCGTTGGTAATGCTCGGAATGTTGTTGGCAACAACCCTTACTATCTCGGCAAAACCTAAAGTCGCTATGCCAAGATAATCTCCGCCGAGCCTTAAAATGGGAATTCCCACCAATATTCCAAAGACTGCGGCCATCACTCCACCCAACACGACGGCAACCAAAAAGGGAGCGTGAAGCACCGAAAAGGGCCATCTCAGAGGCTGAAGTATGAAAATCATTTCCTTCTGCAAGGGAGGCAATATTAAAAGTGCACAGGTATAAGCGCCAATGGCCATGAACCCCGCGTGTCCCAAGGAAAACATACCGCCAAAACCATAGATCAAATTAAGGCCCAACGCCAAGATGGTATTTATGGCTATCAAGTTTATGATTTGAATTTGATAGCCGCTGAGGTGGCCTTCCGCCCACCACAAAAACATGCCGAAACAGAGGACCGCCAAAATATTTAAAATTAAGTTTCTCCTGGAAGACATCATACCTTTTCCTCCAGTCGTTCACCCATGATGCCCGTAGGCCTCAGGAGCAAGAGAAATATGAGCAACACGAAAGCAAAAGCATCTTTAAAACCCGATAGGTTGGGGAAAAAGGCAACTATCATTATCTCTATAAATCCAAGCAACATGCCTCCGATGACAGCCCCCTGTATGGAGCCGATGCCTCCAACCACAGCCGCTATAAAGGCCTTAAAGCCGGGGATCATGCCCATCATCGGATGCACCTGAGGATACCTCAAAGACCACATAATGCCCGATGCTGCCGCCAAAGCCGAACCGATCATAAAGGTGATGGCTACTATCTGGTCCACTGAGACGCCCATCAAACGACTCGTTTCGATATCTTTGGATATGGCGCGCATCGCTAACCCCGGCTTAGTTTTGTACACGATATAAAGCACCACCAACATTAAAACAAAGGATATAAAGGGAACCACCATGGTGAGGGGTAAAAAATGCACTCCCTGTATCAATATTGGCGTTACCAGCCATCCCGGCCGATAGACGGGTCTGGGTATGGCAGAAAAGACCACTATTGCGAAGTTTTGCAAGAAGAAGGAAACTCCGATAGCACTGATCAAAGCAGAAATTCTAGGTGCATCCCTTAAGGGTCTGTAGGCGCACCTGTCTACCAAAACACCGCAGAGGGCTGTAACCGCAATTGCAGTAGGGACAGCCACCAACCAGGGGAGGTGCAGAAGGGTAGTCCCCCAAAAAACGAAATAGGCCCCCAGCATGAATATCTCTCCATGGGCGAAGTTTATCAGCCTCAAAATGCCATAAACCATCGAATAACCGATTGCTATCAAGGCATAAAGACTTCCAAGGGTAACGGCGTTCAAAAAGTGTTGGATAAACATTTGATAAGACATGTCATTCCCCCTCTTTGACGGTCTTAAAAATTAGGGGGAGACAATACTCCCCCTAATTTGCTCAATTATCACCACACCTTAAAAAGAGCTTCCCCTTTTACTTGCTGCCTTCGGGCTGAACTGTCGCGACGTAAACTTGCTGCCCATCCTTTACCATCTTTATTCCGACAGCCTTTATGGCATTGTGACTTTCGTCGATCGTCGTTGAACCCGTAACGCCCACCCAATCCTTTGTCATTTCGAGCTGATCTCTGATTGCATCTGGGTCTGCCTTACCGGCCCTTTGTATGCAATCTATTAACAGCATATAGCAATCATACCCTAATGCCGCATTGGCATTTGGTTCCTTTTTGAACTTTTCCCTGAAGGCCTTGGTAAATTCCTGGGCTATTGGATTCATGTCGGGCATTTCCGGAGCATAGGGGAAAGTCGTATATATGAATCCCTCGACGGCTTCTCCGCCAATCTTTATCATGTCGGGGTTGTCCATGGCATCCCCGCCCATGATATGGAAGTTTCCGCCAAGTTCTCTTGCCTGTTTCATTATTATGGCACCCTCGGCAAAGTAGGAAGGTATGTAAAGAAGCTCCGGCCCTTTGCTTATTATCTCTGTAAGCTGGGCAGTGAAGTCCTGGTCTCCCGATTGATAGTTAAGATCGGCTACCACCTCGCCGCCAAGGTCCAAGAAAGCCCTCCTAAAGAAGGCCGCAAGGCCAACGCAATAGTCCTGGGCAACGTCCTTTAGTATGGCTGCCTTCCTGACACCCAGCTGCTCGTAAGCGTATTTGGCCGCAGCCGACCCTTGAAAGGGATCGATAAAACACATGCGGAAATAATATTTCTTGCCCTGGGTTACCAAGGGATTCGTAGCCGAATCGGTGATACATGGTATACCATATTGCTCGGAAACCTCACCTCCGGCCATGCTGAGAGAAGAACCGTAGCTACCGATTATAGCCACGACCTTATCCCTCTCGATGAGCCTTTTAACGGCATTAGCGGCTTCAACCTTGTCGGACTTGTTGTCCACGATGACGAGCTCAACCTTCTTGCCCAATACCTCCGGGGCCTGTTCGTGGGCGAGCTGAATACCCTCAACAGTGAGCTGACCACCAAAGGCATTTTGACCCGTCAAAGGCTCATATACTCCGATTTTGATGACATCTTCTGCGGCATAGGCACCCGTTCCCAACAAAAGCAAAATCAAGCCTGCAACTAAAATACGCCCAACGCCTTTCATCTAAACCCCTCCTCCAACTGTTAAAATGTAAACTCAAAAAACATTCGCAAACATCATAATTATATACAAAAATACAACCCAGGGAAAGTAATATCTCTGCTATTCGAGGAGGTAAAAATCAAAAGGGGCCTTCTCTTTCATGCGAAGGCCCCTTTTGTTACGAGTTTAAAACGGTTTTGAAGGAATTTAAATTATGCCCAGCGCCTTTCCGACTTTCGCGAACTTATCTACGGCAAAATCCAAGTCTTCTCTTGTATGAGCAGCAGAGACCATGGCTCTGAGCCTCGCCGTCCCGACGGGAACGGTCGGAAAGGCAATAGACTGTATAAAGATGCCTTCCTCAAAGAGTCTAAGGCTGAACTCCTTTGCCTTACTTGCATCACCTATCATGACAGGAGTGATGGGTGTCTGGGATCTGCCCACATCAAAACCTTTTTCCTTTAAAGACGTCTTGAGGTAGTCGCCATTCTCCCAAAGCCTCTTTACCAGATCGTCGCTTTTCTCCAAGATGTCAACGGCCGCAATGTTGGCAGCAACATCGGGAACGGTAAGAGCACTGCTGAAAAGGTTTGGACGAGCCTTTTGACGCAGATACTCTACAAGCTCCTTGCTTCCCGCCACAAATCCCCCCACGACCCCAAAGGCCTTGGAGAGGGTGCCCACTTCCACGTCAACTCTGTCACCAAGGCCGAAATGATCGACAATACCTCTGCCTCCACGTCCCAAAACCCCTTCGCCATGAGCATCATCGACCATTACCATGGCTCCGTATTTTTCTGCAACCTCGACAATCTCAGGAAGCGGAGCTATGTCACCATCCATGGAGAAGACACCGTCGGTTACGACCAGCTTGCGGCAATCTCTATCGGCATACTCCTTTAACTTCGCCTCAAGATCCCTCATATCGCAGTGAGAATATCGGATGATCTCGGCCCTGCTGAGCCTGCAACCATCTATTATGGAGGCGTGATTCAGTTCATCGCTGAAGATCAAATCGCCCTTTCCCACGAGAGGAGGAATGGCCGAAAGGTTGGCACAAAAACCGGATTGGACCACAAGGGCTGCTTCTGCACCTTTAAAGGCGGCTAGCTTTTTCTCCAGCTCTACATGTATCGACATGGTACCTGCTATCGTACGAACAGCTCCGGGACCCACTCCGTACTTATCTATGTATTCCTTTGCCTTCGCACATAACCTGGGGTCGTTGCAAAGTCCCAGATAGTTGTTGGAACACAAATTTAAAACCCGTCTTCCCTCAATCTGAACCCAAGGTCCCTGAGGGCTTTCTATTACCCTGATATTCACATACAGCCCTTCGTTTTTAAGGCGCTTTAGCTCCTCCGTCACAAAACTCATCTTATTTGAATTGGAAGCCATGCTTTCGAACCCCTCCTTGAGATTGTTGTTTTCTATCTAATGATAGCACCGGGAAACTTTTCGCGCAAAATTTCACGCGAAGGCCCCTTGGTATTTCTCAAAGCCTCGTCCATGGCGTTTTCCGGTTTAAAGCATTGCATGATCCACGGAGCCTTGCCGCGTAAGAAGCTTTCTATCTTAAAAAGATCCTCGTAGTCCATGAGAGCGGGCACGAAGGTGGTGCGAAACTCCACTTCGATTTCAGATGGAATGAGCAGATCGATCGATCTTTTTATAGATTCTTTGTCAACAATACAACCGCACAGCATATCGTACTTTTCCCATGGCCCCTTAATGTCCATGGCAACTGCATCGATCAACCCTTCCGATATCAGCATCTCCAAGGCAAGAGGGTTACTGCCATTAGTATCTAGCTTTACGGGCAACCCTACTTCTTTCAATTGAAACAATATCTTCTTTAATCTTTTAATATCAAGAGTCGGTTCGCCGCCGCTAATCACAACTCCATCTAAAAAACTTCTCCTAGACTTTATGTGCTCGATGACTTTTATGTCGTTTAAAGCTGGCACTTGCTCATTTACCAGAAGGCCATTATGACAAAAAGGACACCTGAAATTACATCCCGTCAGAAAAATGACAGCCGACACGCGGCTATTCCAATCTATGAAAGATGAGGGGATATAGTTCCCTATTTCACCTATATTGCCCATCTCTTCCTCCCCGCCAGCTCGGCCCTTTTGCCGGCATTCCAGGAAGATATCTTAGTAAAGTACCCCGTTATCCTAGTCACGCCGTCCACATTAGAGGACTGGCATCTGACACAAGATGATTGCAAGCCTCGCCCCACTTTGCCGCAGTCGTTACATATGGTGAACTCGGGACTAAAGGTCACCTGGGCATTTTCAGAATGCTCATAAATTTTGCGCACAAAGGACGCCAACGCTCGTTCGTCGGGTTTATGCTCTCCCATCCACACATGTGTTATAGCGCCGGCCTTGATCAGGGGATGGAAACGACCTTCCTTCACGACCCTGTCTATGGGATCAACGGGAGCATCATAAGGAATGTGCGTACTGTTGGTGTAAAAGACCTCGTTGGTTTCCAGGTTACCCTTTACCACTTCCCTGGCCGCTGGGAATTCTTTTAGATCGAGTCTGGCAAATCTGTGGGCCGTGCTTTCGGCCGGAGTCTGCTCAAGCACCACCTTAAAACCTGCCCTTTCGGTCAACTCCTGACATTTAAGCTCCATAAATTTAACTATGGCAAGGCCCAATTCTTCTGCCGTCTTGCCTTCGTGAAGCTGTTTACCCGCCAAGACCTGTACCGTCTCGTTAAGCCCAAGCAATCCGATCAAGTGGCTTGCCTTTTCCATCCTCAAATAGCTCTCGCCATCGTAGGCCACGCTCAAAAGCGACAAAGGACCTTTATCCTTTAAATCGAGCAAATTCTTGATGAAGTTTCTCTTTTGGACGTGTGCCTTTAGGGCAAGCTCCATAAACTCCTCTAATAAACCAAAGAAGGTCCTCGTGTCTCCTTGAGACCGGTAGGCGATGCGGGGCAGGTTTATGGTAACGTTCTGCAATGCCGAATATCGCATCCTCCAGGGGGTCTTGGCTTCCAGCAAATCCTCCTCGGTAAGTTCAAAGGATAAACGACAACATTCGCTAAGCTTCGTAACCCCTCCCCGATCAAACACGAAATAGGTATTTCCCTTCTCTGCGGCTACAAGAGAGGCTAGCTCTAACATCTCCTCCCATCCCTCTTCCTCGAAAAATGCGTCCGTGATGTGGAGAAGGGGTTTTGGGAAAAAGAAAGGCTGCCCCCGACTGTCCCCTTCCAGATAAACTTCAAATAAAGCCTTCAAAAAGCGCTTGGAAAGGGAGGCGTAGTCGCCATAGGTCTTTCCAGTATACTCTCCCCCAGGCCCAATGGCAGGCACATCGCGGAAGTGCTTAGGCGTTTCGTAGTACAGATTGATGTCGGTAAAGGCAACCTGTCCGCCCCTCCCGCCTGCCAGCTGATTAAACTCGAATATCAACATCTGAGCGAGCTGTCGTATATCCTCGTCGCTCAACCCCTCAAGGTAGGGAGCGAAAAACATATTCATGGCATCCCAGCCAATGGCACCGGCGAAGTTGTTTTGCAGTACCGACGTCATTTTCAAAATATGTGCCAGAAAAACGTCGGGGTGTTTTGCCGGCGAAGAAACGCTCGTTATAGAGGGAAGGTTCAATCCGAACTTGGCAACGTAGGCAGGACTTTGCCCGCTACAGTAAGGCCTTATCACCATCCCAAGATCATGAAGATGAATATCTCCGGCCAAATGAGCTGACGCCACGTCCGAAGAAAAGAGCTTGCTAAGGGCGTAATCCTTTATTATCCTTTCGGCAATGGTCAGGTTTATGGACTCGGGGTTATAGGCGGTGTTGCTGTTTTCTTTGTTTGGAGAAAACATCATGGCCTCCAGATCGTAAATGGGTATCCCAACCCTCGAATGATCAACCAAGGAAACGTCCAATCCCCTTTGGAAGAGCTTTACATTTGCCATCTCCCTTATGATCGAGGTATTAAGCTTATCCTTGCCGCAACGCAAGACCTCTTCTTCTATCTCCGCCGCTATGGCAGTAGCTGTGTCCGGATCTACACCCGCCTCCCTGATAAGTGCGTCCCTTATCCTGGCAGCATCCCAGAGGCATCTCTCGTCCTTGGAATGAGTCTCTACCATCAAAGCTAAATCGGTAGACTCCCCCTGATCGAAGAGAAATTGCTGCTTTCCGTATCCTATGTTCCTGCTATGATCTGACCTAACGATTAAAGTCATCGTCTATCTTTCCCTCCTCCTTCTTTTCCCAAAAGCTTAGATATCTCCTCGATAAAATTTTGCAGATCGGTAAACTCGCGGTACACGGAGGCAAACCTGACGTAAGCAACATGATCGATTTCTTTTAGAGAATTGGCAACCATATCGCCAATCAAGGAGCTCGGCACCTCACCGACGCCCATGCCGAAAAGCTCTTCTTCTATTGACGAAGCGGCGTTTTCCAGCGTTTCGAGCGAAACGGGAAGTTTCTCGCAGGCGCGCACCATGCCCCTTAAAACCTTTTGTTTGTCGAAAACCTCCCTTCGACCGTCCTTCTTCACCACCAGAAGCACTTTATTCTTCTCGACCCTTTCGTAAGTGGTAAAGCGATTCCCGCAACCAGGGCACTCCCTTCTTCTCCGTATAACCCCGCCATTTTCTACCGATCTAGTCTCTATGACCCTGCTGTCTTCATAGTTGCATTTAGGACAACGCATCGAGACACCCTACCTATATGGTTTATATTATTGAATATCTCTATATATAGTGTAATGGTTTTTTTAAAAAACTACGAGGTCTGGAAGATCAAAATTGCCCCTAAGGCTTGGTCTATTTGCATCATCTTTTAAAGAACAAAGTGGGGAGCAATCACTGCTTCCTATGAGATAAAATCAAAAGAGGAAGGCAATTAGGCCTTCCTCTTTTGATTTTTTTGATTTTATTCAATGCTTAACTTAATCAGAACTTATGGCCTGCGTCTTTTGGGGCTTGACTTCTTTTTCTTCCTGATTTCGCTGGGCTTTTCGTAATGCTCATGCTTCCTGGCATCTCGAAGAACTCCAACCTTTTTTACTTCTTTTTTAAAGCGACGTAAAGTATCATCTATGGACTCGTTTTCTCGTCTGTAAACCGTAGTCATCTTTATCCCCCCTTTCGCCACCAAAACAAAACTACCCGGGGGGCCATCCGAATTTACGTCCTGATAGAAGATGGAGGTGAAGATGAAATATGCTCTGATACGCTTGGCTCCCACAATTTATTACAACCCTGTACCCCAATTCACTCAAACCCATCATGGATGCAACCGAAGTGATGGCATCCATTAAGTTGGCCCACAGGGTAGGGTCGCTGACATCTTGAGAGGTCGGTATGTGCATTTTAGGAATTATCAAATAATGATGGGGCGCTTGCGGCGCTATGTCCCTGATCGCCATGACATCGGCCGTCTCGTAAACCACATCGCTTTTCATCTCGCCCCTCGCTATCTTACAAAAAACGCATTCACCTGCCACCCGTCATTCCTCCGCATCTTTCGATATATTTTACCTTACATTTCCCTTATCTACAACCCAATTTGCCCAGGCTCGAACGCTTAGGGACGGCCTGTTTTGTCAACGACGGCCATGATAGAATACCTCGTCCCAAGGTCGATTCCTAAGATAACACCCTCCAAAGGGACACCTCCATCGAACAGAGAAAAACTTGCTAGGTAGTGGAACTTTCCGGATCGTTGTAGATATCGCGATCAGTAAGGTCTTCGTTGGGCACTTCGACCTTCTCCACAACCTCCACTCTGATCATCGATGACTTATACCAATTACGATGGGGAGGCTGCTTGACCGGCGCCAAATCCCAGGCCAACATCTCGTCGACGTATTCCCAGTTCATGTATACGTTAAAATCAGTGATTATATCGCTGATCACCAAGCCTCTCTGCAGCAAAGCCATCTCGAGCAAGCGCCATTTGTAAAAAGAGCTTTCGGCATGAGTGATACCGAAATAGCCTGCACCGCCAAGGCCCTTAAGCCCCACTACGCCCCGACCCACAAAAGCATCCAATGCCTCTACCGTCTCTGGGGGATCGCAGAAAAAAACGTCGAAACTTCCCAACAACTCTTCGGGCAGAGGCTTCCTCAAGTCATGTTTTAACGCCTTTAGAGGCAAACTGTATTGAGATGCCACTCCTTGCTCGAAGTCTATTATACGCTCGTCTAGTTCCAAGACCACGACATCTTCAACCACCCCTGTAAGCCCCAGGGCTATGCCAACGAGATCGTCATCGCCCAATACCAAAGCCCTCTTGCCCCTCAAGTCGCCCCTGCTGTCGGCAAGGGCTATGCGGGCGAAGGTAGTATCAGGCGTCACGTATCCCTGATCGAACTTTCTGATCGCTTCAGGCCTGTCGAGCTGAATCTTCGCGAACTTGTCAAAGGCCTCTTTAAATTCGTCCATAACCACTGTTCTTCCTTCGCAACGGGGACAGGCGTGAGAATGAAGGGGGGATATCTTTTCCTTTTCTATAAATCTTTGCCCCCTATCGGTCAGCTCAACCCCAAGCTCGGAAAAGGAGACGATACCCTCCTCGGCCAAAGTCCTCAAGACAGCCGCCACAGCCGGCAGCGGTTCAAAACTGAAGGAAACGATATCCCAAAAGTTGTTCGACACCAATAGAGTCGACAGAACTCTTTCCACATTACGAGCGTTCCATGGAATATTCGTATTTTTAGTTACGATGCTCGCTAAATCGTCTTTATTCACGATAAACTCCCCTTTCAGATGACAGATCTCTCTCGACGGATGAGACACCGTATAAGATACCATGCTTTGCCTCTAATACACAAACTTCGCACTCAAAACCGACTTCCCCATTTTGAAAGGCCTTGACAGAGGGCGACGGTGTCTGATCCAGCGACGATTCTACTTCCAAAAAATGCCTGGAAAGACCCCTAACTCTTTCGCCGTCGTTATGTTCGACCAATATGTCTACCTTTCGGTTTAACCACCTTTGAGCATAGCGCTGCAAAGACAGCCTTCCCATTTTGGTTGCCCTTACGACCCTCGATTTGATCGTTCGTCCCTCCAGTCGTCCGGGCATATCGTAAGCCTTCGTTCCGGGGCGGGGAGAAAAGGGAAAGACATGGACTCTTCCCATGCCCAGTGCGTCAACCAGGTTTAGGGTATTTTGGAAGGCATCTTCGTCTTCTCCGGGGAACCCTACTATTATATCGGTGCTTATATGAACATCGTCCCCCAGTTTGCGCCTTATCTTTCGAATTATGTTAATAAAATCCTCGACCCTGTAGCCCCTCTGCATCAAGCTCAAGATTCTATCGTCCCCGCTTTGAAGTGGTACATGAAGGTGGCGGCAAAAGATATCACTTTCAGCCAAAACGCCGATCAGCCTGTCGCTTAAAGCATAGGGCTCTATCGAACCAAAACGAAGCCTTCTCAAGCCTTGGATCCTCGATAAGGCATTAATCAGGTCTCCAAGGTCGAAATCGCATCCATATCCATACAATCCCAGGTGTATCCCCGTAAGCACTACCTCTTTACAGCCCTGGTCGACCAACCTATTTACCTCTTTCGCCACTTCCTCCACGCTACGGCTCGTCGGACGACCTCTCAAAAAGGGAACTATGCAATAAGAACAGAAACGATTGCAGCCGTCTTGCACCTTTACAAAAGACCTGGTGTGAAAGGTAACCCGCGATAACTCCAAAGCATCCCACTTGTCGTTGCTCAACACGTCCCTTTTTAAAAAAAGAGGCCTCTCGGTGGGATCGTTAAACATCTTGGCTACGATCCAAGGAAGATGCGACTTTAGCCTGTTTCCCACATAAAGATCAGCTCCCAACGACGACAGCTCTTCCTCGGTAAGAGCTTGCACGTAGCAACCGCACAAAACGATCAGGGCGTCGGGCGATTCTCTCTTCAGCTGGCGAAGAAATTGTCTGCATTTTTTCTCGGCAGTTTTCGTCACGGCACAACTTACCAAAATGCCTACATCGAACAGGTCTTCGGATATCACAGCTCCCTCTCTGCGAAAGGAGTCGGCGATAGCCTCTGCCTCGTAGATATTCGTTCTGCATCCTAATGTCTTGATCTTTACCCTGATGCCCTTTAACGAAGTCAAACTAAACACCCTCTGTGCATAAAATAATATAAGACAAACCGGCTATGGCAGCGGTATTGGCACGCAATATGTTGGGACCAAGGGAGACGGGAAGAAATTTCAACCTCGCAAAATACGCCATTTCCCCTTCCGTCCAGTCTCCTTCGGGGCCAACGGCAAAGACGACATCTTCCTGTTGTTTGATATTGACGCTTCCCAGCGGTTTCGCATCGTCGGTCAAAGCGCCCAACAGGCGCAACGAGGGCAAGCTCTCATCCCTTAAATCCAGAACCTTCAAGGGAGTGTGTAAAAGTGGCGGATTACCTATACCGCTTATTTTGGTGGCCTCAGCGATTATCCTGCGCCACCTCTCCATCTTTTTCGTTAATTGTCCTTTAAGCTGCACCACGGATCGTTCCGCAAGAATAGGAATAATTTCCGCAACGCCTAACTCTGTGGCATGGTTCAATATGTCTTCGAAGGCATTGTTTTTAACAAGGGCTATCAACAGAGAGATTTGTCTTGACCTCTCGTATATCTGAAGTTTGCCCGTTTCCTTGGCGATTACTCTCCCCTGCTCGTAGCCTTCTATTTTAAGAAGAAGTTTCCTTCCCTCCAGCAGCCCTTCGAACTCCTCTCCAATTCGACATCTCCTTACGTGAACGAGATGATGGGATTCCTTCAAATCCAAGGACCACATATTGTCGGAAATCTTTTCTGCCCTATCTAACCTGGCGCGAGGCAACGACACCCCACCATTCCTCCTTTGAAAGTTCCTCAACCATCGTAAGTCCTGCCTTGGCCATTTCATCGATGAAAGAGTCCCGTTCCTTAAACAGCAGACCCGATAGTATTATAAGGCCATGGTCGCAGATCAACCTACTAAACGAAGTTAACATAGAAACCAAGGGCTCGTATAGTATATTTGCCGTTATAAGATCAACTTTCTCCTTCAATCCCTTGACTCCATCCCCAATTTCAAACTGAAGCCCAGAGGTTATGTCATTTAAAATCATGTTCTTTTCGACTTCCTCTCTAACGGCCGGATCAACATCCCTTGCTACGACCTCAGAGGCCCCAAGTTTGAGGGCAGCTAAGGCAAGTATGCCTGAACCTGTTCCCACATCCAAAACTTTCCATCCCAACTTCAAGTTTCTCTCAAGGAGCTCAAGAGCAATTTGGGTGCTTGCGTGATAACCCGTTCCAAAGGCAGTCCCAGGTTCTATATAAATGTGAACTCTGTCCTTTGGGGCATCTTCTTTGTGCCACGGCGCCAATACGACCAAACCCTTCCCGATGGGAAGTGGAGGGAAGGCCTCCAAGTGCTTCTTAAGCCAGGGGTGCCATCTTGCTTCGCCCACTTCAATGACATCTACCCCTTCAAATCCTTCCAGCAACGACGATACTTTTCTAACACAATCTTCAATGTTTATATCGGATCGATAATATATCTTAGCCTCGATGCAATTCTGTTTTTCGTAAACTTCAGACCCCATGCTATCAGACATTTGGGCGATGTAGTAAAAGAGTTCCTCGCAATCAGATTTCGATCGTAAAATAATATACCACCAGAAGGATTTATTACCCATAAGTATCATCTCCGTAGTCATAAATGTGCACTTTCCGAAAACTCAAGGGGAGCATTCGCTCCCCTTGAGTCGATTTTAACGGAATATATCGTCCACTTTGAAGAAGTTACTGGGCAAAAAGGCCCTTAATCTTATCGAACAGCCCTGAAGCCTTTATTGGCACGTCCATCTCCATGGCCAAGGCCTCAATTAATGCCCTTTGTTTGTCGGTGAGATTGCGGGGAACGGCAATGTTTATGTGAGCTATCAGATCACCTCTCCCGCTGCCCCTCTGTCGAGGCATACCCAGACCCTTCAGTCTTTTAATGGAGCCCGGCTGTGTGCCTGGATTTATCTCCACCTCCTCTTCTCCCTCAAGAGTTGGAACGGATATCTTACCTCCTAAGGCCGCTATGGGAAAGGGGACCTCCACCCTCACATGGAGATCGTCTCCCTGCCTCTTGAAGAGGGGATCCTCCTCCACTTCTATCACCAAATAGAGGTCTCCAGGCGGTCCGCCGTTTCTGCCTTCCTCGCCTTCTCCCCTTATCCTGAGGCGCATGCCGGTATCTATGCCGGGGGGGATGTTAACTTCCACTTTATGCCTCACCCTTGTCTTGCCCCGGCCACCACATTCCTTGCAAGGGTTTTTGATGACAAACCCCGAACCACCGCAATGGGGACAGGTCCTTACGGTTACAAATTCCCCAAAGGGACTTCTAGACCTGGACTCCACCTGCCCCTTTCCACCGCAATGGGGACAACGTTCTGGAGAAGTTCCGGGAGCCGCTCCACTGCCGCCGCAGGTCCTGCAGTTCTCCCATCTGGGGATATACACCACTTTAGACGCACCAAAAGCTGCCTCCCTCAGCGTAACGGTCAGAGGCATCTCCAGATCCATGCCCCTTTGCGGTGATCTGGCGTCTCTCCTTGACCCGAATCCTCCAAAAAAATCACCAAAGAGGTCTCCGAAAAGGTCTCCAAATCCGCCAAAATCCCAGGGGCCCTCGCCGCCCTGAGGCGGCACATCACCCACAAAGCCAAATTGATCATATTGGGCCTTTTTTTGGGGATCGCTCAAGACCTCATAAGCTTCGTTAATGAGCTTGAACTTTTCCTCCGCCTCTTTATTCCCGGGATTGGCGTCAGGATGGTATTGACGCACGAGCTTTCTGTACGCCCTCTTTATCTCCTCTTGTGAGGCATCCCGTCCTATGCCTAATATTTCATAATAATCCTTCCCCTTAGAGGGACCTGCCAATTTTGGTCACCTCTTAGGCCTGTCCATTGTCTTTATATTGAGCATCTACAGTCGAACCATCACCGGAACCGCTCTGCTGTGGGCCTTCATCGGCTGTTCCAACTCCTGCTTTTCCCTGCGAAGCCTGGGAATAGAGCCTGACAGCCAACTCGTTGAGATCTTTCGTCAGCTCCTCGCAGGCGGACTTGATCGCCAATACGTCATCCTTGCTTAAGGCCTGTCTGACGGCTTCTATCTTGGACCCCACCTTGTCCTTTTCTTCTTGAGTTACTTTATCTCCCAGCTCTTTGAGCAGTTTTTCAGCGTTATAGACTGCACTATCGGCTTCGTTTCTCGCATCGGCAAGTTCTCTTTTTCTTCTGTCGGCCTCTTCGTTGGCCTCCGCTTCCCTTCGCATGCGCTCTATCTCGTCCTCCGACAGCCTGGATGACTGAATGGTAATGTGCTGCGCCTTTCCTGTGGCGAGATCTTTGGCCGTAACATTTAGGATGCCGTTGACGTCTATGTTAAATGTTACCTCTATCTGAGGCACTCCGCGAGGTGCAGGAGGTATGCCGTCAAGGAAGAACCTGCCCAGAGAAACGTTATCCGCTGCCATCGGCCTTTCTCCCTGCAAAACGTGTATCTCTACCTGCGTCTGGTTATCTACGGCAGTAGTAAATATTTGGCTCTTCGACACGGGAATAGCCGTATTTCTTTCGATGATCTTCGTAAAGACGCCTCCCAAGGTTTCGACACCCAAGGACAGAGGAGTGACATCCACTAAAACGATGTCTTTATGTTCGCCCGCCAATATGGCACCTTGAATTGCCGCGCCCACGGCCACGCATTCGTCAGGATTTATCCCCTTCGTCGGCTCCTTGCCCAGAAGTTCCTTTATCTTGCGTTGCACCATGGGCATGCGCGTGGAACCTCCGACCAACAATATTTTGTCCACCTGATCCGGAGTAAGGCCGGCGTCGGATAGGGCCTTTTGTACAGGACCAACAACCCTTTCTAGCAGGTCTCCCGTCATTTCCTCGAACTTAGCCCTGGTTATTTCAAGTTCCAGGTGTTTGGGTCCATTCTGATCGGCAGTGATGTAGGGAAGTGATATTGTCGTCTCTGACATGGAAGACAACTCTATCTTTGCCTTTTCCGCCGCCTCACGGAGCCTCTGAAGGGCCATCTTGTCCTTGCTTAAGTCAACACCCTCTTTACGCTTAAACTCGGCGATCATCCATTCCACCAGTCGCTGATCCCAGTCGTCGCCACCCAAATGGTTATCCCCGCTGGTGGCCATGACCTCATAAACTCCCTCTCCTACGTCCAGTATGGAGACGTCAAAGGTACCTCCCCCCAGGTCGAAGACGAGCACCTTGAACTCTCCGCCCTTATCCATACCGTAGGCCAAACAGGCTGCCGTGGGTTCGTTAATTATTCGAAGAACCTCCAGACCGGCGATCTTGCCTGCGTCCTTAGTTGCCTGTCTTTGGGCATCGGTAAAATAGGCCGGAACCGTTATGACTGCCTTTGTTACCTCCTCGCCCAAATAATCCTCGGCGTCCTTTTTCAGCTTCTGCAGGATCATGGCCGAGATCTCTTGTGGAGTGTATTCTTTGTCGTCAATTTTGACTTTATAATCGCTACCCATTTTCCTTTTTATCGATATAACAGTACGTTCCGGATTTATAACCGCCTGTCTTTTGGCCAACTGACCAACAAGGCGCTCTCCGTCCTTGGTAAAAGCTACCACCGAAGGCGTTAGCCTGCTTCCCTCGGCACTTGGAATAACTGTTATATTATCTCCTTCTTTAACCGCAACTACGCTGTTAGTCGTTCCCAGGTCAATTCCTACGACTTTACTCATCTTTACCCACCTCTTCTTCTGTTTCATCGGTCAATTTGCCAACTATAACCTTTGCCGGTCTGATGACTTCTCCCTTTAAGATATATCCTCGCTGGACCTCTTTGATGATCTTTCCGTCCAGTTCTGTATCGGATATCTCCTCTACAGCGACGGCTTCGTGCAAAGATGGATCAAAGGCTTCCCCGATGCTCTTAATTGGAGCCATATCAAATTTTTCAATAATGCTCAAAAGCTGTCGATAGATCATGGAAACGCCTTTATAAAGGGGCGTGTCCTTGTCCTCCTCAGAGTTTAATGCCCGTTCGAAATTATCGACTACGGGCAATAGCTCGAGCATAATCTCGGTTAGAGCGGAATTCCTTAGCCTTTCGACATTGGACTCCGTCCTTTTTTTGTAATTGTGAAAGTCGGCTTTTATTCTAGCCGCTTCGCTGTACAAGGCATCGTATTGTCTCTTTAAATCGGCCAGCTCACCTTCCAGGGCAGCCTTTTCCTTCATAAGCTCTTCTACATTAAAGTCGCCCTCATCGGCCATATCGATGATATCATCCATTTCATCGTGTTGATCTTTACAGCAAAGCTTTTCCTGCGAAACCTCTTCGCAGGGCTTTGCCTTCGAATTTTCACGGCACAACTCGCAATTCCTCCTTCTTGCAATCTTAGTTTAAAAGCTGTTCGCAGAGAAGTCCCAGCACTCCAATCGTCCTCTCGTAGTCCATCCTCACCGGCCCTATAACTCCTATAATCGTCCTTTTAACCCCGCTTTCGGCGCTGGCCAGGACCAGAGAACAATCTTTCATAGCATTGACGGGATTTTCGTCCCCGATTATAACGGAAATAGGTTCATCGGTAGCGCAGGCATCGACGATCTTTGCAAATTCCTCCTCATTTTCAAGGAGGACTAGCAGGGAGCGCAGCTTCTCCGTATCCCTGAAGTCGGGCAGCAACAGTATGTTGCTGGTTCCTCCCGTAAAAAACCTGTAACGGGACTTTTTTAACACATAATCAACCTCATCCAGGGTCTGCATACATATCTCAGCATAATGAACCAGCTCCCTGAAAACCCTCTCTCTAATGAGATCCCGCGCTTCAAGCCAGGTACGCCCAGCTATAACCCCGTTGAGATAGGAAGTCAAGTCATTTAGTTCTTCCTGCGAGACATCGCGCTCCGTCCTAATTATGTCGTGATGAACGAGCCCGCCTTCGAGTATTATAACGAGGAGCACGTGATAACTGTCCACTTTGACCAGATCCAATCTGCTTAAAGTTGCATCGTTCAGCACGGTTATGCCTGCAAGCGATATATAATGAGTAATGCTGCCCAACAATTGAGTCAGATAGGATAGCATGTTCTCTATGCTTCTTTTTTCTTCCTTTAAAGACCTGAGTTTCTCTCGGGCAGTTGCGGGAACCTGGAGCGAGCCTCTCTGAAGTATCATGTCCACATATACCCTATAGGCCTTAGACGTCGGCACACGTCCCGCCGATGTATAGGGCTGGTGTAAAAATCCCGCTTCCTCCAAATCTGCCATTTCGTTACGGATCGTCGCAGCGCTTCTATTGGTAAGGTATTTTTTAGATATAGTCCTCGAGCCTACGGGCTCTCCTGTCCGTATATATTCGTGAACTATAGAATACAATATTTCCAACTGTCGCTCCGTCAACATCTTATCACCCCCCGGAGCCGGGAACCGAATTAGCACTTACACCCTTTAAGTGCTAATTGTCCGCAAGATAGATTAGCAACTTTATATGCGAATTGTCAAGACAGGTCAAATAAAGGACCGCGTCAAGTTTTTGTAG
>NZ_DJHF01000021.1:237-90242 GCF_002433005.1 Acetomicrobium sp. UBA5826 | reverse complement strand
TTTATGAGTAAAAATACTACTCATAAATTCGCCTGTCAAGTGGTGATCTTTAAATTCCCTCCCTTGGTACTTTTTTTCTTTTTTTGTTTTTTACGCTAATGGTCGAATATTAATAAGACTTATTATTTATGTAATAACTAAATATTCCTGGAAGGAATTATGTAATTTATATTTCAATTTGGGGTTGCATTTTTGTCCAACCTGTGGTAAGTATTTTTCTTGTGCGCGCTAACACAATTAAAAGTCCAATCGAGAGGACAAAATAATCGGAAAGGAGGTGGGCTCATGGAGTTCGAAATTTTGAGCGAGGTCATCGGTGATTTGGTGAGGCGAAGGCGAAAGGAGCTTAACCTTGCCCAGGCCGATGTATGTCGCTATGCTCATATTTCTCAAGGCCAGCTTTCCCGTATCGAAAACGGGCTTCGTATTCCTTCTCTTGCTCTTATGCTCAGGTTGTGCCGCGTGTTGAAGTATGACATAAGCATCAGCGACATATTCGATAAGTTTTCATCCAAAGATAAGAAATCGAAAAAAGACAAGAAGGAGGATGATGAAAAGAAGAAAGGCAAGGAGGGCGAAAAGTCCTAAAAGCATGGTCCGGGCGTGGCCCGGCGGTTTTAGGTAGCGTGAGAAACATCTCACGCTACTTTTTTTGAAAATTAAACGCTAAAACACATATATGGAGGTATTTCTAATGAGCTCATCTAAAAATGGCGCTTTTGTGATGGTAGACTTCTGTGTAATCACCGATAAAAATCTAGACGTCTTTGACAAGATGACATACGTGGCGCTTTGCAAATTCGCCGACAGAGAGGGAAAGTGCTTCCCCAGCCAAAACACCCTCGCCGCCCTGGTGGGATGCGCCCGCTCCCGCCTTCGCAAATCGCTGGACAACCTAAAAGGGTTAAATTACCTGAGGGTGGACAGCAGGGTACTCGACGGCAAACAGCGAAGCAATCTATACACCCTCCTGCCGCGAGAAAACCGCACCCGGGTCTCCACAAGCGCAGAGGGGGGTCTCCAAAAAACCCACCCCGGGTCGCAGGACGGCCACATAACTATATCTAATATAACTAGATCTAAAGAACAAGATTCAGGGGAACTTCCGCAGTGCGATGCAGTTGCAGAAAAACCCCATGATTTTCAGAGGCCTGCCCTCTATCCGGGAAGAGCCAGCGAACCCCCTTCACCTTCTTTTTATAAAAATCAAAATACGGCCCCCTTAGAGCGGGAGATGAAACATCCTCCCTATGAAGAAGTGGTCGAGTCCTTTAAGCGGCACTTTCCCGACCAAAATCCTCTCACACTAGACGAAGCAAACTGTATGTGGATGAGGGTTGCCGCCTTAGTGCACAACGAGCTTTATACCGCCCGGGGGTGGGACGACTACTTCGACGGCATCGCCAAAAGCCCCTTTTTGTCGGGGGATAACGATGCTAACTGGAGGCCGGGCGTCCTCTGGATATTGCTATCACAAAACATCCGAAAGGTAAAGGAAGGCTTCTTTGAAAGGGGCGGAACTTGGGAGCAGATCGTGGAACAAAGAATGAAGGTCGCAGACTTGACGGAGGAAGATCAAAAATACGTTCGTGATCTGATTTTCAATATAAAATCCAATATAAAATCGAGGGAGGCGGCCTAGCCATGGAAAGCAGGGATTTCGAGGGCTTTTTCGGCTTACTTAAGGAGGTTGCCGAGCTTTACGGGACCAGGTTGTCAAAAAAGCGGGCGGAGCTTTTCTTCGAGGCCTGCAGGGGATTATCCCTTGAAAGCTTTGCCGAGGGCGTCAGAAGGCACATTCGCTGGGGGAGCTTCTTTCCCGCTCCTGCCGAGGTGTTCAAGGCCGTCTACGGCACGGAGGAAGATCAGGCGACGATGGCCTGGTGCGACGTTTTGGAGGCCATCCGAAGGACGGGCGCCGAGGGACCCGTTAAATTCGCCGACTACCGCATCCACTACGCCATCGAGCGGATGGGCGGCTGGGCGCACGTCGCCTGGGCCGTCAAAGAAAAGAAAAGATGGCCGATGAAGGATTTTATCTACTGGTATGTCTTTGCCCTCAAGATAAACGTCGACGCCGACGACGTAAAGCCCTATTTAATGGGAAACAGAGGACTGCCCTACAAGGCTGGGCCCGAGGACATAGCAAGGATGACGCTCGAGGTGCCGGCAGGGCAGGCGCGGGGGCTTCGCAGGGTCATTTAGGTTTCGCCTGTGCGTCGGCGGGTCGAATATGTTGTATGAAGTTTTTGACTGCTCCGTTGGATTGATGTGTTTGATCTTGCAGGAGGACTTTGGTGTTTCCCCGTTCGGCGCTTCGGCGACTTAGATGGCCTAAAAAATTTATAATATTCCTTTAGCTATGCGTATTGTGAAATTGCAGGGCCTCCTTTATAGTAGGTACATCACGAAAAGAAAGGAGGAAAAGATATGGCAGCTTATCAACCGATAGCAAGCCGTCTGACCCTGAGGCTTCAGGTAGGAGCAGACGAATGGGGAAAGCCCAAGCTAAAGAGCAAATCCATCGCAGGCGTTGATTACTCCGCTGACGCTACCGACGTGTTGACGGTGGCGCAGGCGATCGCCGGGCTTTTACCCTACAATCTAGTCGAAGCGCAGAAGGTCGATACCGATAGGATCGGTTAGGCGATTCAACAAATTATGACGAAAAGGAGGTGATACATGTTGGAGCCGAAAATGACCAGAAGGCTTAGGATGACTTTTGAGACGGAAGACGGGCCGTGGACTTTATCTTTGTCCGACGTAAAGGAAGGGCTGCTTCCTGAAGAAGTGGAAATGGTCATGCAGACAATAGTTGACAACAGCATATTCGGCATTCCCCCGACGGGGATCGTAAAGGCCGAGCTCATAGAGACCGACACCACTCAGCTGGTGTAGATATAGATGACAAAAGGCCGCTCTTAAAGGCGGCCTTTTGACGGAAAGATTTGGGGCTTTTTAGGGGTTTTGTAAGGTGAATATTAAAGCCCCGGGGCGGTTTGCCGGCACAGTGCGCTGCGTTTGCAGTTTGCGGGCGGGCTAGCGGGCCTTACATAATGTGAGGCAGACATGGCGAAAGCCAGGGGCTTCTTGGGAGGTGCTCGCAAGGGCTTTAAGCTCCTGTAATTTAAGCGAAGGGAGGGAAAATTTTTGGAGGAATTTCTGACGTCCACTCTTCAGACGACCTTTTCCATAGCGGTGGCGGCTTACCTGCTGATCCGCATGGAAAAGCGTCTCGACGAGCTGGCAATAGCGATAAACAACCTCGAAAAGGGCGTGGCAAAATACTTCGGCAAGGTGTAATTGCAGGTCTAATTTGAAATTTTGCAGACTTTCGAGGCGTTTTTGCAAGTTTTTTGACCGTAATTGAAAAAAACGTAAGCGCCGATGGCGGCGCATAAATATAGATTAATATAACGAAAGGAGATATCATGAGAGAAAGCGTTGCAGACTATATTTTGAAGGTCGAAGGAGGGTTCGTAGACAACCCGAAAGACCCCGGCGGCAGGACAAAGTTTGGCATCACTGCCGCTACCCTCGCCTTGGCCCGAGCGAGGCTAAAAGACGCCGGGCTTCCCGAGGACGTAATAAACCTTACAAAAGAGCAAGCGCTTGAGATATACGNNAAATTTTACTGGAAGCCCGCAGGATGCGACCACATCCCCCGCCCCGTAGATTTAGCCTTATTCGACGGGTGCGTCAACTGCGGAGTCAGGCAGGGCGTGAAGTTCCTGCAGGAAGCGCTAAACATGCTTGGCGAAGACCTGTCCGTAGACGGCATCTTTGGGCAAAAGACCATGCATGCCGCCTGGGAGCATGCGCTACCTGCGACCAAAATTTTATCCGCCCTGCTTTGGCAGCGCGCGAGATACTACAACGACATCGTCGCACGAAACCCCGACAGGCGGGTCTTCCTGCACGGCTGGCTCAACCGCCTTGCCCGGCTTTGGAGCTGCGCTGTGGGATGATATATATGATATATATAATGATGAAGAAATTTATTTAGCCGCACTTGTTGGCTTTGGGGCCTGCCGTTTATACGACCAATATATAAGCGGTAGGCCTTGGGTTGGGCGGATCGGATCGTCGTCGATCCTGAAATATGTTTTGGAAAACCGGTTATCGAGGGCACTAGAATCCCGATTCATCTGGTTTTGGAACTTTTGGGAGATGGAGTTACACCAGATGAAATTATAAAAAATTATTATCCCTGTTTGACCAAGGAGGATATTTTTGCTTGTATCCGTTTTGCCAACTCCTTTATAATGATAGACCCTTGAAATGACGGCTTGAAATTACATGGCAGCAAATTGAGTGGACATTTTTAATGCGTATAGTATAATATCTTTCAAGTAAAAGTATATGGAATGCATTATGATGATTTGGTACAAACAAATATCAAGGGCATCTTCAACGATTATAAAAAAATCAGCGCTTGACATGAGAGAAAACAATGTTAAGCTAATAATTGCAGGCTGAGGCCTGTGCGAGTAAGGTTTTCTCCCCCGGCGGATGTTGAGGAAAGCCCTCAACGCTAAATCCAAAGGGGGTTATTTTTTGTCCGCTCAATTCTATGTGCCAGAACCTGAATGTAAACGTCTTTATACCTTCTTCGACTGTCAAAACTTATTTCACGCAGTCAAAAAAGCTTGGGACTATCCTTGCCCAAATTTCGATCCTATTAAACTATCTTATATGGTTCAACGACAATATCACGACTGGGAAATTAAAAGGATCTATATTTACACGGGAATCCATGAACCCACCAAAAACCGAACTTGGTTCACGTTTTGGACTAATAAGCTCAATGTTTATAGAAAAGACCCACGGGTTACTGTAACAACCCGTTATTTAAAATACAGCAGAACGGAAGATGGACGTGAAGTTGCCAGGGAGAAAGGTATTGATATCAAAATAGCCCTGGACCTGATTCGTATGGCACGACTAGGCAAATATGACGTTGCAGTCCTTTTCAGTCAGGATGGTGATTTTGCGGAAGTTGCGGAAGAACTTCGTGATGTGGCACGAGAAAAAAATCGATGGATCAAGATAGCTTCAGCTTACCCTTATAATCCGTCTATGAAACGTGGAATCGAAAAAACAGATTGGATCCCATTCAGAAAAACTGAGTATGATAGTTGCATTGACCCAGGAAATTACTGTCCGAAACCATGATTTTCTCTTTAACGACGCTATGTCTAGATTTACTAACTCAAAGTCATCCGTGAAGATATTTAGGGTCGTAAAAATATTTGAGGTCTACCATTATAAAACCACTAAATAAACGGTAGGCCCTCGAGGTTCTTTTTCCCGCCATTACCAAATGTCCTCAAAATCCAATACTAGCACATCAGATAAACGAAGAACCTTTTTCAGTGAGTCACGGACAAAACCCAATTCCCGTGCCCATTGTGCAAGTTTGCTTCTATCGTAATCAGGCAAATTCGCCGACCCCTTCTGATATGATGGCTATTAGACTCGTTGGCACGATAAGCCTCCACCTTTTATTATACGTAGCATTTTCTTTATCTAAGCCGCGATAGAGGTAGCGCACGCTTTTTGCTATCATGGTCGCACAGGTTTTGAAAAAGTCGTCAGATAATTTAAGGGAATCTTTAAAATGTTCCAAGATGTATCCTGCTTTTTGAAATAAGATTTGTTTGTTGTAGCACTTTAAATACATAAGTAATTTTGCTTCATCGACGTAAGGTATGATCTCGAGGCAACGCAACAGTTCCTCTAACCCCCCGATCCTCTCAAGATCATTGACGCTGTCTATTATTGTGCGCTCCAAATCGGTCACTTTAACGCCATCGGGCTTTTTAACGACCCCAATATCCAGGCGTGGCATTACGTATCTATAGGTAAATCCCCCAAACTCAAAGTCATGAAATCTTTTTTCAGATGATACATAAACATCATAAAAAACTTGATTGGCGTATCCGTAATACTCTAACGCAGTATGATGCGATATATATGCTCTATCAGTCAGACTGCTGGCTATAACATATCGGTTCACAACCGGCTCATCATCTATTAAATTCACAGCCACATACAGATTTCTTTTTACGCTTTGTATGTAACCTTTCTTTAAATAGTTTCGTATGATGCTGCTTGCAGTGTTTTGATTACCTGACATTTTAACGACATTATACCGGGTAAAACAACCTTCCCTCAACAACGGTTTATAGTACTTCATGTTCGACCGCCTCCGTTGTTTTAATTTTAGTACAATATTATTAAAAAAGCAACTATTATATACTATAAATGAAAATATTTGGGGTCGGATCTTTAATCTTGAAATATACTTTAATAATCTAACACACGATATATCGGGATGCGATGATCTCGGGGATGAATTTTTGGCTGGCTGACACCGATGGGTTTATATAAAAAGACGGAGGCGGCATTTTAAGGTTGGGTCAATTCCTCTTACAGAATGACCTACCATGAGCCACACCTCCGTCTGCTATTATTTTAACCTAATTACCTCGAATTGTCACCCTATTTTTAAATGTAAATATTAAATCTAACCAAATAACGTTTGTTGCCAAAATCAGCGCCTATAGCGGGCAACTTCATGGGGCGCTTTTAAAATTTAAAGGCAACAGCACGGTTACACATCAGTAGACCTTAATATTTTAAATACCTCGTCTTTGGAGATAGCGTCAAGCACGGCTTCGGCTACGGCATCAAGCTTGGATTCGTCTTGATAAAGCAAATCAGACCCCTTTGCTTTTTTGGGAGTTACGATAATTTTTATCTCTGCATTCACGGCTTTACTGAGCTCTACAAGAGTGTTAAGGGTAAAATTCTTTTCGACGTTGTCATTGAAGACCCTGCTTATATAAGCTTCAGAAACCCCCATTCTATCCGCAAGTTCCTTTTGCGTAATTCCCTGACTTTCCATTATTGCGCTAATCCCTTCAAGAAATTGCAGCCTCAAATCCTCCATCCGGTAGGCTGGGTGTTGCTGCGCCTCTTCAAAAATTTTTTTGAACCTGCTCCCTACTTTTGCCATATATTTATCACCCTTTAATCTTTAAATCTGATAGTATTTTATTTGTCTAAGCCCCGATAACGGTAACTGCTAGTTTAGATGGCCTCGCGAAAGTAATCTTTGAAAGCAGCCTTAATTATGTCTTTTACTTTATCCACTGCATTGGACTCGGACAGCGCAAGCGTAAGCAATGAATTAATTAAACTATTAAGGCTTACGTTCTCACGCTCGGCCCTTTCGGCCAGCATGCGGTGCAGAAATTTTGGAATTCGAAGGACAAAACGGCCGCTGTACTCTTCTTCCGTTTCTTCTGCAGGCTCAGGTATAGGCAGCCCCTCATTTAGCCAGCGCGCAAAGGATTCCCGTTTTATCTCGTTCAGCAGCGCCAAGGCCTCCTCAAAAGTTTCGCCATACGCATTCATCGATGCCCAACCCAAGGCAGGAATGGTTATGATAAATCCACCCCCTTCCTCTTGGGAAACTTGCGTGACTTCAAGGGGGTAATTTAACTTCATGTAATATTCTAAATCCTTTTTCAAACCTATCACCTCAATATGTCTCATTTGTCCTTCTTCATCTCTTCTATTTCCTGGATGTATTTCAACGCCTTACAGATATTTCTTAAATACCAATGTTTAACTTTATTTTTATGCCGTACGATGACCAAGTCTCCACTGGGATGAAAATCCCTTGAAAAGTAGCCAGGGAACTGCAAAGCGGGTCCGGGCTATATTCACCCTTTTTAACGGATTACAGTCAGCAGGTCCGTCCTAATTCTGCGCTCCGTCAAATTGTTCGCCGTGAAGGCGCGCTACTTCCTTGGCGTAGGCTGCGATAAACGTCTCTTGCGACATCACCTTAAACAAATCTAAGTAAAAAGTAAGCAAACCTTCGGCCTTAAGGCGGCCTAAGACCTCAAGGGTCAACGAGGTCTTCCCGTAACGCCTCGGGGAAAAGACGATCACGTTCTGGCCTGACGTGATGTCATTTATTAGTTCTGCAATCTCCGCCTTTCGGTAATGATTATATGCAAACGAGGACTATGCAACTAGTGAAAAATTTAAGAAGTGTAAAATATGATGAATATGGCCAAAATTCTCTATACCGATAAGAAATTGATTTGCTACGTTATTGGTAAATTACAAAACATCGGTATTATATTTTGACTTTCAGTATATTCAAAAACCCCTTTGTTGCTTTTCAAGGGATTCAACGAAAAATTCAAGATTAAAGATCCGACCCTCGAGGATTCCATGAGCTGCTGTTCGGGAAATATTGGGGTCGCCTTTTTAATAAAGAACATCTTTGTGACGAGCTTTTACGTCATCAGGTACATGTTGTGCGGCTTCGCCCAAAGTCTCAAGCTTTCAGTCTTTTCTAGACATAACAAATGTCTTCCATAGCGTACTTTTTCCTGTTCCGTTTTATGCTGTCAGGGGTCGTAAGATCAACAGGAAGACCCATGATGTCTTCCAGAAAATCGGCAAGGCCGAAAAACTCAAGACCGACGGGCACACTGAATTCCACCATGATCATCTTTAAATTAAATTTTAAATTTTAGAGTACAGAGTCAATACTTTTGAAACGTGCAACTAAAAATTCAAGATTCAAGATCAGACCCTCGAGGTTCATGAACAAGCATGCTTGATCCCTCACTTTAATTTAAAATAATATTTCATGCTAGTGTTCTTCTGTTGATCCCCTAAATGGTTTCATAGTTGCCTCTCCTGGTTGGTTAATTCCTTCCTTCTTGATTATTTTCAGAATAGTTAACAGAATAATCTTCACATCTAATAAAAAACTTATTTTATTAACGTATTCGACATCGTAGTTAAATTTCTCTTCCCAACTTATGGCGTTACGGCCGTTTACTTGCGCCCAACCTGTTAGCCCCGGCCTTACTTCGTGACGTCGCCTTTGATGTGCATTATATAGGGGAAGATATTCTATCAGCAACGGCCTGGGCCCCACAATTGACATATCTCCTTTTAGGATGTTAAAAAGCTCAGGCAATTCATCCAAAGACGATGCCCGCAGGAACTTGCCAAAATCTGTCAGCCTCATTTCGTCGGGCAGCAATTCTCCCTTTTCGTCTCTTTCGTCAGTCATGGTACGAAACTTATATAGGGTAAATATCTTTTCGTTCATGCCCGGCCTTTGCTGTTTGAATATAACAGGACTTCCAAGCTTTATCCTAACGAGCAAAGCGATGAGTAACAAAATCGGACTTAATATGATAATGGCCATCAGCGAGAGAACAAAATCCAAAAGTCTTTTGAAATAACGTCTGTAAAGTCCGCCATTTTTACGAATATTGTAGGATTGAAGCTTTATATCTGCCTCGCCAGGCATCTTAATTGCACGCTCCTTCAATCTCATACGATTTGTTTAGACCATTTCCTATACTATCTGTAAACCCCCATCACAACGAATAACCCCCATCCAGCACGATGCTCGTCCCTGTGATCCAGCGTGCCGCATCGCTCAGTAAAAAACATATGCTGTTTGAGACATCTTCGGGCTGACCCAAGCCTAAAAGGTGTCTTTTCGTTATGGCCAAGTCAAAGGACTCAAGATCAGGGTAAAGGGCTTTTATCCTATCGAGCATAGGAGTATTGACCCATCCGGGACATACGCAGTTAAAACGTATCTTCTTTGTAGCGTATTCTGCCGCAAGCGAGCGAACGGCGGAGATCAAGGCACCCTTAACAGAAGAATAGGTAGATGAGCCTTCCAGGCCCGATATTGCAGTTACGGATGAGACGGCAACGATAGAAGCACCTGTCGGATCGACGTTTTTCTTCGTGCAAACTGCCTTAGAAAGCATGAAAAAGGCCGTTACGTGCAGGTCGTAAAGGTCTCTGTATTCTTTGGGATCAAAGGACCGTAATGGCCTAACGGCAAAATCTCCGGCACAATGGACAAGGCCTCCAATAGGACCAACTTCGGCTAGTATGAGGCTTACTAAATCAGGTATTTTATCCGTATTTCGAAGGTCAAAGGAAAAGGCCTTCGATGATTCTTCAGGCATTTCCCTTTGAGCTACGCTCAGTTTCTCTTTGTTTCTAGAGACCATCGCTACATTGCCGCCGAGGGTGCAAATTAGATGTGAGGTGGCAAGCCCTATCCCGGATGAAGCTCCCGTGACTATTATGTTCTTTCCCGAAAGGGACATGGGATTTATCGTCAACTTTTTTCAGCCTCTTTTTCCTTCATGTGGGCAAGTATGTCTTCCACAGTGACAAGGGACTTTATGTCGTTAGGCTTTAGCCTAACAGAAAAATGTTTGTCGAGCATGGCTATCACCGAAACCACTGCCAAGGAGTCCCACTCTTCAAGCTCTTCAAGTTTAGTCTCAGGTTTTAATGCCTCAGGTTCCGCGTCCAGTGCTTGAGCTATCAAGGACAATTTGTCTTTAAGGTCCAATTTAAATCACCTCTTTGAGTAAATTACCATTCAACTATGCATCCTGCCCAGGAGTATCCTACGCCAAATCCAACGAGCATCAATTTATCCCCACGCCTGATCCTTCCTTCGTCTAAGGCGTCTTTCATTGCGATGGGTATGGTTGCGCTTACCGTGTTTCCCTTGTCTTCCATGTTCAGGTAAAACTTTTCATCAGGGATGCCTATTTTATCCCTTAAGCTGTCGAGCATGAACTTGTTTGCCTGGTGAAAGACGAATAAATCTATGTCATCCATGGATAGTTTCGCCCTTGCAAGCAGGGATTTTACCGTATCTGGAACAATGTCTAAGGTAAAGTTAAATATTTCAGGACCATTCATGTATAGGTTGTTTAAGGAACGAACGTTTCCCTGCTCGTCTACCCTCTCCTTTGCAGTTTCCTCACTTTTAGGCATGGCCATCGCACCGGCCGGGACGATGAGGTTAGTTGCCCCCTTGCCGTCGGTGCCAAATACGAACTCCCCTATCTTGCAAGGGTCGCCTTCTTCGTGCGTTATTAAGGTTGCCGCTGCACCGTCGCCAAATATGGTCCTTACGCTTTTATCCTTAGGATGTATGTATTTGGTGTAAGTTTCGACGGTAAGAAGCAGTACGTTTTTTGCCATGCCCCCTGCTATGAGGCCCTTTGTAATGGCAAGGCCATATACGAATCCGGAACAACCGAGGTTAAAGTCAAAGGCTCCACAGCTCGTAGGAAGACCCAATATATCTTGGACAATACAGGCAGTCGTTGGAAGAAAGTAATCCGGGCTTTGGGTGCAAAGAAGTAGGAAATCTATCTTGTCTTTAGGAAAACCTGACTCGGAAAACAGCTTTTCTGCAGCCTGTACGGCCAGCTGAGATGTAGTTTCCGTCGCCGTTATATGTCTGCTTTTAATTCCGGTCTTCTTGTATATCTTTTTGCTGTTCCAGTTGGACTCGTATTCTATGGCCAGGTCGTCGTTGGTCAAGGTTTTTTCGGGCAAGAGATACGAGATATGGGTGATTTGCATTTTATGCACTCCTTTGCTCGTAAAATTAAGACAAAGAATTGAGGTACATTATTTTATCACTTATAGTTTTACAAGAAGGATTTACCTCTTCATTATTTCTGATGCAGGATTTCCAAAAACTATTGTTCTATCAGCAACTTTTTTTAGAACAGTGCTACCTGCGCCAACTGTTGAATACGCTCCTACCTGAGCTTTTGGTAGTATTGTAACATTTGACCCTAAAAATGAACCCTCTTTAAGTACTACTCCTCCACTTACATTGCAACCTGGGCTAATTGTCACCCATGAACCAATATAGGAATCGTGCCCGATAGTTGTCCCTATATTTATGGTTACAAAGTTAGAAATAGTTATATCACAGGTAATAACAACATTTGGACAGAGAATTACCCCAGATCCTATTTGAACATTATGGCCTAATACCACAGATGGGTGGATAATATTTATAAACTTTCCACCTTTATTTAATATACTGCCACATATTTTTTTCTTAATTTCGGGATCCCCGATAGCACAAATAAAAACTTCCTTACCACTAATGTAGTAATCTTCTAGATTAGACACTACTTCGACTCCGTGAATTTGTTTCCCTATTAATCTATTGTTATCATCTATAAATCCACCAATAATCCATTCACTTCCATATAAGGGACATTGCCTGGCCCATCCTAGCACTTCTCTTCCAAATCCTCCTGCACCAATAATATACAGCTTTTGCACCTAAATTTCTCCTTCCCTATTGTTCCTATTGTTATTGAAAGCTACTACTATAACCTCATCTCCTTCAAAAAAATTATTGCTAGAGAAACCCGCCATCTCATCTCCAAACCCCTTTAATTATTTCACATATCCTGTTTAGGTCGTCATCCGTCATTTTCGTATCGCTTGGCAAACATAAGCCGTGTTCGAAGATCTTTTGGGATACGCCGCTTCCCAAAAAGTCACAATCCCTGTAAAAGGGCTGCATATGCATGGGCTTCCATATGGGCCTTGATTCGATGTTTTCCCGCTCCAAGGCCTCAAGTATTTTTAAGGGCTTGACTTTGCCGGACAAGGTGATGCAGCTCAGCCAAAAGTTGGGTTCGTTCCAGTCGTTTACGGGCATCATTTCCAGTCCTTCAAGGTGGCTCAAGTTTTCTTTGTAGAATTCAAAGATGTGCCTTTTTTGCGCTAACCGGCGTTCCAAAACCTTTAGCTGACCACGGCCGATGCCTGCTAATACGTTACTCATCCTGTAGTTGTAGCCAAGTTCGCTGTGTTCGTAGTGTCGTGCCTTGTCCCTGGCTTGCGTGGACCAAAATCTGACTTTGGCTATTCGTTCTTCGTCACTTGAGACGAGCATCCCTCCGCCCGACGTCGTGATGATCTTGTTGCCGTTGAAGGAAAACACGCCGTATTTGCCAAAGGTGCCCGTGTATTTGCCCTTGTACTTCGTGCCCAGGCTTTCGGCGGCGTCTTCTATTAATGGGACGTTATTGTCCTGACATATCCTAATGATCGGGTCTAAGTCTGCGGACAGGCCGTAAAGATGAGTCAGTATGACCGCCTTTGGATTGGGGTATTTCTTGAAGGCGTCCTCCAGGGCCTGGGGGTCCATATTCCAGGTCTTAAAGTCGCTGTCAATGAACACGGGGGTCGCGTTTTGATACACGATTGGGTTGGCCGTGGCCGAAAAAGTCAGGGATTGGCAAAAAACTAGGTCGTCTTTTTCCACTCCCGCGGCCTTCAGCGCCATGTGAATGGCGGCAGTCCCTGAAGAAAGCGCCGCGGCGTGCTTTGCGCCGACCCAGGCTGCAAGCTCCTTCTCGAAGGCGTCCACGTTTGGCCCCAGGGGGGCGATCCAGTTGGTGTCAAAGGCTTCGTTCACGTATTGCAATTCGTAGCCTTCACCGCTCATGTGGGGCGACGAAAGCCATATCTTTTTCGGCAAATTTATCCCTCCATTTTTATGATACCAGTTTACTAAAAAGAGTATAACATTTTGGAGAGATTTGAGGTTCATCTTCTTCCTTCCTTGTAAAATTGAGGAAAGAATTTCAATAACTTTGGATTTGGATTTTTCGATTGTGTTGTTATACCCTTCTTCTGGGTATAGCCGAAGCCAAATTGTATCGCATCATTAATCTTGAATTTCAATCTAACATGTTAATATTATAAATCCTACTAGGATTTATAATACAAAGCCCCCAAAATTGTCGCTGGTTACGGAAGGGAAACGGAACTACTACGACATCACCTTTTACAAATCTTGCCAAGCTTCATCTTCCTCCGGCCTGAGCCAATCTTTCCGCAAACTGGATTCGCTAAACGTGAGCGTTTCCGATCGTTTCTTTAATGACTTAGTCTTTAAGAAACGGACAAAATCTAAAACCTCCTGAAGGTCCGATGCCGTTAAACCCTCCGTTTCACGGATAAGCATTTCTCTCCTATTCATCTAACTTCACCTTCTCTATTTTATGTGATTCATAGTTTTGTTATTATATTTTGTCGTATTTGGGGTCTACCATTATAAAACCACTNNCACTAAATGAACGGTAGGCCCCGCAATCGAAAGGATTAGCCTTTCTGTTCCTCCAACTTATTGAGAAAGGCCATTACATACGAAAGAAATTTGCCGAAATCGTCCAATTCATAGTGGATTGTGCGGTAAACTAGCTTGCTATCAACGTCCCAATATACATGGACGAGGATGTTGCGCATTGCGCACATACGAGCCAGTTTATCGGCAAAATCTTTAGGGATGACGTTTAGCGAGGCAAGTGTTTTGAAGATATCCGCATAGGTCTTTGGCGCCTTAAAATTGCCCTTAAACTGATGCAACGAAAGCAAACGATTGCCTATGTTTATACACGTCTCGATTGCGATTTGCAAGTAACGTTCCGTCGCTGCCTGCAAAGTTTCATCTTTTAGATATTCTTCTATAGGCTTTTGTCGAATCCTTTCAAGGCGACTTATGTATTCCTGTAACAATTCAATTTGGTTCATTAATTTAATATCCATTGAAGGCTCCTCCGAAGCACCTATGAGTCTCTTGTAATACTCCCGCAGAATCGGATAAAAGTCTAGGTAAGCGCCCAAAACCTTAGCCTGGAAATCGACCAAGGCTTGAGGATCGTAAAGGACCAGGATAACTTTATCTTCTATTGCGCTAAATTGCAGGGTTAACGGTGCAACACTTAGATTTATTAAGTCAAAGTCATCCGTGTGTATCAGCCGAGAGAGATCGAGGTAAAGATTTGAATGAATCTTAAACATTTCCCATTCGCTTAAACCTTCACGGTACAAAACTGCCAAGTCGATATCGCTCAAAGGCGTGACCTCATCTCGACTCGCAGAGCCGAACAAAAGCAGGGCTGCAACCTCTTTCCTGTAGGGCATTAGCGCCTCCGGAGCCCTTTGAAGCTGTTTTAATATGAAATCAAAATCAAGCGGCCTTTCGCTCAAGCGCATTTGTTTAACTCCTTTTTAAATTATGATCGCCGAGCAACCTTCGTGATGGTGCTTAAAATTCAAGATTAAAGATCTGACCCTCGAGGTTTGATAATTTGTCCTATCTGGTTTAACGACTTGTATTTTAGCATATCGCAATGCTCACTGGAAATGTAGGATTCACAGCGCACTACCAACACGGGCTGCGTGTTTGAGGCGCGCACCAAGACCCAACCATCTTTCAAGTGAGCTCGAACGCCGTCGATGGTTATGACCTCCTGCACGTCGGGCCAGGCGGATATGGCCTCTTGAACTTGGCTAACTACGCCTTCCTTTTCGTCGTCAGGACAGGCTATACGAATTTCGGGGGTCGCAAAGGTCGCAGGAAGATCCGTAAATAATCTCGAAAAGGTGACGCTTGGGTCGCCAAGCTTTGCATAGGCAAAGCATCCGACGAGCCTACAGGCGGCGTATATGGCGTCATCATAGCCGAAGTAACGGTCTGCAAAGAACATGTGTCCGCTCATCTCCCCGGCAAGGAGCACACCGCTTTCTTTCATCTTCGCCTTTATGAGGGAATGGCCCGTCTTCCACATCAAAGGTTTCCCTCCGGCCCTTTCTATGGCCTCAAACACTGCCTTGGAGCATTTGACCTCTCCTATGATGACGGCGCCCGGGTTTTGCTCGAGTATCTTTTTTGCGTAAAGGTAAAGCAATTTATCACCTCGAACAACGTTGCCCTTTTCGTCGACTACGCCTATCCTGTCGCCGTCGCCGTCGAAGGCAATGCCGAAATCTGCCTTCCTGCTTACGACTTCATTCTTTAGGTCCTTCAAGGTATCTTCGACTGTGGGATCAGGGTGATGGTTGGGAAAGCTGCCATCAGGCTCTATATACAATCCAAGGACTTCGCAGCCCAGCGATTCGAGCACATCTTTCGCGATAGGCCCGGCTGTGCCGTTTCCTCCGTCGATGACGACCTTTGGCGTCGACCGTGCTATTACCTTCCCATCTGTACGCGACAGAAGTTCCTTTTTATATGACGTTACGATATCTTCTTCTGATATTTCAGGCACCAGTCCCGGAGCGGCCTTTTCGTATCGCAGGGCAAGCTCGCCAAGTTTTTTAAGTTCCTCGCCATAAAGGGTGTCGCTTCCCAGGCATATCTTAAAGCCGTCGTATTCCGGCGGGTTATGGCTTCCCGTCACGGCTATACCGCCAGCCACATCTAAGGCACAAGTTGCGTAATATACGATAGGGGTGGTCACCATGCCCAAGTACAAAGGATGAAGCCCTCCGTCCGAAAGGCCATGGCATAAAGCTTTTGCCAGGCTAAATGAGGCCATGCGGCAGTCGTGCCCCACGGCCACAGTGGTTTCGTCGTCAATATGGTGACATTTTAATCTTGCGTAATCCGCGTAGGCCCTGCCGAGGTAGTAAGAAAGCTTTGGGGTTAGCTCCTCGCCTACAATCCCCCTGATGTCGTATTCCCTTATTACTGCAGATAGCACTTGGGATAGGTCTTTAGCCATCAGCGTCACTCCGTCCTTTTGTAGTCGTCTTCTATCCTAATTATGTCGTCCTCACCGACGTATTCGCCATTTTGGACCTCGATTATTTCAAGTGGGATCTTGCCGGGGTTTACCAGGCGATGGGGTGTGCTTTTGGGTATAAAGGTACTTTCTCCTTCGTGTACGTAAATTTCTCTGCCGTCGACGACAGCTAGGGCTGTGCCTCGCACCACTACCCAGTGCTCGGTCCTGTGATGGTGATACTGCAGGCTGAGCCTGGAGCCCGGATTTATGACGATGTGTTTTATCTTAAACCTGTCTCCCTGGTGCAATATCTGATACGTCCCCCAGGGCCGGGCGTTTATTGGTGCCTCGGTGGCCTCGCGGCGGCCCTGGTCTTTCAGGTAATTTACGACGTCCCGGACGGCCTGAGAAGAGCCTCTTTTTGCGACGAGCAAGGCATCCGGAGTATCCGCTATGATCAAGTCATTTACGTTAAGGCCTACGACCAGTCGGCCGTTTGCGTATATCAAGTTGTTTTTGCCGCCTATGGCGTGAACGTCTCCTTTTTTGACGTTTCCGCCTTCATCTTTTTCCATGGTCTCATACAAGGCGTCCCAGGAGCCAATATCAGACCAGCCACAATCTAAGGGCACTACTGCAACGTCTTTTTCCTTTTCCATGACGGCGTAGTCTATGGAAATTGAAGGCAGGTCTTCAAAGCTTGAAATTAAGCCCTCGTAACCTTCAGAGGCAGGCTCGCCTATTTGGGGGATGTCGTTTTTTAAGGCTTCTATCATCCTTTTTGCCTTAAACAGAAAAAAACCACCGTTCCAGAGGTAGTTTCCTCTTTCAAGGTATGTTTTAGCTTTTTCCTCGTCGGGCTTTTCGACGAACCTTGAAACGATCTTATAAGGTAGCCCCTTGGACCTTTCTTCGTCTATCTCTATGTAGCCAAAGCCCGTATCGGCCCTGGTGGGCTTAACGCCAAATACAACTATATGACCCTCGCTGGCTGCCTGGCGTCCTAAATTTATTGCCTCTTTAAAGGCCTCGTCGTCTTTTACTATGTGGTCGCTCGGAGATACGAAGATCAGGTCTTCAGGGTCTGCGCCACTTTTTAGCAAATATGCCAGCCCAAGGGCAATGGCAGGACAGGTATTTTTGGCCATTGGTTCTCGTATTATGGGATCGTGGTCGAACTTTACGACCGTCTTCATCTGATGGCGTAAAAGTGCGCTGCACTGGTCAGAAGCGACGATATAAAGGTTGGAAGGCTGCGCTATCTTTGTCATCCTTCTTACCGTTTGCTGAAACAGGCTTTCTTCGCCTGCCAGGGGCAAAAACTGCTTGGGCAGCTCCTCCCGCGACCAGGGCCACAGGCGGGTGCCGCTTCCGCCGGCGAGGATCAATATATAAAGATTATTCATTTTTTGTGACCACCTCCAAAGCTAGTAGGCGCCCTTGCCAAAAACGGCCACCGGAACGGTGCGGGCAAGGATGTAAAGATCAAGCCACACGGACCAGTTGCGGACGTAATACGCGTCCAATGCGACGCGCTCTTCAAAAGAGACATCGTTGCGTCCCGACACTTGCCACAATCCAGTTATTCCAGGTTTAACTTTAGTATAAAGGGAATAGTATTTTCCGTATTTTTCTATCTGATTTTGAAAGATTGGCCTTGGGCCTACTACGCTCATCTCTCCTTTGATGACGTTAAAGATCTGAGGCAGTTCGTCAAGGCTTGTCTTTCTTAAGAACTTGCCGACACGGGTCACTCGTGGGTCGTCTCGCAATTTTTGGTATCTGTCCCATTCTTCCTTAAGCTCCGGATGCCTTGCTAAATATTCTTTTAAAACGACATCGGCATTTTCGACCATGGTCCTGAACTTCCATGCTTTGAAGGGCTTGCCGCCCTTGCCGTATCTCGTTTGCCTGTAAAATACGGGGCCCTTTGAATCGAGCTTTATAAACAGTGCTATAAAAGGTATAAGAAGTGCCGAAACCACAAGGGCAACTGCCGCTATGATCGCATCCATAATGGCCTTGGCAATTTTTGGGCCTAATCGCAAAAGCTGCTGGCGCACCTCTAAGCCCAATATGCCTCCAAAGTCCCTCGGCAAGACGCCAAGGCTTGCAAAGCCAAAAAGGTCGGGGATGTAGATGACATGGTGAAAATACGAGGCGCTTTCTTCCCAAATTTGAAGCAACCTTTCCCTGTCTAAACCCGGCATGGCCATTATCGCCCAACTTATATTGCACTGTTTGGCAAGATGGGGGGCAAGCTCTAAGCTTCCCATCACTGTCACGCCTTCAATAGATTTGCCGTGTTTTTCGGCATCATCATCTAAGATTGCCATGGGCTTTATACCCAGTGCTTTCGTATTTTTTAATATCTTAACGATTTCAGCTCCTGTCTTGGCGGCACCCATAACGACAGCAGAAACTCCCCACCAGCTTTTATCGCCAAAAAGATGTCGAACAGCTGCTCGCGCTAAGGGCACAAATAAAAGGGCCAGAACCCAAGCGATGAAAAATATGGCACGGGAATATACAAAACCTACACGCGAAAGAAATATCCAAACGGAAAGTATGGTAAAAACCATAGATGTCGCGATACATGTCCGGCGCAGCTCCTCGACGGCCGTAATACCAACGCCGGGATAAAGCCCTGAGACTAGATATGCCAGTGCAAACAAAAAAATTGCCGGCCACAGCTCGATATAAGCTCTAGGCATAAGCACGCTGGGCGGAAGTATGAATTCAGGGGTCCATTTTCTCAAAAAATACGCGAGCAACACTGCAAAAAAAATCGCCGCAAGGTCGCTTAAGCAATAAAACCCGGACATGATCCAGGATTCAGCTAAAGACGTTTTGTCGCTTATTTTATAATCAGCTATTACTTCGATATCGACATCTTGCAACTTCACAGCCCCCTTTCTCATAATCATTGGGACTTAAACTTCTTCCAGGCATCGTTAACAAAGCTCATAAACTCTCTTTTAAAGCGATCCTTTGAAAAACGCAGGGACTTTTCTCGTATCTTTGCAGGAATAAAGCTATCCTTCATATCTTCAAACCTCTTTATCGCTTCGATGATGCTTGGTGTGGTTTGAGCGTCAAAAAATAGGCCTGTCTCGCCTTCGGTTACAGTCTCAAGCGCACCGCCTTTGCCGTAAGCTATAACGGGTGTGCCGCAGGCTTGTGCTTCTACAGGCACGATGCCAAAGTCCTCCTCGGCTGCAAAGACAAAGGCTTTGGCTCGCTGCATGTAATCTCTAAGCACCTCCAAGGGTTGATATCCCAAAAGTTCGACGTTTGCCCCTGCTTTAGATTTTACCTTATCGAAATCTGGGCCGTCACCTATAATGTAAAGGCGTTTATCGGGCATGAGAGAAAATGCTTCAGCTATCAGGTCAACCCTCTTGTAGGGAACCATGCGAGAAGCGGTTAGGAAAAAGTCCTCTTTTTGTTCGCAGAGCGTGAAGGAATCTACATCGACAGGAGGATATATTACCGTCGCTTCCCTGCGGTATACCTTCCAAATCCTTCTAGCGATGAAGCGGGAATCGGCGAGAAAATGATCGACTCCATTGGCAGTCCTCAAATCCCACATCCGAAGCTTATGAAGCTCTCTTTTTGCAAGCCAACCCTTCAAGCCGCGATCAAGACCTGTCTCTTTTAAATACTGATGCTGAAGATCCCAGGCATACCGCATTGGAGAGTAGACATAACTTATATGAAGCTGATCGGGCCCGGTTATGACGCCCTTTGCCACGGCGTGTGAGCTTGAGATGACTATATCGTAGCCTGAAAGATCAAACTGCTCCACCGCCAAAGGCATAAAGGGAAGGTAAGCCCTGTATTTCTTTTTGGCAAAGGGAAGCTTTTGTATAAAAGACGTCTTCACAGGCTTATCCTTTAAAAAGCCTCGTTCATTCTGTGGAACAAAGTCCACAATGGTGAAAAGATCCGCCTCGGGGAAGCAATTTATGATCTCTTCTAGCACCCGTTCTGCTCCTGCATACGTGACAAGCCAATCATGAACAATGGCGATCTTCATGGCTAAAACATCAATCTCCCGGAAGCTGCACGACGAAGGTCTGCCTCCATCATCATCTCAACCAACTGGATAAACGTCACCTTAGGCTTCCAACCCAGCTGATTGCGTGCTTTTGCTGGGTCACCCAATAACAGCTCTACATCAGAAGGCCTGTAAAACTTTGGGTTAACCCTTACCAGAACCTCCCCGGTTTTGGAATCTACTCCTTTAGCATTTTCCCCAGCGCCTTCCCAAATGATGTCGAATCCCGCGACGCTTGCTGCCGTTTCCACAAACTCCTTTACGGAATGCGTCTCGCCAGTAGATAGCACGTAATCATCGCCCTTAGGCTGTTGAAGCATCATCCACATGCCTTCAACGTAGTCACCTGCGAATCCCCAGTCCCGCATAGCGTCAAGATTGCCCAATTCTATGTGGTCCTTTCTACCATGTCTAATTTGTGCCAGGCCTCCTGTTATCTTACGCGTAACGAATTCAAGACCCCTTAGAGGCGATTCATGGTTAAATAAGATACCACAAGAATTATGCATACTATAAGCCTCTCTATAATTTACGGTGACCCAGTGGGCGTACAGTTTAGCCGCTCCGTATGGACTCCTAGGGTAAAAAGGCGTATTTTCGTTCTGCGGGACAGTTTGAACCTTTCCAAACATTTCTGAAGTGGATGCTTGGTAAAAGCGTACATCTGGGTTTACAGTGCGAATAGCCTCAAGCAGACGTGCCACTCCTAAACCGTCAACCTCTCCAGTATAAATCGGTTGCTCAAAAGAGAGAGCCACGAAGCTTTGGGCTGCTAAATTGTAAACTTCATCAGTACCAACTTTTTCCAATGTACGCTGAATATTGCTATATTCCAAAAGGTCTATGGGCACGAGATCCACTTCTCCAGCTACACCCAACTCTTCCAATCTCCACAGATTAAGCGATGCCGTACGCCGATGAGCGCCAAAAACTTTGTATCCTTTTTCAAGTAAAAGCTTTGCAAGATATGCTCCATCCTGCCCTGTTATACCGGTGACCAATGCAATTTTAGCCAATGTCCATCTTCCCTTCACATGGAATTCATTATAAACTAGCCGCCTCTTTGAGTATGCTCCATACGAGTTCAGCAGTTCTATCCCAACTAAATAGCTTAGCACGAGCAAGGCCCTTTTGCGACAGCTCTTTTCGTAAATCGTCATCCCCTATAAGGCGCTTAATGCCTTCAGCTATGGCTTCTACATCATAGGGATCCACCATAAGTGCAGCATCACCAACCACCTCCGGAAGAGATGTCACGTTAGATGTCAGCACCGGCGTACCACAGGCCATTGCCTCAAGAGGGGGAAGGCCAAAGCCTTCATACAAAGATACGTATATTGATGCCAGAGCCCCGGAATATAAAGCAGGAAGATGTTCATCAGGTATATGTCCAAGCATGCAAACCCTAGGAGGCAACCTTCTAAGAGATGTATCTCGAAAAACCAAATCCGTCCCTTTTGCTCCAGCAACTATTAGCCAAATGTCAGGCAACTTAAGGCATAAAGTATCCCATGCCTCGAGCAATCTTTGTAGGTTTTTTCTGGGCTCAATGGTTGCCACTGTAAGCACATATTTAATATCTGAAATGCCAAGGATATCTTTGGTTTGAGATATTACTTCATCAGATTTTGGTCTAAAACGACTGTTAACACCAATATAAACAACAACGACTTTATCAGGCCTTACTGATGTAACTTCACAAATCCTCCTTTTTGTAAAATTGGAATCCGCAATAATTCGTCGCACTTTGTTGGCCAAACGAGGGATCAAAAATTGATAACATCTTGCAAACTTAGGATTCAGCCACTCGGGGTGATCTAATGGTGTAATATCGTGAATTGTTACAACTTGTCTCTCCACCACTAGTGGTCCTGTATTGGATGGACTAAAAAGCAAATTCCCCTTTAATCTTGTAGGTAAGACAAACTGTTCCCAAATATGGCCAGCAATTCCGTGCAAAGGTTTCTTAGGGGCAATAGGTTGTAATTCGCTTTGCAGTCTATCCAGTAATTCTAGAGTATATCTTTGAACCCCCGACAAAGATGAGGAAAGTACTCGAGTATTTATACAAATCTTATTCAAAAAAGTCATCACCTCAAAATTTTATTTATTGTGTTATGATAACAGCATTTGTCGACTGTTACATAAGTAATTATAGATGTCAACAAGGGAGGAAAACTAATGTCAGGGATTGAGATACAATGAGCTATTAACAAAGTCAAGAGAGACCAATAGATATAATTACATATATTACTATACTTATCACAATGTATCTTTATTATTCTTCTGATAACGCTATATATTAGCATAATGAATGATGTAACACCTATTATTTCGACCACATAACAAATACAATATATCAAAATAAATCTTGTAAACTTCCAATTAGCAAATAGACATATTTTCTTAAACGCGGTTGTAATAATACATAAAATATCCAATATAAGCAAGATATACTAGCTATAGAAATAAAATGAACAATATGCGAAAGTCCAATAAGCTTTTGACTAATGAATATATATGCTACAATGTAAAATAGAGAACCTACCGCTAGTGATAAAAAAGTATCCTTTAACTCTTTATATAAGTTTAAAGCATATGTTATAAATAACCATAAAACTATAGAATTTACACTATGGCTCAATCCCAAAATCATAGGACCAGAGTTTTTATATAATATCAGCTTAATTCCAATATCTATTAATGTCGAGATTATCATATACATCAAAACTTCTGTGTTTCGCAACTGCGAATTCAACACTCTTATAAAATAATACGATAACACTTGAGCCCACATGCCTATCGAAAAGCCTAGCAATATCTTTGAAGTTACTTCCACTGATTCTTGATCAAATGCTCCTCTAGCGTATATTATACGAATTATGTCGATATTGTTGCAAGCTACAAATATAGAAACTGGAATCATAAAAATCAAAACAACATTAGCTATTTGACCGACCTTTTGACGCACTAAGTTTGAATCCAGACCACTCATAGTAGATAGCCCAACCATGCCCAACGGCGCTGCGATTAAGATCACACCGCTTTCCGTGACAAATTTTGCGTAATCAACGGCAGCAATAGCCGTACTCCCAATTAAGGATGCAACGATCCTTTCAATTGCTATATTCCCTTGAATCAAAAGGGGAACAAGAAGGACAGGTCGCACACTGTTCCAAAAGGCCCTAAAAGTTTCTATTGCCAAGTGTCGTGACAAGGTTGCTTTAAAATGCAACAAACCAAGATTATATAAACTAGATAAAAGCCACAGTAAATAAAATAAGTATGCAAAAACAAACCCCCAGGCTAAAAATAAGGGATTTTTAAAGTAAATCGCAAGTAGTGAACCAGAAATTAATCCAACGCTTTGTATGGTAGAACGTAAAGAAGCAGTCAAATACCTACCATGGGCCATTTCCAGATAGGCCATAAGCATTCCCAGTATATATAAAGGAACAGCCAATGCCATGACGTGAAGCATGGAAGCCGTTAGGGCTTTGCTTGTATCATCCATACCTGGAGCCAGTATCTTAACCCACCAAGAAGATCCCAAGTAAAGAAACAAAAAAATGATCCCTGCAAGCAACAGAAAGAGCATCACTGTAACGGTTAAAAAAGCCCTAGCCTCTTTTGGATCTTCTTTAGCATACCTGACATATAGCGGGATAAAACCGGCTTCCAAGCTATTCGTCAAAAAAAATTCTATCGGCATGAGCATAGCGGTTTGTGCAACGCGATAGGCTGCCACATAAGTTCCCGTGCCAAAAAGTGCTGCCATTAGAATTTCTCTTAAAAAACCAATGAATTTACCAATCACACTACCAGAAGAAAGCACTAAAAATGCCCTAAACAAAAACGCGACCTCCTATAGCGACGGGACAGGGGTTTTAATCAAATCAAACATATGAACCCTTTACCGTGCTTTCGTACACTTTATAAGTTTGCAGAGCTGTATTACTCCACGTAAACTTTGTTGCTTGTGTAAAACCCGCGGATCTCAAACTTAATGCCAAATGTTCATCAATTAATACTTGGTATATAGCATCAGCAATTTCCTCAGCAGAGTTTGGGTCTACTAAAATAGCAGCATCTCCTACGACCTCAGGTAAAGAAGAAATGTTGGAAGTCACAACAGGTGTGCCACAGGCCATAGCCTCAAGGGGAGGCAAACCGAATCCCTCCCATAGAGAAGGAAAGGCAAAAACGTCAGCTCCCGAATACAAGAAGGGTAATTCTTCTTGAGGCAAATATCCCAGAAAGCGGATCTTGTTTCTTATGGGTTTGTCGAGATTTTGATATTTCACTTCAAAGGCTTTATTTTTCCATCCCCTTCCTCCCCCAAAGATCAAATCCGGTGCCTGTTCCACTCCCATCTTTATACACAAGATCGAGTAAGCATCGAGCAATCTAGCCGCGTTTTTTCTCGGCTCCAACGTTCCCAAGAATAAGATATATCGTCCTAATGAATGTTTTTGCTTGAAAGCATTTAACGAACGTATATCTGTTATAGGCCTATAAATATCATGATTCACACCGTGGGGTATAACTACTATTTTTTCTTCAGGATACTTATAAAAATCAACAATATCTTTTTTAGTGCTAAATGACGGAACGATAACCCGGTCTGCAATATCCAAAGAAAATTGCAGATAAGCTTTTAATGTGATATAGCTTTTGAGTTCTATTGTTCTTGGGAATCGAAGAAAGGCTAGATCGTGAACGGTCAAAACTGTTTTGGCTCCTCTAATTGGAAAGGCTGTAAAGTTGGTAAAATGAGCCACATCTATCGCGGCCATCAGTGGTCTAGAAACTTTCTCACCAAAGCACTTAGATAAGAGTAAGAGAGAAACCCTAGGCAAAGGAGCATAAAATTTATAATGCGTTTTTGGCCTTTCTTTCCACCCAAGCGGTAGATCGGGTTTCCTAGATTTTAGACTAAAAGAAAACAATGAAAACTCATCTTCTGGGATATTAATAAACTCTTCCAACAAATGATAACAATACCATCCAATGCCTGTTTTTTGCTTTAGCAACGGAGAGCAATCGAAGGCGATCTTCACGACAACACCTCACCAATCTTCAATTTAGCGTCATGTGTAACTTGACCTCGAACACTAATAAATATAATATATTTGGCAGTCTTATACACCAATACAACGTAAAAGACACGACACGCTTTAATTCTCAACTGTTCTTATTACTAAATTGGGGTGAAAAAATATTAAAGGTTTTTTTGGGACTGCCATTACCTTTTTTATCCTAGTTCAACTTTTTTTTCAACAACAAATTTACGCTATGTCTCCGTCCAATGGAGGCATTACGGGCCTTTGGGAGTACCCGACCGCCGAAATCTTGGATGACGGGCAAGGAAGGTTCGGCTACACCGATGCAAACCCTTACATCACATATTACCTCGCATTGGGTTACCTTCCGAACGTTGAGCTCAACTTTCGAATCACTCACGTCAGTAATGTCCCCCTGAACTTGGAAAAGTATCCTCGTTTTGGCAGCTATAAGGACCATGAGTTTGACGTCAAATACCTTCTTTTGCCTCAGGAAGGCATCAGGCCGGCCATAGCAGCGGGCATCATGGACATTAGCACGACAGAGCACTTCAGGTCATATTACGTAGTTGGTACTTACAGAGTAGGCCAATTTGCACTTACGGGGGGTTGGGCCTCCGATCGCATGGGAGGCGTCTTTGGGGGGATATCGTGGCAGCCCTTCGATTGGCTCGAACTTAAGGGCGAATACGGATCTATGGACTACAGCGACGACATATTTAGCGGGAAACGCCCCATAACAGAAGTCGAAGCCGATTACAACTACGGAGCCATCATTAAAACCTCTTGGGCCGATGTAAGCGTGAGCTATCAAAGGGGTGACGAATTGTGCATTGCTATTTATCGTCCCTTTGATTTGCATGACCGCCCGATCTTCGGCAATAAGAAACGACCCTATCGAGATGCTCCTTTAGATAATCTAAAATCATGGACAGAAGTCGATACACTAGATCTCGTAAGCGAGCTTTCCGTGGTCATTCCAAACCGTTTAGGCGTTAGGAATGTAGAGATAAAAGCCGACAAAGCAAATAAAAATTTATTAATAAGCTATGAAAATGTTGGATACAGCTCGGAGGCCGAAGCCATGGCTAGGGTCTTGTATCTGGCCTCACACATGATACCCTGGGATACCAATACTTTGGTGCTAAGAGCCTGCGTTCGGGGAAAACCCGTGACCAACGTCGAAATTCCAGGTGAACACTGCGCGCTCTTGAGGTTAAACGCGCTTAGAAAGGAATATTCTCAAGAGGCATTGGCTTACTGGGCAAACCCGTCCTCGAAAGAAGACAATGACGAAACTTGGAATTACACCTCTGACCCGACTGCCCAGGACAAAGACGAACATACCTACAAAGCTTACGTTGCATACGAACCCAGGATTTTACGGTCAGACTACGAAGATTACGATGCTCGCTGGAGCGTCGACGTAGCTTATGAATGGAACTCCACCCATGGCCAGGGAGGTGTCTTTGACGTTCGCATCCCCGTAAAAAGACATGGCAAGGAAGAAGACTTCGCGTATGAACCATGGACCAACGAAAAGACAAGAATATGGCAGGCAGTGTTTAGCAACATGGAGCGTATTGATAAGAACACTTTCGAGCTTTACGAAGCCGGATGGCTTGACGCCCTTTGGTTTGGCGGAAATTATTGGAGGCGGACTTATTTCGATAATGGTCGTTATTTCACAGGGATAAGGCTTGGATTAGTCCACGAACGAGACCCCGAGGACTTTGCATCCTTTGCAGATGACCCTATCTGTCTGTATCATGACGGATGTGAGAACATCGACTTGGAAAACGATGGCTGGATGGGAGCTGCTTTGTTTCAGGTTGGATATCACGAACCTCGCTACGATTTGGATCTTATGGCCGAAGTGGGAAAGTTTGTCGACGATGACGATACAGGCTTTAAATTGTCGATGATGAGACATTGGGACGATGTTGGAATTGGTTTTTACGTAACACGAGCCGACACATTGAGAGCAGGCAAGGATTATTCTTTCGTCGGAGTTGAACTAGAAATACCAACAAACATATTTTTTGGATCCGACACGAATTATATATGGAATCAGGATATAATAATGACAGGCGGCTGGCCTTACTATACCGGCAGAGTGCCATGGCATTGGAAAGATCCCGATTTAATGTGGGGACAGTTGAATCCCGACAAATTGATCAAAAATTTATACGAACGACTAGAGCAAGGCCAAAGCATGGCCAAAGAGATGAAATACTCGATGCAAGAGGGAGGAAATACGTATGTACCGTAGGATGTGGAAGTTTGCATTTATCTGGTCTTTAGTTTTTATTACACTTATGTTTCTTTCGCCGCTGACCTTCGAGGCACAGGCCCAAGAAGGTTCCGTAAGCGCACCGGGGGGATCTATCCAAGCACCTGGCAGTGCGCCTGCGCAAGGATCTCCCGGATTGCCATCTAACCTGCAAAACATTCAAAACATCCTGCAGAACGCTGCACCCGCCCAGGAAGCTCCAGCGGCCCAGCCTGGCCAGATCTCGGCTCCTCAGGAAGAAACCCCAGCTGAAGCGCCTACGCAGGCTCCTGTTGAAGTGGGAGAACAAATGACACCTGAGGCTTTCAGCGCGCTTTCAGATGCTCAGTTGGATCAGCTTTTTCTTAACACACCTGCATCACAGGTAATGCGAATGCTACCCCGCTTTGGCTTCGACTTTTTCAGGCAAGCCCCTTCGACGTATGCGCCCGTGATGGCGGTGCCCGTGGGGCCGGATTACGTAGTCGGACCGGGTGACGAAATTCGCATCTCCATATGGGGTATGATAGAAGATCAGTGGAGCGTAACGGTGGATCGCGACGGCAACTTAAGCCTTCCCGGTGCGGGCGTAATTGGTGCTGCTGGAATGACCTTTTCTCAGTTACAACAAGCGATCAAAAAAGAATACTCCCGCTACTATACGAACTTCGATCTAAACGTCACCATGGGTCGTCTTCGCACGATATTAGTGTATGTAGTGGGCAACGCCAGAAGGCCTGGAGCCTATACGGTATCCTCCCTTGCTACGCTGGTAAATGCACTTGTCGCCTCTGGCGGTCCGAGCCAAACCGGCTCCATGCGCAACATACAGGTCAGAAGAAACGGCAAAGTTGTTACTAATTTCGATATGTATGACATGCTCCTTAAAGGAGACACATCAAACGATATACGCCTGATGCCTGGCGACGTGATTTTTATTGGCGAGGTTGGGCAATTAGTTGGTATTGTTGGAAACGTAAAAAGGCCAGGATTATATGAACTAAAAGAAAGAGTTAGGCTCGGTGACCTCATAGATATGGCAGGTGGCCTTACAGGGCAGTCCTTCAAGGGTCGGGTTCAAATCATGCGCGTAGAAGACAGGCGTTATTTAACTTTGGTGGAAGGGGATCTAGATACCCTTGGCAAAGATTTCATGCAGAGATTTGCCGTGCAGGACGGCGATATCGTTAGGCTTTTTCCCGTCGCTCGGAGCACAAGTACGGTTCGCATAACGGGACCGGTAGCAACACCAGGCGAGTACGCCATAGAACCGGGCATAACAAAGCTTTCTGAAGTTATAAACAGAGCCGGCGGGCTTAGCTACATGGCCTCAAATCAGGCCGAAATAACGAGGGTGACCGTGACACAACAGGGTCCCGTAACTCAACACCTGCTGGTAAACCTGGAAAAAGCGATGAAAGGCGATCCTAAAAACGACATTCCTCTCGAGATGAACGATTATATATTCGTAAGGGCAGTACCGGAATGGGATTTGTACGCAACCGTCACGATTTCAGGTGAGGTTAAATACCCTGGAGTTTACACAATCAAAAAAGGTGAGACTTTGTCCGACCTAATCGAACGTGCCGGAGGATATACGGATCGAGCTTTCTTGCCGGGAGCCATATTTACGAGGGAATCGGTGCGCGAGTCTCAACGGCGAAGCATCGACGAGATGGTCCAGCGCCTGGAGCGTGAACTTTACACGGCAAGCGCCGCAGGCACTGCTTCTTCTTTGACTTCCGAGGATGCAAAGCTTGTAGAAATGGAAACCCAGCAAAAGCGAAGAATGCTTGACATGTTAAGGCAGACTAGAGCAACGGGCCGTGTGGTCATTAGGCTTGAAGATCCGCCAACTTTACTTAAAAAGACTCCCTACGACCTCCTTCTTGAGGAAGGCGACCGCCTCCACATACCACGCGAGGCCCAGACAATCAACGTGGCAGGGAACGTGTTAAATCCCTCCTCCTTCATATTCGAGCCCTACTCCACCTATAACGACTACATAGAAAAAGCCGGGGGATACGGCAGAAACGCTGACAGAAGCAGGGTATATTTACTAAAAGCCGATGGCAGTGCCGTTCGAGTAGGCCACTTGAAGAAACCACCATATATCGAACGAGGCGATACTATAATAGTGCCCGAAAAAATCCAGGTTGCTTCGGACCTCAGGAGGACAAGCGATATAGTAGACATAGTTTATAAGACAGCTATTAGTGCTGCCGTGGCCATCGATGCCTTCGATGATTAGTTTCCTTTAAAGGAGTGAATATTTTTGGTTGATGAATACAATCAAAATAAAAAGGATCAATTGTCTGAACCGGGAGAATACGGACCTGTTGAGGTCCCCCCATCCAGCGCTTATGAGGAGGATGAAATCGATCTGCTCGATTTGGCATTAGTTTTGGCCAAGCATAAAAGGTTGATTATAGGTATCGCCTTTGTTGCCTGTCTTGTCGCTTTAATATTGGGATTTATAATGACGCCTATTTATAGGGCGGAAACTCACCTTGTGCCGCCACAATCGCTTGCCGGGCAACTTCCTTCTAGCATATTGACGATGATTCCCCCGGAGTTTCGAACATTTGCCATTCAGTCCGGTGCCATAAAAACAACGGCTGACTTGGTTGCTGGCATTGCAAAAAGTCGCACCTTAGTCGATAATATAATTGATAAATTTAACCTAATGGATTACTATCATGCTGAAAAAAGAGATGCTGCACGTTCTGCCCTCTCCGGAGCAATAAGCGCTAATGTCGATGAGAAGACAAGTCTCATAACGATTGCTGTCGAGGATAAAGATCCAGTCATGGCTGCAGATATAACTAACGCTATTGCCGATGAGCTTCAAGACTTGCTTCAAGGCCTGGCGTTAACTCAAGTATCTCAGCAACGTCTTTTCCTGGAAAACCAACTTAAGCAAGCCCATCACAACTTGATGCAGGCAGAAGAGGAGTTTCAAAAATATCAAGCACAATCAGGATTACTGAACGTGGACGTTCAGATGCAGGCATTGATGGATTCCATCGCAAACATCCAAGCCCAAATTGCCGTAAAAGAAGTCCAACTAAAAGCTGCCAGGACATTTGCCACGGCTCAAAACCCGGAAATTAAACGCCTTCAAGCTGAGCTGGCTGGGCTTAAAAAAGAACTTAAAAACTTGGAGGCCAAGGCCGGTACAGATAACCCAAACTTCATCCCGGCTTTCGAAGAAATACCTAAGGCAGGGATGGAATATGCAAGACGTTTACGCGACCTCAAATTTCAAGAGACTTTATACGAAACGCTGCTGCAGCAATACCAAGCCGCCGTCATGGCCGAAGCAAGCGAAGGCTTGGTTTTACAGGTGATAGATCCAGCCATACCCCCTGAGCTTAAAATAAAGCCAAGACGAAAGCTCATGTTAATCGTTGCCGGTTTTCTTGGATTATTTGTCGGTATATTTGCCGCCTTGATCAAGGAATTCATAGACAACTCTTCAAAGAATCCAGAAAGCGCTGATAAGATGGCGCTGCTTAAGTCTTACCTCCGAAGGATTTAATTTTAAACCTAATATACCTCCAGCCTTGTTTGTAATGAGGCTGGAGGTATATTTTTAGATATTCTTTATAGTGATCCTATCTGCCGGAGCAACTTTTTCTTTATCAACCCTGAAATTGGGAACGATCGATTTTATCGTGGCTATAATCTCTTCAACATCCCCTTCATGAGCTACCTTGAGTAAATAATTGAGCTTCTCAAAAAAACTTTCGTCGATGCCGTTTTGATTCGCAATAAAGATCTTCTCATGGGGCGACGGTATGGTACCCTCCTCGGCGGTAAGCAATTCCTCGAAAAGTTTTTCGCCAGGTCTTAGCCCGGTGTATATGATATCTATATCTTCATAGGGCGTAAATCCAGATAGCTTAATGAGGTCTTCCGCCAAGTTTTTTATCATAACCGGCTCACCCATATCTAGGACGTAAACTTTTCCGTTATAGGGCAATGCCGCGGCTTCCAAAACGAGCTGCGCGGCCTCTGGGATCGTCATGAAGTAGCGCTTCATCTCGGGGTGTGTCACGGTTACTGGCCCACCTCCTGCTATCTGACGCTTAAATATGGGAATTACGCTGCCCCTACTTCCCAAGACGTTTCCAAATCGAACGGACACGAAAGATTGCCAAGGAGCAGCCTTCGATGCAATGCTTCGCACTATCATTTCGGCAATGCGCTTTGAAGCTCCCATGATCGACGTGGGGTTAACGGCCTTATCTGTGGATATATTAATAAAATGCTCCACACCCCACTCAAGGGCCAGTTCTGCTACGTTGCGGGTGCCGCCTACGTTGTTTATTATGGCCTGGTCAACATTAACTTCCATCATGGGAACGTGTTTATGTGCTGCAGCGTGAAACACTACTTGAGGTCGAAATTTCTTGAAGACCCGCTCAAGTTTTTGACGATTTTGCACGTCGGCAATGACAAGCTCATATTTCAAGCCCGGAAATGAAGTTTTGATCTCAAGTTCAAGCTCAAATAAGCTGTTTTCGCCCCTTCCAAGAAGAACCATAAATTCAGGGCCGAAAAGCGCAACCTGTCTGACGATCTCAGATCCTATTGATCCTCCCGCCCCCGTCACAAGGATGCGTTTGTCCCTTAGATATTTCGATATGGCGTCAATATCGAGCTTAACCGGTTCCCTCCCCAGCAAGTCCTCGATATCTACATTTCGTATTTGCGAAATGGAGACGGCTCCGGAAAGAACTTGGTAAATCCCCGGTATAATTCTATAGGAAACCCCTGCTTTTTGAGACAAATCCACAATTCGTCGTACAAGGCGGCCATCACCGGAAGGAATTGCGATTAAAACCTCCTCTATGTTGTGCTTTTTTACCTCCTCTGGTAAGGAGTCAATTGGGCCAAGCACGGGAAGATTTAATATCTTGATGCCCTTCTTTGTCGGGTCGTCATCCAAAAAACCAACAGGCCTCAAGCCTGCTTCCGAATGCCGAAGCATTTCGCGGGCAATCATGGTTCCAGCCTCGCCTGCGCCGGCTATCAGGATATTTTTGGCATCGCTATATCGCCCTGAAATTTTACAGCCGTGACGTTCATAGTAACACCTGAAAAGCATCCGCGACCCGCCCAAGGCTAGCATCGATAGAAAGGCATGTATAATGGGAATGCTGCGGGGCACCCGAAAAGCCGTGCCCCCTATGAAGCATAACCCAGAAACGGATAAACCAAAAAATATCATGGCTTTCAATAACGTCACCAAATCCGGGATTCCCGTGCTTCGCCAAGAACGCAGAGGAAGTCGCCAGATAAATTCAGCAACGAATAAAGCTGCAGTAGACACGAATATGTAAGGAAGTATTAATTGCACATAAGCGAATACGCTGCCTTCCAACCGCAAATAAAAAGCCAACAAAACACATAAAACACAAGAGAGAAACCAATCAATAGATAACTTCAAAACACAACTTTTCCGAAAGGCCTTCATAATGAACCTCCAATGCATGGTACTTAATTAAAATAACGTAAGATTGAATAATAAAATCTCACGTTAATAGAATCACCAAAAAATTACCATTTGCTCATTAACATTTTACCTTACTTTGTGTATTTTTGGCAACTTCAATTCACTCTGAACTTAAAAAATAAGGATGGATAATTTTAAATATATAATTTATTAAGGACAAATTAAGATGTTTTTGAAGGGAAATAGTTCCTAATTTTAAACACAACAAAATCAACTATACCCTTAATGATATACCTTCCCTTTTTACCATATTGTATGGATCTTAACAAGCGAGTTGGAAGGTAGAACATCCAAAACAAGATAACCTTAAAATGTTTCTCGACATTTTTATGAACAAAATAAGGCCTATTCCTGCTGGAGTAATATAGCGACAATGGAGAGAGCCTTCCAGTGCTGCTTCCCTCTTTATGGTAGATTATGCTATCAGGGACATAGACCAATAAGTAGCCATACTTTTGTACTCTAAAGCAAAAATCTAAATCCTCCACGTACAGGAAATAGTATTCATCTAATAAGCCAACTTGATCAAAAACTTCAGCCTTAATCAATAACAAACAACCTGTTAAAAAAGTTACAGGTGAAGGTTTCCTAAACCTATCATCTGTAAAATGATAGCCATTACCCCTGATCTCATCTACCTTTCCGCCCGCGAAAGCAATTGTATTTGGTTTATTATAATAAAAAATTTTACCACCTACTGCCCCAACCCTATCATTGCTCTCTGCAGCTTCAACAAGTCGTTCAATAAAGTCACAGGTAACGACTGTATCGTTATTTAAAAGCAATATGTATTCCGCATTTCTATTGAGAGAATATCTAATTCCAATGTTATTCCCCCCAGAAAAGCCCAAATTTTTCTCTGATTTTATCAAAACCAAGCTTCTGTTAGGTGTAACCCCGGCAATATAACCTTCTTTTTCTGTAGTTCCTCCTGATTTTGCAGTTTCGCTATCATATTCAATATAAAACACTGGTTTGTTATCTGGATTATATTTTACGAAATTAGAGCTAACCTTTATGCTTCCAATGCACCATTTTTTGATATATTCAAGCGAGCTATTAGTGGAATTATTGTCAACTACAATAATGCGATAGTTGGGATAGGTAACATTTTGTAACGATTCCAAACATTCTATTGTATCCTTCCAGCCATTATAGTTAACAATTATGATAAATACCGACGGGGGGTAACTCATCTCGATTCCAATCCACCCTTGTGCTTATGCAAATATTATGCTTAATATTTTACTTTATGCTTCCACCTATCGAAAAGATCAAGATAGACATTCTCCGCTCGATAAACGCTGAACTCCTCCGCTCTTCTACGCAATATTTCCGATGGCAATGGAGATTCTAAGGTATCGAGCATAGCTCTGGCCATCTCATTGCTATCTCCAACAGGGACCAATGGGCCATATTGTCCATTTTGAAGGATTTTCCAGAGTCCGTGAGGGCAGTCAGTCGAGACTACGGGTATCCCCAAAGATAAAGCTTCCGCTCACTCCATCCCAAACTCGTTATCCTCTTTCTCCTCATGCCTTATTTCATCCACCTCTTCGCTCCTGTTCCAGCCCATAAAGAGTTTGTCGGGGTAGTTTAAGACCATGCCTCTGGTGGTCTTTGAGACGTTTTTGTAGCCGTGAACGACTCCGGGAGGAACGATGACGGTCAGGGGGTTGTCTTCTCCTGCGAAAAACTTCATGTAGTTGCCGTAAGTTTTGCTGTCGCGCCTGTTGTCCCAGAGCTTTACCATGAAATTGCCAGGACCTATGAATGAAAATATGTCAGTTTGAGCCTTGTGCTCATGTGGCCCGCGGGTTATGCCCGGTTCGGTGTAAGATACGTAGCTCATGAGGGGTTGCAAATTTTCAGGAAGTTCATCTATCCTAAAGGTCTCGACCAAAAACCCGCGCTCGTCAACGTGTTTTACGAGCTTTTTTATCACTACGCCTTCTATCTGTCCCTTTGTCCATTCCATGGCTATCAATCCTTTTAAAGTAAAGTCAACAGGTAATCTCTGTAAGCGCCCTTCGGTAAACTTTCGGCTAACTTCCTTAGGTCGTCTTTGGTTATAAAGCCCATGTTGTAGGCCACCTCTTCGATGCAGGCAATTTTTAAGCCCTGCCTTTTTTCTATGGTGGCTATGAAGTTTGAAGCCTCAAGCAGGCTGTCGGGTGTTCCCGTATCAAGCCAAGCCACACCTCTTCCTATAAGCTCCACGTGAAGGCAGCTTTGCCTTAAATATACCATGTTAAGGTCAGTTATTTCCAGCTCCCCACGAGGTGAGGGCTTTAAGCTTTTTGCAATTTCAGGCACACGTCCGTCGTAGAAGTATATGCCGGGCACTGCGTAGTTTGACTTAGGACGGGCGGGCTTTTCTTCTATATTTAAAGCTTTGCCCTGTTCGTCAAACTCTATGACGCCATACCTTTGAGGGTCCTTTACCCTGTAGCCAAATATCACGGCTCCTTTATCGAAGCGTGATGCCTTCCTTAAGGTCTCGGGAAAGCTGTGGCCGTAAAAGACGTTGTCTCCAAGTATGAGGCAAACCTTATCGCCGTCTATGAAGTCTTCGCCTATGATAAGGCTTTGGGCAATGCCTTCGGGCCTTTCCTGGATGGCGTAAGATATATTTAATCCAAGCCTGCTTCCACCTTTAAGTATTTCTTTAAATCTTGGTGTGTCCTGGGGTGTTGAGATGATAAGTATGTCTTTTATTCCAGCAAGCATCAGGGTGGACAAGGGATAGTAGATCATGGGCTTGTCGTAAATGGGAAGAAGCTGTTTGCTCGTCACAAGCGTTGAAGGATAAAGCCTCGTTCCTAAACCTCCTGCCAGTATTATGCCCTTCATGGTAACAACCCTTTCTAATGGTAGTCTCGTGCTTTTACCGCAAAGCTTAAAGCCTGCCCGCGTAATTACGCTCGATCCATCTTTTGTATTCGCCCGTTTTTACGGCGTTTACCCATTCGGTGTTGCTTAAATACCACTTCACGGTCGTGAATGTTTTATACCGAGATTTCGTGCAAAGGCTGCTCCCATTGATTTGCTATTTCTTATATATTTGATTCTCTCATCATTAATAGATTCCACTACAACTCTATTATCTCTGGCACTTACGGACTGCTAATACATATAAACCGAACTTTATAATTGTTTTTAGTAAGAGTAAGCATTGCCTTCCACATCACATTCTATAATTGATATTAATCGATATTTTAACGATCATTATTATTACATGACATTAAGATAGCATTATGGTTTAATGCAACGCCAATAATGTATATCCAATATAAGCTAAAAAATAAATCAATAAATATGTATGTCTCAAAAAATTCATGAAACACTAAACCAACTAAAACAGCAAAAATAGTATTACTAACCACAACTATATTATTATCCATATTAAAATTACACCTTAACCCTTTCTTGATATAGCATGAGCCAAACAAGCCGAGTAACCATATCGCTAAAACCAAAATAAACCCGAATATACCAACTTCAAATAAAAGTGTCAAAAAAAGATTGTGTGCACCTAATATGTCAATTGTTTCGGAAATATACATAGTGGAAGTACCAATCCCATATCCTATTAATGGCCTTCGCGAGAAATGATCCCATGCTAAAGACCAGGCTAAATTTCGACTACTTAAACCCTTTTTCAAAAGGGGCTCTAAAAATACAAATATCACCTGTGTAAAATGATTTGCAATATATAACATGATCAGTATCGTAATCATAATCGTAATCATAAACAATATCTTCGAATTTTTACGAGCGGTAAGCCAATAAAGCAGTACTGCAATAATAACGGTTGCACCAATCCCGGTGCGGGAAACCGTTAAAAACAAAGCTACTGCCTGTAGCCCCCCAAGTATGATGAACTTCAATTGTGAAATTCTCCTAGCTAATCTCTGAGCCAGAGTTAAATTTATAGTAATCATCAACCATGATGCCAAAGAATTAGGCTGGCCAGTTAGGGACGAAATGCGTATAAAGGGAGGCATAATATGAATAGTTTGTCCTATTTTGAAACTACCTATGTTCATAATTTGTATCTTACCGAAGTCAGTTGGAACTATTGTTCCCCAAAAAGTCAAAGCTACTCCAATTACGGACAACATTACCCCATAGACAGTTAACAAAAACGCTACTTTCCAAAAGGTTTCAATCGGCCTCTTGTCGCAGACTGTAATAATAAACAAGCATACCATAGGAACAAATATAAATGTTGCCCTTTTCAAAGAATGAAGTGGCACATTGGACCACAATGTGGATACTAAGCTAAACAAAGACAATGCAATTAATAGTAGCAGAACTAGTGTGTAAAGCTCAGAGATCCAAATCTCAATATTAGGAAGCACTACTATAAACACTAAAACAAGAACAGTAAACATCAATACACCAGGGCGAGGGAATATCGGTATCCCCTTTCCGTGAGGTAGATTATTGCTTAAAGAGAATAATAGAGTACTTGTAAAAATGATTAATATTCCAACGCTTGGCGCTAGCTTATAATTAAATTCACTTTGGTTCATATGCTTACTGCCCCCTGAATCTTAAAAGCATGGTTTAATTAGGAAATGGAATATCTAAAACCGACCCCACGACATCCGGCTTCAACTCTTTATCAATATCTAATGTGATAACATTAACTCCCCTATCACGAAGATAACGAGAAACAAATCCATTTCCAATCCCAACTTCTAGAACTTCACCTGGGTTTAATGAAAGTTTTAACCTAACCCTGCAGCCTATCTGCGTAATTACGCTCGATCCATTTTTTGTATTCGCCCGTTTTTACGGCACTTACCCATTCGGTGTTTCTTAAGTACCACTTCACGGTCTTTCTTAAACCAGTATTAAATGTTTCTTTGGGCTTCCATCCAAGCTCGCATCTTATTTTAGACGAATCTAAGGCATATCTTAAGTCGTGTCCGGGCCTATCTGCAATAAAGGTGATTAAACTTTTAAACCTCTCTGCCGACCTGTCAAGTTCTTCGGCCAAGATTTGGCAGATCTCGTTTACCACGTTTACGTTTTTTCTTTCCTCGTTTCCGCTTATGTTATAGGTCTCACCAATGCGTCCCTTTTGTATCACGGCCCAGATAGCCTCGCAGTGGTCTTTTACGTAAAGCCAGTCTCGGACGTTTTGGCCCTTTCCGTAGATGGGGATGGGTTTTCCTTCTAAGGCGTTAAGTATCGTTAAAGGTATGAGCTTTTCGGGGAACTGGTAGGGGCCGTAGTTGTTTGTGCAGTTTGTGACCTTAACGGGAAGTCCATAGGTACGGTAATAGGCCCTCACCAAATGGTCGCTTGATGCCTTAGATGCCGAGTAAGGGCTTGAAGGGTCATACTTGCTTTCTTCGGTGAAGTATCCCGTATCTCCAAGTGATCCGTAGACCTCGTCGGTACTTACGTGGTGAAATAATTTATCTTCTTTATCCTTCCAATAAAATCGGCATGCCTCAAGGAGGTTAAAGGTGCCTACGATGTTAGTCTTTATAAACTCTGCAGGCCCAAGGATGCTTCTATCCACGTGGCTTTCTGCTGCAAAGTGCACCACGATGTCAGGCTCAAAGCGGTCAAAGACGGCTTTGACGCTTTCAAAATCTGCGATGTCGGCTTGAATGAAGAAGTAGTTTTTAGCATCACTTATATCTTTTAAGTTATAAAGGTTAGCGGCATAGGTGAGCTTGTCTAAGTTTATAAATGAGTGATTTGGATATTTAGGGACATACGTCCGCAAGAAGTTTGAGCCTATGAATCCCGCTCCGCCTGTCACAAGAATTTTCAATCGAGACACTCCTTTGTTAAGGCTTCGGATAAAAACTTGCTCAGTGCGTCCTGCCAGGAAGGAGGTAAGATGTCAACGGTTTCTTTTAATGGAAAAGGATCAAGGGCAGAATTTTTAGGCCTCTTGGCAGGCCTGACGTATTCGTCGCTTGAAACGGCAACGACGGGTATGTTTATGCCTGCCTGACGTAAAATCTCTTTGGCAAATTCATACCAGCTTGTGATGCCCTGGTTTGTTACGTGATACACCCCGTAGGCGCCTGTTTTGACGAGCTTAAGCAGAAAGCAAGCTAAATCTAAAGCGTAAGTAGGACAACCAAACTGGTCGTTTACGACTCGAAGCTCACCTTTTTTTAAGGCGGCACGCAAGATGGTGCTTACAAAGTTAGGTCCACCGGAGCCAAAAAGCCAGGAAGTGCGCACCAGAAAGTATTTGTGGTTTATGGTCTCAAGGTACCTTTCGCCCAAGTATTTGCTGTAACCATAAGCGTTTATTGGGTGACGTTTGTCAAATATGCGCCAGGGCGTATCTGTGTTTCCGTTAAAGACGTAGTCAGTGCTTATGTGGACCAATGAAATATCAAGCTTCCTGCACGCCAAAGCAAGATTTCGCACGCCAAGGCCATTAACCAAGTTTGCCTTTTCCGGCTCCTCTTCTGCCCTATCTACGGCGGTGTAGGCGGCGCAGTTTACAAGAACCGTAGGCATGTAACTTGACAGCACCTCACGTACCTGATTTAAGTCCGTGATATCTAGGATGTCGTGAGGCAACTCGACGACTTCGCATTCTTTTTTAAAGACCTTAAGAACTTCGCGGCCTAAGAGGCCGTTAGGGCCAGTGATGGCGATGAGCATTAAAATCACGTCCGATTAAAAAATGTTATTTATCTTTTAAGTACGTTGATTCGCATAATATTGGTTCCTATAAACTACGCTGTTTAATACGTCAGTTAATTGGTTCCCAAATTTCTCAATTGTAAAATTTTTTTCTACCCAAAGCTTTCCGTTCTCACCCATTTTTTTTAATAAATTAGGATTATGATAAAAAAGGGTTATCAAATTTGCTAAACTTTTATAGTCACCAGGTTCATATAGGAATCCATTAAACCCATCTCGTATTAATTCTGTTGTGCCTCCGCTTCTTGAGCCAATGACCGGCTTACCATAACGCATCGCCTCTATTGTTACTCTTCCGAATGCCTCGTTTCGTGAACACATTAGTAATATATCAATTTCTCTCATTATCAGTCCTATGTTTTCGACACGACCTGTAAAAGTTATGAAATTCTTTAATCCCAGTTCCGTAATAAGATGATTTAGATAATCTTTATATACAACGGGTCCGTCGCCTACTATATATAAATTTGCAGTAATACCTTTTTTTACCACCTCCCCTATGGCTCGTATAGCTTCATCCTGTCGTTTGCCTTCGCTTAGTGTCCCTACGATAGTACAATTCAAATTGCGCTTATTTCTTTTTTCATCGAAACCGATACCTTTTATTTTTTGCTGAGTATCTTCAATACAAACAGGGTTGTAGATTACGTAGATGTCTTTATTAACGTGATTTTTGTATTTATGCGCAACGGCCTTTGAGTTTGCTATAAAGGCAGAAGTGCATTTTTTCATTATTGCATATGAAAGTCTTTCCCCTAAGATAAACTTTAAACCATGATCTTCCTCACCAAATTCTCGTAGATGCCATATATGTGGTAGCTTTAAGAACTTAGCAGTAATAGCGCCAACAAATATTGTTATTGTATTTGTATAAACTATATCGCATTTGTGACGTTTTATCGTAATTGCGACAGGTACTAACATTATTGTGTTCAAAATAAAGAACAATATTTTTTTTAGTGCACGCTTTAAAGGTTTTCCCCGGCCTATCACCATCCAACGGTAGGGTATTACATATGAATTAACTCCAATTGCTTCCAATTCTGCTATTAACGGCCCTTTTCGGGGTAAAATTACGTAACACTTGTGTCCTTTTTCCCGCAACACTTTTATTGTTTCGAGTAAAGACCTTTCAGCTCCGCCTTTTGCCGCTGAATGGGCTACAAAACATATTCTCATTTTTAACTCCTTCATCTGAAAATGCTAAACTTATTTGTCCAATATGAATCCTTTGAGTATTTAGATATAAATAGATTATTGCGTTATCCCCACTCTTCGTACCGCGGGGTGACGAAAATAAGGAGATCAGTCCGGCGGTTCTCAGGTACTGACCTGTACTTCCGCTCCTTGAAAATTATAAACCTCGCAAGGCGTTCTGTCATCCAGGCTCTGGTGCGGCCGTTTGTTGTAGTGCAAGAAGAACGCTCCCAGGTTGATTCTAGCTTCCAGTGGCGTCCGGTATTCCTTCAGGTACACTTCCTCGTACTTGACAGTCCGCCACAGCCTCTCGACGAAGATATTATCCAACACTCTGCCTCGCGACCGTCCATGCTGATTCTGATGCCATGGTTCTTGAGGACGTTCGTGAATTCCTGGTCGGTGTACTGCGCCGCCCCTGGTCGGTGTTGAAGATTTCTGGACTCCTATGGGTGGCAAGGGCTTCTTCCAGGGCGCTGACGCAAAAGAATGAATCCAGCGTCATCGAAAGCTCCCAGGAGACAACACCTTCCGACTATACCAGTCTGCAATGGATCGTCAGGTAGACAAAGCCACTGTTCATCCGGATGTAGGTGATGTCCGAACACCAGACCTGGTTTGGTCCAGTTATGTCAAGATTCCTTAAAAGATAGGGGTAGATCTTGTGCTTCGGGTGCTTCCTGCTCAGCCTCGGCTTCTGGTAGACAGCTTCAAGTCCCATGAGCCGGAGCAGCCTTCGAACCCGCCTCAGGTTGACCTGTTTGCCCTTTCGTCTCAGTCACGCGGTCATCCGTTTGACGCCCTAGCTAGGATGTTGCGTGTATTGCTTGTCAAGTATCTCAATCATCAGCACGTTCCGTGCAGATTCCCTGCTGCGCTTTCTGTAGTAGAAGCTCGAACGGTTGAGTCCCAAAAGCTCGCACTGTCTGCGCAGGGAAAGTTTTCTGTTTTTCGGATCCAGCGCCTTGCGACGGTCCGAAGGAGATTTAGGCAAGCTTCTCAGATTTTTTGAGCCAGTCGACCTCGTACTTGAGCTGGCCGATCTGCTGGTAAAGTTTCGATTCGCGTTTCTTCAGGGCTTCCGTCTCGTTGTCCTTATATATATATCTGCCCAGGTGCCTTATATTTATCGGAATAATAAACGCTCACGACTGAATTAGCCTGCATTTTTGTCATGTTTGTTTCCTCTCCAAATTCGGCTTAGAGCAAAAAAATATTTTCATCCTTCATTAACCCATATCTTCATTGCAATATGAAGTAGTCGTGCTTGTTATCTGACACCTCTGAATTAAAAACTTTGCTTCTCAGGCAAATAAAGTTTAATGTATAAGTATGTCTTATTTACGTACACTGTCCAGTTTATATAAAGTTTGAAGCAAATCCAATTTTTGGATTTTTGTCAAAATCTCGTCACTAAAAACCCTTTCTAAAGGATCACTTATTTTTGCCAGACCTAGATATGATATGTTTTTCCAATACTTTTTGACCAATTCGTTCCACTTATCACTATTTATTATATTATCCCAGTCAAACCAAGGTCCCTGATTTCCTGTTTCTTTGGCGATCCCAGTGCGTTTGGTAAATTGATGCCAAGACCAGACAGAAAAGCGCACAGGTACATTAAACCACCATGGGAAATAGGGAAGTCTTCCATCAGGATGAAACAACCAACGTGTTGGTTTCAAAAAGGGTCGCATTGCTTTATTGAACAATCGACGATTCAGCTTCCACTTGGTGGGAACGGCGGCACTGATCTTTACAACATCCTTTGACAAGAAGACTTCGTAGCTGCGAAAGAGGCGTCTATTGCTGTAAAGGTTTGGGATTGCAATTCGCATTGTGGAGGGCCATAAAACGAACCACTCATGAGATGTCACGGGGCGAATTTTACGCACCCTTTCCATGTGTTTCAACCGGCGTTCGTCAATTTCTGCGAGGATACTCTTTTCAAACAAAGGGCATGTCATGGGCTTTGTCCGTGTTTCTCCGGGAAGGATGAATTCAGGCAAAAATGGAAACCTGCCGAAACCTCGTATTTTACGAGCGTAAAGAGCTTTCAGCAGGGAATCAGACAAATAGCCACCAAAAACTCCAGAATATTCGGTCAGACCGCAAGTTTTATGAAACTTGAGGCTATGGGCGTGTATGTATTCGTGCCCGCTGCCAACGAGATCGCTGGCCTCCTCTAAGATCTCTAAGTAATGTGTCGGACTGCGAAATTCGACATGGAAATTTGCCCCGTAGGCCCTTGCAGCCTTTTGGGCGGTTCTCCCCTCTCGGTTCATGCTGTCAAGAAAGATAAAGGCGTCTCGTTTTAAATCTGAAGGTATAAGCCCCAAAAGCGTGCGTGAATCTTCACCGCCGCTTAAAAACTGCGCCACCTCTTTCATGTTTTCGGTTATTCTATCTACGTGTTTTTTTAAGCCCTCTCTCAGAGCTGTCGCTGCTTCGTTTATGTTTTTATAGGGATTGGTTTCCTCAGGAACCCAATAAGTTTCAGTGGTTAAAACACGATCTGCCGTTTCGATTGTGATAGAGGCAGGCAAAGCAAGATATATATCTTTGTAGACCGTGTACGGATAAGTTACGGCACCGTTAAGTACGAAGTCTACAAGAGATGCTGTATCTACATTGTCTGTTCGTCCAGCCGTTTTTGCCAAAGTATCTATATGCGTCCCAAGAAAGAGATTATTATCCTCCCTGTAACGATATATTGGAATAAAGAGCATCATATCTGTAATATATGTGATTTGATTTGCAAACTTATCCACTACGAAAACCGCAAATGGGCCGCTTAAGTCTTCATCCCATATTATTTGCTCATTTAGCCATCGTTCGTATACCGCCTTTGTTCCCGCTACCGGATCGGATTCCGTAAGAAAACGATTATCCCGAAAATAAAGGACAGGGCCTCCTATGATAATAAAGATATGTTGTTCCGTTTCCAGTGGTTGGAAACCGTTGTACAGGTTTCGGCTGACTCCCAGCGAGCCCCAGGGGCCGTGGAATTCCTTCACTTCGGGAGCATCGGAATGATAGATGGATTGAATGTGTCGAGTAAGTTCTCCCTGCGGCTTCTGGATGGAAGAAAATAAAAAGTCGCTCATTGTCACACAGCTCCTCTAAGTGATTTCGCTCGAAAGAGAGTAACAGAAATCAGAAAAAGATTTAGCAACATACCTACAAGAGCAAACAACGCAACAGCTATAACGTCGTTTTTAAAAAACAAAAAACCAACAGCTAAAGCAGTAATCCGGCTGCCAATACTTAGGAATTCAAAGATTAGGAAAAATCCTTGGATTGATAAGGTGGCAATTGCGGCGACGCTCGGCCGGTTGATAAAACCCATAAACATCCACAATGCTATCCAGCGTGCGTATTCCCCAGCCTTGACCCATTCGGCTCCAAATACAAAAGAGAATAGTTGTGGCCCAAAAACTACGACGACGGCGAAAGGAAGAAACCCCACTGCTGCCAGGGCAAGCGTAGCTTTCAGGATGAGCCTTGAAACGTCTTCCCCCCTGTGAGAGGCCTCCGTCACACGTGGATAAAACACGTCACCAACGGCTTGTCCTACCAAACTAGACGGCATTCCTAAAACAGTTCTGCAAATCGTATAGAAACCAGCAGAAGAGGGACCAAAAAAGCTTGCCAACATAAGTACTGGCAGGCTCTGGGAAATGGCATTTATAAACATCTGTGGAGTCCTATACAGGGGAAAGTCGTAGTACTGTTTCGCAAGTTTTTTCAGTGGTATCTCGGATGGTTCTTTCAGAGCTGTGTTTTCTGTAAGTGTACCAGATTTTTTTATCCCCACCCAAAGCATTGCCGCATGGAGACCATGCCCTAATGTTGCGAGCACTACAAGGACTGCTCCAACAGGTTTGACCCAACCAATGACTGTTTTAGCAGAGTTGAGCAAGAAAGACTGAAGGACAGCTACCCTTGCGGTAATGGCAAATTGTTTCTTTCGGATCAGCCATTGTTGGCCGATCTGCATGTATGCCGCAAAGACCATGGACAAAGGGATGAGCATAACATAGGGTGCAATGGCTTCCGAATCGAGTAGAGCGAGAAGCTTTTCTCCACCAGTCAGCATGACAACCACAACGGCGCAAAATATGGCGGCAGAAACCAAAAAAGAGAGTTTTACCAGCCCTTTGGCTTCGGAATCTTCTTTGGGTAGAACAATAGCAATCGGGTAGGCCAGGGCCGCGATGGGAGTGAGAATGGCCACCAGTGATTTAAAGATACCGAGCAATCCGAAAGCCTCCGGCCCATAGATTCGTGTAATCAATGGCGAAAAGGCCATTGTTATGACTTGGGCTGCTGCAGTCCCGCTCGCAACTATGGTGACGTTGCGGACAAATGGTCTTCGGAGGAAGGCTTGAATTTTCTTTACGAGGTTCATGTGGGTGTTTTTCAATCTATTCCGTCCCTGTAGGTTTGTGGAAACCTATGAATCCTGCTGCACCGGTGACCAGTGTTTTCTTATCCATCAACCCTGATGCCTCCCAACCCCAAAGTATTCAAACCCCATCTGCTTCATTTTGCCCGGGTCGTACTGGTTCCTTCCGTCAAAGACCACCGGTTCGGCCAAAAGTTCCCTCACCCGTTCCCAGTCGGGTTTGCGGAACTGGGGCCATTCGGTAACCAGCACCAGGGCATCGGCACCTTCGAGGGCGTTGTATTCATCGTCGGCAAAGCAGACGTTTGGGTCGTCCTCGAAAAGGGGCTTTGTGTTGTCCATGGCGACGGGGTCAAAGGCACGAATCTTTGCGCCTTTTTTCGTCAGCTCCTTGATTATCTCTATGGCCGGAGCCTCCCGGATGTCATCGGTGTGGGGCTTGAAGCTCAAGCCCCAGATGGCGAAGGTTTTGTCGGTTATCTTGTCGTCGAAGTGTTTCAAGATTTTTTTGAGGAAGTTGTACTTCTGGTTTATGTTTACCTCTTCCACGGCCTGGAGTATTGTAAGGTCTTTGCCTTTTTCTTTGGCGGATCGGATGAGAGCCTTCACGTCCTTGGGAAAACATGACCCTCCGTAGCCGACGCCGGCGTATAAAAAGGCGGGGCCGATCCGTTTGTCTGTGCCGATGCCGCGGCGGACTTCCTCGATGTCGGCGCCTACGGTCTCGCAAAAGTTGGCGAGCTCGTTCATGAAGCTGATGCGGGTGGCCAGCATGGCGTTGGCAGCGTACTTGGTGAGTTCGGCGGAAGTGATGCTCATGGTGAGGATCCTGGGTTCCCTCTGCACGTAGGGGGAGAAAAGCTCCCTGAGAAACGCCGAAGTCCTGTCGTTTTCCGTCCCGATGACGATGCGGTCAGGGCTCAAAAAGTCGTCCACTGCGGAGCCTTCCTTGAGGAATTCGGGGCAGAAGGCCACGTCGAAGTCGATGTCGGTCCGCCCGCGCTTTGTAAGTTCTTCTGCGATGATGATCTTGATCTTGTGGGTGGTCCCCACGGGGACGGTGGACTTGATGGCGATGATCTTGTAGCCTTCCAGCCAAGAGCCGATGTTTTGTGCAGCCTGCATGACGTATTTGAGGTCAGCGTTGCCGTTTCCGTCGGGCGGGGTCCCTACGGCGATGAAGACAAAGAAGCTGTTTTTGACGGCCTCTTTTGTGTCGGTGGTGAATTTAAGCCGTCCCTGGGAGACGTTTCTTTTGATGATATCCTCCAGGCCGGGTTCGTAGATGGGGACGATTCCGGCATTGAGCCTTGAGATCTTGTCTTCGTCAATGTCGACGCACCAGACGTGGTTGCCCTGTTCGGCAAGGCATGCCCCGGTGACGAGCCCCACATATCCTGTTCCTATCATGCAGACGCGCATTGGTTACCTCCTTCGTGTGCCTTCGGCGTGCCGTAGAATAGCACCTTCGCTTTGATTCTAGACACCAGTAGCCTTTTCAGTCAATTCCCATCCAATTTGGGGTCACATCTTTAATCTTGAATCCCCCACCCTCACCCTCACTCACCCCTGCCGCTGCTCCACAGCTCTATGGCCTCTTCAAGCTTAAGCGTAGCCTTGTACTTTTCAAGCTCGTCTTCGCTTAAAGACAGGCAGCGTATTTTTCGATGAAGCATGGGCTCGACCTTGTCTATTAAATTTTGCAGGTAAGCTTTGTCAACTTTGCCTACCAAGACGAGGTCAATTATACCCGAATCCATCCCCCTTGCGTAGTCGCCCACGATGTAGGCCGAATGTATGTCGCCAAGCTTTGACAATACTTGAGGGATCAGCTGGTCAATCCCTGTGAATTTACGCACCATGCTGTGTATCTCGGGAAAAAGGGGGTGGTTGGTGTTTGCCCGATAAACTTTTGTCCTGCCTTCGTCGAAGGAATTTAAAAGCCCTGCTTCAGTAAGCCTGTTTAGCTCAACCCGCACGGAATTGGTCGATTCGCCGAACTCCTCTGCAAGTTCCCGAAGGTACGACCTGCTTTCTGGGTTTAAGAAAAACCTTAAAAGCAGCTTTACCCTTGTCTGGGAGGTTATCAAAGAATCAAGCTTTATGGTCAATGAATTCACCTGCACACATAGTTATTTATGAGTAAAAATACTACTCGGAAATTAGCCTGTCAAGTGTGTCAAGTAGTGTGCGAAACGTAACCGCATCAAGTTTTTGTAGGATTTCCCTGAACCACTCCCCATGTATCCTAAGGGGCAACGTTTTAGGTCAGCTAAAAATCAAACCCGCCATGACATATGCCCTTTAAGGTCGTGTATAAGGGCGTTACCTTTCCGGTGTCGAGTACCGTTATACATCCTAGCTCACTTATAACGGGACCGAAGATCTCCTCCAGGTTCTAGGCTATTACCGGAGTACCACAGGCTTGAGCTTCTACCGGAACTATACCAAAGTCTTCCTCGGCTGCAAAGACAAAGGCTTTAGCCCGTTGCATATAATCTCGGAGCACCTCAGAGGGCTGATAGCCTAACATCATCACATTTGGCCCTGCCTTGGAATTGACCTTTTCATAATATTCAGGAGACTGCTGAAAATCACGATATATATTATAATAAGTTAATTACAAAATAAAACTTAATATTTGTCTGGCCCCAATTAAAACTGTATCTTTTTAATAGAGGTTCAAGCACTTTTTCAGCAGTCTCATTCATTGTCATTTATAATTAATGTGGTTGACTTTACCATCACAACTCCTTTCAAGCCTTACCTTTGCCCCTTTCCGGCAGTGCTGCAGCGATGCCATGCAAGGCCCAGAAAAGAAAGCCGATCTTTTGTCTGGCGGCAAAGACACTTCCCCCCATGCTATAGACCAAGATAGCCAATATTGTGGCAAGGACTGCCGCGTAAAGATACATATTTTCGCCTTTGCAGCTTCTAAGTTTTCTCCAGGCAAGCCATGCACCGCGAAGCATCAACCCCACGACGACGATAAGAAGCGGAAAACCTCCATAAGTCAGCAACTGAATATACATGTTGTGAGGTTCTACGGGAATGCCTACTCCTGGTATCGCTTCAAAATTACTCATCAAAAACAAGGTCTTGTATCTAATCCATCCCCATCCCGTAATGGGCTTTTGGGAGATCAAGTGCGCCGTTTTTTCCCATATGCGCGTGCGATTTGTGGTAAATTTCGCGAAATCCCCCGAGAAAGATATCAATTGAGATATCTCTCGTTTAAAGAGGTCAAGGTAAGTAGGTTGAACTAAAGCAAACGAAAATCCCAGAATGGCCGTAACTAAAAGGGGAATTAATAACCCCTTAAATAAACCGTATTTCCCAGGGCGAGCTATTATAAAGAAAAGCAAGATCTCTATGCCGCCTATCAGCCAGGGGCCAGAGCTAAAACTTAGAAAAAGCGCTATTAAATTAAGGACAACCGTCAAAGAAGAAATGACGTGCAGCAGCCTGCTGTCGTATCTTCGAACTGCAAAGTTAAGTGACATGGGAAGGGTCACGACGGCATACAAACCAAGGGTGTTGTGATGAGAAAAGACGTTAAACTTAAGCACGTTCACTGCCTGCAAAATACATGCTACGAATATCAGGACGCTGGAAGCCCACCACACCTTTTGAAAACGCCCTGTACCTTCTTTAGACACGACGAACGCCGTCAGCCATATGCCAAAGGCGGCCTCCAAAGGGTTTGATACCCCCTTGCCAAAATGGTACCATCCGTAAAAGTTAAGCAGCGTGGTAAAAACAGACCATATTATCATTATGTATATAATAATTTTAACTGCATGGTCCAAAACAGGCCTTCGTAGCTCCGGGTTTCGAAGGATAAACAGACCGACTATCCCGATGATGCAAAAAAGCCACCCCAAATACCTGGGAATGGGACCCCAGGGATCGAAAAAGAGGGAAAAGTAAAACCCAAAAGCAATTAAAGACATCGGCCACGAAGGAGTTTTGGCAAGGGGTTCATTCATCGTTTCATCCTCCATTATGTCAGATAATTAGAATCACTTAAGCACATAAAGAAACAGGGCATAAAGGGCCGAAATATTTTATCACATATCACAAGAGAAAAAGACATAGCAGCTATAGGAAATTTGAGCGACACACCTTTATTTAAACCCTGTATAATAAAACAGTAACCCAAAGATCGGGAGGTTGTTACTGTGAGTGAAGACATAAAAAAGCAGATAAGACATTTTTACGGAGAGATAGCAAAAAACGCAAAAGCGGGAAATTCCTGCTGCTGCAGCGGCTCATGCTGCGGGCCCATCGCAAATGCACCGCTCATTTACGGCGAAGAGTTTCTTGAGGGTCTGCCCGAGGAAGCCTTGATGGCCTCTCAGGGATGTGCCAATCCGCTGGTATTTGCCGATCTAGAGGAAGGCGACGTGGTGCTCGATTTGGGAAGCGGCGGCGGTATCGACGCATTTTTGGCAGCAAAGATCGTCGGAGACAGCGGAAAGGTTTACGGCCTTGACATGACGGACGACATGCTTGCCCTCGCCGAGGAAAACAGAAAAAAGGCGGGCCTTACGAACGTGGAGTTCATTAAAGGCTACATCGAAGATATCCCCCTGCCCGATGAATCCGTCGACGTGGTCATTTCAAACTGCGTCGTGAACCTGTCGGAGGACAAGGAGAAGGTCTTCAGGGAAATTTACAGGGTCATAAAGAAGGGCGGCCACCTGTCCATAGCAGATATAGTTACTTTAAAGGAGGTCCCCGACCGCGTAAGACAAATTACGGATCTTTGGGTGTCATGCATAGCCGGCTCCATGCCCGTCGACGAATTGAACAAAACGCTCGCCCACGTCGGCTTTAAGGACATCACGATTTCCTTGGAACACGTGTATACCAAAGACGTGATAAAATCCATGCTCGGAGACGAGGCAAAGATCGATTCGGCCGATTTCGACCTGCTCGACGGGGCCTTCGGCAGCGCCGTGATAAAGGCTGCTAAATAAGCAGGGCTTGACATAAGGGGAGATCAGGATGTATCTCCCCCTCGATTTTTTACCCCAGCCCCACATCCAAGACCATCATTATGGCAACCCCGAGCATGGTAGCCTGGTGGTGATGTTGGTTTCACTGTTGCGTCGTGCTTTGAGGATGACCTACTCGACTGCCACTTGCATGTATAATAAAAACATGGAATTAAAAGATCAAAAGGGGAGAAATGCAAATTGAGAAGCATGGTTCAGATCGATGAGAACCTCATAAAAAATGCCGTTTTTACGACATTAGGAGATATGGAAGAAATTGCCGGAGTTTACCTCTTTGGTTCTGCCCTTGGGTTGTGCCGACTCGACAGCGATATAGATATCGGCCTGGTCATAAAACCGCTTTACGGCAAGCCGGACAAATATTATTTAGACATAGCCCTTGCCGCGGAGACACTCCTTGACCCCATCGATGGGCACCCCTTCCAGGTCGTCCCCTTAAACATAACGGACTGCATCTTCGCCTTTAACGTCATAAGAAAAGGACGGCTGATCTACGAGCGAGATCATGATGCTGTTACCGATTTCATGGAGATGATAAGCCGTCGTTACGGGGAAAATTACCCGCGTTACATCAAATATCTAAAGGAAATAGTGGGGGCATAATGATGACTCTCGATACGGAACGGGTCAGAAGAAAGATAGCCTATTACTAGCAAACCCCTTGGGGCCTACCGCTTATTTAGTGTTTTTTGTAATGGCAGATCCTCAATCATATGAGTAATTAAAATATGCATAATTAAAAGAAAGACTTTAATAATACAGTCATATCATAGTGATATAATCATAAAGAGCTGGCACTCTATCTTTGAATACTGGAACTTTAGTTCTTGCTTCAAGAACTTTGTCTGGATCAATGTCGACGAAATATAAACCTTCTTTGCTCCCGGCATCTAACAAAACCTCACCCCATGGATCGACGACCAGCGACCTCCCATCAAAGGCATTTTCCGTTGTGATTCCGCACCTATTACACGATATAACGAATACTTGATTTTCTATGGCCCTCGCTTTAAGCAGTATTTCCCAATGCTTGGCCCGTGCAGATGGCCATTCGGCACTTATGAAAAGGAGTTTCACCCCCTTTAAGGCATAACATCTCATCCATTCGCAGAAACGCAGGTCGTAGCATATTACACATCCTGCACTTACGCCTTCCCAGTCGAATATGCAATCCCTATCTCCCGCCGCAAGGTATTGGTCTTCTTCCATCAATGGGAACAAATGCACTTTATCATAAAAGGCGATCAGCTTGCCTTGCGGATCTATTACCTGAGCTCTGTTCGTAACGCCTCTTTCTGTTTTGGCCAAGGTGGAACCACCGATGAACCAAACGCCGTATTTCCTTGCTAATTCTCCCAAAAAAGAGGCGGTCTCGTTTCCTTCAACTGATGCAAGCATGTAAGCTTTTTCCAAGGCATAACCGGTATCCCAAAGTTCCGGAAGTACGATCGCTGTCGGCAATTCAGATGGAACAAATGCCCTTTCTATCCATTCTTTTACGCGTATGAAGTTTGCTTCTCTATTACCCACTTGAACGTCAAGTTGCAATACTCCTACTCGAAGCATAATTTCCCCCTCGCTTTTATCTGGCAAAATTTGGACTTCGTAATTGTTCACTTAACCTATAGCATTTACCGTAAATAAAACTTTATTTTAACACCTACCCCAGCGCCACGTCCAAAATCATCATTATGGTAAAGCCAAGCATGGCGGCCATAGTGGTGATGTTGGTTTCACCGCTGCGCTGTGCTTCGGGGATGACCTCTTCGACCACCACGAATATCATCGCTCCCGCCGCAAAGGCAAGCGCGTAGGGAAGTATGGGCTGGGCGATCATGACGGCCCAGGCGCCTATGACGCCTGCGATGGGTTCGACCACCGCCGACATTTGACCCATCATAAAGCATTTTCTGGGAGAAACGCCCTCGCGGCGCAAGGGCATGGATACGGCAAATCCCTCAGGGAAATTCTGAAGGCCGATGCCCAACGCCAAAGATACGGCTCCGGCCAGCGACGCCGTTGGCAGCCCGTAGGCGAGCGCTCCAAAGGCGACGCCGACGGCCAGGCCTTCGGGGATGTTATGAAGAGTTATGGCAAGCACCAGCAAGGTGCTGCGCCGCCACGATGTCTGAATTCCCTCGGCATCGGTCCTTTCCAACCCTATGTGAAGGTGGGGAAGGACCATGTCGATGGCCCTCATGAAGACTCCGCCGGCCAAAAACCCCACGGCAGGCGGAACCCACGAGGCAATGTCCTTTCCTTCGGACATCTCTATGGCAGGCGCAAGCAAAGACCAGTAGCTTGCCGCTATCATGACGCCCCCGGCAAAGGCAAGCATGCTGTCAAGCAGCTTTTTGCTCACCTCTTTGGTCAAAAAGACCGCCGAAGCACCAAGGGCCGTAACACCCCAGGTAAAAAGCGTCGCCAATAACGCCTGCACAATAGGGTTTAAGTTGACAAAAGCCTGAGCCAGGTTCACAGGTATCCTCCCCCATTCTCGCAGAGTCTGTTTCGTTTGACGTTACAAATATACCATGGCCAGCCAATTTAAAAAAGGTTTAGTTAAAGCAGAACGAGGACAGCATTTGTTTAATTTGTTTAAGGGGGCCATCCTTTTCAAATTGTTCCGTTGAACATAACAAACTTTATTTTCCCCTTCAACGTGATAAAACACAGGCGTTTGATCTAAGAACGAGACCATGGAATAATGACCAATTTCATAGAGGTCGCAAGCCGTCGATAGGGGGAAATTACCCGCGGTGCATCGAATGCCTGAAGGAAATATTGTGAAAACAATAAACAATAATGTTAACAGGCATGTTATAATATAGGCTGAAGATTACCTTATTTGGCAGTCGACGGAGGTGCTAACAATGGAAAAAGTAATAGGCGTAAACGAATTAAGGCCAAAGTTGGGCAAATATTTGGATGAGGCAGAAAAGGGCGAAACCTTCGTCATTTCATCAAGATCAAAGTTAAAGGGCGTTTTGCTCAGTTATTCAAAATACAGGGAATTAAAAGAAGTGACCGAAAAAGCAAAGCGGCTTGAAGTTTCCCTGTTGGTCAACAAATTCAGAGACAGAGCCTCAAAGGCCGGACTGACCGAGGCAGATGTAAAGGAAGAGATCGAAAAAACAAGGAATTCGTGATGCGCATTGTAGTAGATACGAATGTGCTACTTTCAGGTTTCATAAGCAGGGAAAGTTATCCGGCCAATGTAATCGACAGTTGGATTGCCAAGAACTTTGAGCCTACAGTGAGCAGTGAGATCATTCAAGAATACTGCGAGGTCATGGTGAGAGATAAATTTTCGGCCCTGGGCACTACAGAAGAAAGGCTAAATCTAATTCACATGATGCTATCCTTTGAGCATGTAGTATTGGTAGACCCGAAAGAAAAAATCTGCTTGATCGAAGACGATCCTAAAGATAATATCTTCATAGAATGTGCCTTAGCCGGCGAATGCAAGTTCATCGTTTCTGGAGATCATCATCTGTTGAAATTGAAGGAATACAAAGATATTAAGATCGTAACAGCAAAAGAATTTATAAACACTTTGTAACTTCGGGGTCGGTAACTTCGAGTCTACCATTATAAAACCACTAAATGAACGGTAGGCCCCCCACGGACACACTGGTAAGACATCCCATTGCCATGATTGTTAATATAATTGCTATAATGTCTTTAAAGAAAGATGTTTAAGGGAGACATCAAAATGGATACAGATACATTTACTGCAGGTTGGACTGAGAGGCTCGAGGTCGAAAGAAAAAGCAGATGCAAACGAATGCGTGAAGCCTATATTGCTGCGCGCAAATGTGCGCACATACTTTACGACAAATACAGGGTCCGCAGAGTCTATCTGATCGGCTCTCTTGCCAATCCTGAGGATTTTCACGAAAGATCCGATATTGACCTCGCAGTCGAAGGGCTTCCGTCGCACCTCTATTTTAAGGCTCTTGCCGAACTTTGGCGTGAACTGCCCGCCGGCTTGGAGTTGGATTTGATTCCTTTAGAAGATGTCGACCCTGTTTTTTTGAGTCGAATATTAAAAGAAGGGGTAATTATTGATGACTAGATTTGCTGCGCTAAAAGCGGATATCGACCATGAATTACGCAACCTCAAAAGATTAGCCAAAGAATTAGACGACATACTTACAGCAACAAAAGAGGGGTCAATCGCAAGAACGCGTGCGGTCGGCAGTTTGCTTCACGACTTTTATACTGGAGTTGAAAAAATATTTAGCCAAATTGCAATAAAGATAGACCAAGACTTACCTGCAGGCGAAGGTTGGCATATTCAACTGCTCAAAAGGATGACAATTCCAATAGAAGGGATCCGACCTCAAGTAATTGATGAAAAATTAGAAAATGATCTCGAAGAATACCTTCGTTTTCGCCATCTTTTTCGGAATATATACGGTTTTGAGCTAAAATGGGATAAATGTCAACCTTTAGTCGAAAGATTGGATGATATTATTTGTGAATTGGAAGAACAGATAGCTAAATTTGAATCTTTTTTGGATTCAATTACATAAAGACCCCCTTTAAAGTAGCCCCCACAGGGCTAGGATTCAAATATTGTCTGTTCGGATATATCTGCCTGGAGGGCCTTTAAAGCCCGAAGCACGAGTTTTCTTCTCGTCTTTTTGTCCTCCTCGGGGCCTGCCTCGGGGTTGCCCACGGGATGAGGTATGGCAACGCCCGGCACGATCCGATTGGCCCCCACGGTAAGCATTATGGGCACTATCGTCGCTATCTGGGCAACTGGGATTTGTGCCACCCTTTCTATTTCCCTCGTCATCGATGCGCCGCATCGTGTGCACGTCCCTCAGGTGGAGGTCAAAATTACGCCGTCCACACCCGCTTCTTTCAGTTCGCGGCCTATCTCTTGGCCAAAGCGCTCGGCGTTCGCGACGGACGTCCCCGTTCCCGTGGTCGTGTATAAATAAGGATGAAGTTTGCCAAACACCCCTTCCCTTTCAAGCTCCCTCATGACGTCTAAGGGCACTACCACGTCGGGGTCTAAGTTTGCCCACATACGGTCGTATCCTCCATGGATCGACTCAAATTCGTCGGGGGTCAAGTCATCCAGCCCCGAGATGTCGTATTTGGCATAACTTTCGGCCGAGGAAACGCGAAGCCTGTCGGGGTTGCCCCTAGGCACGATCCCGCCAGAGGTGACCAAGGCTATGGTTGCATGTTTAATGTCCTTGATCGGAGGCGCTGGAGGGATCTTTTTAAAGGTGGGCATCTCGTATTCCGTACGAAATTCTTGCCCTGCGATTTTTTGAAGCAGTATGTCGATGGCCCGAAGCGATCCTCTTTTATCCTTGAAGAAGTTCTTGCGTATGCCGCGGTGGATGTAGCCTTCTTCGTATGCAGGGCCGAGCAGCTCGCCTTTTATCAGCTTAAGGCCAAGGCGCGCCATGCTCGTCAACGCCTGCTTCATGCCCCTGGCGCTGCCCTCGGTTTTAACGATGAACGTTTGGGCACGGTACAGCTCAACGCCCGGGTTTTCGGGAAACATACCCGTTAGGGAAGGTATGTCCAAGCTTTGCGTGATGGCAGCACATATGTCGCCACAGGCCACACCGTAGCGACCGGCGTTGAAGGCAGGGCCCGCCACGAAAAGGTCTGGTTTTAAATCTTCGACGATCTTCAAACACTCGGCACGGGCTTTTTCGATGTGTTCGGCGTAGTAGCCGTCGCCGCAGATAATGGTGCCTATTACCCTCGCTTCGTCGCCAAATAACTTTTGAAGCTCAAGCCCCGGCCCCACGGGACCTTCGACGAGCTCGGGCTTGAAATCGGCAACTTCCTCTCCTCCCTTTCCTCCGTAAAATTGGTTTATGTAGCAAACAACGCGGTAAGACATCGCACTCCCCCCTTATACCCACTCGCAGCCGACCTGGCTGTAGCCAATTTCCACCGTTGAGCCGATGACGGACTGAAGCTCAACGTACATGGAGCCGTCTTCCCACAAGGATTCGGCAGAACCGCCCGAAAGCAGGGCTATTGCCTTAGGGTCGCCTATCACCTTTTGCATGGGAGGGACGACGATCATCTCGTTGACGTTTCCCGTCGACACAAAGGCATTCATCTCGGGCGTCGCGTCCGCCAAGCTCTGGCTTTTGCCGTCCGTGCCTGCTGCTTCGTCTGAGATGACGACCGTCCTGATGCCGGCTTCCTCGAAATATTTGGCCGTAAGGCAAAGGTCGGTATCGGGGTTGCCGTAGCCTTCTTCGGTAATGACTGCCCCGTTGGCGCCAAGATCTGCTCCTATCGCGGCGCTCATCCTGGCGTTTCTTTCCTTTCCCGCCAAAACGGTGCTTTCCGGCGAGATCACCACGCCAAGGAAGTTAAGGTCCTTGCCGTGGCGCTCGTACAGGTCGCGCACGACGGGGTTATTTACGTGGTGATAGGTCGTGTTTTTGTCGCAGGCCGAAACGCAGTTTCCCGACACAACGGCGCCGTCTAAGACTTCGTTTGGGTGAAGTAAAAAGGGAAAGCTCATCTTTACGTCCGTGCCGTAGACGTAGGTATCGTGAAGCAGCCCTTGGGCTATGGACATGCATACGTAAAGAATCTTTGGAAGGCCAGGGAATTTAGCGCTTTCTTCAGCGATCGAACCTTTTTCGAAGGTTGCCACCTCGTCTGCCTTTGTGTCCATGCATGCCTTGGCCAAGTATGTGGCAAGCTTTAATCCTGCGATACGCAGGGCGGCTTCGTATTTGTGCTTATCCAGGCCGTCGGTTGGCTCTACGACGAGGACTACGTTGTTGGTCTCAGAAAAAGGCGTGTAGCGTGCTCCTTGGCCGCTCATGTCGATGAAGCCCTCCTGGAAGGCCACGATGGACCCGCAGGTCACGACCGCAGCGCCGTCAAGCACAAGTGTTGCCCCGTCTCCTGCCCTTTGTAAGGGGGCACAAAAGCCAGGGAAGTATTCCTTTCCGCCCGATAACTTCACCCTAGGTTGGATGCAGTCCTTGACAGGGATTATCCTTATGCTTTCGCCAGGTCTTGCAAGCTCAAGGTCGACCTTGGCGAAGGCGTCGTCTTTTACCGCCTCTAAAGCGGACGCCTTATCTACGTACAAGACTCCTTCTTGGACCTTGGTGACGTCGCCCCAACGGACGTCGCGCACCTTTACCTTATGCAACTTTAGCTGCATGACAAGCCCTCCTCACGCGTAATGACTTAAAGATATTGTAAAATAGCGATGCTCAAAAAACATTGGGTGATGGCATAAATATATATGCTATAATTATTTTTATATAAGGCGGATGCATAATGCATTTGCCATGTCTCTGAGATAGAGGTGTGTTAAATGTTAAATCAGGTGGCACAGGATATTGCCGTCACGGTAAGCGACATCATCGGCCACGGAGTCCTGGTGACCGATGACAGGGGGGTCATAATCGGGTGCGACGATGTGTCTCGAATCGGAGTTTGCCACACCCCTTCGCTTGAGGTAATGAAATCAAAGAAGCCCCTCGTGACCACCGAAGCCGAGGCATCAAAGATGTCCGGCGTAAAACCTGGATTCACGCTGCCGATCTTACTGGTCGAAGAAGTTGTCGGGTCCATCGCCATAGCAGGCGACCCCGGTGAGGTCAAAAAGTTCGGGTTGCTCGTGCAAAAGCAGGCTGAAATAATGTTACGGCAACAGGCCCTCATGCAGCAGAACATGCTTCGCGAAAAGGCGTTACGCGATTTGGCCGAAAGTATAGCGTCCTTCAATCCTGCGTACGGAAACGAGACGCTTATTTTGCTGCAGGGCGAAGAGCTTGGCTACGACCTTAAACTGTGCCGCATAGCGATGATCGTAGAGCTTGAATCCTACGTGGGCGAACAAGTGGGATTCACGATGCGCCGTGTGCTGGACCGCTTAAAAGAGACCTTTCACCATCCCAAAAACGTCTTCTGCCCCTTAAACAGCTTCTCTGCATGCGCATTCCTCGTCAACGACCGCAAACTTAACGACGACAAATTTGAACGTTACGTCTTCGAACTGTGTCGCTCATGCATGAGCTTGCTTTCCAAAGAAGGCATTGCCATCTCGATCGGCATCGGGCAACCAGCTAAAGACATCGGAGAGCTTGCCGAATCCTACAGGAGGGCCAGAGAGGCCTTGACCCTGGGCAAAAAGATTTGCCAAAAAGGTGAGAACTGCTTTTCTGCAAGCGACTTCATCATGGAATGCGCCCTAGCGTCCATCCCTTTAAAGAAACAAAATGACTTTGTCGAGCAAGTCCTCGGCAAACTAACAGCTCACCCCGATTCTAACCAGCTCATCGAGACCTTTTGCGCCTGGTGCGATTATTCATTCAAGACGAAGGAAGCCGCTAAAAACCTATCGCTGCACCGAAACACACTTCTTTATCGCCTCAAAAAGATAGAGTCCATCACCGGCCTTTCCCCCTGGAACTTCAAAGACAGCATGAAGCTTGCCACGGCAATCTTCCTCAAATCATTGGGGTCAGATGACCCTCCATACTCAATTGACAGGCAATACAGTATCTGACCTCGCAAATTCTTGGTTGTTGTTATGCACAATTGAAGGCGCCTTTTTAAGGTTATTTTGTGTGCTATTATATAATGCTTTATGCCATTTATTATCTTATAATGGTCGTGTACTAATATCTATGATGTTGTTCATATATTTGTCATTTCATAAATGGTCCACACGTGTTTAAGCAACATAATAACTGGGTGATCCAATATGACGGAAAGAAGAAAGCTGTCCGGTTTCGGGTTTCTCTTGGAACAGTTGGGCATTCCGACGATCACCATTGCAAAGCGCCTTCACGTGGATCCCAGCTTAGTGAGTAAATGGAAAAGCGGCGATCGCCGGATATCGAAAAAATCCATTTTTTTCGATGAGATCGTTGAATTTTTGATCGAAGAAAACGACCGTCAGGGAGGATACATTCTAAAAGACCCATTAAAGAAGCAGTACCCCCTGGAGGATTTCGAGGACACCGGGAAATTTCGATATTTCTTGCAAAACATGATCGCCGATGAAAATTTCTCAACCCCCTCCAACGACTTCATAGGAAACAAAGCAGTTCGCGAAGTGAAAGCCTTCCTATATGAAAAAGGAGAGGGACGGCGGCAGGCAATATCCAACCTCCTTGACATGGCAGAAGTCCAAAGCGATCCAGGAAACATCATATACATAGACTGTGAACAGTACCGCTGGCTGCTGGAGGATGAAGAATACACCGAACGATGGAAGGAGAGAATGCTTAACCTGCTGAGGCGCGGGTTCAAGGCTAAGTTCATCATTCACTTCATGCTTCATAAGGACGAAGTCCTGCGCTTCTTTGAGCTTTGTTCCCCCCTCATCTTTCACCGAAATGCGCAGTGGTTTTACCACGAATTTTACGATGAGAACGTGTACTGGTTTTCCTTCTTCATCCTAGAACATGCCGCCTCTGTCATGGGCATGTCGATGGATCCACAGCAATCGAGCACCATGGTGTTCACAGATCCCCATTCCATCATGCAACATAAAAACGTGGTAGAGATGGTGTTGAAAAGCTGCAAGAACATGTTCGTCGACATCGAACCTAAGGATACTTTGAAACTCTTCGGCGTTGTACGCCCTCAACCGGGAAGAAACGAAACCATATACGTTTATCTTCCTGCACCTGCTTTTGCGTTTACAGATCCAGAAATTATAAAAGGAGTTCTCCTTGAAAATAACGTCATCGACGAAAAAATAAGGTACTGCATGAAGGCAAATAAACTGCTCACGGCCCTCATGAATGATTACCTTTCTCGGTGTGATGGCGAAACCGAGATTAAAGTACTATTTCAATTGGATGAGATGTATAGAAAGATGTTCGTCGGACCCTTCATAAGCTGCAGCCTTTCGCTGCTTGCAGGCCGGGATGTAATAGTCAGCAGGAAGCAGATAGCCCGAGGAATTCGCTGCGACGTCGAGAGGATGAGAAAATTTCCAAATTTAAAAATTGGCTTGACCTTGAAGGAAAACAACATAATCGACACGAATATGAACCTATGGTGCAAGAAGAATAACTGGCTGGTCCAAATGGACGAAGAGGGCATGCGTTTCTGCGATGAAAACACGATAGTGAACGCGACCTCAACTGTATTAGAAAAGATGTGGAGAAAAAATCCCTTTGCATATAAAAAGAAGGAGGACGTCGAGGCTTTTTTGCTGAAATGGGCGGAGGACCTCGAAAAATCACCTAACGATAGCCCTATCATCCCTGAAAACCTGCACGCATAAATTTTAGGGGGCCTTTAAAGGCTCCCTAAAATTTTTTACGGCCATCGATATGCATCTATATCTTCTACTTATCATCTTTATGATAGTAGGTATAGCATAAAGCGTAAGGTTTGCAGGTCAGTCTTCGTCCTTTACCCTTTTCGGCGACAAATTTTCCCTCTTTAGCGATCAACTTTCCGCGCAAGAATACCTGCTCCGGCCTGCCTTTGATCGGGAAGCCTTCAAAGGGACTGTAATCAATCCCATGATAGCTTTCGGCGTTGGTAATGGTCCCCTTGAAGTTGGGATCAAATATTACGATGTCGGCGTCGGAACCAACTGCTATCTGCCCCTTTTGAGGATAAAGTCCCACTACCTTGGCTGGAGTTGTCGCAAATAGATCGACAAACCTCTGTCTTGTGATCTTCCCCTCGCATACCCCGTAAGTCCAGAGCATAACCATGCGATCCTGGACACCCGGACACCCATTAGGTATCTTTGCAAAGTTGCCCAAGCCCTTCTTCTTGGTTATTTCATACCCTCCGACCAATGCACAATGATCTGACCCAACCGAAACCAGCCAGCCCTTTTGAACGGCCTCCCAAAGCGCATCCAAATGTTCCTGGGGTCGCAACGGGGGCGAGCAAACGTACTTTGCGCCCTCAAAGTTGGGCTTTGCGAGGTAATCCGTCGTTAGCGTAAGGTAGTGAGTGCAAGTCTCACCGTAAACCGGGAACCCGCCTTCGTAGGCACTTCTAATCGATTCCATAGCTCCCTTCACGCTTACGTGGACGACGAAAAGCGGGCAGTCGGCCACCTTTGCCAGGGCAATTGCCCGGTTCGTCGCTTCTTCCTCGGCGATGGGTGGCCTGGAATAATAATGATACACGGGATCGGTCTTTCCCTGATCGAGATAATATTTCTGCAAGACGTTGATGATGTCAGCGTTTTCTGCGTGTACCATCATCGTGACACCGACGTCTTTTGCCTTCATCATCGCCTTGAGAATGGATTCGTCATCGCTGTAGAAGCTGGTCCCCTTGTAGGCCATGAACAACTTGAGGGACGAAACGCCAACTTCCGGAAGATGTTCTATTTCGTCAAATACGCTGTCCTTCGGGTCCATTATGATGCCATGAAAGGCGTAATCTACGGAAGCGACGTTCTCCGCCTTAGAGGCCTGCATGCTAATTGCCTCCAAAAGTGGCACCCCTTGATCCTGAGGCGCAAAATCTACGATGGTCGTGGTACCACCCACACCCGCCGCATGGGAGGTCTCAAAAAGCAGCGCACCAAAGGAGCCGTAGTGCACATGTTCGTCGACCCCTCCCGGGAAAACGTACTTCCCCGTGGCGTCAATGACATTGTCAGCCTGCATGTTAAGGTCAATCCCGATAGCCTCGATCTTCTCTCCTTTTACGTAAACGTCACCGACAAACTCATTTGACGCCGTGACAATTGTGCCATTTTTAATTAGTAAGCTCATCTTTCTCCCCCTCTTTTAAAAAACGCCGGTCCTGCCAGAGAACCAGCGTTCGAATACCTCGATGGGTTCTCTAAAAATCAGCTAATCACTTGAGCACCCATAGAGTTGACATGCTGAAGATATCCTTATTTCAGGTTGTTTATATAGGCTATGACCTCGTCTACCGGCATAACGTCAGCAAATTTAGCGTCCATATCGAAAAGGTTCCACTGAATCGCCCCCGGGATGCGGTCGGCTATAGTTTCGGCGGGGACGATTACCTTATAGCCGAGTGCAACGGCATCCATGACGGTGTGCCTTACGCATGCGCAGGCAGTGGCACCGGTCACTATTACTGTATCTATGTCGCGCGATCTGAGCTGGTAGTTTAGCGGCGTCCCGGCAAAACAACTTGCCATCTTTTTATAGAATACCGTTTCATTGGGCTGCACTTTCAGGCGAGAATCGATCTCTGCCCACTCGCTTCCAATATGTAATGTGCTTAAAGGTATTTTTTCCTCCCATCGACCGTTGTCCTCCAGCCCGTTTTCATTAAAGGCTGTACAGGAGAACCAAATCAGTATTTTCTGTTTGCAAGCGCGAGCTGCATCAAGCAATCTGGCTGTTGCCTCTACCGCAGAATCGGCATCGCAGGAGAAAGGATGTCCCGGCCTTGTCCATGCGTTCGCCAAGTCTACATTAATGATCGCCAATTTCTTTCCAAATCCCATCCTGCGTTGGAAACCTCTTTCTTTGTAAATCCTCCTGGCTTCCTCAAAAGCTGCCTCCAATACCTTGGGGTCAAACTGAACTTCTTGCATAATTCCCTACCTCCTTAAATTTTGTAATTTCATGGTATCTGATTATATGATGGATGTAAAGCGTTCCATCGTCATATGTCAACCATAGTACATTGACAATAAATGGACAGCAGGGCAAGACACGCAAACTTGATGACATTTCCTTGATTCTATAAATTTATTGCAGGTAGATGAAATTTTGTATCCCTTCGGGTTGGGACAGCTCACAACAAAACAGTAGCAGATAAATACACCTTGCGGCAGGCCTTGCATATGGTGTTGTTTTCACGTTAACCCTAGTCTAAGTCATTGACATTTATTGGAATGATTCTTTTATCTTCCCAGCTAAGGGCTACGCAGGTTGAGAGCTTGCCAAGTTTTGCGAGATCAGTCAAAATGCGACCAAGATCCTCGATAGACCTGGCAATAATCTCGATGCAATAATCGTTTTCACCGGTTATGCTCCAATAACGTAATACTTCTGGTATTGCGCTTATCTCTCCTAAAATACGTAAATCCGGGTTATTAAAACTGGTATACATATATGCAAGCGCTTTTATCGGATAGCCGACTTTTTTATGATCAACAAAGGCGCCGTATCCCATTATTATCCCTGCATCCTCCAGCTTTCTTACCCTCTCTATCACAGATGGCGCTGAGAGCCCTACTCTTTTGGCCAATTCTCTAAAAGAAACTCTTCCGTTCTGTTGCAATTCATCCAATATTTTCTTGTCAATTTCGTCAATGATTACTTTTTTCTTAACGTTTGTCATATTTTTCCTCCGATATATTAACATATATTTATATTCTGTTGATGCTTCTACATAAATATAACATATTTTTTAGCATTGTGTTACATATGTCATGGCACAGATCCAATTTATCATGTATATGTGATTATAAACAATAATGCTATCACTAAAAAAGGAGGAATTTTTGTGAGATCATGGGGGGCACAGTCTGAAGTTGGAAAGCTTGAAAAGGTACTTGTAAAAAAGCCCCAAGAGGCATACCGCGATCAGGTAACGCTGGATGCCAATTGGAAAGACCTTGGATATACGGGGCCTATTGACTTCTCCAGAGCTATTGAAGAATACGCTTGTTTTTTTGAGATAATCAAAAGCCATGTCAAAGAGGTATTTACTCTTCCTGTCGACGACGCTACCGGCCCCGATTCCATATACACAAGGGATAGCTGCATGATTACCGATGAGGGAGCCATTCTTTTCAACATGGGAAAACCGCAGCGTTCCGGTGAAGCAGCTGCCGCAGGCAGATTTTTCGATGAAATTGGCCTTCCGATTCTTGGATGGATTCAAGGAGAGGGCACAATGGAAGGTGGCGACATGGCCTGGCTTGACCCGGAAACCCTTGCTGTAGGGATCAGTTATAGGACAAATTCCGAAGGGATCTTGCAGCTTAAACAGTTTGCCCAAGGAAAATTTACCGTTTTAGATTATCCGATTCCCCATTGGAATGGGCCGGCGGAATGTCTCCATTTAATGTCCTTCATAAGCCCCGTAGATCACAGGAAGGCCGTTGTCTATTCGAAACAAATGCCCGTTACTTTCCGCAAGGAACTGATCCGTCGGGGTTTTACCTTGATCGAAGTTCCCGATGAAGAATATGACACCATGGCCTGTAATGTCCTTGCATTAGAGCCGGGATTAGTTCTCATGATCAAGGGCAACCCCATCACGAGGGATCGAATGAGAAAGGCGGGCCTAGAAGTTTTGGAATTTCCTGGCACGGAGATATGCTGGAAAGGCGGCGGCGGACCTACTTGCCTCACACGCCCTTTGCTCAGGCAGTATTAATTAAAAGGAGATAGATCGTCATGGTGTCATTTGGTTGTCAATCTATGATCGCACCGCTTCGATCGGTGCTCCTAAAACATCCTCGCGTTGCTTTTCTTTCGCAGGAGCATCTCAATGCAGAGTGGAAACGTTTCGGTTATCTTGGCTGTCCCAGCTTTGACAAGGCGTTGGAGGAATATGGATACTTTGAGTCAATGCTGAGACGGTTTGTTGACGACATCTTTTACCTTCCCTCATACGAAGAAACGGAATTGGATTCTATTTATACTCACGACCCAGTGCAGATTACCAAGAATGGTGCGATCCTAATGAACATGAGCAAAGCCTTGCGTAGAAAAGAGCCCGCGGCTATACAGGCTTATTTAGAAAACCTTAACATTCCGATTTATGGTGCGATAGCTGAACAGGGAAAGATGGAAGGTGGCGACGTGCTGTGGCTGGACGAGAATACAGTAGCCCTGGGAAAGGGATATCGTACTAATGACGAGGGCATCTGGCAATTTATCTCGCTTACGAATTTTGTTGAAAACCACATGATCTTTGATTTGCCGCACGACAGAGGCCCAGAGGAATGCCTCCATCTAATGTCGATAGTCAGCCTTATAGACAAGGATTTGGCTGTCGTATATTCGCCACTGATGCCGGTGCGATTGCGTCAGTACTTGCTTGAACGGGGCTATTCGCTTATTGAAGTTCCGGAGGAGGAGTATAAGACCCTCGGATGTAACGTTTTAACGTTAGCTCCACGAATATGTGTTCTTCTTGAAGGAAATGCAACCGTTTCATCTGAGTTGAGGCGCTATGGCGCTGAAGTTTATGAATATCCCGGAGACAATATTTCCCTTTGCGGCACAGGAGGCCCGACTTGTCTTACTAGACCTTTATCGAGAAGTTGGTAGTTGCATAGCTGTCGAAAATACACGACTTCTAAGGTAGTCGCTATGAAGAGGAGGAGAATGAAGGAATGTGGCTATTTAATATTGTAGAGCAACTCGTCGACTGGATGTGGGGGACGCCATTAATCGTTTTAATCCTTGGAACAGGTGTCTTCTTCACGGTGGTCTCTGGATTCTTTCAATTCAGGCATTTTGGGTATGTCATAAAAAGCACGATTGGGCAAATATTTTCAAAAGATGTTGAAAAAGGCCCAGGAATGCTAACAGCCTATCAGGCAATAAGCGTTGTAGTTGGGAATTCAGTTGGCGTTGGAAATATTGGTGGTGTAGCAACGGCTATAGCGGTAGGTGGCCCAGGAGCAGTTTTTTGGATGTGGCTGGAAGCCATTTTTGGACAGATCATTAAGATGGTTGAAGTTAGCTTGGCCCTCCATTATCGAACTCACATTGGCAAAGATGCTACATATGGAGGTCCTACATATTACATTAGTCGCGGTATCGGTGAAGAGAGAGGGTGGAAAAAACTTGCGAAGGTGATGAGCTTTCTTTTTCTGGTCGGTTTTTTCGTTGGTTACATCTTTAACATACAAAATTACACAGTTTCTGAGGCAGTTGCTGGAACATATAACATTAATATACTTATTGTAAGTATTATTTTCCTAGTACTCCTTTATGCTAACATATGGGGTGGAATAAAGGGGTTAGGAAAGATTGCATCTATGATTGTTCCTTTTATGTGTGTTTTCTACATTGGGACCGGGCTTTTTGTTATATTTAAAGACGCAGAAATGATCCCCAACACTTTTAAAATGATCTTTGAAAGCGCCTTTACCGGGACAGCTGCTATAGGTGGGTTTACGGGTGCTGCGTTTTCAAAGATGATACAGGTTGGTATGTCTAGAGCAGTATTTAGCAATGAGGCGGGATGGGGTTCTTCTCCCATGATTCATGCTACGGCCATGGTTAATCACCCGATTAAACAGGGAATTATGGGAATTTTTGAGGTATTTGTCGACACGATAATAATTTGCTCAGTCACGGCATTGATGATTATCAATTCAGGTGTCTGGACATCTGGTTTGGAGGGGGCTACTTTGACTTTGAGCGCCTTTTCTACGGGGTTTGGAAAGCTTGGAGCAGTCATATTAGTCACAGGTATTTTCTTGTTTGGACTGACAACTTCAGCGGCTCTTTTTGCGCAATTTGAAACGCTTTTTACTTATATAGTAGGCGCACATTTTCCTCATTTAGGAACTATTTTAAAGGCCAATAAGATCATTTACCCTCTACCGGGATTCCTGCTTGTGTTATATGCTTATGTTTACGGGCTTCCCACTTATAAGGTGTGGATGTTTATCGATGTCTCCATGGGGGTTCCAATTTTCATCAATCTTTTTGCAATTTTGTTATTGACACCGAAGTTCCTTTCTCTCTTGAGGGACTACCGCGCCAGATACATGAACATTGGAGAGGTCGACCCTAATTTCAAAGTATTTTATGAGGAATAGCCAAAATTAATAAAAGGAATCCGCCCTTTCCAAGTGCATGTGAAAGGGCGGATTTTGCAAGGAGGATAAGGGGATAATTTGAAAACTTACCTGGCTTCCCCATTGATGAACTATTGTAAAACCAGCCTTTTGAATAGCTTTAATTGACTCCTCTCCAGACAGAACCGGCAGTTTGTTCACCTATAGCAACTTCAAAGGGATATAGTATCACTTCACAGCCACTTTCTGGTAAATTCTCACACCCAAAGCTTTCTATATATAACTCCACAGCTTACTTTAAATTCGCTTGAGCTTCCTCTATAGTTATAGTCTTTCCTTGGCTAACAACCCCCAGCTCAACGCAATCAACACCGAGGAATCGCAGATCAATGTTCGTTTAACATTATGAAACTTAAGAACTTAAGGGTCAGATAAATTTTTCAATGATCTTCCCGTGCCAGCTCCCTTAGAAACTGTCGCAGCAGCTGAGGTAGCTCGCCCAGGGCGTAATCCCGCTCCAGCCTTTCAAGCCACGTATGCGCTCCCCTTCCCAGCGGCCCCAGGTTTATTATGGGCATGTTAAGCTTTTCCATCAGATCAAAGGGGAGGTCGTATATAATGCCCCAACCGGGGGTGTTTTCCTTCAAGGTCTGCCTTTCGCCTTCATCTATCTCGCAACCTATGTAGCTTAAATCACACAAACCTCCAAAGGCGGGATACTCCATCAAACGCCTGCCAAAGACGTTTTCGGCGTAAGATACCGTAGCCTCGACAGCACGATTAAAGCGCAGTCCCACCTCTGTCCGGCCGTAACTTGATCGATGGGGCATAAACGGCGGCAGAAACCCGATTATGACGGCAGGCTCTTTTTTGTCGCGCCAGGACATCTCCCACTCGACTAAGGCAATGCCTTGTTCCCTTAAGTCCTTGCCTGATGATTTGAGCTTTAAGGCCATCTCGCGTTCTGCCCTTTCAAAGTCGCCGGGGTAGTTGCGGGCCGCCTGACGGCGAAGCTCCGCAAAGTCAATTATCGAAACGTCGCTTCTTTCCCGTGCCGCTCCAGCGTAGCCAAAATTCTTCATTTCCTTATAGGAAGCGTCGATGTAGTCTAAGGCCCTTTTTGCACCCCTGGCTGCAGCCTCCTTAAAGAGCTCAAGCACGTCACCGGGCGTTCGAGTTACAGTAAAGACATTGAAGTAGGCCATGCTAAGGTGGGGAATGGAAACCGAGTACACTTCCTTTTGCCGGCATTGTCGGTTGAGCGCAAAGGGCGGCAAGGTAACACTTGCACCAAGGACGTCGCAAATCTCGGGACGGGCTTCAATCTCCAGGTCGATGAAGTCCTGCAAAAGCAACGCGCTTAGGCCTTCAAAATAGCTGCCCCCATGTGCTTCTTTCCCTATGACGTAGGTCATTACCAGGGCCTTTCCCATGGTGCTTAAAAAATATCCGGGCCCTGGGGCACCGGGAAGGCCTGCATCCGTCGGCTCGGTGTTTATGGCGCCGATAAAGTGCAACCCTTCCTGCTCGGCCAAATCCGCCAAAAAGGGCAAGGACGATATCATCCCCTGGCTTGAACCTTCCTCGTCGAAAACCAAATCAACGACGACGTTTACGCCAAAAAGCGAAGGATCACGGGCAAATTCTTTGAGCAAATCAAGTTCCAGGGCCACGCCGCATTTCATGTCCATGACGCCCCGTCCAAAGATCCAGTTGCCGCTTTCAAGGTCGGCCCTTGCCTGCCCGTCCATGGGTCGGCTCGCCATAAACTGCATCAAGGCTTCAGGGTCAAAGGCCTTGTCCGCCAAATCTCCGTACACATCTGCTCCTACCACGTCTAAATGTCCGATGAAAAGGACGGTATCGGGCACATTCAAAAAAGAGCGAACCAAGGCAACAACCGAATGGCGATGGCCGTCAGGGCCGGGCACAAAATTTAAGTGGCCTGGATGTTCCATGAAGTAGCGTTCTTTCTTCAGGCTATCATATATGTACCTTGCGATTTCGACTTCACCGTCAGAACCCGTGACGCTTGGAATGCGAACAAGCTTTATCAGCTCTTCGTATATGCGATCTTCCACAGACATTGATGTAGCATCCCCTTTGCATGTAAAGTCAGCCTCACTTTAGTTAAAGGCCGCTTTCACTTGAAGCCACAAGTTTAGAGGCTGCATTTCTCGCAGGCCTTGCATCGGCGGTGTGAAAATCTTTTGTATGTATTGTCATTGAACACGTTCTTTCGCAGTCGGTTTCAGACGCTTTAAGGAACATTCGCTTTGTTCGACGCCTATGCTTGGCCTGCTTGGCATCATGAAGATCAAGGGCATGGCCGCAATGAAGGCAATGGCAAGGCCAAAAAACACGATGGTAAAGCCCCGGGAGGGGTCACCGACGGTTTGGACGATGAGCGTAGCTATGGTAACGCTAAGGGCGCCGCCCATTTGTCGAAACATGCCCCTTATGCCCGTTATGGTAGCAGCCCTCTCTGGAAGAAGCTCTATGCAGGCGTTATTTGCCGTCGGCGACAACACCCCCACACCCGCGCCCAACAGAAACATGATGAGGTACAAAAAGAGGACACTTGCAGGCTCCAGGCCCAGAAAATAAAGCCCCACGACGGTCGCGGTGTTGCCTATAATAAGCGGCCAGCGATAGCCCCACTTCATTATGTAGATGCTTGTCAGTACCGAGGCTATTATCATGCCCACCGATCTGGGCGTAAGAAGCAGGCCGCACTCTGAGGGCGTCATGCCATAATTCGCCGTAGCAAACATAGGAATAAGTGACAGCACGCCCACCACGGCACCGCCGTAGATCAGGTTGTACAAATTGGCTGCCACGAAGGGCTTTCTTTTAAGGATATCGAGGTCCAGGATGGGATCTGAAACCTTATGTTCATGCCTTAAAAGCAGGACGGCAAGGACAAGGGATGCCACAAAGGACGGCCATGCCCACTGTGCCGCCGAGCCGTAGCCCAAAAACGTCAGCCCCAGCATCAGCATTGCAAGGGACATTCCCAACAACCCTGCCCCAAAGAAGTCTATACTGCCCCTTTTTCGCTCGCCTGCAGGAAGCAAAAAAACGGACAAGGCCAGGGCAAACAGCCCTATGGGTATATTGATTAAAAACACGGACCTCCATCCGAAGGAATCGACCAGCCATCCGCCCACGTTTGGCCCAATGATCTGGCCTATCGGAAAGATGCTGCTAAACAGCCCGATCATCTTTTGCCTCGACTCAGGAAAGACTTCGGATATGATGCCCACGGCCGAGGGCATGAATCCACCTCCGCCAAAGGCCTGCAGCAGGCGGAAAAATATCAACATCTCGATGTTTTTGGCAACAGCGCACATCGCCGAAGAGACGATGAACAGCACCAGACAAACTATAAAGGTAGACTTTCTGCTGAACACGTCGCTTACCTTGCCGATTATGGGCATCGTAACGGTAAAGCCCAGTTGGTAAACGCTTATGATCCAGCCGGCTATGGTCAATGGCACCATGAAATAGGACGTAATTATGGGAAAAGCCACGGCGATGGACGTAGCGCTGATCGAAGAAAGCATCAAAGCCACGCTTACCGTCGCAAATATCATGTAGTTCAATTCGACACGCCTCCGTTGATAAAAAAGCAAACCGCCCCTTTTGGCCGAAAGCCATTTAAGGCGGTTACGCAACTTTTACTATTATAACAAAAATATTACAAAAAGCGTCCTATATATTCAGGTGTATTCAGGCCGAAACCTTATGGCTTTGCCAAAAATCTGCTGCAAAGGCTGCAAATATTCCCACGAAAAGTCCAAGAACACCCGCTACGGCGACCATGAGCGTGCGCTTTGGAGAAACACGCTGGGGATCGATGGTCGGTTCCTGGACGATTTTGATGCCGTATAGCTCTACGCCATTAGTCTTGGAATTAACCTGTTGGGATTCCGATCCATCGGCAATGTTATTTATTTCTTTCGCTTTTATATCGATGTTTACAAGAAGAGAATCTATCTCTTCTAAGCGCAAATCAAGGTTTGCCAACTGCGTTGTCAAGTTTTTCATATCTTTATTTAATTGCTGTCGTTGGAATGAGTTATCCTCCAACTTTAGATTTAATTGATCTATTTGAGCCAAATTCTGCTGAATAGTATTAGAATAAAGCAATAATGTCATCGCATCTTCAGGATTATGCCCTTTTGCCAACACTGCGTCACGTTGTTTGATAATTTGTTCGTTGTTTTTCTTTATTTCTTCGATCTGTTTCTGAAGTCTTTCGCTTTGTGTGTCGAGTATTTTTATATTAGTTTTTATTAATTCGATTTGGTTATTTATGTTTTGTTTTTGATTAATAAACCGTTTTTTCTCGTTATTTAATAAAGTAACATTGGCCTCAATTTTGGGGCGGTAAAATGCTTGCAATTTATCTAAAAGGGTATATAAATACTCCTTTGCCCTCTCCGGTTCTGAAGAATCGATATTAACAGATATATAACTAGTTCTCTGCTGAACATTAGTTTTGATATCAAATTGATTCTGCGGATCTTGGTAATCCCAGCTCAACTGAGTTAATATTTCATAATGAAAAGGGTTTTGCGAAATGAGCCTTTCGATGTTTTCGGGCGTATCTATCTCTTTCTCACGCCAAATTAAAGCATCGCGTACAGATTCTGGTTCGTAGATCTGTCCCGGAGCCAGTACCGCCGAAACCCTGTAAACCGGTTTCATAATGTATGAAGCCGCAATCGTAACAATTACAACCACCAAAAACACGCCTACGATAAGCTTTTTTCTCTTCAAAAGGACCTGTATAAGTTGATAAAGGTCAATTTTTTCCTCATAGTACGGCTTGCGCTCATGATGCTTGTTTAATTCATTATCCATTCCCTTCACCCCAATATTCCGCTTTATATATAAAATCAATGTCTATAGTTTACAAAATCTCCCTTAAAAAGTCCACAAATGTTATCGAAGATGCTCTTGCTTTGCCGCTGTAAAACCGTTTTGCATGTTCGACCAACAGGGCGTGATATTCCTGATAAATAGCTACATCCCTGGGCAGGTTTGATTCAAACAGATTTTTAAGTTCCATGTAGCCTGCTTTTCTTTCGGCAAGGCCCAAGGAAGTAGCGATGCGCTTCGTGTAGGCATCTATAACGAACTCAGGCCGTTTGTAGGCGTAAAGCAAGATAGAATCGGCAGTCTCGTTTCCCACACCTTTGACGAACATAAGCTCCTTTCTGGATGGCGTCCTCCCCTTCAATCCGACGAAAAAGTCGGCCATTTCCCTCAAATAAATCGCCTTCTGGTTGAAAAACCCTGCGGGCCTTATGGCCGATTTAAGCGCGTCCAAGCTTAAGGCAAGGATTTTATGAGGGTTCAACGCATCGATGCGCCTCAAATTTTTAAGCGTCCTCTCAACCGACGTCCAGGCCGTATTTTGCGTGAGCACCGCCCCTACGATGATCTCAAAGGTCTCTTCTTCGTTTCTGGGATATCCGTAGTCCCCCTGGTGGTAACTTCCTGCAACGGGCCACCACCCCTGTGGGCCGTAAGCATCAAGCAAAGTTTCGTAAATCGCAATTATCCCTTTGTCCATAGCATTATTCTACCAGATCCAGCGACAGGCCGAACTTATACGCTGATAGACAGAATAAACAAATGTAGTTAAAATACGGTAAATAAAGGAGGTATGGACTTATGAATTTTCAGGAGAACACATTGGCCCTAATCTGCGGAGGAGGACCCGCACCGGGCATCAACAACGTAATAGCTTCAGTCACCATAGAGGCTCGCAACAACGGTTGGGACGTCTTGGGCATCTGCGACGGATTTTCAAGCCTTGCTACGGCCAACAAAAAGGTCATCCCCCTTACCATCGACAAGGTCAGCCGCATCCACAAGGAAGGCGGAAGTATCATAAGAACCTCCAGATTTAACCCCACCAAAAGCGAGGCGACCATGCGCACCGTCGTGGAAAACCTAGTGGACCTGGGCGTTACCCACATCGTCACCATCGGCGGGGACGACACGGCCTACGCTGCCTATAAGGTCTCGGAGTTCGCTAGAGAAAGGCTGGGATTAAACATCCACTTCGTCCACGTCCCCAAAACCATAGACAACGACCTGCCTTTGCCTGAAGGGCTGCCCACCTTCGGCTTTGAGACAGCTAGGGCACTGGGTGCGGAACTGGTGATGAACCTCATGGAAGACGCAAAGACCATGGGACGCTGGTTTCTGGTGGTTACCATGGGACGTTCCAGTGGGCATTTGGCCTTAGGTATAGGCAAAAGCGCAAGCGCCACACTCACAATCATACCAGAGGAATTTGAAAGCGAAACCATAAGCCTGCATCACGTCATCGACATAATGAGCGGCGCCATCATAAAAAGGCTCGCCCTCGAGAAAGATCACGGCCTCATTGTCGCCGCCGAGGGCCTGATATCGAAGGTGTCCTCACAGGAACTTGCGGCCATCGACTGCATCGAAAAAGACGACTTCGGCCACGTCCGATACGCTGAGATCAACTTCTCCGACGTCTTAAAAAAGCAGCTCAACTGCGAGCTAAAAAAGATGGGCATTTCCATATCGGTCCAAAACAAGGAGATCGGATACGAAGTAAGATGCGCTCCCCCAAACCCCTTCGACGTAGAATACACCAGAAACCTGGGTTACGGTGCCTTTAAATTCCTCGCCGAGGGCGGCTCCAACGCTGTAATTGCCATCCAAAACAACGAGCTCAACCCCATCAATTTCGAGGACATCGTGGATCCCGAGACGGGCAAGATGAAGATAAGGCTCGTCGATACCGACTCTTTGCAGTATCGCATCGCAAGAAAATACATGATACGCTTGGAGCAGCGCGACTTGGAATCGGAATTCCTTTTAAACAAGATGTCGCGCATCGCCAACATGACGCCGCAGCAGTTCGTAGAAAAGTACGGATATGTGGCGGGGCTGTAATACGTCGATGATGCTGCTTAAGGTGATATATTGCCATTTTTAAGAAATGTATCAGGCTCGTATCGGCAGGTAATAATATACGAACATTTTTCGTCGGGCGAAACTAAAGGAAAAAACGACAGATCGTTTGCAAATGAAGGCCTCTTTATGGCGAAGACGATGCTTTCCTGTTTTTCTCGTCTGGATTACATAAAGCCCCTTTTGATCTTGAACGAAAGGTTCTCCTCCGCCTTTGACCCTACCGAAGGGCAAAACCAGTACATCGTGCACAATGACGAAGGAGAAAGGGCACTGTTTGAGCTTTGCGGCAGCAGGCCCGTTGTGCTCATTGCCCCAGAGACACAGGGGCTATCCGCGCGTCTTGCCTTAAAGGTGACTCAGGCCGGCGGTATAATTTTAGGGTCAGCCCCAGGTGCCGTAAAGATAGCATCGGACAAGGCCCGCCTTCTTGAATTGCTTGCCGGCAAAGGAGTGCCGTGTTCACCTTTTGCCGTAGTCTGCGACCAAACCACGATAAAAGAGGCGGCTCTGTCGTGGGGTTTTCCTCTTGTCGTCAAGCCCTCCTGCGGGACCGGAGGAGAGGGAAGTGTCTTACTTAGTAACAAAATCGAACTTGATGAATTTTTAACGTCCAAGAAGGCCTATTCAAGAGGTTTAATTATTCAGCCATTCATAAAAGGATTCCCAGCCAGTTTATCTATTTTGGCAACCGGCAGCGGAAAGGCATATCTCGTCTCGGTAAACGAGCAAAAGATCGCCCTAAGCGAAAGCGATGATGGCAAATCCGCAAGCTTCAGGTACATAGGAGGAAAAACTGGCCTTTCCGAAGATGACTATGCTGCCTACGGAGGCACAAGCCTGGAATACCTTCAAGGGCTTAGTCAGACTGTCGTAGACGCGATACCGGGTCTTATGGGATATGTTGGAATTGACCTGATCATGACTACGAAGGGCCCCCAGGTGCTTGAGGTAAACCCAAGGATTACTACGCCTTTGGCCTTCCTGGGGAAGTTTGCAACTTGGAACATAGCCGAGACATTGAGGGAAGCCTGTCTCCTCGACAAGCTTCCCTCAGATCCTGCAGTGCCAAAAATTGATTTCACTGTGGAGGGTTTATCATGCTAAAACCATACGACGTGATCGTGGGCTGGGACATTGGTGGGGTACAGAGTAAGTGCGCCTGCATCTCAGGCGACTTTGCCTTTTTAAGCTCTAAGGATATGACCTTTGAGATATGGAAGGACCCCGACAAGCTTTCGACGGTGCTTGAGTACCTTGCCTCAGACATTCCCCTCTCCAACACAGCCATGGCTATCACCATGACGGCTGAACTTTCCGATTGTTTCACCACAAAAGCTGAAGGTGTGCGCTTCGTGCTGGAGGCTTTCATCGATACCTTTCCTAGCATCCAACTTATGTGCCTTGGCACGAACGAAAGGTGGGTGCCGGTAGAAAAAGCTATGGACGATCCGATCAACTTTGCGGCAACGAACTGGATAGCGGCAGGCCGCGAAATGGCAAGGTCCATCGGCGACGGATTATGGATAGATGTGGGAAGCACCACAACGGACATAATACCCATCAAAGAAAATGCCCTGTACGTTAGAGGAAGAAACGACACAGACAGACTGCGCTTCGGTGAGCTGGTCTATACGGGCTTAATCCGCTCAAATCCCAACGCCCTAGCCTCACGGCTTCCCTTTAGGGGAGACTGGTATCGTACTTCCAACGAATATTTTGCCGTCATGGGAGACTGCTACCTTCTTTTAGGTGAAATCGACCCGGAAGACTACAGCTGTACCCCACCTGACAGCGGATCCGTTAACACCGAGGGCGCTGCCCGTCGGCTGGCTCGACTTATATGTGCGGACGCTTCTCTTGCAAAGCCAGAAGATCTGTTGCCATTGGCCGGATATTTGAAGGAACGTCAAATCGGGCTAATAGTTGACGCGCTGTATCAAGTTTGCTCCGAGCCTCACGTAAAGGGGCCTGCCGCAGTCACGGGAGCAGGCCAATTCTTAGGAATTCAGGCAGCCCTCCGGACAAATCTGTCAATCTTAAATGCCGAGACGATCATCCCTGATGTGGTTAAGAAACATTTTCCCGCCTATGCTGCTGCCAAGGATTTGGCCATTTACCTGTCATGTCTGTCGAAGTCGTAGTAAAATTTGGCGGAAGCCTTGAAAGGCTGCCACGATTTCTTGAGATATGCAGAAATTTAAGCGAGTCACTGCGAGGCCACAAATCCATAGTGGTACCGGGAGGCGGTAAATTTGCCGATGAGGTGCGCCTATGCGACAGGCAATGGAAGCTAGCGGCTTTCACTTCTCACTGGATGGCCGTGCTGGCGATGGACCAATTTGGATACGTGCTTGCCGAAAAGGTACCACACTCCGTAACGGCCTACGGCAAAGAAGATATATCAAAGGCCTGGCTTTCAGGAAAGATCCCTATATTTTTGCCATCTAGCTGGCTTAGGGAGCAAAGAGGAATACCCGAAAGCTGGGAAACAACCTCTGACAGCTTGGCCTGCTTTATCGCCGCAGCCTTCGACGCCTCAAGACTTGTCTTGCTTAAAGACAACATTCCTCCCTATGACGTGAAGGACCTTAGGGGCACAAGTTGGGTCGATCCAATGTTCTTCCGGTTCCTTTCCCGCTACAATGGAGAGGTCTGGCTGTGCGACGGAAGTAAGAAGCTTTCGCTACAAAACACCGTCAGCAGCGGCGACAGGTGCTGCTTTCGCCTGCAATGAGCGACGAAATTTCCAGGACCTTTCTTGACGAAAGCTTGCCCGACCGACCCCCTTCGCAAAGCGCGCCTCTAAAGCCCAGGTAATCAGGCTTAAGGGGCAATAATAAAGGTATATCTTCGAGTTTTAAAGAACCAGCCAAGGCAGAAAAAAGGCCCCACTTCCTGCAGGCCGAGACAAAATCCCTTACCCCCTCCATGGAGGCAATCTCAAGCAAATTGTGGCCGAAGGATTTATCAAAAGTATCAAGAAGACAACCTGCAGCTTTTGCCTCTGCCGCCATGGACGGGACAGCGAGAAAGTCTATGCCGCCAAAAAATTGAGCATCCGCGTAAGCTCCGACAACCAATGAAAATTCTGGGCAATACTTTTTTAACGCAGTCGATACCGAAAAAAGCAGCTTCAGGACTTCATCCGGAGTTTTAGCTCCATAAAGGCCCACTTTAATGATCGAAGCCCCCGCCTGGGCTGCTCCAATGGCCGCAAGCGCTGCCGTGCCCGGAAGATAGGGCATGTCTCCGATGGCGGCGCTCACGGGGATTGTCTTGGGGACGACGCCTCGTATCTCGCTTATCGTCTCCGGCAAGGCTGCCCCCAAAGCCCCTTCCGCTGGGTTTTTTACGTCTACCACGTCAATATGGGCTTTCAGTGCCACAATAGCTTCTTCCTTTGAGACGACGCTTGCCAAAAATGCCGTTCTATCAGGAAATAATGAATTCATTACGCAAGCTCCTTTATGTCCTTTTTATTGATCCATCCTTCATGAAGTGCTGTAGCCACAAGCACCCCCGCCATGTTCGACTTCTTTATGTCAAAAAGCTCGTCCTTGGACTTAAACCCTCCACCGCCGTAAAAGCTCATATCGGGCGCCATTCGCGTCGCTCTTTCATACATCTTCAATGGCAATCCCCTCCCCGTCCCAACGCCATCCAACGTAAGCAGGATAACCCTCCTCCAGCCCGCCAACCTCAATAGATCAATTCCCTCCTCTAAAGTCTTGCCTGCAAGGGGCGATTCGCTGCGAGTCAGGATACTGCCTTTCTTCATGTCCAGGCTGAAGATCATACGATCCTCTTGACATGCTTTGCTTATCCTTTCAAATTCGACGCTGCTTTCAAGCGTCTCAGAGCCAACGACAACCTTGCAGGATGGGATCTCGGACATCAGGTAAAGCACTTCATCCAAGCTTCCTGTTCCCGCATCTATCCAAAGGGTTGCCATTGTCTCTTCCCGCACTTTTCTCAAAACCTCGAGATTATCTCCCATGTCTTGAATGGCGTTGAGATCAGCGACGTAAAGGTCACTTCCTCCTGTTACGTAAAGCAACGCCTTTGCCACTTCCACAGGATGGGGCGAATTTACCAAAGGACTTTCCATAGGGCGATATTTGTTCCTCTCTCCCCTGTATGCTCGCACGATTAAACCATCCAAAAGATCCATTACCGGGATAACTTGCAAATTTACGACATCCCCTCTAATATTTCCTTTTTGAAGTTAGTTTCAAAAACTAAAGAGAATTTTTCTTTTACTTTTTTTACGACCTCGCGAAAATCTACACCCTTGACGTAGTCATCTAGCGAGGCCACGGAAAATTCCTTTATACCGCAGGGGTTGATGAGCTCGATAAGAACGTTTTAACAATATATAAACATAGCCTAACACTATATTATTTATATTACAATAAAAAAATGACGGCCATGCAGCCTCGTGGGCTTACATGGCCGTAGTATGCAACTTTTAATTCTGTAATCATGTCGTTACTTTCCTACAAACTGCGATTCTTCTCGCCTTACGCCCATCTTCATCTTAGAGGCGATTTTGTCGACGACTATGGCGATAGCGTTGTCTCCCGAAACGTTGCAGGCCGTTCCGAAGCTGTCTTGTGCGATGTAAAGGGCTATCATCAGGCCGAGCTGGGCCTCGCTAAAGCCGAGCATACTTTCCAGCACGCCTAGGGCAGCCATCACGGCTCCGCCGGGAACGCCGGGAGCTGCGACCATGGTAATGCCAAGCATGGCAATAAAGCCGACCATGGAGGCAAAGGTAAACTGCGTTCCATGAAGCATCATGACCGCCAGGGAGCACATTGTGATCGTTATCGTAGAACCTGCCAGATGTATGGTGGCGCAAAGGGGTATGACGAAGTCCCTTACCGCCTTGGAAACGCCGTTTCTTTCGGCGCACTGGACGTTTATGGGAATCGTAGCAGCCGAGGACTGCGTTCCTAAAGCAGTAACATAGCCGGGAATCTGGTTTTTAAGGCACTGAAAGAAGTTTTTGCCTCCGTAGGCGCAGGCTATGGCAAAATAGACAATTAACAATATGAGATGGGAAGCGATGACGAGCAGAAAGACTTTGCCGAAAACGGACATTATCCTGCCCACTTCTCCAGCATGGGTCATGTTCGCAAATATGCCCGCCACGTGAAAGGGAAGTAGGGGAATTACCACGTAAGCAATGATCATGCTCACGATCTTTTGGAATTCGACCGTTACGTTGTAGAGGGTTTTTTCTTTCAGGGCGGATATGCCGATCCCGAGGATAAAAGCCAGCAGAATAGCCGTCATCACGCCCATGAGCGGCGGCATGTCGATCGTAAAATAGGGAGGCAACAGGTGCTCTTCGGGGTTGGTGGCCATTATGTCGGAGGCGAAGTTGATTATCTTAGGCATAATATTAGTCCCGACAAAGAAGGCAAAAAGGCCAGCCAGTATAGTAGAACCGTAGGCAAACGCGACCGTCATCCCAAGGAGCTTTCCCGCTCCCTTGCCCAGATCTGCTATGCCGGGGGCGACAAATCCGAGGATAATGAGGGGAATGACAAACCCCAGGAAATTTCCGAAAATGCCGTTGAAGGTGGCAAGAAGCCCGACACACCACTGGGGAAAATATTTCCCGATCAATATACCGCAAATAATGGCTATGATCAGCCTTGGCAGTAAGCCCATCCTCTTAAACATCAAAAGACCTCCTATCATTTGTTATAATGATAACTTAAATGAGTAAAATAATGCGAACACAACCGATCCGACCTGCTCTAACCTCGGGCATCACCTCCGCATGTGTATTTATTCCATAATTACATGTATATTATATACGCAAAGCCTCTATGTCTATGTATACATGTCAGGAAGAGCTATCAAAATATTTACGGTAAGGGGGATGCAAAATTTCATTATATATGTTAGGCTAACTACGGTTTTTGAATTCCATTCACAAGAAAGGTGGTGGCAGTGCGTGGACGCTGGACCCGGTAGTCGTCGGTACAGTGCAATGAAGGATGAAGTTACGTTTTTAAATGAAGGACATCGCCTCAAGCGCGCTCTTCTTCCTTCGGAAGGTCGCAGCTACACTGCCGCCGCTTTGACAGCTTCAGCCTCTCGATACTCTCGATAGCCTCCGTTCAAAGCGTTTCCCAAATAAGCGGCAGAACCTTCCGATAAGACGAGAGCAACCTTTGAAGGCCCTGGGCAATCGGCTTGGGCAACGTAATGTTGCCTCCGTATTCCTTTGCCCTTTAACCAAAAAGCTCTCTGGGAGGTGATTTGCATGGAACAGAGAAACATCGATTTCTTCAAGGAAACGGTCGAAGAAATGCTCGAAAAACAGGACCTGGAAGCTTTGCGCCTTTATCTGGAGGAGCTTCACCCCTATGAGATTGGCGCGCTCCTGGACGAACTCGAAGAGTCCGAACAGCTCGTCATCCTCTCTCTCACTCTGCCGGAGGCAGCAGCTGAGGCTTTGGAGCACCTTGATTACGACGACCAATACAGGCTCCTCGATCATCTGGACGAAGAGTCAGCAAGCAAAATAATCGCCGCTATGGGGCGAGATGCTATAGCCGACCTGCTTATGGCCATACACCCCAACAAAGCCCAGGAGATCATGGCCATGATTCCCCGGGAGTATCTCGAAAGCATAAAGTTTCTCATGTCCTATCCCGAGGATTCCGCCGGGGGCATAATGTCCCTGGACTACATCCAGGCCAGGCAATACTGGACTATAGAGCGGGTGATAGAACACTTCAGAAAGGTCGGCAGAAAACAAAGCGTGACAAACTACATATACATCGTAGATGCCGTGGGCAAGCTTGTCGGCGTCCTCTCCCTGAAGGAGCTTTTATTAAACGAGCCCAAGACAAAGGTTGAAGAGGTAATGCACACCAACATCATAACGGTTTTAGCTACGGCGGATCAGGAAGAGGCTGCTAAGCTCATGAGCCAGTACGACCTCATGATACTACCAGTGGTGAACGAACAGGGTCGCCTCGTAGGCGTCATCACGGCCGACGACATCATGGACGTCATCGAGGAAGAGGACACTGAAGACATTCACAGGCTGGGTGGAAGCCAGCCTTTGGACCTGCCCTACTTAGAATCGACATTGACGACGCTTTTCAGCAAGCGCATCGGCTGGCTCGTGGTTCTTTTCGCAACACAGGCAGTGACGAGCAACATCCTGAAACATTACGAGGGAGTTTTAAGCAGCGTCGTGGCCCTTACTTTTTTCATGCCCCTGCTTGCGGGAGTGGGAGGCAATTCCGGGACCCAGGCTTCTTCTCTCATCATAAGGGGCCTTGCCCTTGGCGAGATCACGGTCCAGGACATAGCCGTCATACTCTTCAAGGAGCTTCGCGTAAGCGCCCTCATCGGAATCGTGATGGGAACGATCGGGTATTTCTTCGCCTGGACGGTCAGCGGTTCAACTGGCGTCGCAGCTGTCGTCGCCGTAACCGTAACGGTGGTTTTGATCGTAAGCTCCACCATCGGTGCCATACTTCCCATCGTCGGGAGGGCCTTCAGACTGGATCCGGCCGTCTTTTCCGCCCCCCTTATAACCACCGTGGTGGATATCACGTCGCTGATGGTTTACTTCAACATTGCCATAAAGCTGCTCAAGTTAGGCGGATAGGATTTTCGAATGCATATATGGGAACTTTAAAAAAGCACGGACAGAGGGATGTTCGTGCTTTTTTTATTCGTCCACGACTTACTTTTTGATATACCCTGCTATCGAATTATTAATATTTTATGTTCTTATGATATACTAATTATTCTTTATTATAATTCATGCTGACAAAGATGTGGACGGTCTCTTTGATACTTTGTGCCCTTTCTTTCGGCGGAGTCATGGAAAGATGCGGCTTTCTCGAGGTGCTGCTTGAGGCAATACTGAAACACGTTAAAAGCGTTACGGGAATGGTCGTCTCCGTCATAATCGCATGTTTTGCCACAAACCTGCTGGTTGGCGATCAATACACGGCAATTGTGCTTCCCGGAAGGATGTTCAAACCTGCCTTCGACAAGATGGGGCTGCACCCCAGGATGCTGTCGAGAACTCTTGAAGACAGCGGCACCCTTACCTCCGTTTTGATACCCTGGAACACCTGCGGCGCCTATCATACGAGCCTCTTTGGCATACCTACCCTTGAGTTCGCGCCCTTTGCCTTCTTTAACTACATCAACCCCATAGTGGCCATAGTTCTGACAGCCATGGGCAAGTTCATATTCTGGCGCATGGATACGGACGACGACATAATAACCGAATAGTTTACGAAAAGAAAAAGGCCACCATCTTACCGGTGGCCTTTTTAAAGCTCCTTTAGGATTTCCTCTATCTTGGCAGCCATTATAAAATCATTTAAGAACAGTCCCTTTATGGCATAGGTGAACAAAGTTACGATCACGCGGTTGTAGTGAACCGATATGTCAGGATGATGCCCTTCGGACTCGGCCAGCTCAGCTATTCTATCGAAAAACTGCCAGGATTCCCTGAAGCTGTTGAATTTAAAGGTCTTATTAAGTTTAAGAATGCCCTCATCCTCCACGATTCTCCATGAAGGCACCTGGCTCAAATATTCTTCGGCCTCCTCCCTTGTCATGGGAGGAATGCCTCCCTCGCAGGGTACGCATCTTTGATTCGTCAATTTTTCCATACCCTACACCTCCCCCAAAGAATCATTCAAGATAAATTATATATGGAAGGGGCCTTTCCCTGCCGCCGGGTGAGTGGTTGATCAAAGCACCCTTCCACCAAAGCCCGGATGATCCTCCCCCGTCTAAATTGACGGCTTCTTTCATGCCGAATTGTCTGGCAAGGGCCCTCAGCTCCGACAGGGTCATGCCCCTGGAGTGCCACGGGTCGCGACCATCGACCACAACCCAGTAAATCCGCCTTCCGTCGTATCCCCAAAGCGTCCTAGGGTGTCTTTTATCGGTGAAACTCGGCTTAAAACCTTCGTTTGCATAGACCTCTCTTCCGTTGCGCAAAAGAGGCGGCCCTGCCTGGAAGGCCCACTTTGCGCCGTTAAACTCCTCGGGGGCAAGGGCTGATTTTAACTCAATTTCCGTGCCCAAAACCACGTTTGCAAAGTATTGCCTGCTATTGCCCCTGGCGACGAGCAAAAAACCGTCGGGCGGGATGTAGTGGCTTTTTGTCGTGGCGGAGCTTTGCTTCCAAGTCACCTTCCCCTCCCTCACCATTACTACCAGGGCATCGGAGGGCAGTTTGGAAACCTCCATGCCGAATTCCGGCCTATATACGCTTATGCCGTGATAGCTCGGCGACACGTTCACGCCATCTAGAGCGAATTCCGCCTTCGATCCCACCACTACCCTTGCTGCTGCTTCGACTTGTCCGATATAGACCTTTCCGCTGTTGTCCCAGCCTATGGCGGTCCTGCCCCTGTAGGGCATGTAAGAGATAGCTCCGTCGGTCACCACGAGCCCAATGGGTCTCGTTCCGCTGAAATATCCTCCGTTTACCGCAGCCTTCGCCCCCGTCGCCCCGGCCATGTCGCTTAAAGGTCTAAATGTCCCGAAACGAGCGCTGGACAGGGCTATCTTCCCCGTCTCGGAAGTGGCGTCGTAGGAAAGGCAAACCCAATAAAGAGCTGGGCTTTCCTCGAAACCGTTGTAGGGAACTATGGAGGCCGTCATGCCTTTGGGGAGGCGCGCCTTCACGTCATGGGCTTTGACGTAGTCCATGAAGGGCCCGACGGAGACCAAATAGGCCCACTCCTGCTTCACGATGAATGCGGGAAACCCCAAATTTTTCAAATAGTCCGCCAGGTCTCGGGCACGAGCTTCGGCGTTCAGGGGAATTTCGTCTATCAACACGAGCCACAGCTTCGGAGGTCGCCCTACACCTTCCCTGTGCATCGTCACCGCGAGGGGACCTTCTTCAAGGGTCTTTTCGAATATAAATCCCCTCTTGCAATTTTTCAGCCAGCTTATGAGGGAATTCAAGCCTTCTTGGCTAACGTTGGCCGCAGGCTCGTTTGAAAGCAGTTCAGGTGCCTTTGGAGACATCTCTTCGGCCATGGTCAGATAGACCGTAAGATGGGGCGGAACATCCTCTTTTTCGCCAAACTCGCATATTTTGTCCAATATTTCGGCCTCGTTGAAAAGACCGAGGGCGCGAAGGGCGAACATCAAGGCCTCGGCGTTCGTCGCGTCCAAAGTTGGATAGAAATGTTCAAAGGGCGGCAATATTCCCAACGCTTTGGCTGCCTGAATGGACTCTCCATGAAGAGTGAGCTTCGAGACGTCGGCAAAGCCGGCGCCATCCTGCACCACCGGCAGATCCAGAGCCGTCATTATTTCATAGACCACTTCGCCCCTCGAAATTGCGCTGGCTCCGCCAGCGTGCGCAACCGCTATAATGCACACCAGAAAAATAAAAGACGCAACCCGAAGCCTCTTAGATGCTCCCACAGCCTCGCCTCCCCTTAGGTTTTAACCTTTCGTTTTGTCCTTCAAATAGTACCTTCCGTCAGTATAAAAGAATTCATTCTTTAATTCCACAACTTCTTTAGAAAGCAGGAGTAAAACCAACACGTTCGGTATCACTATCATGGCCAGACTGATGTCGAGGAAATGCCAGAGCACCTTGGCTCGGTAAACTTGGTGGCCATGCCCATCATAGCCACCACCCACATCCAAAATACCGCCCCAGGCCCTCCGTAATAGATCGCAACAGAAACGCCCGCTATGTTTCCCGCGCCCAGCGTGGAAGCGAGGGCTGAAGTCAGCGCCTGGAAGGGAGAGATCGTCCCCTCCCCCAATTCTTCCTTGGAAAATATCTTTCCCAGCGTCTGCTTAATGATGTAGCCAATGTACTTCACTTGAAAGAAACGAAGCCTGAAGGAGAGAAAGACACCTGTCACAACTAAAACTGCCATCATGGGAATTCCCCAGAGCCAGGCCGAAAAAGCCTCAACCGCTTGAATAAAACCTTCCATTACTCTGCTACCTCCTTAATATAGGTTTGACCAAATGTCGACATGCTCCTGCAGGGCTAAATGATTTTGCTATAGAAAATCTGAGACGAGGGCGCTTTTGTTCGTGGTTTTGGCTTTGAATAAAGCTAAAGAGAGGACCAGCGATACTATAATAAACCTAATAATGATTTCAATTTAATATATTGTGCATTGTATTACTTCATTTTTTGAATAATCTCACTCTGTTACGGCATTGTCGTCCCTTCCCTTCGGGGGAATTTAAGGGCAGGATACTTTGAAAAGTAAACTTGATCATCACAACAGTTACTATAATTGACAAATGAGAATTATTCAAGAAAAAATTACATTAAAAATATTTCATAAATATCGCCTGCCTTCCCCATAACCATGAACTTAAGTTTATTGACAAGACTTCCAACTGCATATATATTTAAATCGTCGAAGGGCTTTAAGTAGTTTGAATCGTTCTTTCATGGGAATTATCATTAAGTATCGTCGGGAGGTGCATGTAATGAAAAAATGTTTATTTTATCTGTCGATAATAGCGTTGGTGCTGTTCATGGCCATCACGCCCGCCGTGGCCAAGACCTACGTGGTGGGCACCAGTGCCGATTTCCCACCTTTTGAGTACATCAAAGACGGCCAAATAGTGGGATTTGATATCGACTTGATAAAGGCGATTGCTGAAAGTCAGGGCATCGAGGTCGAGTTTCAGGATATCAGCTTTGACTCCCTCATCCCCGGTTTAAATGCCGGCACAATCGATATCGTAGCTTCCGGCATGACCATTACCGAAGAAAGGGCAAGGGTCGTGGACTTTACTGAGCCTTACTATTCGGCAAATCAAGCCGTGCTGGTAAAAGAGGGAGGCGGGAAAACCGTCACTGTTTTGTTTGGAGACCACAAGCTGGCAGTGCAGACGGGAACCACGGGAGACCTTTGGGTAGAGGAAAACTTAGAGAAAACGGGTATACTGAAAGGCAAAGTAACCCGCTTTGATACCTTCGTTTTGGCAATTCAAGACCTCTTAAACGGAAACGTGGATGGCGTCGTCTTGGATACCCCTGTTGCCCTACGGTATGCGGCGGAAAATCCGGTCGTGATGGTGGCCGAAATAATCACCGGCGAGGAATACGGCTTCGCGGTCGCCAAGGGCAACAAAGAACTCCTCGAAAAGTTGAACAAAGGGCTTGAAGAAGTAAAGACGAGCGGCAAGATGGACGAACTTTTAAAGAAATATTTTTAAATAAAGGCGCGCAGACGAGGGATTTGTTTTGTTAGATTTTTTTGAACTAGTAAAAAAGTCCCTCCCAACTCTGTTGGAAGGGACTTTTGTAACGATAAAACTGACCATACTGATCGTGGCCATGGGTCTCATTTTGGGCTTAATTTTGGCCTTTTGTCAGATCTATGGAAGTAAGCCCCTTCGCATCGCGGTGGCCATTTACGATAGGATCTTCAGGAGCATACCGGAACTCGTTCTGCTGCTTTTAATCTTTTACGGAATGCCGGGCATCGGTCTGAGGTTGAGCCCCTTTTACGCAGCCGTGGTTGCCCTGGGGCTTCGTGCCGCCGCCTACATGGGCCAAATCTTCAGAGGAAGCTTCATGTCCGTAGGCTCGGACCAACTTACTGCCGCCTACTCCCTCGGCATGAGCGAATACAAAGCCTTCATTTATGTCATCTTTCCCCAGGCGATGAGGGCCTTCATCCCGCCCTTCGCAAACGAATACGCTATCATATTAAAAGACACTTCTTTAGCTTACGCCATTGGCGTAGTAGAGCTCCTGAGACAGGGACAATACATAATCACGGTGGAATATGAACCGCTGCCCATCTTCCTTGCCATCGCAGGTATTTACTTCGTCTTGACCTTCGGCGTGGCGAGGCTCTTAAAGAAGCTCGAAAACAAACTTAAGATCCCCGGGATAGGAGTGTAAAGAGGTCAAAATGGCAGGTAAACCGCTTCTTAGAGTCGTAAACGTAAAAAAGAGCTTCGGGGACAAGGTCGTCCTCGACGGGGTCTCCCTTACACTGAACAAAGGCGAGACAAAGGTAATCATAGGTCCCAGCGGCACCGGAAAGAGCACCTTGCTTAAGTCCATAAACCGCCTCGTCGTCCCCGATGAGGGCGAGATATGGCTCGAGGAAACGGAAATCATAAGGTGCAAGAACATAAATGCCGTGCGCCAGAAGATCGGCTATGTATTTCAGGACTTCGGGCTCTTTCACCACCTGACGGCTTTGGAAAACGTCATGATCGGCCTCACCAAAGTGAAAAAGATGCCGAAAAAAGAGGCCGTGGAAAAGGCCCGTTACGAGCTGAACAGGGTCGGACTATCGGGAATAGAAGACCTTTACCCCGCTCAGCTTTCGGGAGGGCAAAAACAGCGCGTCGCCATAGCCAGGGCGCTCGCCATGGAGCCGAAACTGATGCTTTTCGACGAACCGACGTCGGCACTTGACCCGGAACTGATTGGGGAGGTGCTGGCCGTCATGAAAGAGCTTGCCGAATCGAAGATGACGATGCTCGTCGTAACCCATGAGATGGGCTTTGCCCGCTCCGTCTCCGACGAGATTATTTTCATAGAAAAGGGCAAAATAGTCGAACAGACCTCTCCGGAAAAGATGTTCAGGGATCCCGAGCATCAGCGAACGAGGGAATTTCTCTTTAAGCTCAAGGATCTTTACGGGGAAGGCGGCGAATAGGCCGTGCTCGAATTTTTAAGGCAATTCCTGATCGTTGATATCTTCATCTCCAACTTCGGCACGTTAATGAAGGGCCTTGCCTTCACCTTCGAGCTTGCTATCGTCGCCATGTTTTTCGGCACAATACTGGGGGTTTTGCTTGCCCTGGGTCGAAGCTTCGGCAAAAGGCTACTCTCCTGGTTATGCACAGCTTACGTTGAGCTGATCAGGGGCACTCCTCTGTTAGCACAGCTTTTCATACTTTACTTCGCTCTTCCGCCTTACGGCATCAGGTTATCTGCCGTATCCGTGGCCTTTTTGGGCTTCATCCTCAACTCGGCAGCTTACCAGGCCGAGTACACCCGCGGATCCATCGAGGCCGTAGGCGAAGACCAATTCAAGGCAGCCTACTCTCTCGGCATGGGCAAATGGCAGACCATATTTTACGTAGTCCTTCCCCAGGCCATTCGCTGGTCCATCCCGGCCTGGATGAACGAATTCATATATCTTTTAAAGTGCACCTCCATCGCCTACATAATAGGCGCACCCGACCTTCTGACCCAGGGAAAGTTCATCGCAAGCAGAAACTACCAGTTCTTCAGGGTCTACCTCATCGTAGCAATCATTTATCTTGTGATAGTCCTTGCAGCCACTTGGATCGTCGGCAAAATAGAACGAAAGGTCCAAATCCCCGGCTTCGGTTACGACAAGGCAAGGCGCTAGCCCTTTTTGCCAAAATTCATATGCTGTAAGCCCCTTCGCGCTTTTTTAAACGCTTGAGGGGTTTTCTTTTCTACTTCAATTGACAAATGAAAGAATATTTCATATCTTATAGATATGTGGGACAACATGTCCCGTTTTTTGGGAGGAGAATATGACAGAGAGATCTTTCAAGGCCGATACCGTCGGAAAAGTAACTGCTGTGATGGAGCTTTTGTGCTCCTCCGATGGCACCTACAGCTTAAGGGAGATAGAAAGCCTGACAGGGATACCGAAAAGCACCCTCCATCGTCTGTTGAAATCCCTGGAAAGGGAAGAGTGGGTTTACGCCGATCCCGAAACGGAGCGATACCGCCCGGGCGTGAGGTTCTTTCTCCTTCACAACGAAAGGCTCTTCCACCAGGCTCTGATCAACACAGCTTCTCCCGAAATGGAGCGCCTCGTCCGCGAAACGGAGAAGACCGCCATCCTAAGCGTCCTGGAGGGCTCGGTAGGGTTATGTATACACCATGTTGAACCCTCAAGCCCCGTAAAATACGTAGCCCATCCCGGAATGACCATACCCTTGCACGTAAGCGCCACGGGAAAGGTGCTTCTTGCCTTCAGCCCCAGGGAGCTGCAGGAGCGAATCATATTTTCATGCCTTCCTTCCGATGTCGACGCTCACCGCCTTATAAGTGAACTTGAAAAGATCAAAAACGACGGATTTGCCTACAGCAGAGAGGAATGGATAACCCACGCCGGTGATATAAGCGTACCTCTCTTCGACTCGAGGGGAACCTTCGTCGCCCAGCTGGGGCTGGCGGGGTTGGCTGCCAGCTTCGACGGTCGAGAAGAGGCCATAGCGCAGATGTTGAAAGAGGCTTCCCGCCGCATAGGATCAAAACTTTAAAAAAAGAGTTTATAAAAGAAAGTCTTAAATAAAAAGTACGAAGAAGGAGGTAGTTTGACGTGAAAGAGATAAACGAACTGAACAGCAAGGCCATGACCATCAAACTCGACCCGGAACTTCCCGAATACCCTCCCTTTGAACCAAACATAAGAAGAGCGCCGAACCGAGGCTTCACTTTAAGCCAAAAGGAGGCGGAGCTGGCTTTAAAGAACGCCCTTCGCTACGTCCCGGAGGAGCTTCACGAAAAGCTGGCGCCGGAGTTCATGGAAGAGCTGCTCACCAGGGGGCGCATCTACGGCTACCGCTTCAGGCCGAAGGGCCGCATCTGGGGACGGCCCATCGACGAGTATAAGGGAAAATGCATCGAGGGAAAGGCCTTTCAGGTGATGATCGACAACAACC
>NZ_DJHF01000021.1:0-178 GCF_002433005.1 Acetomicrobium sp. UBA5826 | reverse complement strand
ACTGGATGCAGTACAGGCTCATCAAAAAATATCTTGAAATCCTCGACAGAGAACACACCCTGGTCGTCATGTCGGGACACCCCTTGGGACTTTTTAAATCCCATCCCGAGGCGCCGAGGGTAATCATCACCAACGGCCTGCTAGTGGGCATGTACGATGACCAGCAAAACTGGCACAG
>NZ_DJHF01000006.1 GCF_002433005.1 Acetomicrobium sp. UBA5826 | reverse complement strand
TACAAATATTTTACGCGATCAAACATTTTTTGTATTTATTTATGTGATTGCTTTTAAGCGAATAGATAGATTTTATGGAGGTGTAATGTTGAGGAAGAGAAAAGAAGTATTGATCGTGTTGTGTACAATAGCGATAATCATGATGATAGGTATTGGAATAGTTAGCCCTATATTACCGCATTATGCGAGGTCATTTGGAGTAAATATCGCTATGGTCGGACTTTTGATTACAGGATTTGGCGTTGCAAGAATTTTGGTGGATATTCCTGCCGGAAGATTGGTCGAGGTATTGGGAAGGCGGCCCATGTTGATTGCCGGGCCAGCTTTACTGGGGGGAGCGTCCTTTTTTTGCGCCCTGGCCAAGACCTATCCGCAACTGTTGTTTTTCAGATTTTTGCAGGGTCTGGGCTCCGGTTTATATACAACAGCTGCGATGGTCATGCTTGCCGATATCAGCAACGTTAGGACCAGAGGTCCCATGATGAGCTTTTATCAAGGCGCCATATTAATCGGTGCAGGGCTTGGTCCGACTCTTGGGGGGTACATAGCTGATATATGGGGCATTCGAGCTCCCTTCATAGTCTATGCATTCATGGCGGCTTTCGCTACAGCCTGGGCTTACTTTAAACTACCTGAAACTAAGTCCCCTAAGACGGTAAGGGAGATTTGCGACGACATTTCTATCGATGAAAGCGGAGATGCCAGGCCTGGAGCAACGTTTATGGGAAGCATATTGAAGTTATTTGAAAAGAAAGAATTCCTGCTTGGTTCGCTTGTGACCTTCGGTATATTTTTCACCCGTACCGGCACGCAAAACCAACTCATACCCTTGCTTGGAGCAGATAGATTGGACCTTTCGGCCTCGCTCATAGGTACAGTTTTGACTGTGGTAACAATTTTTCAGTTTTTGGCGCTGCTTGTCGCTAGCAGGCTATCCGCCAGACTTCCTAGGAAAATTTTAATAACGCCTGGGAGCGTTGCTTTGGGCATAGGATTGGCATTGGTGGCCTTCAGCAGAAGCTATTGGTCGTTAATCGTTAGTGCTATGGTTATGGGTATCGGCATAGGCTTAGCGGGGCCCGTTATATCTGCTTACGTCGCAGATACCCTGTCGCGGGAGGAATACGGGATAGGTATGGGATTGTACAGGGCAATAAGCGATATTGGCTTCGTGGTTGGGCCGGTTATGTTGGGTTGGCTTGCCGATAGGGTAGGTTTTTCGACACCGATACTTTTGAACGCTTCATTTGTTATATGTATAGCCTGTGTTTTTCACATCTTTGCCCGAGAGACCGCTAAGTAATAGAGCACTGAATAACAAATGGATATTGCATCTCATTAGCTCTTCTTGACAAAGTAGGGATGCTTTGCGAGAATTAAAAAGAGGTAGTGTATCTATGAATTCATTCAAAACAGAGGGGGTGAGAAAGGGGATATAAAATTTGCTCTATATTCCGCTAGAGAAAAACTTAAAAACTGAGGAGGGGGAAGGGTTTCATGGTTACTTTAATTGAAAAGATGCTTAATGAAGCAATTGATGCCACAAAATCCGTTTTTCTTGTGATAAAAGAAAAACGCGGTGGTCAGTTTAGGCTGGATGACTGCAAGCCCTATGTCGATGCGGTCAACAAGATGTCCGTAGGCGAGGGTCAGTGCAAGGAAGTCATCGATCTTCACGTCCAGTCGGTCAATGCCCATTACGAGATTTTAAAGGGCATGACGGACTACATCCGGCCGGAGGACGATCCCTTTGTAGAGCATTTCCAGACCCCGCCCATTCTCGAAATACTGTATGAGGAAGATCCGGAATTCAAGAAATCGATGGAGAAGTTCATCGAAGCTATCGGTGAAAACAGGGCGTTGATTGGGCGCGAGGCAGCACGCAGATATGGCGGCATGTACGGCCCTACATGTGTTGTTGATTTTGCGATGTCCGTAGGTTCTGTGCCTAATCTTGTGAATAAAATTTTACTCGGATTAGATATTCCGGACAAAGACAAAAAGACAATCCTTGCTTGCAAATCCTGGGGCATGAATACATCCTACGGCTTTGGTGCTGCCTTTCGGGCTGCCATTGAGGCAGGGAAATCGGCTGCCGAGGCGGAAGATGCAGAGATAAAACAGTTCCAGTTCATATATAAGGAACCTGTGGAAGCTCAGGCGAGGCTCATGGAGACTCATAACCTTGGCGGACACGGTCCTCACAGCTCCTTCGATGTGAGAAAGTATATGGCACAATATAAAGAAAGAATGCGTCCCTATGTTGTGGCTGCCTTGAAGGCCGGCGTGCATCCGGCCAACATAACGGCTGTTCCGGCTTATTGCGTCGGCGATGTGGGACATCACATTTCACAATCGGCGTACAATATGTTTAAAAACGACATGGTCTTTGGAATATACGATGCTGTAATGCAGGTCTTCGAAAACACCCTTAAGAAGGGTTTGAAAGAAGGGGCTTTCAAAAGCGAGTGGGACGTTTTGGCAGTCGCTACTGGGGCCCCGGCATGCGCCGTGGCTTATATCCTATGGCTTGACAGCTTCACTGTTCCTATGGTGATTGACCTTCTTACAAAGCGGTTCTATAACTATTGTGCCATGAACCCGAAGAGAGGGGAGGCCGACGAACTTCACAACGTGGATTTCATGGACGTAATATTGAGAGGGGAAGAAATTTTGGATATCAGTCCCCTTGGAGCAGGTGGTAAAATTAAGGGAATCGAGGTAGACCTTTCGCCAATTGACAAACACGAAATAGTGAGCAATCCTCAAAGGTACACCTATCCTGCCTGTGCCATAACTCAGAGGTTTGCTGCTTTGATGGCGCTGGCAGATTTTCCGTGCTACTTGACACCAGAATGTACTACCGCCACTTTGATGACAAACATCGTGGCCAAGAATCCCGGTATGCCCGGTGCTCCTGTTAGAGCCTGCAAGGGATGTGCCGTGACGAAGCTCATCAAGAGAAACGTCCCGTACGTCAAAGGTGAAGGGGCAGGCCCCTGCGGATACTGCGAATGGTATAGAGCTGTTTAGTTAGGGTCTTGTAGAATGGGGGGTTCGGAGAAATTCCGGCCCCCCTTAATATGCAAAGGGGGTAAATGTCTTGAAAAAAATCCTGCTTCAATTGGATTGCGATTCTTTGCCCAGCGTTTTCGATGCCGTAACAGCTTATGACGCCGGAGCTGATGTCGTCCTGCAATATGGAAATGTAACGAAAGAAAACGTCAGGGATTTAGTTTATGGAGTTATGTTTACCCGCGGAGGAGACAATTTGAAATTCAGCACCATCTTTATAGGCGGTTCCAAGGTGATTGAGGCTGCCGAAATAATTGAAATAGTCAAAAGTACATTTTTCGGTAACGTGAGGAATTCAGTCATGTTCGATCCCAGTGGTTGTAATACCACAGCTGCTGCTGCAGTTGCAAAGATGACCAAAGAATGTGACGTAAAGGGGCAAAAGGTAGTTGTTTTGGCGGGTACCGGTCCCGTAGGACAAAGGGCAGCAGCGATGTTTGCCATGGAAGGGGCAAAGGTCTTTGTTACATCCAGAAAGCTGGAAAAGGCAAAAAGGTCTGCGGAAGAGATAAAGGCTATGTTTGGTTTGGAAGTAAACGCATGTGCCGCCTTCGACGATGAAAGCACGAAAGAAGCCCTGGATAGTGCTGTAGCCGCTCTTTGCACCGGAGCGCCCGGAGTTACTTTAATCGGGGAGGAGTTGTGGAAGGGTCATCCTACTTTGCGAGTCCTTGGGGACGTCAACGCTGTGCCGCCCCTTGGCGTGGAGGGGATGAAATCTTCTTTCAACGGAGAAGTGATAGAGGGGAAGGTATTGTTTGGTTCCATGGGAATCGGCGGACTTAAGATGAGAGTGCACAGGGCATGCGTCGCAAAACTTTTCGAAAAAAACGACATCGTTTATGACGCAAAATCGATATTAGAGATGGCCAAGGAGCTTTCCTAATTGAGGGTCTTACTCGTAGGGGTGAGCACAAGGGCTATAGCGCAGTCTGCGTTAAAGGCGGGCCTAAATATCGTTGCTGTCGACTACTTCGGAGATCTTGATCAAAGGCTCATAATTCCCAGTTTGGCAGTAGGAAGGGATTTTGGTCTTCCTTTTAGCGAGGAATCGATCGTTAAAGTTTGTTCCTTGATCGAATATGATGCCGTTATTTATACCGGGGGAGCAGATATCAAGCCCTCTCTTATAGACTTTATTTCGAAAGACAAATTATTGTTAGGCAACGATTCTGAAGTTTTGCGCGACATTAGAAATCCTGTAACATTGCGCGACGCCTGTCGCACAATGGGGATTAATTTCCCAACGACCTTGCTGCCCGATGAAACGAGCAATATGGATCTTAATGAAAGATGGTTGATGAAACCGGTGTATGGTGGAAGCGGTTTTGGCATCCGTTTTTATGAGGGGGAGGAGCTAGGAGAAGGATTTTACATTCAAGAGTTCGTGTCAGGTCTTCCAGCCTCAGCGTCTTTCTTGTCTAACGGAAAGGACTGTCGACTTTTAGGCATGACACGACAGCTTATAGGTGATGAATTGCTTGGGGGTTCGGGCTTTAAGTGGTGCGGCAACGTGTTTCCCCTTTCGCCTGCTTTTGCTGGTCTGGCAGATGTGATATCACAATGGGGAGAGAAAATGGTGGGTCATTTTGGCCTAAAAGGCCTGTTCGGTATAGATTTTATATTAGGTGGAGACGAAAGACCCTGTTTAGTGGAGATCAATCCTCGATACACGGCTTCTATGGAGCTGATTGAACCCTATGTCAACATGCCCTTACTTGCCCTCCACAAATTGGCCTGCGAGGGCAAGTTGGAAGAGGTATCCTTGGTCAATACGTCAGAATGCGTCTCTAAAGGCATAGTTTATGCCAAAGCAGATTCAGTGACCCCCGATACATCCAGTTGGCTCGGGGTGCATGCCGACATTCCATTTCCAGGCGAGAGCATTCCCAAGGGTTCTCCTGTATGTAGCGTATTTGGTAAAGGTATAAGCGAAGGAGGCTGTCTTTTCCATCTATATGAAAGAGCAAATGAGGTATATCGAGAGTTAAGAAGCGACGATTATCATGAAAGGCGGAAAGATTGACGTGCAAGTTTGTACTTTGATATCCGGACGGACGCTGGAGCAGGCCAAGGGCATGCATGGCGGTAAAAATAATGACGGCTATAAAAAAGCAGTCGAAAAGGCCTTTTTATCGCCCCTGCTTCTGGAAAAACTTGGTTTAAGTGAGGGAGAGGAGATTTTATTGACGACTCCTTATGGAAGTGTGCGGGTAAAGACGTGCGCAGACATGGGATTGCCTGAAGACGTGGTTTTCATGCCCATGGGCCCAATGGTTAACCTTCTGGTAGGACCCGAGACTGAGGGGACAGGTATGCCATCCTTTAAGGGCTTAAAGGTGGAGGTCGACAAGGCGCGATGAAGATCGAAAAGAACGTCGTATGTACCTTTTGCGGTTGCCTGTGTGACGATATAACCCTAACTATTGAGAATAACAACATAACCAAGGTAGAGAAGGCATGTGCCAACGGAAGAGGTTTGTTCGAAGGTTACGATCCTCATTTCCGTGCGCCCCGAGTCAACGGTAAGGAGGTTGCCTTTCCGGAGGCGATAAAAGAAGCCTCGAATATTCTCTCCTCTGCTAGGTATCCATTAATATATGGTTTATCTTCCACATCGGTCGAAGCGCAACGCATCTCGGTGCAGCTCGCAGAAACTATCGGTGCTTCAATAGATTCTACTTCTTCTGTATGTCATGGGCCCACGGGTCTAGCCATGCAGTCTGTTGGAGAGTCAACCTGCACCTTGGGGGAGATAAAAAATAGGGCAGATTTGCTTGTATTTTGGGGTTGCAACCCTCTTGTATCTCATAGCAGACACTTCGCCAGGTATTCAGCCATGCCCAAGGGGCGTTTCATCTCAGAAGGGAGGAAAGACCGCAAAGTCGTAGTCGTTGATGTCCGTCGTTCAGAGACGGCCAAGTCGGCAGACCTATTTATACAAATAAGGCAAGGATATGACTACGAGGTCCTTTTAGCGATAAAGGCTCTTTTAAAAGGGAAGGTTTTAAGCGCAACCGAGGTTGGAGGGGTTCCGACAGAACTATTACAACAATTTGTTCATACGATGAAGTCATGTCGTTATGGTGTCATCTTTTTCGGAATGGGTTTGACCATGACGAAAGGTAGGGATTTAAACGTTCGCGAGGTCTTTTCTCTGGTCAGGGAGTTGAATAATTATACGAGATTTTCTGCTATGCCGATGCGAGGTCATGGCAACGTGACCGGAGCGGATCAGGTTATGTCCTGGCTATGCGGGTATCCTTTTGCCATCAACTTTTCCAAGGGGTATCCCAGGTACGGCCCCGGCGAGTTTACCGCTGTTGATTTATTGTCCGGCAGAGAGGCAGACGCTTTGCTAGTCATAGCATCAGATCCGGTTGCACACTTTCCTGCTGAGGCAGTAAGGTATATCGAGAATATTCCATCCATAGTGATAGATCCCGTGGAGAGCTTGACCGCGAAAATCGCTACTGTTTATTTTCCAACTGCTATGTATGGGGTAGACTGCGAAGGCACTGCCTATAGAATGGACAGTGTACCCTTGCGATTAAAAGCTCCTTTGGAACGGCAGAGAAAGAGTGATGAAGAGGTTTTGGAAGCTATCTTTGAGGGCGTGAAAGAATGTTAGTGATAAAAAACGGTCGGGTATATGACCCGATAAACGGTGTAAAGGGAGAAATTAGGGACATTTACATTGAGGGCGGCAAGATTGTGGGAAAGCCCGAACACATCACTAAAGATACAATATCAATAGATGCAGATGGCATGATTGTGATGCCGGGTGGTATTGATATGCATGCTCATATTGCAGGGTCAAAAGTGAATATGGGCAGAAAGCTCTGCCCCGAAGATCATTATGAGCATTTTAGGGTTGCCGAAAGGGGATTGAGGTCCGGCGTCGGTTCCAGAGTGCCTACGACTTTCATGACTGCCTACAGATACGTCGAGATGGGGTACACCACGGTCGTAGAAGCTGCATCTGCCCCACTGGTAACACGTCATACACATGAAGAATTAAGAGACATGCCTTCTGTGGATAAAGCAATATTAATTACCATGGGTAATAACGAAATTTTAATGGATAGGATTTCGCAGGGCAAAATCGACGAAGCAAGGGATATCGTGGCCTGGCTGCTGAAATCAACTGGAGGTTATGGCGTTAAAGTAGTAAATCCAGGCGGAGTGGAGAACTGGAAGTGGGGAGGTAATGTAGAAAGTTGGGATGACGAAGTACGACATTTTGACATTTCATCGAGAAAATTGATAAATACTCTAGTCACTATAGTTGATGAGCTCAAACTTCCCCATTCGGTGCATCTACACGGAATTAACTTAGGGTTGCCCGGAAACGCAGATACGACAGCGGAGATCATAAAAGATATCCCCGGCAGACTTCACCTCTGTCACCTGCAGTTTATGAGCTATGGAAGGAACAAAAAAGGTGGGCTTCGCAGTGACGCCTGGACTGTTGCCGAAGTTTTAAATGGGCATCCCAACGTGACAATGGACGTCGGCCAAATCGTTTTCGGCAATGCCGTCACTATGACGTCCGATGGGCCTCTTGAGTATAGAATACAAAAAATGACGGGCCATAAGTGGTGTAATGATGATGTGGAGTGTGAGACCGGCGGCGGAATAGTTCCTTTGGAATATAAAATTAAATCGGTCTCGTCGGCAGTTCAATGGATTACTGGTATGGAGCTTTTTTTACTGACTAAAGATCCGTGGCAGTTGGCTCTCACGACAGATCATCCCAATGCAGGGCCTTTCTTCTGTTATCCTCAGGTTGTAAGGCTTTTGATGGATAAAGATTACAGGGATCACTTTATAAGCTTATTGCCTCCTAAGGCCTTCAAGGGGTCGGTCTTGAGGGAATTGAATCGAGAGTATACTCTTTATGAAATAGCGATAATAACGAGAGCTGCTCCAGCAAAGATATTAGGCTTGCCGGAAAAGGGACATCTGGGCATTGGAGCCGATGGAGACGTGGCGGTATATGATCCTAATCAGTTCGGAAAAAGAAAGTGTCTCTGCAGCTTTAAACCTTGTCTCCGAGCCCTTGATTTTCCGTCATGGGTTATTAAGGGTGGAGAAATAGTCGTGAGGGATGGTGTGATTTTAAGGGATATCCCCGGGGTGGTATATAGGGTGAATCCTTCTTATGACGGGCTAATCGAAGATAAAATAAGAGAAGATTTTGAGAGATACTATACCCTTTCTTTTGATAACTATCCCGTCCAGGAAGAGTACTTAAAAGACACTAAAGGGGTGGCCTGCCAATGAACTTACAGGAACAGAGACACGCTGCCTTTATCCTTTTAGGAGCCAACTTAGGCGACAGACAAAGCAATATTTTGCAGGCGCTTCAATATATCCAGGTAAGAGCGAAAGTAGAAAGGGTATCTTCTTTCTACGAAACGGAGCCGTTAGACGGAAGTGACCAGCCGAAGTACCTGAACATGGCTTGTCAAATTATCACCGACGATTCGCCTAAAGACCTGTTGGCTTTTTTGAAGTGGATAGAGAGGAGGATGGGACGCACCTTTGCTGAGAGAAATGCCCCCAGACCCATAGATATAGATCTTTTATTTTACGATGATCTCATAATAAAGGAAAGTGATATATGGATACCTCATCCTAGAATGCAGGAAAGAGCTTTTACTCTAATTCCCTTGGCTGAAATAGCTCCAGACTATGTTCACCCCCTTACAAACGAGACGATAAAAGATATGTCTCAAAAAATAGATGCTTCAACTGTGAAAAAGGTAGACAGAAGCCTTAAATTCAAACTGGAAAGCGATATACAGGGTGGTCGACCCTCGATCAATGTCGGCCTGTCCAGGGTGGGCATTACAAATTTGAATAGGGTAATAAGGTTGGGGGTTAAGGGTAAGGTGGAGCTTTTTTACGCCACGCTTGATTTTTTTGCCTACCTCGATCCATACAAAGCAGGTGTGCACATGTCAAGATTTACAGATGTATTGGAAGGCATAGTAGAAGAGATTTCCCTGGAACCTTCTCCGGATATTGAAAGCCTTGCCGAGAGGCTTGCCCTTCAGGTTGTTCAGTCTCAGAGAGCTAAGAAAGCCGAGGTGCGGATAAAAGCGAAGTATCCAATGGAAAGGGTGACTCCGATTTCGGCCAAGAAGACCGAGGAATTGTTTACATTCATCGGTATCGCATCGACTGACGGCAAAATGTCTCGCAGGGTTATCGGCGTAGAAGTTGATGGGATGACTGCCTGTCCCTGCGCTCAAGACATGATGGCTTCACATTCGAGGATGTTGCTTAAGGAAGCAGGTTATACTTCAGAGGAAGCAGCAAAGATCGTCAGTTTGATCCCGATGGCTACTCATAATCAGAGGGCAAGGGGGACGCTGCTCGTCGGTTCTGACATGTCCGTTCGAGCGGAGCATCTGGTACATATTATAGAGGCATCAATGAGTTCTGAGACATATGAACTGCTTAAGAGACCTGATGAGTTTTTTGTTGTCAATAAAGCTCATCAAAATGCCAGGTTTGCTGAGGACGTTGTTAGGCATATGCTGTTGAATTTGGTGGAAGTTTACCCCGATCTTCCCGATGATACTTTTGTATTGGCTAGAGAGGAGAGCTTGGAAAGCATCCATCAACATAATGCCTTTGCGGAAAGAAGCGGATTACTGGGCGATATAAGAGGTGAAATACGCTTAAAAGATGATATCTTATGTTCAAGTGTTACTATGGAAGAGTGGTTGAAGCTATGAAAGTCGCATGGGTTGTTACCGGGGCAGGACATTTTCTAAAAGAATGTTTGGAAATTGTCGAAAAAAACAAAGACAAAATAGACCTTTTTTTATCAAGCGCCGGCATTGAAGTAATAAAGATGTACAAATACGGCGATTTCTTAGAACGTAGGGACATCAACATAGTAAAAGACTACAAATCGAGCTCGCCATCCTGTGGAGCATTTGCTGCCGGAAGATACGATCTTTTGGTCATAGCGCCTGCGACCTCGAATACAGTGGCTAAGTGCGCTTTAGGGATAGCCGATTCCCTTCCGTCAAATCTATTTTCCCAGGCTGGAAAATCAAAAGTTCCGATATTTGTTTTACCAAGCGACGTATCTCCAAAGATAGAGTCTCTTACGCCAACGGGAAGAAAAATTATGGTGTACCCCAGGCCCGTCGATTTGCAACACCTCCGGACTCTGAAGACTTTTCCGGGTGTAGGGGTAGCAAATGATCTCAGGGAGTTGGAAGATTGTCTAAGATTTTATTTGTAACTGGCAGGTTAGCCCATAACGCCTTGCTTAATATTCTGAAGAATATGGACCCTCCTTTTTCTTATGAAGTGTCCGTTTTACCTATCTCCGTTGCGGCTCTTATGAACGTTACCTGGGTTATGTCGCAGTTGAGGAGCGTAGGGGATGCGGATGTCGTCATTTTGCCTGGCCTGTGTCAGGGCGATGAGAAGGTGCTTGCCGAAGCGTTGGGCGTGGAAGTCAAGAAGGGTCCTAAGGACCTAAAAGACCTCCCCAGCTTTTTCGGTTTTTCGACGCATTTGAAAAAGACAAAGCCCAATATAAGGATATTGGCCGAGATAGTTGATGCCCATAAGATGACGTTAAACGAAATTGTCAATAAAGCACTTGATTACAAAGCCAAGGGAGCAACGATAATTGACATTGGCGGACCAAATAAGGGGTCTATCTCCAACATTGGCGACATTGTGTCGGTTTTAAAGGAGTTGAACTTATGCGTTAGCCTCGACACATTTGACGAAAAGACAGCCCTAGAAGCTGATAAATTCGGCATCGACCTTTATTTGAGTGTCAACAGTTTTAACATAGATCTTGCCTTCAGGCTGTCATGTCCGGTGGTTGTAATACCCGATTTTGAAGACAAAAACCTTAATTCATTGGAAAGAAACGTGGCCAGATTAAGGGATAGAGGCAAGAAATATCTGGTTGATCCCATTCTTGACCCCCTTCCCTTTGGCCTTTCCGAGTCGATCGGACGCTACGTGGAATACAGAAGGCGCTTCCCTGATGATGAGATGCTTATGGGGATCGGAAATCTGACAGAACTTACGGAAGCAGACTCTACCGGAATAAATGCCATTCTTTTGGGTATTTGTGCGGAGCTCGAGATCAATTATGTCTTGACAACTGAAGTGACAAGTTGGGCTAGGGGTGCAGTAAGGGAAACATACCTGGCAAGCTTAATGCACGAAAGTGCAAGGGAATCGGGGGTGTTGCCCAAGGGTTTTAACCTGGGATTAGTGACAGCCAAGGATATTCCTTTCGAGGTCTATAGCGAAGAGGAGATAATCGACATTCATAAAAAAGTAACGGATAAAAACTTCCGTATTTTTGTAGCAAATGAGTATATATATATCTTCAACAATTCGATATTTTTGAAGGGCAAAGATATTAATATGCTTTTTCAATCCATTGGTGTTAACGATCCGGGTCATGCCTTTTATTTAGGGAGAGAGCTCGAAAAAGCTTCTTTGGCCGCGAAATTGGGCAAAAAATATATGCAGGAGCGCCCCTTGGACTGGGGTTATTTGTCAGACGATGATTTATGAAGTTATAGTTTCCACCTTGAATGCCGACGGATCTCCCAATTGGGCACCTATGGGCTTAAGGGAAAGTGAAGGCCGATATTTTTTGTACCCCTATAAATCCAGCCATACATACAGAAATCTATTGAGATTTGGCTACTTTGTAGCCAATATGACAGATGACATTTTATCCTTTTGCCTTAGCGCCCTGGATGATCCTGATCTTCAATGTCGACAAGCTCAAAAAATAGCCGGATTTGTATATGTAGATGTTTGTTCCTGGATTGAATTTGATGCCTGCGAAGTGAGCGGAGAGGCAGATAGAGGAAGCTTCCTCTGTTCTGTTCTTTATTATGGAATAGGGCGTCCCTTTAAGGGCTATAATAGAGCTAAATGTTCAATTATGGAACTTTTGATAGCAGCAACAAGATATCAATTTTACAAAAAGAGTTTTTTTGATAGGTGCATATCCGAGGCGAAGATCATAGTAGAAAAGACTGGAGGAGAGCGGGAAAGGGAAGCGCTTGCCGTCATAGATAATTATCTTAAGGGGGTATTTAGTTGAGGGCTGTTCACGTCGAGACAGGCGCTAGACTGCATTTTGGTTTTCTTGATTTAAATGGGAACCTTGGAAGAATTTTCGGCGGCATAGGCGTGGGCATAAATGAGCCAAAGGTAGTGCTGGATGTCTCCTTGAACGACATTTTGACAGGAGAGGGACCGGATGCTGAAAGGGCATTGCAGTACGCAGAGAAGTTTTTGTCTTTCTTCGGCATTCAAGGAGGTGTTGCCATAAAAATCATTTCCTCCATACCCTCCCACGTCGGGCTGGGATCGGGAACGCGATTGGCCTTAGCAGTAGGCAGGGCCCTTTCTGCCCTCTTCGGGATAGACGTATCGGTGAAGGATTTGGCAGGCATAATGGGAAGAAGCAAAAGGTCAAGTGTCGGTACTGTAACGTTTGAAAGAGGAGGGTTTGTCTTGGATGGGGGGCACAAAAGGTGGGACGGAACAGGTTTTCCTCCTTTGCTCTTTCACAGCCTGCTTCCGCGAGAGTGGGCCTTTGTCGTTGCAATACCTTTGTTTCTTGAAGGAATAAGCGGTGCTGAAGAGGACGAAAAATTTCGATCCCTAAGCATACACGAGGAGTTGTCTTCAAATATATGTCGAATTACATTGATGAAACTGTTGCCTTCCATTGTAGAAAAAGAAATCTGTGGTTTTGGTGAAGCTGTTACAGGAATACAGGATTTGGTTGGCCGTTGTTTTTCTAAGGCACAAGGGGGGAATTTCAACTCACAACTGTCTGAGGACATGGCGCTTTGTATGAAAAAAGAAGGAGCTGTAGGCATCGGGCAAAGTTCATGGGGGCCAACCGTTTACGGCATAACGCAAGATCATGGGACTGCACGAGTTATTTGCGCGAAGCTTAAAGACACATTTGGAGATGGCTCGTTGATATTTGTTACTTCCTGTGCGCAGGAAGGGGCAAGCGTGGAAGTGAGAGGGGATCGATGTAATGATTTATAATGGAGTTAATGTCGAAGATACTTACGCAGAGGCATTTTCAATGTGGGGAAGCCGCCTCGTAGTTACGGCAGATACCCCTGAATGGGCCATGACGGCAGCGGTGTCTGCCACAGGATTTGCTACATCCGTCATTGGTTGTGGCTGTGAGGCGGGAATAGAGGGGGAGTTGAATAGTACTCAGACGCCGGACGGCCGTCCCGGAACAAGCATTTTGATCTTTGGCGTTTCCAAGTCAGCTTTGGAGTCTCAGCTCATCTCTAGAATAGGCCAATCCATAATGACCTGTCCCACTACGGCCTGCTACAACGGACTTGATGAGGGAGAGCAGATAGACGTTGGCGGAAAACTCAGATATTTTGGGGATTCTTATCAATCGAGCAAATTTCTCGACAAGAGGAGATTTTGGAGGATTCCCGTAATGGATGGGGAGTTTTTGGTCGAGCAAAAGTTTTGCGTGAAGAAAGGCGTGGGTGGCGGAAACTTGTTGATTTTGGCTAAAGACGTTACCTCTTGTCTCGAAGCTGCCCAAAGGGCCGTAAAGTCCATGAAGAAAGTGCTAGGGATAATTCTTCCCTTTCCCGGCGGTATCGTCCGAAGCGGTAGTAAAGTTGGCTCTACATACCCTTTTTTGAACGCTTCCACAAATGTTTCTTTTTGTCCCACCCTGAAAAGGCAAGTAAAGACTTCGTTGTCAGAGGAAGTGAATGCCGTTTATGAAATAGTCATAGACGGTTTGGATGAAAAGTCTGTAAGAGATGCGATGGGCTACGGCCTCCTGGCCGTATGTGCCGCTGATGTAGTCTCGGTAACAGCAGGAAACTACGGCGGAAGTCTTGGGCAGTACAAATTTTATTTGCTCGATATTTTAAAAAATATATGATTTGATAATATATCATAAAAATATTAAGGTATATTCAAAAAATATCGATAAAAGACCTGTATTTATATATTTTAGGCTTAGCATATTAGGATGATCGTATTTCAGGGCAACTGCTCAAGGAAATTGCCAGGCAATTCTGGTGGGAATCGCAATAAGTTAATATCGGAGGATTCGGTAGTTAATTGGTCCCTGCTTTTTGAGGGGATAGGTTGCAGTAATTTAAGACCGAAGGCCGGGGTGAAATTTATGAGAGGTTGTGCCCTATGCACCTTGGGGAAAATCTATTCGGTGAATGAAAGGGGCGTTACCTTAACCTTGAAAGAAATCGGTAAAGTTCCTGTCGAAGTCGACGGAATTTTACCTGATACGGTGTTGAGCCTGGGTGCAAGGGAGATTGGCCAATTAAAGGTGCAAATTGGAAAGCAAACAGTTGAACTTGGGGATGTCTTTGATATCAAGTGCGACGGAGACGAGGCTTTGATATTCGAAGGAGACCTAAAACGCGTAAAGCGAATAGGCGAAAACATGTCTCAGGGACGAATCATGGTCAAGGGAGATGCAGGCATGCACTTGGGCCAACGCATGAAAGGCGGAACGATTGTCGTTAATGGTAATTTAGAGCCACGGTGCTGTTGTGAGATGTCGGGCGGGACGGTAATCGTAAAGGGCAATGCGAAGGCCATGCTAGGCTCTCCTCTTCCGGGAAACAGCAAGGGCATGAGAGGCGGTATGATCATGGTCTTCGGCTCTGTCGGAAACAGGGTTGGAGAGGGGATGAGGAGAGGCCTCATAGCAGTGACGGGAGATGCCGGAGATTTTGCTGGAGCCAACATGATAGCAGGTACGATCGTCGTATTTGGAAAATTGGGGCTCAACTCAGGCGGTGGCATGAAGAGGGGGAGCATAGTATCGATAGGAGGAACCGATAGAGTGCTTTCAACGTTTGGCTATAGTTGCCTTTATTCGCCCACATACCTGAAGCTTTATTTTAAGTATTTAAGGGATTGCGGTTTTCCCATGAACGATGAAATTTTTAACGGTCTTTACAGAAGGTATGTTGGAGATATGTCTTCGCTGGGGAAGGGGGAGATTTTGACTCTTGAAAACTCTTAATGAGGGAGCGTATGAACGCGTAAGCGAAATGATCGAAAAATCTCATGAATTGGGCATATCCGTTATTAAGACAAAGGCAGGATCGACAGTTTTAGACGTTGGCATAGGTTCGAATGGTTCTTATGAGGCAGGCAGACTTTTCGCAGAGGCATGCATGGGAGGCTTTGGAGAGGTAAGTTTCGGGGTCTATCCTGAATTATCAATCCCTAGCGTTACAGTGCAGGTTGCAAATCCTGCAGTTGCCTGCCTTGCTTCGCAATATGCTGGTTGGGCCCTGAAAGAGGGAGATTTTTTCGCACTGGGTTCCGGCCCCGCCAGGTCGCTTTACTGCAACGAGCCCTTGTATTCTGTGCTTGAATACAAAGAAACTTCGCCCGTTGCCGTGCTAGCGATCGAATCATCTATACTTCCCCCTGAAAGCTTATTGGATTCGATATCAAGAAAATGCGAAGTCGATCCGAGGGATCTGTACGTTTTGGTGGCACCCAGCAATTCCTTGGCAGGAGCCGTTCAGATCGTATCGAGAGTAGTTGAAACAGGGGTTCATAAACTATTCGAACTAGGTTACGATACGACGATGCTCATCCACGGTTACGGAATTTGCCCCATTCCCCCGACACCAGGAGATTTTATGACTGCTATGGGTTGGACTAATGATGCGGTATTATATGGTGGCAAGGTGTGGTTTACGCTCTGCGACAAAGATTCTGCAATCGATTCCATCGCCGAAAAACTGCCTTCCGCATCTTCTAAAGATTACGGTTTACCTTTTTCGGAGCTTTTTAAAAGATATAATTACGACTTTTACCATGTCGACCCCATGCTTTTCAGTCCGGCAAGCGTATCAATAAACAATATTGCTACAGGGCGTTGGCAGAACTTCGGAAGAGAAAACCTCGAGCTTCTGAGGCGCGAATGGTTTGAACAATGAAGGTAACGATATTGGGATCGGATAACGCCTGGCACGTTGAGGCACTGATAAGGGCATTTCAAAAAAGAGGTGTTGTCGTTAACGTTCTTCGCGCCAAAGAAATGAAGGCTTTTATAAAGGGCGATACACCTTGTCCGGGCGTTGGGACAGATATTGGAGATGTGGTTTTAGTACGTTCCTTGCCTGGAGGTTCGTTGGAGCAGGTGATATTTAGGGTCGACTTGCTTCATGTGCTGGAGGAAGTTAAGGACGTAGAGATTGTAAATTCCCCTCGGGCTTTGGAGAGGACTGTGGACAAGATGTATACTACAGCCTTGCTCTCCCGGGCAGGATTGAAAGTTCCGGAGACTTACATTACTGAAAGATATGAAGATGCCATGGCTGCCTTTAAGGAACTGGGATGTGATGTAGTGGTTAAGCCTCTCTTTGGTTCGGAAGGCAGGGGTATGATAAGGGTGACGGATCCCGAGACTGCTCATAGAGTATTTATGGCATTATATCAATGTAGATATGTATACTATCTTCAAAGGTTCATTCCCCACGAAGGTAGTGATATAAGGGTCTTCGTGGTAAATGGGCGTGTTATAGCGGCGATGAAGAGGCACTCATCTGATTGGAGGTGCAATGTGGCCCTAGGAGCAGAGGTTAGCCCTTTGGATCCGGACACCAGTATAGTCGATTTAAGCCTACGCGCTGTCGAGGCCGTTGGAGCATTTTATGCAGGAGTTGATATTTTGCCCTCCAAAGAAGGAGAGCTTTACTTATTGGAGGTTAACGGAATACCAGGTTGGAGAGGGCTCCAGCAGGTTGCGCAATCGGACATAGCATCGACCATTGTCGATGCTATGTTGTGATAGAGTGATTAAACATGATGTATGCTATAGACGAGATTCTCTGGGCCGCTCAATTAGCTTCAATCGTTGAAGTATGCTCAAAGAAACCTGGCAACGTTCATATAAACAGATCTTTTCACGACACTAACCCCTTTGATTTTTTTGCAGGGGCTGTCGCATTGGGTTCGGCCTTTCAAGAGCTTGACAGATTGTCCGTGGGAGAAATCGTTTTGGAAAGCATTAAAGCAAGAGCAAAGCTCACCTCTGCAAATGTGAATTTAGGCATTATATTGCTATTGGCTCCCCTTTCTAAGGCTGCCCTATGTTGCGATAACGATTCTGATACCGAAGCTATTCGCAATTCCTTAAGAGGTGTTCTTGGCAGTCTAAGCGAAAGCGACGCCGTCAAGACATATGAAGCCATAAGGATGTCGGGCGCAGGCGGTATGGGTCGGGTGGACCTATATGACGTAAATGAGATGCCTCAGGGAATCACTTTGAGAGAAGCAATGGCTGCTGCTTCGGATAGAGATTCTATCGCAAGGGAATACGTGACCGATTTTTCCATTACCTTCGAGCTCTCCTTGCCATCCTTTGCAGACGCGCTGGAGAGGGGGTTGAGATTGCGAGATGCAGCTGTGCAAGCCTTTTTGACAATCCTTTCCAAGGTTCCCGATACTTTGATATTCCGCAAGCTGGGATGGGAGGAAGCGGTAGAGATTTCCGGAAAGGCCTTCGAGGTTTTGGAGAGGGGAGGGGTTATGACCGAAAGAGGAAGAAAATCTATTCATAATTTCGATAACTTCCTCCGGAAAAAAGGAAATAAAAGAAATCCAGGCACGACGGCAGATTTGGTGGTATCGGGGATTTTTTTGTATTTCCTGGACGCTATTCATCGCGGCCTTATAAGAGATCTCGTCACACGCTGGTAGTTTATCGAGGCAGTGAATCGATAATTTTATTCGATCACCGAAGAGGGGATTTTTGAGCGACGAAAGGCGTTTCTTAATGACCTTTGTATTAATTATTTCCCCACGCAAAACTGGCTAAAAATCAAATGAATCAGGTCTTCGTCGAAATTACGTCCCAATAATCTGTCAATATGGTATCTCGCCTCGAGCAAATTGGAGGCGACGAGATCTTGCGGCTCTCCGGATGCTAGGGAGGATATGGAATTTTCAACACAGGACAACACGCTTTTCAAGGTCTCTATTTGCCTTGCCGTTGCATTGAAACCCTCGTTTATTGCCGAATCTTTGAACAGTTTCTTGACAATTCGTTCCTTTAATTCCCCTATGGCTTCTTTGTCATAAGAGGAGAGGACCATGATTTCGCTTTCTGGAAGCATTTGCTTAACGTCTTCAAGTGAAATTACTTGGGGGATATCGGCTTTATTGATCGTCACGATGTGGGAGTGATTTTTAAGCTCCATCGCCATGTCGATCTCTTCTTTGGTGAGTTGCTCGCTTCCATCTATTATCCATAGCCTCAAGTCGGCCTCTCTTAAAGCCTTTTGAGCCATGCTTACGCCAATTGTTTCCACTAGGTCATCCGTTGCCCTCAAGCCTGCTGTATCCATAAATATGATGGGAATTCCTTTGTGCACTATGCTTCCTTCTATGATGTCTCTTGTAGTGCCTGGTATAGGAGTTACAATAGCACGCGTTTCCTCTAAAAGGGCGTTAAATATGGAAGATTTCCCCACATTCGGGCGGCCGACTATCGCTACCTTTATTCCCTCTCTGAGTGCTTTGCCAACTTTGCAGCGATATATCACATCTTGGAGATTTAAAGCTATTGCATTCAAACTTTGGAAGAGATCATCTTGAGATAGATATGGTATATCTTCCTCGGGAAAATCGAGGTTAGCCTCTAAAGTTGCAGAAATATTGAGCAGGGAATCGTATATACCATTGACCCTGGCGGACAGCTCCCCACGCAAGGTTCTTGCAGCAGAAAGGAGCGCTTCGTCACTTTTGGCTCTTATCACACCAAGTACTGCTTCGGCCTGGGTTAAATCTATTCTTCCGTTCAGAAAAGCCCTCTGTGTAAATTCTCCTGGCTCAGCAAGGCGGGCACCATGAGCGATCAGAAGCTCGAGACATTTTGAGGCGACAAGCAAGCCGCCATGGCAGTGGATCTCTACCACATCTTCGCCCGTATAGCTTTTTGGCGCGCGAAACCAAACTCCCAACACCTCATCTATTGGGGCACCCCTTTCGTCGAGTAAGAATCCGTTTCGCATATATCTGGGGGGCGTGTCTTTAAGGGGTTTGATTCCTCTAAATGCTTTTTCTGCAATATCAAGAGCTTGGGGACCGGAAAGCCTTACTATGGCTATTCCGGCCTCACCCCAAGCTGTAGATATAGATGCGATAGTGTCATCTAAGTTTAAAAAACTTTTTTCCAACACAAATTATTCTTTCCCTTGTCCAAAAGATCATATGATTATACCTCTTCTTTCTTGGAACAGAAAGAAGAGGGCAGTTGTTTTTCGCTAGGACTTCAAAAGCTCTTTCATAGCCTCTCCTAGACGTTTGATGCCTTCGTCCATGTCGCTTGGGGAAGCGAAGGTGAAGCACATTCTGAAGCAGTTTTTGCCGCCGTTTTGATTTGGGTAAAAGGATTCGCCAGGAACAAAAGCTACCTTTTTTTGCAAGGCCTTCTCATAAAGATCGGCCGTCTTTAAATTTTTCATCTCAAGCCAGTAAAAAAACCCTCCCATTGGCTTTACCCAGGTAACTTCTTCCAGGGGGAGGTATTTTTTGAGGCATTCCTCCATGTTGTCTCTTTTCTTGCGATAATGATCAACGATATTGGGTAAGTAGCTGTCGAGGTGTCCCTTTCTGCAATATTCATATACCAACGCTTGGGCTACTACACTTGAGCATAAATCGATGCCTTGTTTGAAGATCGCCATTTTTCTTATTATTTCCTTGTTGCCTACAGCCCAAGCAACGCGCGTTCCGGGAGCCAGGATCTTGGAAAAAGTGCAGGCATGGACTACAAGGCCGGACTGATCTAATGAAAAGAGCGTGGGCAGGTCTTCGCCCTCAAAGCGTATGTATGCATAAGGGTCGTCTTCGAGAATGGCAATCCCGTATCTGTTGGCTATTTCGACCAGTTTCTTCCTTCTTTCTAAGGACATAGTGCAACCAAGGGGGTTGTGGAAGTTAGGTATTGTGTAGATAAACTTTATCCGCTTGCCCTGAGATAGGGCTTTTTCTATCTTTTCGGGTAGCTGATCCACAAGCATTCCATCGGCGTCACATGGTATGGTTAGAAATTGAGCGCCATGATTGTGCATGGTCAGTGCAGTCCCTACGAAGGTGGGCTCTTCCGTTATGATCAAGTCGCCCTTGTCCAAAATTGCCCAACAAAGGAGATCTACCACTTGAGTGGATCCCGTCGTTATTAAAAGTTCATCTTCCGTGATGGCCCTGCCCATTCTGGGTTTAAGCCACGAACAGAGAAAGCTTTTGAGTGGAGGATATCCCTCAGTGGTTCCGTATTGGAGCACGTCTTTTCCTTGTTCTTTTAAAATACTGGCAGACTCATAGAACAAGTCCACCGGAAAGCTTTGGGGGTCGGGATTACCGCCTGCAAAAGAGATCATTCCCGGTTGCCTTATCACGTGCAGCATTTCCCTTATCGGCGAAGGCCTCAAAGTGCTTACCTTTTCGCTGTACAGCTTTTCCCAAACGCTCATTATCTCTCGCCTCCTACTTTTGTTAGTCCTGCCACAAAACATAGTTATATTATAGCATGCAATCTAGTGACTGCTCAAAGAGTTTTTGCTGCTCGCACCGTCATGAATAATAAAATTGGTGTAAAATATCATAAACAAACATAGGATACGAAAATTGCAGGAGGTGGCTTTGGCACATGAAAAGAATAGATCTGTTGAGCGAGTTAGTGCTGGAAAACCAAACAAAACTATTATTACTGGTGATAGACGGGCTAGGCGGTTTGCCGGGGGAGAACGGCAAAACGGAGTTAGAGGCCGCCTCGACTCCTAACCTTGATAAGTTGGCCTCTAAAGGCGAAGTCGGATTGCTGCAGATGGTAGAACTGGGAATTACTCCGGGCAGCGGTCCTGGACATTTGGCCTTATTCGGCTATGATCCCTTGGACTTTCGCATTGGAAGAGGAATCCTCGAAGCTTTGGGCGTAGGGGCTCAAGTAGCACCACAGGATGTATGCGTGAGGGGGAACTTCGCGACCTGGGGCCCCGACGATGTCATAGTCGACAGAAGGGCCGGTCGTATATCCACGGAAAAAAACAGGGAGCTAATAGCCTTTCTTTCGAAAAATATAGAGGAAATAAAGGGAGTAAAAGTAAAACTTTACCCTGGGGAAGAACATAGATTCGTGGCTGTATTCTCCGGTGATGGCCTGTCGGAGGAAGTCGAGGACGCTGACCCCCAGAAGAATGGTCTTCCTATGAGGTGGGCAGAACCCTCATCTTCAAGGGGAAATCTTATGGCGAGCGTAGCGAACGAATTTATAAAGAGGGTTAGAGAGTTGCTGGCGGAGGAAGAACAGGCCAACGGTTGTTTGTTGAGAGGTTTTTCACAAGCTCCCCATATGCCTTCTTTATCTCAGCTCTATAAGATAAATCCCGTTGCAATCGCCACCTATCCCATGTATAAAGGCATTGCCCGTCTGGTTGGCATGGAAGTGGTTGAGGCTGACAGAGGATTAGAGGGACCTTTCGAAGCCCTTTCCTCTCAATGGGACAAATACGATTTCTTTTACGTCCACGTAAAGTATAGCGACAGCTACGGCGAAGATGGTAATTATGAGGCTAAAAAGGAAGTTTTGGAAAAACTTGATTCCTTGATACCAAAGGTATTGGAGCTTAAGCCCGATGTCTTAGTAGTAACCGGAGATCATAGCACCCCAAGCCAATTAAAAAGCCATTCCTGGCATCCGGTGCCTGTTTTGTTGGTTAGTCCGTACGTTCGTCACGGCAATTGCTCCGGCTTTGGTGAAAGGGAGTGTGCCAAGGGAGCGCTGGGAATTATGTCCGCCCATCATCTCATGGGTTTAATGTTAGCTCACGGGTTGAGGCTGTCAAAGTACGGCGCCTAAATCTCTTTGTGAGCGGGAGTTGGTGAATGTCAATGGCAAGCGCACCGTATGCACATTATGAAGGCGCATCCTTCTATCGATCAAAAAAATGGTCCATAGGGGAAGGCGAGATAGGGGGCAAGGCAAAGGGAGTAGCTTTTGCTGCGGAAGCCCTTCAGACCAACCCTTTGGGGAAGTGTATAGATTTTCCCAGGGTGTCCTATGTACTTACCACAGAGGTATTTAATGACTTCATGGTGCGCAATAATTTAGAGCCCATCGTCAGGGGTGCCGAAAATTTTGAGGAGATTGAGAGGGCTTTTGAAGCGGCCAATTTTTCTGAGAGTTTGCGCCATACCCTTGTTAACATTTTGCTTGATATCGACACTCCAGTGGCAGTCAGGTCTTCGTCAGTTCTGGAAGACGATCTTGCCTTTTCCTTTGCCGGCAAATACTCGACGAGGTTTTTTGGAAATAGCGGAGATCTGGAGTACAGACTTCACAGGTTTGAAAGGGCAATAAAATTAGTTTACGCATCCACTTTCAACCCATCTGCCAAGGAGTATCGCAGAAGACACGGTATTAAACTGGCGCAGGAAAGGATGGCCATAATAATACAGCCAATTGTAGGCAGAGAGCGAGGCCAATTATATTACCCCGAGTTGGCCGGAGTAGCCTTCTCAAAGGTATATCGTCGCCCAAGTCCTAGAGTAAAAAGAGAGGAGGGCTTGTTGCGACTGTGTTTTGGCCTTGGTACCAGGGCCGTCGCAAGGGCTAATGCCAAGGTTTTTTACTTAAGCCTGCCGGGGCTTAGAGTCGAGGGCAACAGGGCCAGCGATATCATCGCTCATGCTCAAGACGAATTCGATTATATCGATTTAAAAAGAGGTTTCTTTTTAAGCAACAGAATAGATATGGCCTTAGACCACATAATTACTCACCACAAAAATGCCTCTTCCTTTTTGGAATTGAGCGACGGAGAGATGTTTTATATGCTACACGGCGGTATTGTTTCTGATATTCAAAAAATGTGGCCTGTTATGACTTTCTCCAACTTTCCTCGCAGATTCTCCACATTTTTTGAAAAAATACGTTCCCTGTTGAGGCTGATGGAGGAAAAAGCGGGACTTGCTGTGGATTTGGAATTTACGTACGAGACCGAAGATGATCGGCTTGCTTTAGTGCAAATGAGGCCTCTTGCTACTTTTGAAGAGTGGGGTGATGTGGAGATTCCCCAAATACCGTCCGAGCGGATGGTATTGCGAGGAAACAGAATGATTTCCAACGGAAAGTTGAGGGGTGTTCGCCATCTCGTCTATGTCGACCCCAAGCTATATATGGATACGAGGGAATTCGTTCAGATTGCGCGAGCCGTAGGGAAGGCAAACGAAAAGCTTTTGGGAAAAAGGTACATATTGGTAGGCCCCGGAAGATGGGGCAGTACAAATCCTTTGCTTGGAGTACCCGTATCATACGGAGAGATATCGGGATGCGGCTGCATAGTGGAGGTAAGTGTCCCCAGTGCCGGAGTTGTGCCTGAATTGTCCTATGGATCTCACTTCTTCCTTGACCTCGACACAGACAAGATACTATATTTACCCGTTTTTTGCGGAGAGCATGGCAATATTTGCAACGAGCAGTGGTTTGAGAAGACACCCTTCTTTATGGGCGAACATGAAGCCGTAAGGATCTATGAAGGAAATTTCGGAGTGTATTTAAATGGAGAAAGAGAAATAGGAGTCATTGTCGACGAGACCTAAAGGAGGTTTAGGTTGTGGGTTCTGAAGTTTCTGGCAGAGTGCGAGAGGATAAATTGGCAAGCTATTTTTCTTGGGACCCATGTAACGATGATCGTTTTGCAAGCTCGATCGTGGGAGCCGGTCATATCGGCGGAAAGGGAAGGTCCCTTCTTTTTGGAATGAAATCCCTTCTCGAAAGTGGTGTCGATGAACTTGTTTCTACGGAGATGCCGGAATCTATTTTTATAAGCATCGAGGCCTTCGATAAATTTTTAAGCCAAATAGATGATTTGGACAACGTCTTGGACGGTGAGCCCGAAAGAATAGAGCGAAGGTTTCTTGACGCTGAATTGCCCAGTTATGTAAGGGAACGTATAGCTTCATTTCTTGAATGTATCGATTCCCCCATCGCGGTACGTTCATCGTCCATGCTGGAAGATTCGCTCAAATATTCCTTCGCCGGAAAATACAGATCACGGCTACTGCACGCCAGCGGAGACTTAAACGAACGAGTTTTGGCGATCGAGAACGAAATAAAGCGAATATACGCCAGGACCTTTTTCCCAACGGCTGTGGAATACCGCAACAAACACAAATTGGGCGATGACAAAATGGGAATAATCGTCATGCGAGCCTCAGGTAAATGGAAGGGTCGCTATTATTTCCCAACTACGGCAGGAGTCGGATATTCATTAAACTTGAGAAGGTGGTGCACTCGCCTGAACGTAGAAGATGGTTTATTGCGGCTGGTATTTGGCCTTGGAACAATGAGCACTAGGCGTGGTTACGCTAGAATTTTTTCGCTTTCCAATCCAAATCTTAGGCCGGAGGGTAATCATCCTTACAATGTAATGAGACATTCCCAGGAGAGCTTTCAAATGATCGACGGAGATAGAGGAGATATAGTAACTTACAACATAAACGACAAGGGAATATTAGATTATTTGTTGACGCATTACGGAAGAGAGCTTGGAGAGTATGCCCAGGTATATCGTGAAGATGACGGTAACGGTTATTGGGAAAACCTCGATTTGTCTTATTTCAGGCAACAGGAGGATGACAGCAAGGTTTGCATTACCTTTGAAAGGTTTGCGAGACACAACCCTGACTTCTTTGCAAGAATGCAAAAACTTCTTAAGCATTTGGAAGATTCCATGGGTGCCCCTGTGGATATAGAGTTTGCCTACGAACCTAGCGAAAGGAAATTGGAGTTGCTGCAGGCCAGGCCTCTTTGGACGGGTTGCTGTGAGTCTAAATTTGATGAAAGGGACCTGGAGGGTAAGCTTGTGATTCTCAAGGCGGATAGAATGGTCACCGACGGACAGCTTGAGAACGTGCCATATCTAGTATATGTTGATCATAAAATATACGTGACGGCGGCTAATAAACATGAAATTGCGAGAGCCATAGGAGAGATCAACAAGAAGTTGTATCCTAATTCCTATATTTTGGTGGCACCCGGTAGAGTTGGATCCAGCAATCCTGCCTTAGGAGTCCCTGTTCAATATAGCGAATTAACCAACTGTAAGTGCATCGTAGAGGTTGGAATTCCCGTGTTGGGATTTATGCCCGAACTTTCCTATGGTACCCATTTTTATTCCGATCTGGAAATAGATAACGTCCTCTATATGCCGGTCTTCGCAGGGGAGAAGGGTAATGTCTTCAGTGAGGAGTGGTTCGAATCGGCATGTTGCGAGAAGATGCAAGATCTGGGGATCAAAATATACAAAGGATTCTTTGATGTATATATGGACTGTGCAAGAAATATAGGAATCGTTGCCGTCAGAAAAGGTACGTGCGATGGCGAAAATATGGAAGATAGATGAAGATTACGATTGCGTCAGGCTGGATAGATTCCTGCGAAAGAAATATAGTCAGGTACCCCTGGGTGCCATTATGCGCGCTATCAGAAAAGGAAAGGTCACTGTTAACGGAGAAAAAACAGACCCCTCCTATCGCTTATACAGGGGAGACGAAATCAGCGTACCCTTTGAAGATCCTGCGAAACTAAAGCCCTCGCTAAATGTAGCGGATAAACCTTTGGAAGTTATATTTATGGATGAAAATGTTTTGATAATAAATAAGCCTGCAGGGCTTTTAAGCCAACCGGCATCCAAAGAGGATGACTCGGTCGTTAACAGAGCACTCAATTTGATCAATAAAACTAAGGGAGGTTTTATTCCGACCCCGGCACACAGGCTAGACCGTAATATATCCGGGGTAATGGCCCTCGCCTTAAACCCTCGTTCTTTAAGAGCACTGACAGCTATGTTCAGAAACAGAAGGGTTGCCAAGAAATATTTGGCCGTTGTAAGGGGGCGTCTATCCGGAGAAGGCGTAATAGAAGCTCCTCTTGAAAGGGACGAACGTTTCCTCAAGACGGTAGTAAACAAAAGGGAAGGCAAGAGGTCTGCCACGCGATACATGTCTTTGTCGGCAGGAAATCATGCCTCTTTGGTGGCATTGGAGCCTATTACCGGAAGGCCCCATCAACTTAGGGTTCATCTATCGTACATCGGGCATCCTATCGTTGGCGATGTCAAGTACGGCGACGGCGGCGGCAAAGAAGCAGGAAGGCCAATGCTGCACGCCTACTCTCTGGAAATTTTTGGGAATGATTTGAGTTATTTGGCGGGCAAAAAATTTTGTGCTCCATTACCGGCAGATCTGGCAGGTGTGATAAATCTTTTTGATTTATCCTTGGATACCATAATAGGTATGCTATAATAGCTTTAAATTGCATGAGATACTTGTTGGAGGTGAAATTTAATGGAAAATATAGTTAAATTGGGTGTTTCTATATCTGAAGATGCTCGCAAAAAGCTAAAAGAGTCGGGCAATGAAGGATACATTACGGTGAAAAGAATGGGAGGGGGTTGATCTTCCTATTATGCTGCCCTCGTTGAGGGCGGGAAGCCGGCTAATCTCGAAGGTTACTTTGAGGTTAAGGATGGAGATGTCGATTTGTGGGTTCCGAAGGGCATGGCCTTTCAAAGTGATACCATAGACATCCAAGTAATGCGTTCCATTTGGGGGTCGAAATTAATAGTTAAGTCTGCAATGCTTCCAACTTCAGGATGCTCGGGTTGTAAATAAATTGTCGATACCATGGCTCACTAAAGATAATAATTTCGTGGGCCATGGTATTTTTTAAAGTGCGTTTCTGATCTGCAATCCGCCATCTAATTTTGAAGAGTTTGTCAGTCATAGCAAGTGTGATAAACTTTATTCATGAGTGACAATAAAACCTTTTCGATGCCAAGAGTTATATTTGCAGACGAGCGAGATGAATCGTTGATCCCTCCAGGTGTAATTATGGCCATTGCGTTGCAACAGGCAGGTTATAAGATAAAACCCTTCGTAGTGGGCATCGACGAGCATATGACGGCTTTGCTGCATGTCCTCTTTGGTGAGCGCGCAACCGTATTGGATTCGCTTTTGCTTGAAAATATACACCGCTTGAAACAACTGTTCGTCACAGCGGCACGGGAAGATCATTTAAATATACTCTTTGCTCCCCTCGGAAGTTGTAGCGAGGAGAAAATCAAAGTTAACCCTGTTTTGGAGTCTGTGGCTGAGCAATTGAAATGCCCTATTATTCCCGTATTTTTTTCCAGCGGTTCCTCTGCCATAACTGCAAGGCGCGTTTTGGAGTTTGCGCGGCAATTGCCTAACTCCATTTCAAATTTGATAAAAGCTGTCGCCTTCTCCTCCGTCTTAAACCCTAGGGAGTATCAACTTCTAGAAATATCTGTCGGCAGAGAACTTTCATGGACGGCTTTGGGTTATATACCGGGTTTTATTTTCAAGCAAAAACCGGATTTTTTGTCCATAGTTGGCCAATTGTCGGGCAACCGTTCCTTGCTGTCGTTGAAAACTGCAGCCGCCCGGCTCATTGCGATGGAAAGACAAATCGAGTGGGAGGTAATTGTGGCTCATGCTCGTGGCGCACCACAGTTGAACGTGGAAATGTTGGAGTTTGATATAAGCTATCGTTCCGATAAGAGAAAGGTTGGAGTTGTGCATCATCCTGCACTTGCTTTGGGAGGGGACAATAACGAAAAGTTGCTGGTTGCCCTAGGATATGACGTAATATCACTTCCATATGATGAAATAACTAATTATAGTGACTTAGACTTCATATATGTTCCCCATGGCGTAGGATATGTGTTTATGAAAGATCTTGTTGAAAATCACTCTTTAGCAAAAGCTTTTTCGTCTGTTCTCGTTAAGGGGAAACTCTTAATCGAAGGGGGATCATCTCCAATATTCGGAGAATCCTTTTTTCTGCCCAATGGAGATCAGATAAGGGGCTTGTCATTTTTCCCTTTCAAGGGTTATTATGCAGAGAGCTCAGGCCCATGCCATAAAGTCAATATCGATCATATATCTTCCGAAAAACGCACCGGGAAATCTTTGAGCGGATATTGGCCTACCTGGGTTAAGCTTGAGGTGAAGGGTTTTAACTGCATGCCAACGTGGACTGTAAAGCAAGAGGGTTCTCAAGCTCCGATAGAAGACGGTTGGGTGTATGGAAATGCTTCGGCCTTTGCGGTGAAGCCGGAGTTTTGGAGCAATCCCGAAATTATGCTAAAAATGTTTAGTTGACGACGGTGATGGTTGTGGGAATATCGAAGCAAGAGAGGCTCAAGACAAAAGAAGATCTTTTTGAAGAGGCAACTAATATTTACGATCAATTGGTCGAGTGGAGAAGAGGTTTTCACGTTTTTCCCGAGTTGGCCTTTGAGGAAAGGGTAACATCTTCCAGAGTTTTCCAAATCCTCAAAAGCATGCCCGGTGTTGAAGTTACGCAGGCCTTTGGAGAAACCACCGCCGTCATAGGAAAAATAAGTGGCAAAAGGGAAGGAAGGGCAATAATGATCAGGTGTCCTATGGACGCCCTGCCTCTTCAAGAGGAAACCGATCTTACATTTGCTTCGTGTATCCCTGGGGTAATGCACGGTTGTGGTCATGATGCCCACATGGCGGTGTTGTTGGGAGTGGCACTGCTTTTATCCCAAAGAAGGGAGATGCTCGACAGATCCGTGGTGTTGGTGTTTCAACCGGCCGAAGAAGGTCTTGGTGGGGCAAAACGGTTGATCGATGCGGGTCTTTTGGACAGCTATAATATTGGTTATGCTTTGGGTTTTCATTTTTGGCCCAAATACGGGTACGGCAAATTATTGTTGAGGCCTGGAATTATGACTGCCCTCTCCGACAGGTTTCACATATCTATTCAAGGTGTCGGTGGCCATGCCGCTGCCCCCCATCTTACGGTAGATCCTTGGACGATCATTGCCCATGTAATACTCGCTGCTCAGGCGTTAGTGGGTAGGGAAATAGACCCTACGGAAAGCGCCGTTATCTCCTTTGGGCACCTGGAAGCAGGAGAAGCGCATAATGTTATTCCCGAACAAATAGACCTGTGGGGCTCTCTGAGGGCATTGAACGTAGAGGTTCGCGATTTTCTTCAAAACAGACTGGAGGAAGTGGTTCCTTTATTGGCAAAAACCTTTAGGGGGCTTGGTACTATTAAATATCATCGTAACTACCCCCAGGTGATAAACGATGAAGGGCTTACAAGCTTAGTTTTAAGGATTGTCCGTGACTCTTTTGGAGACGAGAACTTTGAGATTTTGGATAGACCATTGATGGCCGGCGAAGATTTCGCTTTTTACACGCAAGTCATTCCGTCATGTTTTCTTCTGTTTGGGACGGGAGGTAAATATTGGTTGCATCATCCGAAGTACGATGTGCCGGAAGATCTGCTTCCTTTTGCAACAGGTTCGGAAGCCTATCTTGCTTTTTGTTTGTCTAACATGCTCTCTATGGGGGAAGATGAGATTGGATAGATTGGATAAAGAGATAGAATCCATCTGCCGTAGATTTCCTTGGGACAGAGCAATTTGGTTTAATGGGGTTTGGTGGTCTCGCGGAGCTTTCTGGGGTTTGGTGGAAGCTGTTACGGAAAAGCTTTACGGCAGTGGATTTAAATCGGGTATGCATTTGGGTTTAGTGATGCCGAACTGCCCCTCCTTTTGGGCCCACGTTTTGGCAGCATGGCGTTTAGGGGGTGCTGTAGTTCCATATAATCATCGCGAGCCGGTAAATGCCGTTACAAGTGCCTTGAAACATGCAAAGGTTTCTATGGTCGTTTTGTCTAAAGAGCGTTCCAATTTGGTTGACGAGCTGAATCGTGAGCATATCCCTTGGGGGCTGGCCCTATACGATGCACCTTTTAAGGAATCTGTTCAAGCTTTACCGGAATACCCCGGACAAGAAGGCGGCGCCGTCATATTTTATACTTCTGGGACAGGCGGTAAGCCGAAAGCCGTCCCATTAAGTCACTCATCTTTATATATGAACGCCATAAGTTGCATCGATCAGGTAGAACCCATAAAGGATGGAGATATACTTCTTAATGCTCTTCCCAATTCTCACGTTCTCGGATTTTCAATATGTGGTCTATTGCCACTGTTGTTAAACCTTTCTCAATGCATGTTGTCCAGTTTTATGCCCGTAAAAAACGTATTGGAAGCGATTAGAAGCTCCGAGACCAATGTATTGGTCGGCGTACCAATGATGTATCAATTCATAACGTCAGCTCTATCACAGGGAGAAAGCTTGCCAAGGCGTATTAAAGCTGCAATCTCCGGGGGAGATAGGTTCCCCTTTGCTTTGGACGAAATTCTCGAAAAGTATTTAGGGATCGGCGTGCTGGAGGGGTATGGTTTGACGGAAGCATCGCCGGTGGTAGCCGTTAACAGGTCTTATTCTGCGAGAAAACTTGGCACTGTAGGCCCTGCCCTTCCGATAGTGGAAACCAAAGTATGCGATCATGAGGGAAAGGAATTGCCCAAAGGGCATGAGGGCGTGCTTTGGATTAGAGGCGCCTCAGTAGCGGATGGCTACTTCGAAGACGACGGGTTGACTGGCGCTTTCTTCAAAGACGGTTGGTTTAATACGGGGGATATAGTGTCGATCGATGACGATGGTTACATAAGGCTTCACTCTCGCGAGAGCGATGTAATTATGGTTGGAGGCTTCAAAGTATTTCCGGAAGAAGTCGAAGAGATCCTTCTGAAACACCCATCAGTAAAAGAAGCTGCCGTTATTGGAGTAAACCAGAGCATGAGCGGACAAATCGTTAAAGCTTTTATAGTGCCTAAATTAGATAAGCAGCCGGCAAAAAGAGATATATGGTCCCATTGCAGACGGCTTTTGGCCTCTTATAAAATCCCAAAGATCATCGAATTTGTAGATAACCTGCCCAAAACTGCCCTAGGGAAGGCCAAAAGATCAGCATTGCGAGAAGGATAGGGGAGTATCCGTGAAAGCGAAGCGATGCAAAGTTGCCGTAGTGGGGGATGTTATGCTTGACCATTATATCATTGGTCGTGCGAGCAGATTGTCGCCTGAAGCCCCCGTTCCGGTAGTTGAAGTTATCGAGGAGGATTATCGGCCGGGTGGAGCGGCTAATGTGGCTAATAACGTTGCTGCTTTCGGATTCGATGCTGTTTTAGTGGCCCCCAAGGGGCAGGATATTTACTGGGACCTGTTGGAGTCTCTGCTGAATAAGACAAGGGTTGCCATATGTTCTCCAATAACTTTAAACATTCCGACGATACGTAAGACGAGGATTCTTGCCCGTTCTCAGCAGATTGTACGAGTAGATTGGGATAACTATATTGATGATCGTTTATGCGATATTTCGAAAGATATTTTAAAAGTTTTGTCTACTCTTGATGCCGATGTATTGGTCATTTCAGATTACGCGAAGGGTACTGTAAGCGAAAAAGTGGCTGGTGGGTGCATCAATTGGGCCAAAGGAAGGGGTATTCCCGTTATAGTCGACCCTAAACCGCAACATAAAGAACGGTATATAGGAGCGACTGTTATGACTCCCAATAAATTGGAAGCGGAAATGCTTTTAGGGCGTGTCTTTGATGGGAATTTCACTCCTCTGGAGGGTGCTCAGTTGCTTAGGGAACGTCTTTCCATGGAGGCTGTTGTCATCACCCTTGGAGACCAGGGTATGGTACTTGCCGCAAAGGATGAATTGATCCATTTCCCGGCCCGTGCAAGGGAGGTTTACGATGTTTCCGGGGCTGGTGATACGGTAGTCGCATCTATAGCCGTTGCCCTTGGATTGAGGCTGCCTCGGCGTGTAGCTTGTGAATTTGCTACTTTGACAGCCGGGCTGGTCGTACAAAAGATGGGTACTGCCACTGTTACTCCGGAAGAAATCAAGAATTCTCCCGAGTGGGAAAAGTTAAAGCCCTATTTCGACGGAGACCAATGATTTAATCGATAAACCCCAGTTCGGACAGTGCCTTTTGCGCATCTTCAAAGACCAAAGGTAAGTCCTTAGGGGTTTTGCCGACATATACGAACTTTCCTCTGCCAAATCTTTTAGCCGATTCCAAATCGCTGCTCGTATCTCCGAAAAATATCGGATTTTTGGCACCCACCCTCGCGGACAAGACTTCTAAGCCTTCGGGGGAAGGCTTAGGCATACCGTCCTCTAAAGTGAATATCCTCTCCTTTGGAAGGTCTTCCCAGCCAAGAAGCTTTAGCCCAAGAAGACACTCTTTCCGCGACCTTCCTGTGAAAATGCAGACGGGCAAGGGAAGATCTTTCCAATGCACATCGATGAGAGCCCTTTCTCTTCGCCAAAGTCCCTTTCCTTTGTACCATTTGGGTTCTTTGCTATGTAAAGAAATGTATTCCTCACGACCGAAGTAGATCTCCTCGCACAACTGTCTCACAGATGATCTGGGAACGATATTGTTAAAATTGTCAGAAAGCAGTAGCGAAGGGTCGTCGCCATTGAAATTTTGCAGAATTTCTTCCCACTGTTTTGGGGTGGGAAAAGCCTTTTTTAAAGATCTTATTCCCTTTGAAGCTGCAAGGGACAATAAAATCCATGCAATATCATAGTCATCGTTAAAGGCCGGATGTGTCTTGCTGATGTAGAAATGTCCATAAGAAAAGGCGGTACAATTTACGTCATTGCCGAGCAGGTAGCGCCACCCCCATTGTACAGCCATTCTTATGACCATTGGATAAGAGAAGGTTGCATCAATGAGCACGCCATCCATGTCGAAAATAAGGGCATCGTGAATTTTTTTTAATTTGTCCATATTTCCTCCCATGTCTTGGTGCTATATATTTTATGCGATATATTGAGATAATCGCATGATTAAACATAATATGTTGTCATGTCAAAGAGTGTTCAGACGTCCAAGCATAATTAGTTTGACATCGACAGGCGATTTATTCAAGGGGATGGTTGTTATGTTGGAGATACCTCTGGAGCGCGGGTCTAAAACTCCTCTTTATCACCAGATAGCGTTTCATCTGAAGCGCATGATCGAAAGCGGTACGCTTCCAGAGGGGTATAAACTGCCGGGAACGCGCCAATTGGCCGGGGATTTGAGCGTAAGCAGGACTACCGTAAATGAAGCCATGCTTCTTCTGGAAGCAGAGGGCTATGTCGAGTTAAAGAAAAAGAGCGGGTGTTATGTCCGCCGCAAAAATGTTGCCGGTGTATCAAGAGAAAAAGTGATGTGCTCAGAAAAAGTTATATGGGACCTAGCTTCCGGATTACCCGATAAAAGTCTGATTGCGACACGTTTTTTGTCCAAGATGTTGAAAGACCTGTCATTGAATGTAGGTAAAGATTTGATTTTGCCGGCGCCTTTGGCCGGGGTTCCCGAACTTAGAAGGGCACTGGTTAAGCATGCCGCTTTAAGGGGGATTCCAGCACGATCCGATGAAGTGCTGGTTACTGCTGGCGGATTGGAGGCACTTGCCATTTTGATCGCAGCGATTAAAGAACAGGGCGTAAGAAATATATTTGTAGAAGAACTAACCTACTCTCCTGTCGTAGAGTTGGCCACGAAGAATAAAATGCAAGTTTGTTGCATATCTTTGAACGATCCGGCCTACAGTTTAAAAGATGCCTCCAAGGGCGATGTCCTTTATCTGATACCGAGTTTCCACAATCCTACGGGGCGCACGCTTTCTTTAGAGACGCGAAGTTCGATATTGGAAATCGCAAAAAGGAAGTCGCTTTTGATAATAGAAGATGATACCTATGGGGAATTGAGGTACGGCAAGGAGAGCGTGCCCGCTTTGAAGGCCATGGAAAATGCCGAAAAGATAGCATATTTGGGATCCTTCAGCCAAGTGCTTTTCCCGGGTTTCAGAATGAGTTACCTCCTTTTGCCTGAAAATTTGATGAAAAGTTGCCTCGACATAAAAAGGATTTTTTACGGCTCTGTTTCATCTTTGGTCCAATATTTCGTGCTTACATTTCTTGAAGAAGGGGGGTTGTATGAAACGCTGGAATTTGTTCGAAATCAAATCTCCATGCGAATGAGATCGTTGTGCGAGGGCTTTAGGAAAATGCTGCCTCAAGCCCTTTTTGAGATGCCCTTAGGCGGTATTTACCTATGGCTTAATTTGCCAAGCCTTAAAGGCAGCAAGGCGGCTCTCAAGGCGGCGGCCCAAGGAGTTTCAGTTGTCCCCGGGGTTGCGTTTTCGGTTAAAGGGGAGGATGTGGAAGCAGTCAGGCTTTCTGTCAGCTCTTTAAGGCTATCGGATATTTCTTTTGTCCTTTCTATTCTCTGTAGTTCTTGGAATGACGAGCTTCTTCCACAGCATTAAGGCAAGGGTGCCGCATGAAATTCCGCCCAATAATCCTATCAAAATCAGATCCCTTCTGCCGGAACCATATAAAAAGGTGCTTATGCCAGCCACGGCATAACCGATAAAGAACGTTGCAGCTATAGATAAAATTAAGATTATTAGCCTCACATTCAGCTCTCCTTATTCAAATACAGGGTTGTGTACATTTCAAAACTCTGATACAATACGGTAAATCTCGGATTTTGGTTGCATTATACAGTAAAGGGCGGTCGATATGTTCATTTCTATTTAGTTTATCGTATAATGCAATCTCATATATCTTGGATCCAAATTGGGAGGAATTAACCATGTTGAGAGAAGAAAAACTTTATACCACATCATCGGATTATGTGTATGACGAATTGCTTCATAAGATATTGATGAGACAGATGAAGCCGGGAGAGCGCCTAGCTGAGGTTAATCTCGCCGTGGCCTTAGGTGTGAGCAGAACTCCTGTAAGAGAGGCTCTGCGCAGATTGGCAAGCCAAGGCCTGTTGGAAATAATTCCGAACGTTGGTGCCCGATTGGTATCGCCATCTCAAAAGGATGTCGAGGATACCTTTAAAGTGCGTAGTGTTTTGGAAACAACGGCAATAAGGTTTGCCTTACAGAATATGGATGACACAAACCTGGAAGAGTTGGAAGAGGGTATCGCGCAAGAAGAAAAGGCGATCCGGAGAGGCGAGTTTGAAGAATATCTTGCAGTAAATGAAGACTTTCATCGCATAATAGCTCATCTTAGCGGCAATGAAGTCTTAGAAAGTTTTATAAAGAACTGCATAGCGCGGATTAGCATATATACTGCTATCATCGATTCCCCAATACATGAAATCCTGGAGTCCAGCCTTTCCGAGCACAAGAAAATATTGGAAGCGATCAGGGAAAGGGATGTATCTAAGGCCGAAAAAAATATGGAGGAACATATGATCAATACGTCAAATTTCTTATTTTCATATGGGAAAAAGATGGTTTAATTTCATATTGGGAAGGAGATAATAAATACATGATGAATGTGCCGGCCTTTGATTTAAAAAGAAATTATGAAATGTTGAAGGATGAGCTGAAAGATACTGTTAACAGAGTATTAGAATCGCAAAGGTTTATATTGGGAGAAGAGGTTGAGGGTTTTGAAAGAGAAGTTGCCTCTTATCTGGGCGTAAGTAATGCCCTGGGGTGTGCTTCCGGTACCGATGCCCTGCTGCTTTCTCTTATGGCTTTGGGAATAAGAGAAGGTGATGAAGTTATTACGACGCCCTATACTTTTTTTGCAACTGCTAGTGTGGTTTCCAGGCTTGGTGCCAGGCCCGTCTTTGTCGATATCGATCCTGTAACCTACAACATAGATATCGACAAAATATACGATCATATTACACCTAAGACGAAAGCGGTTATAGTGGTTCATTTGTTTGGTCATATGGCTCAGGTCGAGAAAATTGAGGGCCTTTTGCGCGATAAAAGGATTTATTTAATAGAAGATTGCGCGCAATCCTTTGGAGCATGGCGCAAGATAGACGACGATATCAGGTATTGTGGGACCATTGGGACCTTTGGGTGTTTTTCCTTTTATCCTACGAAAAATCTGGGCGGATATGGTGATGGCGGTTTAGTAACTACCAATGATGATTACCTTGCAGACAGGATTAGAAAGTTAAGAGTTCATGGTTTATGCGGTGAATATGTTCACGAGGAATTGGGCATGAACAGTCGTTTAGATGCAATCCAAGCCGCTATTTTAAGATGCAGGTTGCCTCATGTTGACGAGTGGAACAAACAACGCAGGATAATAGCGGAGCGATATCGAATATTGTTCGATACATATGGCATTTCAGAGTTCGTTAAAAGTCCCCATGAAGACACTGACGGATATCACGTATTTCATCAATATGTGGTCAGATGCGACAAGAGGGACGAGTTGATGAAATATCTTACAGAAAATGGGGTTGGGACAAGGGTTTATTATCCTTTGCCCTTACATTTGCAACCGGCATTCAGCTCTTTGGGATACAAAATGGGAGATTTTCCCCAAGCCGAAGCGTTGAGCAAAAACAGTTTATCTTTGCCGATGTATCCGGAATTATTGCCTGAGGAGCAAGAATACGTTGTGGATACGATGGCTAAATTTTACAGGCGTAATTAGCGAGGTGTGGTATATGACATCTTCCATTATAATATGTGAGGGGGAACTGGTTCGCGGAGGAGGTGAACGATAATGTATTTCCCGTTGTTTTTCGATCCAACTTTTATAATTCTGATACCTGCGCTTCTTTTGGCGATATGGGCACAAATAAAAGTACAGGGTGCCTTCAATCAATTTTCGAAGGTATATTCACGAAAGGGAGTAAGGGCCTACGAAGCCGCGAGAGCGCTATTGGATCGTTTCGGGCTTTCAAACGTTCCTATAGAGAGAATATCTGGATCGCTAACCGATCATTACGATCCTAGGACTAAGGTGTTGCGTTTATCCGAGAGCGTTTACTCGAGTCCAAGCATTGCAGCGATAGGAGTGGCAGCTCACGAGGTTGGACATGCAATACAGGATGCCAATGCTTACAAACCATTGAAAGTTCGAAATGCGATAGTCCCGGTGGCGAATTTGGGTACAGGTTTAGCATTTCCGCTCTTTTTTATAGGGTTGCTTTTTAGAGCGCCCGTATTGATGGATATAGGCATTCTGTTTTTCGTCGCTGTGATTATATTTCATCTTGTCACCCTGCCTGTTGAGTTCGATGCCAGCGCAAGGGCCTTGCGCTACCTAACCGATACTGGGTTGTTGGCGCAAGACGAAGTTGGCGGTGCACGAGCTGTTTTAAATGCGGCTGCTTTGACCTATGTGGCAGCTACTGTAATGGCGATGGCTCAGCTTTTGCGTCTGTTGGCTTTTAGGAATATGGTGGACAGAAGGTAAGTCTTCTTTTCTTGGGCTTATCGCAATTAATTTGTGATAATATAAGGGGTGGTTTGCCACCCCTTATATTATCCGACGCGGAGGATCTGGTTATGCCGATTTTATTGTTATTTTTAATATTATTGTTCGTGGCTCCCTGGGCTTTTGGGTTATTGTTGGTTTTTTTCCTCATATTTCTATTGGTATTTATTCCTCTGGGTTTTGCCGCTCAATCTTTTATATGGTTAATCGTGGGCCCGGGACAGTTGTTGCGTATATTGTTTAACAAAAAAGTCAGGCGAAACCATGCCCTGGAACATGCCACTGTTAACGTCATTGAAGAGAATTATGGTCCAACCAATATTGCGGGGATGGCTTATGAGAACGGATTTACCTTGAAAGGCGTTATGGATCCTCATTTAGTGTTGGCAGCAGCGAGGGAAGGGTTGTACAGGATGAGTCGTGGCGAGAGAAAATTGGCCGTGCATCCAAGGTGTGGGACAACTATCGTCGTGACGAACACAGTGGCTGCTGCCGTATTTGTTGGATTTCTTTTCCTTACCGGGCATTTAAGTTTGTTTTCGATATTGTTGGCAATACTTTGTGCCCATGCATTTGGTGCTTTTTTTAGCAAAATTGCACAATATTATATCACAACAAGTCAAGACGTCAGTGGCATGACGATAGATGGGATAGAGGTTAGGTCAAATCCGGTGAATTTTTTGGGGATGAAATTTATGATGCCTTCGGAGCTGTTTATTTCGACGAGACAGCCGGAAGATGGCCTAAGCGTTGAGGTGGTGGATTAGTGAAGGGTGTTGAGGCGGCCTTAGCGATATGGGAGGAAACTCGTAAAGGCTTGTTTCTCTCACAGGTTCTGAGACGATTCGGGGAAGATTTGCCTGAAGGTGAACGCAAGTTGGCTTCTACATTGGTCTATTGTGCAATGCGCCGCTACAATCTTTGGGTAGAGATACTAAGATCCTTTTTGAGAAGGCCCTTTGAGACTTTGCAGGCTGAAACTCGTGACATCTTAATCTTGGGTTGTGCCGGTTTGTTGGAGATTAAACACTTCGTTCCGCAGTCATTGGTAAATGCCTTTGTGGAGGCGACTAAAAAGAAGAATCCGGCTGATGCCGCTCTAGTCAACGCCGTCCTTCGCAAGATTGCATCCGATGGCAGAGAGAAGTTAGAGGAGTTGAAAAATAGCCCAAACCAAATAAATCAGGCTTTATTCTGGGGTTTACCGCAATGGATAGCTAGGCGATGGATGGAGAGTTGGGGGCAGGATCTGGCCAAGAAGCTATTTGTATCACAGCTGATAAAACCCTATCTCTCTTTTAGGCTGTCTCCTCGGACTGATCCTGGGGAAATGGGCGAGAAGTTTTTTGAAGAGGGTGTGAAAAGCTGGAGGTCTCCATATTTTAACTATGTTCTCAGAAGCAATTCCTTTGGGCATCCCCCTTCGATGCTAGGCTACAACGAGGGCCTGTGGACGCCTCAAACTGAATCGTCAATTTTTGTTTCCGATAAAGTGCTGTCTCTGTCTTCGTCGCTGGGGAAAAGGAAGATATTGGACATGTGTGCCGGACGGGGCATAAAAGCCGGACATATTTTGGAAAGAGCGCAAGACGTGACAATCGAAGCCTGGGATCTTTCAAAAAACAGAGTATATGCGGGACGCAGAGAGCTTCGGAGGTTGGGCGTGCAGGAGAGATCCATATGGAAGGTTGGAGATTCTCTCAAATTAGCGCCAGAAGAGGCACCCGAAATAGTGTTGTTAGATGCTCCCTGCTCCGGAAGCGGGACTTGGGGCAGGCATCCGGAAGGCAAATGGAGGCTTTCTCCGGGAAAGTTATCCTCATATTCGGATCTTCAAAGGGATTTGTTGGAACGTGCTATCGGCATGGTAACTACCGGGGGAATTGTCGTTTACAGCACCTGTAGCGTCTTTAGAGAAGAAAACGAAAGGGTAATAGGCGAGGCCCTTTGCTCTAACCCCGATATCATAGAAATTGAGATAGAGGGAGGAGGGTTCCCTTTACAGAGGGGGCGACCCTTTGGTTATTACTTGTTGCCCGGGAGTCCTTGGGTGGATGGTTTCTTTTTATGTATTTTAATGAAACGCTGAGGGGGGAAAGAAATGAGGCGATGGATTAGCCTCTCTTTACTGATTGTCTTATTGGTATTAGTTTGCAGCGGTTTGACCATGCTCTATTTTGTCTTCTTCGGTGGGAGCAGTGTAACGATGCCTGATTTAGTAGGGAAAAGTGCCATCGTGGCAATGGAAAATCTCCAGCAATTGGGGTTGTTGCCCAAGGTGGAGGAAGTCGGTTCCTATCAAATGCCTGGAGTGGTCTTGGGGCAATTGCCCGAAGCAGGAGATAAAGTGAAACGCGGCAGAGTTGTTATATTGCGAGTGAGTAGCGGTGGCGAGCGTCATGCACTTCCTGATGTCAGGGGAATGCAGTATGAAAGTGCATTGAGTAAGCTAGAAGAATCGGGCTTTATTGCTGGAGATGTCTTGCGCATTTACGATAGCAATGTTCCTCCTGGAGTTGTTATTGCCCAAAGTCCTGCAGCTCCTGCCAGGGTGCCGCCAAAAACCCGCGTCAATGTGTTGGTCAGCCTCGGCCCTAACGTTGGCGACAATAACGTTTTTCCCTTGCCCAACGTTACGGGAATGAACGTTGAAGAGGCCAAAAAAGTGTTGAGCGAAGTGGGCTTATTTGCAAAAAATATAGAATATATAGATACAATTTCGACTCAACAGGGAGTTGTAATGTCGACCAAGCCTAGAGACGGAACGCAAGTGGCGAGGGGGAGCCAAGTCACTTTGATAGTATCCAGCGGGAAAGCTCCTCAAAAACAACCTTCTCAGGAAGTAGTCAGAGTTCCCGGAGCTGCGATTTCTCAAGATGTCGTTGCTTCGCCCCCTAAACCTGCAGCCAAGGAACCGGCAAAACCTGATGGCGAAGGAACACAACATGAGGAGGTAAAAACCGAGAAACCGCAACCTAAGCCTGCAGATGTTTCCGGACAAAAAGGAGCCGATGAGCAGCAAGCAGAGACGAAACAGGCCAAAGTTAGATATCCCGTTCCTCCTTTATCGCGACCTTTGGAGTTAGTCATTAAGGCGACCGATAAAAGAGGGGAACGTACTATTTTGAGTAAAGAGGTAAAGGGTAACGAATATATAACGCTCGACATACCGTACACGGAGCAGTTGGTCGTAACTATATACTTAGGAGGAGAGTTTGTCTGGGAGGAGAGGTATTTTTGAGAAAAGTTATTTTAGCTCCATCTCTTTTGTCGGCTAACCCGCTCGATATAGCGGGTGATATTGAAAAAATTAAAGGGCAGTGCGACTGGTTACATATTGATGTGATGGATGGTCATTTTGTGCCAAATTTGGCCTACGGGCCAAATTTGGTGGCTGCACTTAGAAGTGATGAAAACATTTCTCTTCCTATCGATGTGCATCTTATGGTCGAATCGCCTGAGTGTTTTATAGATTTATTTCTTCCCCTAGGTGTCGACTACTTGACAATACAGATAGAGGCAACCCCTCACGCTCATAGAGTTTTACAACGCATAAGAGACAGCGGTATAAAATGTGGTATTGCCCTTAATCCCGGAACACCTGTGGAGTGGGTTGCTCCACTCCTTCCTTTCCTGGACATGGTTTTGGTTATGTCAGTAAATCCGGGGTTTGGAGGTCAAAAGTTCATTCCGCAGGTTTTGGAAAAGGCTGGATGGCTTTACAGAGAACGGGCAGTTAAAAATTTTAACTTTTTAATAGAGATGGATGGAGGATTAGGACTGGAAAATGTACAAACCGCAGTGCGCTACGGTTGTGATGTGATTGTAGCCGGGAACGCCGTATTTGGCCATAGCGATCCTGCCTTTGCTTTAAAAACCATGCGGGATAAGATAATGGAGGTGTTCCAATAGGTGGCGAAGGATAAAGATCTCAAGGGCAAAAGTCTCTCGGAATTAGGCGATATTCTTCGACGCACGCGAGAGGAAAGGCGGTTATCTTTGGATGACGTAGCCAAAGATACCAAAATACCTCGCAGTCATCTGTTAGCTATTGAATGCGGCGAAATGGATCGATTGCCAGGAAGGATATTTGCCCGTTTCTTTATTAAGGAATATTTGAGCTACCTCGGACTTTCGGAGTTGTGGTCTCAATATGATTCGTTTCTTCCAATGGACGAGCAGGTCGAAATATCATCTGTTCTGGGTACTTATACCCCCCCGCCCAAAGGGTTCAAGGCAACCTCAAGGTGGTGGATATATGCTGTCTTGATCTTGCTTTTGGGGGCAAGCGGGAGTTTGCTTTATCTTCGCAGGGAGCATGTTATAGACATAATTAAACAGCCTAAAAATGTCGTATCAGTGGAGACGGAAGTTGGCCCAGACGCCTCGCCGGAGGATATCCTAGCTGTAATAAACGGCTTTGAAGATAATCAAGAACAATCCATTATTGTTGAAAGACACGATGAAGATGTTTCTTTACAAGCCACCTTACCTCACGTCGAGGGCGGGGAAGCGATGAAAGCACAAGAAAAAGAGAAAGAGGAAACTGCAAAGGAAATCTCTAAGATATTGGAGATCAAGGCTTCCAGAGGAAGGTGTTGGGTGCGAGTTTCAAGGGGAGACGAAAAAATATACGAAGGAACTCTTCAGCGAAACGAGACGAAGACCTTTGAGACAACTGGCGAGCCTATCAAGGTGCGTTTTGGCAACGTGGCTGCAGTGGATGTAACGTGGATGGGAACAAAGGCAGAGATGCCCAGAGGTTCCGTGGTTACAGTCCTTTATCAGGCAGACGGGAAGGTCGTGAAGGCGGATTAATGAAAGAAAGAGTTTTCATAGTAAGTTTAGGGTGTGCAAAAAATCAGGTAGATAGCGAAAAGCTTGCCGGGGCAATGACTTCAAAGGGATTTGGGTTTGCGGAAAATTTCGAGTCAGCCGACGTCATACTCGTGAACACCTGCGCCTTCATAGAGCCTGCAGTTAAGGAGAGTATCGATGTCATCCTGCATTTGGAAGAGCTTAAAGGTTTGGGAAAGGTTAAAAAAATTGGCGTTTTAGGCTGTCTCTTGAACCGGTATGGCGACGACTTAAAAAGGGAGTTCCCAACGGTAGACATATGGGCAAGGTCGGAAGAATGGGAACATGTTTTGAGCTGTCTTGGCGTAAATGACACGAGCTTTTCGCCTTGTTTGCGGGGTTTTATCCCGGAGACGACAACGTGGAGCAGGTATCTAAAGATAACGGAAGGATGCAATAATTGCTGCAGCTATTGCACTATACCCTCTATTAGGGGTCGACTGAGAAGCAGGTCTATTGATGAGATTTTAGAAGAAGCGGAAAATCTCGTATTGCAGGGAGCAAAGGAGATTTGCCTAGTGGGACAAGATTTGACTGCCTATGGCATGGATTGGGACGGTTCCTCTCATTTAGTTGAGTTGCTTGATTTGTTGGAAAAACATGTGCCCGACGGTATGTGGATTAGGCCTTTATATCTTCATCCGATGCGTGTTAATGAAAAATTTCTAGAGCGCATCGCCAGCTATAAAAATGTCCTAAGATATCTTGACATTCCAATCCAACATGTTGATGATGAGATCCTTTCGTGTATGAATAGAAATGTGACCGAATCGGATTTACGAAGGATATTTTCCTACGCAAGAAAAATAGATCCGGATTTTGCACTGAGGACTACTATAATTGTTGGTTTTCCGGGAGAAGATAATTTTAAATTTAAAAAAGTACTGCGCTTTCTCGAGGATATGGAGATAGACAGAGTTGGAGCCTTTTTGTATTCGCCGGAAGAGGGCACCAAGGCAGCTGGCATAAAGAAACAGGTTTCTGACGAGGTCAAAAGGAAAAGGTTAGACATATTGATGGAACTGCAGGCAGATATATCATTGAGCCGACAGGAACGTTTTTTAGGTCGCAAGCTAAAGGTCATCGTAGAAGAAAGAAACTACGAGGATTGTGTATTGGGAAGATCCTTTAGAGAAGCTCCGGAGGTTGACGGCGTTATTGCAATAAAGGGAGTGAAGGATGTACCTTGTGGGGGCTTTCTAAATGTGAGAATTAATGCAGTTACAGAGCACGATATGGAAGCCGAGGTAGTTGTCGATGAGGGGTAATTTTTTTGAAGAAGCTGCTGTTTTGTGGGGAGTAGGTAGAGTGTCGTCGATGCCGGGCACTCTGGCATCATGCGTAGCCGCAGCTGTTTTTGTTATTACAAGGCCTTCCTGGTGGCTGATAATTGTTATTGCGCTGGCTGGAGTTATCGCCTCCGATAGATATTCCAAAAGAATAAAAGAGAAAGACCCCAAGGAAGTTGTCATAGATGAGGTCATAGGTACTTGGATAGCATTGTATGGACACCCCACCGGTTATGTAATAGCAGGCCTTTTTCTCTTCAGAGTCCTTGATATATTCAAGCCATTTCCTATTTCCTGGAGCGAAAAAGCACCCGGCGGATGGGGTATAATGGCCGATGATTTTGTGGGTGGCGTAATGACCAATCTTATATTATGTGTCGTTAAGTGGCTTTATTTTGATGGTGGTTTTGTAAACATATTGGCGAGGTAGGAAAGTATGTTTATAAAAAAGGCGTTGTTAGTCGCTATTGGCGATGAGCTCGTTTTAGGACTTAAAAGGGAAGACAATGTTTCATGGCTCTCCAGGGAGTTGGCCCTTAGAGATTATGATGTAAGAGCTTTAGAAGTCATTAGAGATGAAGAGGAAATTCTTATAGACTTACTGAATTATTGGGTTGGTAAAGTGGACCTCATTGTTATTTCAGGCGGTCTTGGCCCCACACATGATGACAGGACGAGAGCAGCTATAGCCAAGTTTCTAGAGGTTCCTCTGGTGAGGGATGATGAAACTTACGATTGCATCATTGCCCGGCATTCGTTTGAATCTAAAAAATATCTAGAAGGATGTTGCGATAAGCAGGCGTCCATTCCATTGGGTTCAAAGGCTATTTTTAACCCTGTGGGTTCTGCTCTAGGTTTTTTGGTTCACGCCGGGAAAACCGAAATTCTAGCCCTACCGGGAGTGCCGATGGAATTTAAGGCTATGGCGCAGCAATATCTGAGTGGCCTGAAAAAGGTTGCCTCCATACGCCTTGCTTTATGCAAGATCGTAGGATGGCCTGAAAGTGAACTGAAGGAAGCTCTAGGCGACCTAGTTAAAAAGTTTCCCAACTATATTATGTTTTTGCCGGAACCCAATGTAGTGACTTTGGCCATAAAGGGATCTGAGGAATTAACGTCCACTCTTCTGTGTGAAATTAAAACAATTCTCGAGGATGACGTGCTTCCCGACGATGTTTCTTGTTTAGAAGAAGCCATAATTGCACTTGCGTCAGATTTAAAAGCAAGCTTAGCTTTCGCCGAATCTTGTACGGGTGGTATGGTAGGAGAATCCATTACAAGAATTCCGGGAGCGTCTTCGGTTTTTGCGGGAAGTGCTGTATGTTACAGCAATTTAGCTAAGAAGATCATTTTGGGAGTCCCTGAGAAAGTATTGGATAGTTTTGGAGCAGTTAGCGAGGAATGTGCGCTTGCCATGGCGAGTGGTGCTATGAGAATTTTCAAAGCCGACTATGCGGTCTCTGTTACCGGTATTGCTGGGCCATCGGGGGGAAGCCCTAATAAGCCCGTCGGAACAGTATGTTTCGCCGTCTCTTCCGCAAGGGGTGACGAGAGGGCCTTTACGAGGCATCTCAACGGAGATAGGGAAACTATACGCCTTTGGAGCAAAAATATAGCCTTAGAGGCAATTTGGAGGGAGTTAAAGAGGCTTGGCCAAAAAAGATAATGTTCAAAATAATCAAATCAGGTGTTTTCTAAGCATCGAGCTAGACGACTATTTAAAGGACGAAATTGAAGAAATAACGGAAAAACTTAAACCCCTAGCCCCTAACCTTAAATGGGTGAGCAGAGAAGCACTTCATTTAACGCTTAAGTTTTGCGGCAATATATCACAACCCACCGTGGATATGATATCTCGAGAATTGAAAGAGAGGCTCGATACTTCGAGGATTGATCCTTTCACTTTAAAACTTTCTGGTATAGGCGGATTCCCAAGTCTAAAGCGGCCCAGAGTTTTATGGTTAGGGATATCAGGTGATTTGTCTCCTTTATTTAAGCTGCAATTAATGGTAGAGAAAGTATGTTCTTCCTTTAAGGGCGTTCATAAAGACGAAAAACCCTTTTCTCCCCATTTAACTTTAGCAAGAGTCAAAAAACCGTCTGATGTTACGCCAACTTTAATCGATTTTATGGCCAACATGAAAGTTCGTGACATATCTTGGCCTGTAGAAATTTTTACTTTTATGAAAAGCGACCTAACGCCCAGGGGAGCTATTTACACTCCTTTGGTTCGTTACAAACTGGGAGGTGCCTTATAAATTATGGCAAAAAAAGAAAGCGCTAAAACGAGAGAAGATATACTTCAACAGGCTATTTCTGATATTAAAAGCAAGTTCGGGGAAGGAGCCATAATGCGTTTAGGCGATGGAGGCGTTTCGTCTGTGGAGGTAATACCAACCGGCATATTGCCTTTGGATATCGCACTTGGTACGGGGGGATTGCCCCGCGGCAGAATAATAGAGATATTTGGGCCTGAGGGATCCGGAAAGACTACGCTCGCCCTGCATCCCGTAGCGGAGGCTCAAAAGCTGGGAGGTGTAGCGGCATTTATAGACGCCGAACATGCACTTGATCCCTCTTTAGCCATTTCCGTCGGTGTGGACACAAAAAGCCTCTTTATTTCCCAACCAGATAGCGGAGAACAGGCGCTGTATATTTTAGACTCCCTCGTGCGGAGCGGAGCCGTAGATATCTTAGTAGTGGATTCCGTTGCGGCGCTCACTCCTCAAGCGGAAATAGACGGCAAGATTGGAGAAACCCAAGTTGGGTTGCAGGCGCGTTTGATGTCCTATGCTCTAAGGAGGCTTGCGGCTTCAATATCCAAGAGCAAGTGTGTTGTCGTCTTTATAAACCAACTGAGAGCTCAAATTGGAATGTCCGGATATGGCGGGCCCCAAGAGACGACGACCGGAGGAAGAGCGCTGAAATTTTACAGTTCCGTTCGCATAGAAGTGCGCAGGGGAAAGTCGATCACAAAGGGAGATAGCATCATCGGACACGAACTTTGGATCAAAGTAGTCAAAAATAAGCAAGCGCCGCCCTTCAGGGTAGCTCATGCTTCATTGATATACGGAAGAGGAATCCCGAAGGCAATGGCAATCTTGGACATGGCGTTAGATATGGATGTGATCAAAAAAAGAGGTTCTTGGCTGGCGTATAAAGGAGAAACACTTGGCCAAGGCAAAGAAAAGGTTGCTCAGCTGATGGAAGAACAACCGGAATTAATGGAAGAGATAGCTCAGGAAGTTAAAAGCATTTTGGCTGAAACGGCTGGTCTGGTGAATTTGTCGCCTCCGAGGTATGCAAAGGAAGAGGATGCCAGCGAGGAGGAACGTGGGGGAAATTCCGACGGGATAGTACTTGGTGACGAAGAGGAAGTACTTGAATTGGAAGTAGATGATTCGGAATAGTTATGACATAGATTATTTGTTGTGCTTGTCCCTTTTATTTAATATAAATTATAGTTTATAGTAAGTTATTCATATCATATAGTATGTATCTTATTTATGAAACTGATACTCATAGTTGGTATTGACAAATGGTATCGATGAAGCTAATATAACACTTACCTTCGGGCTGCAATGATTTCGTAACACACCGGAGGTATTCAATCAGCACCTTGACAAGTTCA
>NZ_DJHF01000018.1 GCF_002433005.1 Acetomicrobium sp. UBA5826 | reverse complement strand
ACGTTTTGCCTGTTATAATTGCCGTTATATTGGTTATGGGCTACATCCAGTTCTTCGGTTAACGAGAGAGGTGGTGGAGGGCGCGTAAAGATGCTGAAATGTTTTTGATCTTTTTAGGACATTTTACTATTATTAAAAAGAAAAAGGAGGAGAGGAAGATGGCTGAAGCCGGCAGAGAAAAGTTTTTAAAGCGGCGTCATATGATTTTTGCTGCGATAGGATCTGCGATCGGTTTGGGTAACGTCTGGCGTTTCCCCTATATGTGTTACGAATACGGAGGAGCTGCCTTTCTGGTAGCTTACATAATTGGTCTTTTTGCCATCGGAATTCCCTGGCTTCTTACCGAGTTTGGGATGGGGCATTACTTCCAAAAGGGAGCTCCAGGGGTGTTTCGCAGCATCGGTAAAAAATGGGAATGGGTTGGGTGGTTTCCAAGCATATCGGCCTTTTTGATCGATACTTATTATTGTGTCATCATGGCTTGGACCATAATTTACATGTTTAGTTCGATGACTTTGGCTTGGGGTGCCGGAGAAGCCGGTGCTCATCAGGCTGGGGATTATTTCTTCAAAACAGTGCTCAATCTTTCCGAGAGCCCGGGAGAGCTGGGCGGCTTGCAGTGGCCAATCGTCGGAGCTTTGGCCTTCACCTGGATCATAATTTATTTCGTAATATACCGGGGGGCCGAGATCGTTGGAAAAGTATCGGAGGTAGTCATGGTTCTGGCCTGGGTTTTGATCATAGCTATATTGATCAGAAGCTTGACCTTACCCGGTGCGGTTGATGGACTAAATTACTACCTTGACATCGATTGGTCTGTATTGAAAGGTGCCGGTGTGTGGTTTGCTGCTTTTAGCCAAATAGCCTTCTCACTTTCTGTTGGAATGGCGGGAATGTACGCCTATGGACGTTTCATCGCAAGGAAGGGAGATATTACGAACAATACAATGATCACCGCATTTTGCGACAGCGGCTTTGCCTTTCTGGCAGGCTTTGCCGTCTTCAGCACCGTAGGCTATATCATGCAAGCTCTTGGCGTATCCCTCCAGGATGTCACTATTGCCGGAATAGGGCTTGCCTTCGTGACCTATCCGGTAGGCATATCCCTGATGCCTGCTTTGAATCGCCTCACTGGAGTTCTGTTCTTTCTCATGTTCTGGATCATCGGCCTAAGTTCGGCCTACTATCTCGCCTACGCCGGATATATAATTCCCATGATCGACAAGTTTGGCTGGCAGAGAAAGAAGGTAGCTTTTTGGGGTTGTATCGTTGGATTTTTGGTGGGGCTCATTTATTGTACCCAGGGCGGCCTTTACTGGCTTGACATCGTCGACAGGACCGTTGCTTTCTACACGCTGCTGATAGGCGGTGCCATAGCTTCCCTGGTCGTCGGTTGGGTATTCGGAGCCGATAAGCTCCGAGAACACGTAAACGCTACCTCTGACATCAAGGTTGGTCCCTGGCTGGACTTTCTTATTAAGGTAGTAGTCCCGGCAGGCCTCTTTTTCGTTGTCGTTTACGGGGGCTTTATGCAGGACCTCAAGGAACCTTACGGCGGATACGGCAGTTGGTCTAACTTCATATGGATCCTTATGGTGATAGTGCTTGTGGCTAGCTTCGTATTGCAGAGCATGAAATCCAAGACGGAATGAAGAGGAGGGAGGTAAGATGACGAGTGCTGCTATCGGAACGACGGTGTTCATGGCAGTTGTTCTTATAGGTGGATTGATCTTTTGCTTCAGCAGAATGGGCAAGGGAGGAGGAGGATGGGAGGATTAAGAAAAGATTTACATACTTTCTTCCATCCCTCATAAAAAGATAAATCTCATCGGGAGTCGGGAAAGAATTTTCTTTCCCGACTTTTTGTTGTATGGGGATTTTTTGGGATCGCCCTTGTGGTATTATGAGACATTCTGTAAAATAATGCGCAGGATATACTTCCTGTGCTTTAAGTAAAACTGACTCGAAGAAGATGCTAATTTGTCTTGTACCTTGACAATTGAATGAGGGGTGATCTTTAAATGGGATTTGTTGTGATCGCATCGATCGTATTAGTCGGCGCGGCGGGAGTTGCCGTCGGCTATTACGTTCGAAAATTTCATGATGAGAAAAAGGTTTTAAGCACTAAGAAAATTGTTGACCAAATTTTGGATGAAGCAAAAAGAGAGGCCGAGACGAAGAAGAGAGAGATCCTTGCCGAGGCCAGAGAAGAAGCGCTTAAGATTCGACATGAGGTAGAAAGAGAGATCAGAGAGCGGCGAAGCGAACTTCAAAGAGCCGAAAGAAGGATCGAGCAAAGAGAGGAAACTCTCGACAGAAAGCTCGAGGGTTTGACCAGGAAGGAAGAGGAATTAAAGGCAAAACTGGCAGAGGCCGAAAGGGCAAAGGCTGAAGCCGAAGTGCTTTTACATGAACAGGTGCATAAACTGGAAGAAATAGCGGGACTTTCCAGAGAAGAGGCCAAAGAACTTCTCCTCAAAGAGGTGGAAGAGGAAGCATCCTGTTCTATCGGTTTGAAATTAAAAGAGCTGGAAGAGACCTTTAAACGCGAGGCCGACAGGAAGGCCCGAGAAATTATAACTACGGCGATTCAGCGTTGTTCCGTCGATCATACATCGGAAATCACGGTAAGCGTCGTTAATTTGCCCTCCGATGATATGAAGGGCAGGATAATAGGCAGGGAAGGAAGGAATATCAGAGCCTTCGAGAGCTTGACGGGCGTTGACCTGATCGTGGACGACACGCCGGAGGCGGTAACGTTAAGCTGTTTTGATCCGGTAAGGCGCGAGATTGCCCGAATTTCTCTGGAGAGGTTGATACTGGACGGTAGGATTCATCCTGCCAGAATAGAGGAAATCGTCGAAAAGGTGGGCAAGGAAGTGGAAGAGCACATGCTCGAGGTAGCCGAAAACGCGTTGCTCGAGGTCAACGTAGAGGGAGTACATTCCGAGATAGTGAAGACCTTGGGCAGGCTTGCATATAGATCAAGCTACGGCCAAAATGCCCTGGCACACAGCTTGGAAGTGGCACATTTGGCAGGGGTCATGGCATCTGAACTCGGATTGGATGAGAGGCTTGCGAAAAGGGCTGGATTGTTGCATGATCTGGGCAAGGCCATAGATTGCCAGGTTGAGGGCTCCCATGCCTTGATAGGAGCTGATCTTGCTAAACGTTACGGCGAGTCGCATGTCGTAGTGAACGCGATTGCCGCACACCACGAGGATGAGGAGCCAAAAAGCGTATATGCCGTTTTGGTGTTGGCTGCCGATGCTATAAGCGCCTCAAGGCCGGGAGCAAGGCGGGAGAGCATAGAGGCCTATATAAGAAGGCTGGAGAAGCTGGAAGAGTTAGCTTCTTCCTTCGATGGGGTTGAAAAAGCTTATGCCATTCAAGCGGGAAGGGAAGTGCGCGTAATGGTCTCGCCCGAAGCCGGCGATAACGGTGCGATATACAAAATTGCATACGATATTGCCCGAAGGATAGAGGAAGAGTTGAAGTACCCTGGCCAGATCAAGGTAACGGTAATTAAGGAATTACGAGCAATCGAGCTCGCAAAGTAGGAATTCTCATGAGAATCTTGTTTGTGGGAGATATCGTAGGCAGGCCCGGGCGTAAGGCCCTTCAGAAGTTTTTGCCGAAGGTCCGAAAAGAGCATGGCCCTTTCGATTTTGTGATTGCTAACGTTGAAAATGCTGCCGGCGGTTTCGGCATCACTCAAAAGATCTTGGACGAATTGTTGGCAGTGGGGATCGATTGCATGACCTCGGGCAATCATATATGGGATAAAAAAGAAGGCGTATCCCTTTTGGACACGGAGCCCAGGTTGTTGCGTCCTGCCAATTATCCCCCCGGTTGCCCCGGACGCTGGTGTATGACTTTGGATGGTGAGGCGGGCAGGTTGGTTGTGCTTAATCTGATAGGTCGCACTTTTATGTTCGACGTGGATTGTCCCTTTAGGAGGGCCGACGAAATTCTACAAGACATCGCAGTTCCTGTGTTGGTAGACTTTCACGCTGAGGCGACCTCAGAAAAGAGGGCGCTTGCACTTTATCTCGACGGGCGGATATCTGCATTGTTGGGTACCCATACGCACGTTGCCACGGCTGACGAAGAGATACTCGATGGCGGGACTGCCTTTATAACCGACGTGGGAATGACGGGAGGGCACGCCGGAGTCATTGGGATGCAGAAAGATTCGGTAATAAGTCGGTTTTTGACGGCGATGCCGGCGCGATTTGAGGCATGCAACGAAGATTTGCGGCTGAACGGTGCTTGTATAGATATAGACGCGTCGAGTGGGAAAGCCTTGAGCATTCGAAGGATAAGCGTGAGAGAAGGCTGTGAAACCCCGAATGAATAGAATCTTCGATTATTGCGATACCGATGTGGCGTAAATTACGGAAAAAGCGGGGCCTTGGTAAGGTCCCGCTTTTTAATGAAAAATATAGGGAGGCATGAGGAAAATGTGTCTTGCAATTCCTCACAGGATAGAGGAGGTTTTGGATTCAAGCAGGGCTGTCGCCCGCACTGGGTCGTTGCGAGTGGAAGTAAGGACGGACCTGGTGGATGAGGTAAATGTAGGGGACGTTGTGTTGGTGCACGCTGGTTTTGTCATTGAAAAGTGCGAAGAAAGGGATGGTCTGGAATTAGAAGAATTATGGAAAGAAGTGTTGAAAGTTGCCAGTCAAGGGCGCAGTGAAAGAGAAAATTGAATTACTTCGGCGTGCGCTAACTTTCTTTGCTGAACGCCCAATGACTTTTATGGAAGTTTGCGGTACTCACACGGTCGCTATTTATAGGAGCGGCATAAGGTCTTTATTGCCGCCCGACATTTCGCTGGTCTCCGGTCCGGGTTGCCCCGTTTGCGTGACGGATCAGGGGGAGATAGATGCCGCAATAAAACTTGCCGGCAAAGGGGATTTGATCTTCGCTACCTACGGCGATATGCTGCGCGTTCCTGGCACGAAGGGTTCGCTGCAGAGCTTGAGGGCACATGGCGCCGATGTTCGTGTCGTGAGGTCGGCAGATGAAGCCTTGTCGTTAGCCCTTAAAAACCCCGTTAAGGAGGTGGTTTTTTTGGGAGTTGGCTTTGAAACCACCGCTCCTTCCACTGCAGCTGTGGTCATTGAGGCGATGAATAGGGGTGTGCAAAATTTTTCCGTCCTTTCATTCCATAAACTGGTCCCTCCCGCTCTACGACTACTTGCTGAGTCAGAGGAATTGCAAGTTGACGGCTTTTTGCTTCCGGGACACGTGAGCGTTGTGCTGGGAGAAGAACCTTACCAATTTTTACCCAGGGATTTCAATATCGCCTGTGCAATAGTTGGCTTTGAGCCTTTGGATATAATGGAGGGGTTGGTTGAGCTGGCCCGCCAGGTAAGCGAGAGTGACTTCAAGGTCAGCCTCTTGTACGCGAGAGCCGTTAGGCCCCAAGGGAACGTAAAAGCTCAAGGGTTGATAGAAGAAGTATTCGATAAATGCGATTCAAAGTGGCGTGGTTTGGGGCCTATCGAAAGGTCGGGACTGAAGTTGAAGGGCGATTTTGCCCGGTTTGATGCTCTTTTGAGGTTCGACTTGAAGATCGAGGATGTCCCTCTCCCCCAAGGTTGCAAGTGCGGCGAAGTATTGATGGGCAAGATAACTCCAAAAGAATGCCCCCTTTTCTCTAAGCTATGCAGGCCCGATACCCCTGTTGGTCCCTGTATGGTATCGAGCGAGGGAAGCTGTGCAGCATGTTATAAGTACGATTATAGGGTGATGTAGCGATGTTCATCGAAATAAAACACGGAAGCGGTGGCAGGCCCACCCAAGAGCTTATCAAGGAGATCCTCGAAATATATCGGGATCAAAGCGTTAATGATTTGGAAGATTGTGCTTTAATTGAAAACGGTATAGGCGTAACGATTGACGGTTTTACTGTAAGCCCTCGGTTTTTTCCGGGAGGAGATATTGGGAAACTCGCTATCTGCGGAAGTACTAACGATTTAGCCGTCAGAGGGGTAAAGCCAAATTATGTTGCAGTAAGTTTCTTGATAGAAGAGGGATTGCCGAAGGACGAACTCTTTAGAGCCGTCGATAGCGCCTATCGTGTCAGCAAGGAATTGGATGTCAAGTTCATCGCCGGTGATACCAAGGTGCTGCCCAAAGGACAGGCTGACGGCATTTATATAACCTGCTGTGCCCTGGGTCAATCCGTGACGGATCGTCCCTGGGGTGTCAATGAGCTTTCTCCGGGAGATGTCATCATCGCCACCGGTCCTATCGGACAACATGGTGCTCTGATAGCCGCGCTCCGCTACGGCCTTGATGTGGATGAATTGGAAAGCGACTGCGCGCCTCTGTGGCCTTTAATGGAACCCCTGACGAAGATACCGGGCGTAAAGTGCGCAAGAGATTGTACGCGAGGCGGTTTGGGAACGGTCCTGTGCGAATGGGCCGAGGGTGCCTCCTTGGGCATTGAAATTGATGAAGATCTCATCCCACTGACCCGGCAGGTAATCTCCCTAGCCGACGTCTTGGGTTTTGACGTGTTGCACCTTGCCTGCGAAGGGACAGCTGTCATCGCCTTGGATCCCGACTGCCTGCATGAAGTCCTTTCTTCTTTGAAAGAGAAGGCACCCCTCTGCGCTGTTATAGGCAAGGTCACTGATGAACATGCCGGAATTGTCGGACTTAAGACCAGCATCGGCGGCATGCGCGTCGTCGACATGCCCTTGGGAGAGATAGTTCCCAGAATATGTTAGGCTGGAAATATGTTTGAGATATTCGGCCTTGACTTTGTGAAATGATATATATAAAATAAAGTATGTAAGAATACCCGGATGAGCGCCGCAAGAGATATCTCGCTTAAAGGAAGGCGAGAAGCCGAAGGTGCAAGGGCAGCGATGCCCCAATCTCTCAGGCAAAAGGATTGCGGTGTGACGGAACCCTGGAAAAGATTTCTTTAGAGATCTACCAAAAGGGCAAGCCATATGATTGCTTATGGTGAATCCCTGGGGGGTGAAGAGGACAGGGGCCAAATGGACCGAGGGGGGATTTGGCGCATGTCCTTTTTTTATGAAGTTGTAACGAACAATCCTCGACTGAAGCACATCGCAGGATGCGTATATCTAGAAGGCTGTCCTTTAGATGTGTTGGCGATGTTGCGCGATAAGGTCCATGACGGATATAGGCTTATCTCCCATCCTCTGACGGGAAATATCCCTCCGGAGAAAAGGCTTTATTTAACTGTGCTTCTGGCCAGTTTCACATCTGACGATGATTTCGTCGATCAGGAATCTCTCAATTTAATTGAAAGAGCCCTCGAAATTTACGAAAGGGCAGATCGTAATCATATCGATTTGGATCCAAGTTCGATAGAGGATATGCAGTTCCTCGACGAACAGCTCATGATGCCGGTGTTTTATCAATATGGAATCTTATCAAATCGGGAGGTGCACTGAAATTGATCGAATTGAACAAGGATAATTTTGAAAGCGAAGTTTTACAAAGCGATCTTCCCGTCGTGGTGGATCTTTGGGGGCCCAAATGCGGACCTTGTCTTGCCCTGATGCCTCAGGTAGAGGAGCTTTCCTCTCAATATGAAGGCAAAGTAAAGTTCTGTAAACTAAACGTAGCTGAAAATCGTCGCTTGGTGATCAGTTTAAAGGTCATGGGAGTTCCTACCTTTCTTTTCTATAAAGGAGGGGAGTTAAAGGACAGGATAAGCGGAGAAGAGGTCACTATAGAAGCTATTAAGGAGCGAATGGAAAAGTTATTGCAGTAGCATTTCGTTTTAGGCGCAGAAAGAAGGGGGTGTCTGTTGGTGAGGTTGGAATTGCATAAAGTTAAGATCGAGGATGTGCAATGGGGCGATGCCACCGAGGTCGAAAATAACGTCCTTTACATCAACCGCGAAGAAATTACAGATATGCTGCTAGAGGATGATCGCTTTGAGTCCGTAGAGGTGGATTTAGCTCGTCCAGGAGAAAGGGTTCGCATTGTCCCGGTCAAAGACGTGATAGAGCCCAGGTGCAAGATCGAGGGCGAAGGCGACGTCTTTCCGGGTTTCATCGGCGATGTCGAGGGTAATGTAGGAAGGGGCAAGACATTAGTGTTGTCAGGTGCGGCAGTTGTGACCTGTGGCAAGATAGTCGGTTTCCAGGAAGGGATTATAGATATGTCGGGCCCCGGTGCCGATTACACGCCCTTCTCCAAGACCAACAACGTGGTCTTGGTCTTTACGCCCAAGGAAGGTATTGAAAGGCACGATTATGAGGCGGCATGTCGCGTGGCCGGACTCAAGGTCGCGCACTTTTTGGCGGTGAATGCGAAGGGAACGTCGCCCGACGAAGTATCGCTTTACGAATTAGGGGAGATAACGAAAAGGCCCAAGGAGCTCGAGGGTTTGCCTAGGGTAGCATATCTTTACATGTTGCAGTCCCAGGGTCTTCTTCACGATACCTACGTATATGGAGTCGACGCAAAGAGGATACTTCCAACGCTAATTCATCCTAATGAGGTCTTCGATGGGGCTATCGTGTCGGGCAACTGCGTATCCGCCTGCGATAAGAACAGTACCTATGTCCATCAAAATAATCCTGTAATAGAAGCCCTCTACAAGAGGCATGGCAGAGACATTGATTTCGTAGGTTGCATAATTACCAACGAGAACGTGACGCTCGAAGATAAGAAGAGAAGCTCTTCCTATGCGGTCAAGCTTGCCAAGATGCTTGGAGTTGACGGGTTGATAATTACGGAAGAAGGTTTTGGAAATCCCGATACGGACTTGATTATGAACTGCAGAAAGGCGGAGCGTGCGGGTATAAAGACGGTGCTCATTACCGACGAATATGCCGGAAGGGACGGAGCCAGCCAATCCCTCGCCGACGCGGCCCCTGAAGCGAACGCTGTCGTAAGCGCCGGAAACGCAAACCCGACGGTCCAATTGCCACCTATGGAAAAACTGATAGGTTTTTCCGAATCAGCCAATGTCATAGCGGGAGGTTTTTCCGGAAGCTTAAAGGAAGATGGTTCCATCGAAGTTGAGTTGCAGGCAATAACGGGTGCCACCAACGAGCTTGGCTTCACCTGTTTTTCTGCTGAAACCAGATAAATAATAAAAAACAGGAGGTGTTAACCCATGGCAAAGGGGAAATTGGTCGGTAAAAAGCTGATACTCCTTGGCGAACGGGATGGAATTCCCGGTCCCGTGATGGAGGCCTGTTTAAAGGACAGCGGAGCCGATATAGTGTTTTCCGTGACCGAATGCTTCGTCTGAACGGCCGCGGGAGCCATGGACCTGCAGAATCAACAGCGCGTCAAGGACGCAGCCGAGAAATTCGGTGCTGAAAACGTCGTAGTAATACTGGGCAGCTCCGATGCAGAGGGCGCAGAAATTTACGCCGAAACCGTTGCAAACGGAGATCCGACTTACGCAGGTCCATTGGCAGGAGTCCCGTTGGGACTCGCAGTTTATCACATGTTTGAACCGGAGATAAAAGAGGAAGTGGATCCCGCTGTTTGGGAAGAGCAAATGGGAATGATGGAGATGGTTTTGGATCCTGAGGCCCTATCTCAAGCGGTAGCTAAAATGCGAGAGCAATGCAGCAAGTATACTCTCTAGGGTTGCGACGAGAGATGGGGAGGGATTATTTGTGGCTTATAGGGTAGTGCACTATATAAATCAATTTTTCGCTGGCATAGGTGGCGAGGAAAGGGCGGATTATCCGCCGGAGCTTCGCGATGGCGTGGTAGGCCCTGGGCAGGCCCTGGAGGCAGCCTTTGAAAAAGAGGCTACTATAGTGGCGACGGTAATTTGCGGTGATGGCTATTTCGCCGAACATATGGATGAGGCTATAAACAAAATTATCGAGATGCTCAAGGAATACAAACCCGATGCCCTCGTTGCGGGGCCGGCTTTTAACGCGGGACGATATGGCATGGCCTGTGGCGCCATATGCGATGCCGTCGGTAAAAGGCTTGGCATACCGGTCGTTACTGCCATGTATCGGGAAAATCCCGCTGTCGAGATTTACAAAAAGGGCATTTACATAATCGAAGCGGCAGATAGCGCCAGAGGAATGCGCGATGCCATACCTAAAATGGCCCGCCTCGTTTTGAAGCAATTGAAGGGGGAAGTTATTGGGAGCCCTAAAGAAGAGGGCTACATAGAGCGAGGCGTCAGGGTAAACGTATTCAGAGATCGAATTGGAGCCGAGAGGGCAGTCGATATGCTCGTGAAAAAGCTTCGCGGCGAGGAGTTTGTCTCAGAATATCCCATGCCATCATTCGATCGTGTGCCGCCCGCTCCTGCTATAAAAGACATAAAGAAAGCCAAAATTGCCTTTGTTACTTCAGGAGGCATAGTTCCCAAGGGCAACCCCAACAGGATAGAAGCTTCAAGCGCTACCAAGTTCGGGGAATATAGCTTAGCGGGCTTGCAGGACCTCACATCGGAAACGCACGAGACGGCTCACGGAGGTTATGATCCTACCTATGCAAACGATGATCCCGATAGGGTGTTGCCCGTGGATGTGGCAAGAGAACTGGAAAGGGAGGGCTCCTTTGGCTCGCTTCACGATAAATATTACGCGACTGTGGGCAACGGAACTCCCGTAGCCTATGCCAAGAGTTTTGGAGAGGAGATTGCCAAGAGGTTGAAAAACGATAACGTAGATGGCGTCATCCTCACGTCCACCTGAGGAACCTGTACTCGTTGCGGTGCAACGATGGTAAAGGAATTGGAGAGAGCGGGTTTACCCACCGTGCATATATGTACTATAGTTCCCATATCACAGACCGTCGGAGCGAACAGAATAGTTCCGGCCGTTGCAATTCCTCACCCCCTTGGCGATCCGACAAAGTCGCCAGAAGAAGAAAGGGCAATAAGACGCCGCCTTTTAAACAAAGCATTAAAGGCCTTACAGGCAGATATCAAGGAACAGACCGTTTTTGACGATTAACTTCTCTCCGATCAAGGGGCCAATGGGACCTTTCTTTTGGCCCCTTGATCAATTAAATTGGCGGTAATTTCGGACATAAGGAGCGTGCATGATTACATGCGAAAGGTTGCTATAAAAGAATATGCCTATTGCTTGAACCACACCCCCGAACTTGCCTATCACTATGGCAATACCCCCTTTTGGGAAAGGAAGGCCAAAGGAGAATCGGAGTTTCTGCTTTCCCTGTCAAAATCGATGCGTCCCTTTGAAGAGGCAGTAAGTTACGCCCCAAACCAAGCCTTCATCGGAGGGATTGATCCGGAGGACCTGGAGGCTCAGCCTGTTCCGTGGCATCAAAATCCGATGAGGGGNNCGACGTCTTCGACATCATCTGGCTTGAGGAAACCTTTTCGGGAAAGGTCAAGGAAAAGCTTCAAAGCCACCCCTTGATAAACCCTAACATTTTACAGCGTCTGGAAAAGGGTCATCCCATTGATGAAATAGAGAGGGAAATAAGAGAGAATGAGGCGTTACCGTTATATTACGATGGCAAAACAGTTGGTTGCTGTAGAAAAGCCCATGAATTTGACGAATGTCTGTCCTCCTATGTACTGCTCGAGAACATAGCCTGCAAAGCCGGGGGAGTATTGGCTTTGCTTCATCTACTGAAACGTGCGGGCATGAAACCTGAAGAAGTCGATTTCATCATAGAGTGTTCCGAAGAAGCTGCGGGAGACATGAACCAGAGGGGAGGGGGCAATTTCGCCAAATCAGTAGGTGAAATTGCCGGCTGTATAAATGCAAGCGGGTGTGACGTAAGGGGCTTTTGCGCCGGGCCTGCCTACGCTCTTATCAACGCAGCGGGACAGGTGGCATCCGGTATCAGGAAAAACGTAGTGGTATTAGCCGGAGGAGCCATTCCGAAGCTTTATATGAACGCACGGGATCATGTGAAAAAAAATATCCCGGCACTGGAGGATGTCTTGGGTAATTTTGCAGTATTGCTCACTCCCGAAGATGGGATCTCTCCCGTAATAAGGCTCGATGCAATCGGGAAACATTCCGTGGGGGCCGGGGCCTCTCCCCAAGCCATAACCGAGGCTCTTGTTTACGAGCCGTTAAAGCGGATCGGGCTTGGCATTGCCGATGTGGATAAATATGCGGCAGAGCTGCAAAACCCCGAGATAACGCTGCCGGCAGGAGCGGGGAATGTCCCCGAGGCCAACTTCAAGATGATCGCAGCCCTTGCCGTAATGAAGAAGGAGCTCGAAAGAGCCGATATGGCTGATTTTATAAAGGAACGCGGAATGCCCGGCTTTGCACCAACGCAAGGACATGTACCCTCCGGCGTGCCTTTTATAGGGCATGCTTGTGAGAAGATAAAGAAGGGAACGATGAAGAGGTCGATGATAATAGGAAAGGGAAGCCTCTTTTTGGCACGTTTGACGAACCTATCTGATGGAGCTTCCTTTATCATAGAATCGCCTTCGCCTCTTGCCGGTGAGGAAAAGACCGTAAGCAAAGAAGCGATAAAGGAGATCATTTTGGAAGTGCTTGCCGATCTCGCCGGTTCGCTTAAAGGTTCTGCCAAAGAGTAAGGCTTAAGAGGTGAAATGTTGTGAGTGATGTCAATTTGAAAAAGTTAATCGGCGAAGCATTGATTGAAATTGTAGATGCGGCCAAAGGCGGAGGCAAGTTTGTGCCTATCGGCCTGATGAGCAGCGGAAGCGAGCTTGGTTCCGAAGAGATGGCTTTGGGAGGCAGGCTTGCCCAGCAACAATATCCTTTTATAAAAGTGGTTATGATAGGCCCTCGTGTCAAAGGTTTCGACGATCTCGAATGGATTGAGACCGACGATTGCGAGGCCGACATCCAAAATGCAATGGAAAAGGCTTTGAAAGAAGGTAGCATAAAAGGCGCCGTTGCCCTCCATTATCCTTTCCCTTTGGGCGTCGCTACCGTTGGAATGATACACGCGCCTGCCAAGGGGAAGCCCCTCATAATATCCACTTCTACGGGGACTTCTTCCGCTAATAGAGTCGAAGCCATGGTGTTGAATGCAGTATATGGCATAGCAGTTGCCAAAGCCAGGGGAATCAAGAAGCCGAAAGTTGGCATTTTAAACGTGGATGGGGCGCAAATGGTTTACAGATCTCTCAGGAAATTGGCGGAGGGCGGTTACGATATTACCTTTGGAAACAGCGTAAGGAGTGACGGAGGGCCTATTTTAAGAGGGAACGATTTGATAGCCGGTTCCGTGGATGTATGCGTTACCGATACATTGACGGGGAATGTCCTGGTCAAGATATTTAGCGCCTACAACACGGGCGGGAATTACGAAGCTTTAGGTTGGGGGTACGGGCCGTCCGTGGGAGAGGGGTGGGGCTATGTCGTCTCCATCATTTCCAGGGCTTCCGGGGCTCACGTTATCGCAAATGCCATCTACTTTACGGCTGAAGTGTCCTTAGCTGGCCTGCCGTCGCTTGTGAGGAGTGAACTTGAGAGGGCTAGAAATGCAGGCCTTGAAAGCATTCTCGCCCAGCTGGAAAGCAAGGGGGAGGGCGGGAAATCGGAGGTGGAGCCGCCCAAACCGGAGCCGACAGACGAAGAAATCCACGGTATAGATGTTTTGACGATAGAAGATGCGGTAAAAACTCTTTGGGCGTCAGGAATATATGCCGAATCGGCCATGGGATGCACTGGCCCAGTCGTAAAAGTTCCTTCACGCTTTCTCGACAAGGCTAAGGAAGTTTTGGCCGAGGGCGGCTACATTTAATCGCGATAGAAACAAAGTTGTCGCTTTAGGTTAAAACAAAAAGCGTTCTTCGCAATCCGAAGAGCGCTTTTTTGTTTTCTCTAACTTAAAGGAGTAGTATAATATTGGTAATTACAAAAAATTTCGCAATGTTTCATCTTCATATCCCATATTGCAACGTCAACATATAAAGCCTACAGTATGACACAATTACACTCTTCTTCGTTAGTTAAATGAAAGGTTAATTGATATTGCAAAAGCAGTAAAATATTATTTAATTCGATAGGAGGTGATGTCTATCGGGAAAAGGCATGGGTATGCTTTCGTTTTTGTCTTTTAATCATATTTTTGAGGAGGGACAGTGAGAGCATGGATCTTTTGTTGAAAATTAACGGTGTGGTAAACGGGATAGTATGGGGTCCGTGGATGTGTGTTTTCTTGGTTGGTACCGGTGTTTATTTGACTATTATATTGGGTTTACCACAGATACGTTACTTTGCCCTCTCGTTTAAGAATGTATTTGCAAAGAACGCACGCAAGGGCTATGGTGCAGAAGGCACTATATCTCCCTTTGCAGCCTTGGCTACAGCTCTTGCGGGGACTGTTGGATCTGGGAACATTGCGGGAGCTGCAACGGCCATCCATTTAGGTGGGCCAGGTGCAGCTTTTTGGATGTGGGTAAGCGCATTATTTGGAATGACAACTAAAATGGTCGAGATTACTTTAGCAACTCGCTTTAGGGAAAAGGATGAAGCGGGCAATTGGCGCGGAGGAACAATGTACGTTTTGAGAGCGGCTACGGGTCAGAAGTGGCTGGCATGGCTATTTGCCCTATTTGCGGCATTGGCAGCCTTCGGAATTGGTAACATGACACAGGCCAACTCTACTGCTGAGGCAGTAAATTTAGGCTTTGGCGTGCCTCATATATATACTGGGATAGCGCTTGCCTTTTTGACGGCCCTGGTTGTCATAGGTGGCTTAAAAAGCATAGCTAATGCAACAACCATTCTAATTCCTTTTATGTCATTGTTGTATTTTGTTGGTGGCATGGTATTGTTAATAACGAACATTGATAAGCTCCCTGCTGCTTTTGGATCAGTATTCTATTACGCCTTTCATGATCCTATGGCAATGCCCGGGGCTGTGGCCGGATGGTCGCTAAGGCAAGCGCTGGTGAAAGGTACCGCTAGAGGCATTTTTTCAAACGAAGCAGGCCTTGGTTCGGCTCCAATGGTTCACTGCACGGCCATAACGGATCATCCCGTTCGCCAGGGCACCATGGGTATTTTTGAAGTATTTTTGGATACTATAATTATATGCACAATAACCGTTATAGGCATTATTGCAACCGGAACCCTCACTGGTCGACCGGAACTTACGGGCTCTCAATTGACTTTAACTGCTTTTAGTACCGTTTGGGGCAATACAGGTGTAATATTTGTGTCTATTTCCCTCGCCCTTTTTGCTTACTCGACTGTGCTTGCATGGTACTGGTACGGTGAGACCGGTGCGACCTATATACTGGGAATAAAGGTGATTCCCTACTATAAGGCACTTTGGATCATCTGTATCATTCTTGGTGCTTGGGGTGGAAGTGAGTTTTTGCGGAACATATGGGACTTTGCCGATACGCTAAATGGTTTAATGGCCATACCCAACCTCATCGCTCTGTGGTGGGTATCGGGAGAGGTTCGCCGTCTGGTCAAGGATTTTGATGCTAAAAGGGCTAGGGGAGAATTGATGTAAGTCTTTGGCGTAAAGGAGGAGGGGTGTATCCCTCCTCCTTGAATTATGGGAGGTGTTTCCCGTTGAATTTAAGGCCAACAAGGTACGAAGTGTACCTCGAAAATTTGCGCCATAACTTCGATAAGATAAAAAGTTTTGTCGGCCCCCGCGTCCAGGTAATGTCAGTAGTTAAGGCCAATGGGTACGGAATGGGCATAGTCCCTATTGCCAAAGCCCTGGAAGAAGCGGGATGTCAGAGATTTGCCGTTGCTACGCCTGACGAAGCGGTAGCTTTGAGAGAAGCCGGAATAGAAGAGCCCCTTTTGGTGCTAGGACCTTCGCCCATTGAAGCGGCGGGCTACTACGTCGACCACGATGTTGCGGCGGCGCTGACAGATATGGATTTTGCATGTGCCGCAAGTCGGGTTGCAGAGGAAAAGGGTAAAGTGGCCCAACTTCACGTCAAGATAGACACTGGCATGGGAAGAATTGGTTTTTTGCCTGAAGAGCTGCCTCATATTTTGCCAAAGTTAAAGGGGCTGTCCTGTATTGATATAGAGGGTGTTTTTACCCACTTTGCCACTGCCGATGAGTCCAACCTGGAATATAGCCGTTGGCAGTTTCGGAGATTTATGAAAGCGCTGGATATACTTGCCGATTTCGGTATAAAAGTTAGATTACGTCATGTATGCAATAGCGCCGGCATCTTAAATCTTCCGGAATATCACCTTGATGCAGTTAGGCCGGGGTTGATCCTCTATGGCATGTGGCCATCAGATAGCTGCAGAAAGCCCTTTGACCTGAAAAAAGTTTTTCAAATAAAGACAGAAGTAGCTGCCCTTAGAACGCTGCCTCTCGGAAGCGGAGTCGGTTACGGACTGCGATACATGACCAGAGGCGAAGAAAAGATAGCCGTTTTACCAGTAGGGTATCATGACGGCTACCCTCGCGTCCTTTCCATGAGGGCATCCGTTTTGATCAAGGGAATACGCGCTCCCATCGTAGGAAATATATGCATGGACCAAATGATGGTAAACGTTACCCATATCCCCGATGTTAAGGTGAAAGACGAAGCGGTTCTTATAGGGGCTCAGGGAGATGAAGTGGTAACGCCCGAAGAGATAGCCAAAATAATTGGCACGATAAATTATGAGGTCCCAAATCTCTTTACGCCAAGAGTACCACGTGTATATTTGTGAGAAAATATAGTATAATGAATATTAAAGTGCTAGTTTTAATTATCTCAATTTAAGGGAGGCATGTATAGATGAGGATAGGTTGCCCAAAGGAGGTAAAGGACAACGAATTTAGGGTAGGGCTCATTCCTGCGGCGGTCAAAGCATATGTAGATGCCGGACATGAGGTGTTAGTCGAAAGGGGTGCCGGCATTGGATCCAGCATAACAGACGAGGAGTACAAAGCTGCAGGAGCCAAGATACTGGATTCGGCCAAAGAGGTTTGGGCTGCCTCTGATATGATCGTAAAAGTCAAAGAGCCGCTTCCTCAGGAATACGATCTTATGCAGGAGAATCAGTTGATCTATACATATTTTCATTTTGCAGCTGATGAAGAGCTTACCAAAGCCTGTCTCAAAAAGAAGATAGTTGCTGTTGCTTATGAAACGGTTCAGGAAGCCGACGGATCGCTGCCCCTGTTGAAGCCAATGAGCACGATTGCCGGTCGCATGGCCTGTCTTATGGGCGCATATTATCTTGGCAAGCCTCACGGGGGCATGGGGCTGCTTCCTACGGGGGTTCCTGGCGTTGCTCCGGCAAACATATTAGTGATCGGTGGTGGCAGCGTGGGTAGCAATGCAGCCAGAGTTGGAGCAGGACTGGGAGCAAGGGTAACCATACTTGACGTAAACCCGAACGTTCTCGAACATTTGACGCAGATTATGCCCCCTAATGTTTTTCCCGTATTCAGTGACAGCCACACCTTGGAAGCCGGCTTAAAAGAGGCGGATATAGTCGTGGGTGCCGTTTTGATACCCGGCGCCAAGGCGCCCAAACTGGTTCGCAGGGAGCACCTTAAAATCATGAAACCTGGTTCTGTGATCGTCGATGTTGCCATCGACCAAGGGGGATGCACCGAAACGTCAAAACCAACCACGCATTCGGACCCGGTTTATGTTGTCGATGGTGTCGTGCACTATTGTGTCGCGAACATGCCGGGCGCCTATGCCAGAACCGCGACATATGCCCTCAACAACAGCACGATACGATATGGTTTACAGCTTGCAAACAAAGGACCTGAGCGTGCCTGCAGGGAAAACAATGCCCTTCTCAAGGGATTGAACATGTATAAGGGCATCATAACCTACAAGCCTGTGGCAGAGGCCTTTGGGATGGAAGATCTGTACAAACCTACCGAAGAAGTACTTTAAAAAAATTTCTTTAAAATCTGATCTATAAATAAAGCGGAAGTCGAAAACTTCCGCTTTATTTTTTGTGCACGATTAGTCATCTTCGTCAGGAGCAACGATGCAGTTGCAATAAGTTCGGGTAGCTGGTATAAGGTATGCGTTAAGTGAAACTTAATAATTTCTTGTTTATCGGAGGTAACCAAATGAGGGACACACTTCTTGCATTAGCGCATTTTCCTAAAGATAAATTAGACAAAGTCGATACAGAGGCCTTTCTCATCGCTGCAAAAAAGTGTCGTGGTTGGGTCCTGACGATGACCACGGCGGCCAATAGCGGTCACCCGGGCGGCTCCATGTCGAGCATGGAGATGTATCTGGTGACCTATGCCATTTCGAACCTCAGAAGAGAAAAGGTAGAGGAAACAGATAGAGATTATGTCGTGATTAGTCATGGCCATACGGCACCGGCAGCCTATTCTGCTCTTGCCTATCTGGGCTTTTTCGATCCTTTGGAACTTTTGGGCAACTTTCGCAGGACCGGCAGTCCCTTTCAAGGTCATGTGGAAAGATCTGTCCCCGGCATAGACTGGGGAAGCGGGAATTTAGGCCAGGGCCTTGCGGCAGGAGTCGGCTACGCTTTAGCTCAGAAAAAGAGAAGAGGGGAAGGACACATCTTCGTACTGATGGGCGATGGCGAGCAGACGAAGGGGCAGGTATCCGAGGCTCGCAGGATAGCGGCAAAGGAGGGTTTAGACAACGTAACGGCCCTGGTAGATTTCAATCACATTCAAATTAGCGGTTTCGTTGAGGATGTTATGCCCGTTCAATACAAAAGACTTTGGGAAATCGACGGTTGGCAGGTTTACGAGTGCGATGGGCACGATCCATCTGATATCTATAGCGCTTTGAAAAAAGCTTACGAGGACGATGGGCCAAGCGTCGTCTTCTGCAATACGGTGATGGGCAAGGGTGTATCCTTTATGGAGGGGATTCCCGATTATCATGGCAAAGCACTTAATAAAGAACAATATCTTAGGGCCATGGAAGAGCTGGGGGAGGATCCATCGATTTTGGAAGAGGCCTTAAGGGCGCGAAGAGGCCCCTTGCCGGAAGGTCGAAGGGTTTCTGTTAGTGCTCCTCCCATACGAACAGGACATCCCTTTACTTATTCCCGGGAGACCAAGACGGATAACAGGAGTGCCTTTGGAAAGGCTTTGGCGAATATTGGCGAACTTAATTACAAAGAGGGTTCTTCTTCGACACCAATACTTGTCTTCGACTGCGACCTGGCCTCATCTGTGAAAGTGGACGAATTTGCAAATAAGTGTCCCCAATGGTTCGTGGAAACCGGCATTCAAGAACATGCCACTGCAACGGTTTCCGGAGCGGCCTCTTGCGGGGGTGTCATTGCCCTTTGGGCTGACTTCGGGGTCTTTGGTCTTACCGAAGTATATAATCAACAGCGCTTGAACGACATCAATAAAACTAATTTGAAGCTCTTTTTGACGCATGTGGGTTTGGATGTTGGTGAAGACGGGATGACTCATCAATGCATAGATTATTGCGGGTTGTTGCGCAACCTTTTCGGATGGAAGCTGACAGTCCCCATCGATCCGAATCAGACCGACAGGATAACGAGGTGGGCTCTTTCCGAAGCGGGGAACATATGCGTTGCCATGGGCAGGAGCAAAGTACCCATCCTTACCAGGGAAGGGGAGGACACTCCCTTTTATGGAGAGAACTATGTCTTCAGATATGGCGCCATAGACCTGATAAGGGATGGTCGTCACGCATCCGTTTTTGCTATGGGGCATATGGTATATAGAGCGGTTCAGGCCAGAGAATTGCTCGAGAAGCATGGTCTTTCCCTGAGGGTTTATGGGGTTTCCTGCCCGTTGTCGATAGACGAAAAGGCTATTGAGGAAGCGGCTGAATTGGGACCCATATTCACATTCGAAGACCATCACGCAGAGACAGGATTAGGCCGGGAAATCGTCTCTAAGGTGCAGAGCTTGGGGCTGCACTGCAGGGTTAAGCCCTTGGGCGTTTGGCGATACGGCGATTCCGGACCATTTGACGAAGTCTTTGAAGCCATGGGCTTGTCCTCGAAAGCCTTGGCCGAGTGTGTCCTCAAAGAGCTTGAAAAGTAATGCTGTTTTTTGGCAGGTGTGACGCCGATGATCGATAGCGGAAGTCTAGTTTTTCTTTCCTCTGCCGAAAAGAAGGACACATTTTTGATTTCCCTTGAAGAGGGGGGAAAGCTTGAAACGCGATTGGGCGTTATCTTACACGAGGACGTTATGCGAGCCGGTTTTGGGGGCAGGGTCAGATCGCACAACGGAAATCTCTTCTACATTACCAAACCCTCATTGGGGGAGTATTTGCGAAGGATAAAGCGCAGCACCCAGATAGTTTTCCCCAAGGAAGCGGGCTATATATTGCTTCAGCTGGATGTAAAGCCGGGTGCAAGAGTCTTGGAGTGCGGGACAGGTTCGGGAGGGATGACCACTGTCTTCGCACATTTCGTCGGGGACGAAGGTCGAGTCTACTCCTACGACGAGCGTGGTGAATTTGTTGAGCTGGCACGCCGAAACTGTAAGAGATGGAAAGTTGACCACAGGGTAGAATTCAAGACAAGAAACATATCGGAAGGTTTTGATGAAGTCAATGTGGATGCCCTTTTCCTGGATTTACCCGATCCATGGAATTATCTTAACCAGGCAAGAAACGCTCTCGCCCTGGGTCGCAGGATGGGGGCTTTACTTCCCACCTTCAACCAAATAGAGAGGTTTTTGAGGGCTTTGCAAGAAAAGGGTTTCATCGATGTCGAAGTAATCGAGATATTTCACAGGAACCTTAAGACTGATCCAAACAGGATAAGGCCGGAAGATCGAATGATAGGACATACGGGGTATCTCATTTTTGCGACATCTGTGACTGATTTCGATGGCGGTGTCTAATGAAATGAGAATTTTGTTGCAACTTTGCTGTGCCCCAGACGGCACCGTACCTCTGGACATATTGCTTTGCGAAGGCAATGAGGTTATTTGTTTCTTTTACGGACATAACATACACCCCCAAGAGGAGTACGAAAGACGTCTTTGCGCCGCAAGGCAATTGGCCGAATTTTTTCGTGTTACCCTAGTAGCTCCACCCTACGACCCGAATCGTTGGCTGTGGGGTACCAGAAGTCTGGCGAAAGAGCCCGAAGGCGGCAGAAGGTGTCTGTTGTGTTACGGTTTACAGATCGAGGCTGCCGTATTTTTGGCTAAAGACTTGAAGTGCGATGCCTGTGCCACGACCCTTACGATAAGCCCCCATAAGGATCCCGAGTTGATCAATGCAATTGGGAGGAGCATGTCTCTAAGGGTGGGCCTTCAATGGATAGATCGCATTTGGAGGAAGGGCGGAGGGTTCGTCGAATCCGTCGCAAAAAGTAAAGAAATGGGATTATACAGACAACGTTATTGCGGTTGCGTATATAGCATATAGCATCGGGAGGTGAGTGTGCGTTGACCAAAGGCTTTTCAATATCGGTAGGAAAGGTCCCTCCTCATTTACTGCAACCCCTTTTGAAAGGTTTGCGGGGATTACATAGAGATGAGGTGCTGGTAGGACCTCAAATTGGCGAGGACGCGGCGGTCGTAGGGTGGCCTGCCGGCGCTTTTTTGATGGCCACCTCCGATCCAATAGTCGGTGCCGTGAAGGGGGCTGGCAATCTGTTGGTGAACGTAAATGCCAACGATATAGCCTCCAAGGGCGGTGATCCGGCTTATATGTTGGTTGTTTTAATTTTGCCCGCTACAATGACTTTAGACGATGCAACTTCTCTTATGAAAGAAGTAAACGAAGAGGCAAAAAAAATTGGAGTAGCCGTTATAGGCGGACATACGGAGTTTTCTGATCGTTACGAACATCCCATTATGGTCGGCACCATGCTTGGTATAGGTTATAGGGTATTGAGAGCAAGCTCGATAAGGCCGGGAGATGTCCTGCTCTTAACAAAACACGTTGGCTTGGAGGGAATGACGATCCTGGCAAACGACAGGGAGGATTTGCTTACCGACCTCCTTTCTCCGTCCGAGATTGAAGAAGCGAAGGGATGGGTTTCAATGCTGTCGGTCCTTCCTGAGGCGAGGTTGTTGAGGGATCTTGCGGCTTTTATGCACGATCCTACCGAGGGGGGAGTCATGGGCGGAATATCGGAAATAGTTTCGTTGACCTCTCTCAAGGTAAAGTTGAATACTGATGCCTTCCCGTTGCACCCCATTACAAAAAAGGTATCCCTTGCCTTGGGTTTTGATCCCCTCTATTTGATTTCCTCGGGGGTGCTTTTGGCCGTCCTTTCGCCCGATAAAGTCGAAATAGCAGAGGAGCGCTTGAGGAAGGCCGGAATTTGTTGCTCTGTAGTGGGATCTTTTGAGTACGAGGGCTTGGGTGCCCACGATTTTATGGCGAAGGAAGAGCTCTGGCGAATGTTAAGTCTTTGAATAGATACTATAGATATTTGCCGTAAAATTGTCCGATGGCTTTAGTGTCTCCGTTAGTTTATAATATTTACAAGCTTCATTTTTATATAAGGAGGGAAAATCATGAAATACGTTTGTACGGTTTGCGGTTATGTTTACGATCCAGCCCAGGGCGATCCGGATTCGGGAATTTCTCCTGGTACTGCATTTGACGATTTGCCAGACGATTGGGTATGTCCCGTCTGTGGAGTAGGAAAGGATATGTTCGAACCGGCGGAATAAAACGAATATGATGCAGATGCTGTTTATTCTATCAGTTTGAAAAATATTCGCTTGACATATCGGGAAAAAGGTATTATAAAGACCAACAATAACAATATCGAAGATCTTTGCGATGAGGGGGAAGAGTAGTCCGTTTCGACGAACTCCAGAGAGGAAGTCCAAGGGTGAAAGACTTCCGTTCGTGGGCGGGTGAAGACCACCCCCGAGCGGCCATCGAAGCCGATGCTCGTCGGATAAGGTGGCGGGGTCCGCCCCTTAAAGCGGAGAGAGATCCGAAAGGTGTCTTTCGGAAATTGGAGTGGAACCGCGAGAGCCCTCCTCTCGCCTCCAAGCGGAGGCTTGAGGGGGGTTTGATAATTTTACGGGAGGATGGAGAGTCCACATGGTTTGCTTATTGAAAAGATATGCCGAGTTTTTTCCCCTTACCCCAAATACGCCCCTTCTATCCATAGGAGAGGGAGATACGCCCCTGGTCGAGCTTTGTAATTTGGGAGCGAAACTAGAAATAGAGCTTTACGCTAAATTTGAAGGATTAAATCCCACGGGCTCTTTTAAGGATCGGGGCATGGTGTTGGCCGTTTCCAAGGCGGTAGAAGAGGGCTCGTCGGGCATCATATGTGCTTCGACAGGCAATACCTCGGCGTCGGCAGCGGCATATGCGGCCAAGGCGGGGATAAAATGCCACGTGATCCTTCCTTCCGGCAAAGTGGCAAAAGGCAAGCTCGCCCAGGCGTTGATATATGGTGCCAACGTTTTGGCCTTGCGGGGAAATTTCGATGTAGCCCTCGAGATGGTCCGCAAGATTGCCGATAATTTGGGCTTAAAGATAGTCAACTCCGTAAATCCCTACAGATTGTGGGGACAAAGAAGCGGCGCCTGGGAAGTTTGCGATGAAATCGGTGCCCCCGACTGGTGCGTCTTGCCCGTCGGCAATGCGGGCAACATCACTGCCTACTGGACGGGTTTCTTTCAGTATATGAAAAAAGGTTTGATCGGATCGATACCGAAAATGGTGGGCATACAAGCCCAGGGAGCTGCTCCCCTTGTGAAGGGCTTTCCCGTTCCCGAACCTGAGACAATAGCGACGGCGATACGGATCGGCAATCCCGTCAATGCAAAAAAAGCTTTAGCTGCCGCTAGAAACAGCAACGGTATGTTTTTATCCGTTTCAGACGAGGAGATCTTAAATGCCCAGAAAGAGCTTGCCCGGAAAGAGGGTATTTTTGCCGAGCCTGCATCTTGTGCCACGCTGGCCGGTCTTTATAAATTGAAAAAAGAGGGAAAATTGCCCAAGAACATCAGGGTTGTCATGGTTTTGACGGGCAATGGCCTGAAAGATCCTCAAATTGTAGATCGAGTAACGTCCTCGCCCAGAGAGATAGAGGCAAAATATGATGTTTTAAGGGAGGCGATCCTTTCGTGTTGACCGTCATAGTGCCGGCGTCAAGTGCAAACATAGGGTCGGGCTTCGACTCCTTCGGCGTTGCCCTGTCTTTGTATAATAAATATCAATTGTTTGGATTATTGCCGCCGAAAAGATATGACATAGATACTGTTGGAGAAGGCGGAAAGGGGCTGGCATCGCCCGAGAGCAATCTGCTGATCAGGTCTTACGAAGCTGCCATGAAGAGATTCGATGTTCCTCTTGTCGGGCTTAAGCTCAGATCTTATAACGCTATTCCCCTCGCAAGGGGGCTTGGAAGCTCTGCCTCAGCGGTGGTGGGAGGCGTCATGTTGGCGAATGTAATAGGCAAGATCAATTTGCCAAAAGAGAAACTCCTTCCCATCATGGTTGAGCTGGAGGGGCATCCCGACAATGTTGTTCCCTCCTGTATTGGCGGTTTCGTGATAAGCTCTTGGGATGGTAAAGATGTGAAATTCGTGCAATTACCGCCCTTCAGGGAGAAGGTAAAAGTGGTCGTAGCTGTGCCCGATGTGACGGTGGACACCAAGCAGGCCCGAGAGGTGTTGCCCCAGAACGTCTCCCTTCAGGATGCCGTATTCAACTTGAGCAGGGCTGCCCTCTTTGCAGCTTCATGGATGACGGGAAAATTGGAAAACTTGCCATGGGCTATGGAGGACAAGCTTCACCAGCCCTATAGGGCCAAGCTTTTTCCGGGAGGAGATGAGATACTGGAACGCGTCAAATCCGCTCCGGGATGCCTTGGCGCCGCCATAAGCGGCTCCGGTCCGAGTGTCTTGGCCTTTGTTAGGGGAAATCCTACGCGAACGGCGAAGGAAATGTGCTCCGTCTTCACAGAGAAGGGCTTGAGATCTCGCTTTTTCGTTTTGGATGTCGATCAGGAGGGAGCCAGGATCAAAACCTCTGAAACGAACATCTCTATGGAGGCAGATAAATGTCCTGCCCTTTCGTAGTGTTGAAATTTGGCGGAAGTTCCCTGGCCACCGTCGACAGGATCCGTAATGTGGCGGTTCGAGTTAAAAACGACTACTTGGATCAAGGCTTTAAGGTCGCGGTTGTCGTTTCGGCCATGGGCAAGACAACGGATGGGTTAATAGATCTCGCCCAAAGAACTTCCAATGTCTTAAACGGCAGGGAATTGGATCAGCTTCTCGTCACGGGCGAACAGCAGAGCGCTGCATTGTTGGCGATGGCCATAGAGGAGCTTGGCTTCAGGGTAAAGTCCTTCAATGGCGCTCAAGCCGGTATCTCGGCGACGGGCTACCATATGGAAGGCAGGATTGCTGACGTAAATCCTGAGAGGGTGCTTTCCTGGCTGGAAGGAGAGGGAGATGTAGCGGTCGTAACGGGCTTTCAGGGGATTAACGAAGCCGGAGATTTTGTGACCTTGGGAAGGGGCGGTTCAGATCTGTCTGCTGTGGCTTTGGCAGTTGCCCTGGAGAGCAGCTTTTGCCATATATATACAGATGTTGACGGGGTTTACACGGCGGATCCGAAAATTGTTTCAACTGCCAGGAAATTAACGAACGTTTCCTACGAGGAGTGCATAGAAATGGCAGCCCTCGGCGCGAAGGTCCTTCAGGCAAGAAGCGTTGAATTCGCGTCTTTATACGACATGCCCATTTATGTGAGTTCCAGCATATTGGAAGGGGAGGGAACGTGGGTGAAAGAAAAAACAATTAAGGAAGGTCTTGCTATAAAAGCTGTTGTTCATGATAAAAATATTGCTAAAATAGCTGTGCTGGGAGTTCCCGACGTCCCCGGAATAGCTGCTGGTTTGTTCAGCAAACTGGCAGATAGGGGAGTCGGAGTGGAGATGATAATACAAAGCGTTATGCGGGGAGACGTTAACGATATCGCTTTTCTGGTCAAGGAGACGCTCTTGGGAGAGGCCATCGAAGTATGCGGAGATTATGCCCGCGAGATCGATGCTCAGGGGGTTACCTACGATGCTGAGGTTGGAAGGGTGTCCATAGTCGGGGTAGGGTTATCCGTTCATCCGGAAATACCTGCCGAGATGTTTTCGGTTTTATCCGGGGAGGGCATTAATATAGATATGATTTCATCCACTTCCAACTCGATAACCTGTGTAATTTCTTCGTCGATGATTGATAGGGCTGTATCTGCTTTGCACAGACATTTCTTGGAAGGAGAAAAGTAAAATGAGGATAGCAATTTTGGGAGCAACAGGTCTGGTAGGACAAGAGATGATAAAGACTCTGGAGGACAGAAATTTTCCGGTTACGGAATTTATACCGCTGGCCTCCAGCAAGTCGGCCGGCAGGGTCGTCGAGTTTCGCGGAAACCAATTTGAGGTAAAAGAAGTGTCACAGGATGTTTTTGAAGGAGTGGAAATAGCGCTTTTTTCGGCCGGAGCCGATGCATCCAAAAAGTGGGCTCCCATAGCCGTTTCTAAGGGTGCCGTTGTGATAGACAACAGCTCCGCATGGAGAATGGATCCCGGGGTTCCTCTCATTGTCCCTGAGGTAAATCCCCAAGACATAAGGCAGCACAGAGGAATAATAGCCAATCCTAACTGTGCCACCATCCAAGCTCTTGTAGCCCTGGCTCCTCTTCACAGGAGGTTTCGTCTTGAGTATTTTTCGGCCGTTACTTTTCAATCGGTATCGGGGACAGGAAAGGAAGCCCTGGCAGAGCTCGACGATAGCATCTCTTCAATTTTGAAGGGAAACACCTTTGAACCCCATGTTTATCCTTTACCCATAGGATTTAACGTCTTGCCTCACATTGGAGATATAGACGAGACGGGCGTTTCCGAAGAAGAGTGGAAAATGTTGAACGAGTCAAGAAAGATATTGCACCATCATAGATTGCAGGTTAGTTGTACTACAGTGAGGGTGCCCGTAAGGCGTGGACATTCCGAGGCCATCGTGGCACAATTTGAGGATCAGGTGACGCTCGAGGAGGCATACGCCTTGCTCTCCGATGCTTCCGGCGTTGTGGTAATGTCGGAAAATAAATACATAACTCCCTTGCAGGCTGCGGAAAGCGATTTTGTCTATGTAGGTCGTTTGAGGTATGATATGGGATTGCCCAGGGCCTTGTCCATGTGGGTCGTATCCGATAATTTAAGAAAGGGAGCAGCGTTAAACGCGGTGCAGATAGCCGAACTTCTTATCTCCGATTTGGAGGCTTTAAAATAAAGACATGTCCTAGGAGGAGCAAAATGAGGGCGAACAAGGCTTTAGGCCTTCTTGTGATTTTTCTTTCCTTAATGCTCTTTTCCGATCCTCATCTTTGTTTGGGAGAGGAAAAGGGGGCTACAACGGAAATTATATTGCTTTCCGACGAGCTTTATTACGATCCCGGCACGGGCAAGGTGACTGCCAAGGGAAACGTGGAAGTTACCAGAGAAGACCTGATAGTAAAGGCTCCCTTTGCAGAAGGGTTTATAAATACAGAGGAATTCAGGTTTTGGGACCAGGTCGTCGCTTCTTGGCCTTCTCAAGAGGCGACATTGACCTGCATTGAGCTGCAGATAAGCAAAACCGAGGGGGGGACTTTGTTGCGCTCTGTCGGCAACAGCCATCTGGTGCGCGGCAAGGAAGACGACATACGCTCAAATGAGCTTGAATGGCTGCAGGGTGAGAAGATTTATTACAGCGCTACGGGAGATGTCGATGCCCAATTCGGTGAAATGACCATAGTGGCGGAAAAGGTGGTAAGAGAAGGGGAGAATTTCAAGGCTGATAAGGTCCGCCGCTTTGTCGACAGGGGGCGCGGCCTTCGCGTGAGTGCCCTTGAGGTTACGGGGAAAATAAAGGACGAGATGATAGAGGAACTGCTAGCGAGCGGAAGCGTAGTGATAGACCACGAACCCAAAGAGGGAGAAAAGACTCACATAACAGGTCAAAGGGCCCGCTATATAAAAAGTAAAGGGGTTTTAGAGGTTACAGGCGATGCCAGAGCAGTCCAGGAGGGAAGGACTATAGAGGCGGAAAATATAATTTATCACGTGGACGACAAGCACATAGAGGCCTTGGGCAGGCCTAAAGTTACAGTGGAAGTCAAGGAGGAATAAGCCTGATATGGCCGACTTGCTTTCTGTTGTTAAATTAGAAAAATCCTTCAAACAGAGAAAGGTGGTATCGGGCGTTTCCTTTCAGGTCAGAAGAGGAGAGATAGTCGGTCTCCTGGGGCCGAACGGAGCTGGCAAGACTACTTCCTTTTACATGATCGTCGGCTTGCTTTATCCCGATGGAGGGGAAGTTTATCTCGATGATGTTGAGATTACATCTCTTCCCATGCATAACCGTGCCAGGTTGGGTTTGGGCTATTTGCCCCAGGAACCCTCGGTCTTCAGATCTTTGACAGTTGAAGAAAACCTCCGCCTGGTGTTGGAGGAGCAGGGTTTAGGGGTGGAAGAAGTCGAAGAAAGGGTATCCCGTCTCACAAAAGAATTTGGTCTGGAAAAGATCGTAGATGTGAGGGGACAATCTTTAAGCGGTGGCGAGAGAAGAAGGGTGGAAATTGCCAGGACGTTGGCAATAGAGCCGGATTTTTTGATGCTTGACGAGCCCTTCAGCGGTATCGATCCCATTGCCGTTTATGATATTCAACAGCTCATCGTGGGTTTGAGGCGAAGAGGATATGGGATAATCCTCACGGATCATAATGTCCGCGAGACACTGGCCATTACCGACAGGACCTGTTTGATTCACGAAGGACAAATTCTGGTAGAAGGCCCTCCTGATATGGTGGCAAGGAGCGACATAGCAAGAAAATACTATCTTGGAGAGCGATTTAGCTGGTAAGAAAGGGTATTTCGTCGTACTTGGACCTGAGGATGATTTTGGCAACTTGTTTTGCAGCTTTGCGTAGCGGAGCGGAAAGTTCGGTGGAGAAGCCTAAGGTTTTCGGTTGTATTCCTATCGTAGTTACTAGACAGCTCAAGTCATAGTAATTTAGCAAAGATAAAATGGATATTCCATGAGTCGTTTCGGAGGGCCCCATCGACTCATCGAGGGGAATCCTTCGTATGCATCCAGGAGGCAAGTTCATCTGTGCTGCGTCGACGATGACTAGATGTTTCGGTTTCTTTCTTTTCAGCAGTGGGGCGAAGTTCTCGGGGACGCTTTCGCATATTACGATTTCAAAGCCCTGAGGAGACAGCCTTTTTAGCATCTTGGCGACATAAATACCGACACCGTCATCTCCCAATATGCTGTTTCCAATTCCCCAAACATGAGTCTTTGTCTTCACAGAAACCACCATCACCAAAAGATTTGGGCAAAGTTAGGAGGATAAGGTTGGCCAAAGCAATTGATACAATTATACGACATTCTATGATTATGACCATCGGAACTTTTGCCAGTCGAATATTGGGTCTGGTTCGGGAAACCATCATAGCTGCATTTTTCGGCGCCTCAAGACAACTGGACGCCTTCCTGGTGGCCTATACTTTAGCCAACCTGGCGAGACAGCTTCTGGCGGAGGGGGCATTATCTGCCACCTTTGTACCCATCTTTTCCAGAGTCCTAAACCGACAGGGAGAGGAAAGGGCAAAAGAATTAGGGCGTCAAGCCCTTACATTGTTGATTATAGCAGGGAGCCTTGTGGTTTTGTTGGGCATGATCCTCGCACCTTTCTTGGTTTTTCTGATTGCACCCGGTTTTTCAGGGCAGGAAAGCCTGTTGGCCATATCTTTCACCAGAAGGCTTTTCCCTTTCCTGCTTATAATTTCCCTGTCTGCATTAGTGATGGGTGTTCTTAACAGTCTCGGTTCTTTTTTTGTTCCCGCCATAGCTCCGGCTGTCAGCAACGTCGTCTTCATCTGCATCACCCTAATTTTCCACGGAAAGCATGGCATTTCGGCCCTTCCTATAGCCGTTTTGGCCGGCGGCTTTTTTCAGTTTTTGGTACAATGGATTTGGAGTACCAAGAAGGGTTTCGTCCTTTATCCCGTAAAGATCGATCGTGGTGACGATGAGCTAAGGACGATGACTCGACTGTTTTTTCCTTACGTAGCGGGGCTTTCCTTTAATCAGCTGCATCCCATCATCAGCAGGGTGATGGGATCTTTTTTGGAAGCGGGCTCCATATCCGTGCTGAATTATGCCGACAGGCTTTTGCAGCTTCCTCTGGGATTGTTCGTTATAGCGATATCTCAGGCCGTATTGCCCACCCTTTCAAAGGCTTCTTCCGATAAAGGGGAATTCGCAGAGATCTTTGGCGACTCCCTTAAATTTTCCTTTTTCCTCATCTTGCCCATATCCGTCTTGGCAGTGATATTTTCATCTGAGGCCGTCAACTGCGTCTTTTACAGGGGAGCCTTTGACGATTGGGCTTGGCGAGCTACAAGCCAATCACTGGCCATCTATTCCTTGGGAATGTTGGGCATGGCTTTGACTAATGTTACCCTCCGTGCCCTGTACGCTTATGGATTGCCCACGGGGGCTTTAATCGTTACCGCCTCTACGGTAATTATAAATCTTTTGGTGAGCGCTTCGACAATGAAGTTGCTATCTTATCGCGGCATTGCGTTGGGGGTGGCCTGCGCCTTTACCAGTGGAGCTTTTATAGGTATGTATTATCTTTCCAAAGCGACGGAGATGAATCTTAAGATATTTAACTGGAAGTGGTTGGCAAAATTATGTCTTTCGGCCGTTATCTTGATTGTAATAACTTTATCCTATAAATTTCTCATACCCTATCGGACGGAGTGGGGTACAATTTTTAAGGTTTTATGGTTAATTGGCGCAGGCGTAGCGGGCATGTCTGTCTATGGCCTTACGACCTTAGCGTGCGGATTGCAGGAGTGGAAGTGGATTGAGCGATCATTTAAAAGGAGAAGGTAAAATGCCTGAAAGCGATGCCGGGAAAGCTGTTTTACACATATGTTTGCTTGGAAAGGGAGATGCTCGTGCGATAGCTGTAGAGGCAACGGGACTGGTGGAGCTGTTGCGTCAGATTCACAACCTGTCCTTTGTGGCGACGGCTGCCTTAGGCAGACTGGTGATGGCTTCTATGATGATGGCGGCCCAGGAAAAGGGCGAAAGGGCCAGAGTTACACTGAAGATAGAGGGAGACGGCCCCCTGGGTGAAATAGTGGCCGATGCGGAAAGAGCTGGATCGGTCAGGGGTTACGTGAGCAAACCATGGGTGGAGCTGCCCCTCTCGGAAGAGGGCAAATGGGATGTAAGCGCCGGAGTAGGAAAGAGGGGCTATTTAACTGTAATAAAGGATGTCGGCCTAAGGGAACCTGTGGTTTCAAGAGTGCCCTTGATATCGGGCGAAATTGCCGAAGATATTGCCTATTATTACGTAAAATCGGAACAGATGCCCACTGCTGTAATGCTTGGTGTTCTGCAAAGGCCTAGTTTGGGTGTTATATCTGCAGGTGGCGTCATGGTCCAGCTGATGCCCGGTGCAGACGAGGCCTTGGCAGAAATGTTGGAAGAATTACTCAAAAGGCATGGCTCTGTAAGCAGGTTGGCGGAAAGTTCTCAATCTCCAAGGGATATATTGGATACTATTTTCGATGGCGTCGATAAAAAATGGCTCGATAGCTTGACCTTCAAATTCGGTTGTCGATGTTCGAGGAAGCTGGCCGAAGCCCTGTTGCTCTCCACCTCGGAGGGGGAAGAGGCGAATGATGTTATAGAGGTAAGATGTCATTTTTGCAATACAGTATATAGCTTTTCTAGGGATGAAATAAAGAAATTAAAAGGCGGTGAATGAAATTGAGAAGAACCTTCCTGCCCTTATTTGCATTTTTTTTGCTTGTCCTCGGAGCCCTCTCCTTTGTCGAAGTGGCCCAAGGCTCTCAGGACAAGCTTGAATCTCTGTCTGCGGAACGGACAGGAACCATATTCCTGGAGGGCGAAATGCTTGGGGACCTTATTTTGGGAGCAAGGGCGAGGTTGGATTTTCTTTACATTGATGATGTGCTCGTCAAGGCCTCCATTTCTTCGGGGAAAACTCCCGATTGGCTTAAGTGGCATCTCGGTCATTTCGGAAGTCCCGAGACCGAGGGCAAAGAACTGTTCGTGCTCCGATACGAGGTCTATAAGCCCTGGGATTTCGACCCCTTTAAGATAACGGTCAACGGAGTTTGTTTGACTAAAGAAGATATATTGACCGGGTTCAATCGTTTTGCCTCAGGGGCTTTGCCTACAGGTACCGTAGACAGTATGGCCTTTACCGTTCCTCGGTCACCCGATGGGTTATATAATATATCCTACGACGAAGACCATATCGAAATTGATGTCAAAAAGATAAAGAGAACGAAATAATCAGGGAAGGTGATTTTTAATGCATAAATATCGATGTGCCAGTTGTAACAAGGAGTTTGAAAGTGCCAATTTTGCCCAGAGATGTCCTCATTGTAGCGGAAAGGTTTTAATTCACCTGGAAGGAGAATCGCCAAAAAAAAGATCCGCTGCTTGTTCCGGGGGGAGTTGTTCTTCCTGTAACGGATGCGGCAGGTGATCGATGATGCTGACTTTAGGTATTGAGACCAGCTGCGATGATACATCCGTAGCACTTCTGGATGGCGCAAGGCATTTGCGCCGTTTTCTTGTGGCAAGCCAGCTCGAAGATCACGAGGCTTTTGGAGGGGTTGTCCCCGAACTAGCATCGCGCAAGCATCTCGAGAACTTCTTGCCCCTGCTTTCGCGGCTTCTGACGGAATGTGAGATAAAAAACCCGTCGAGGGAGATTCATTTAATAGCGGTTACAGACGGGCCCGGTTTGATGGGATCTTTGTTGATCGGAACTACCGCAGCAAAGGCTCTGGCTCAAGTCTGGGAGGTCCCCTTAATAACGGTTAACCATCTAGAAGGACATATTTTTGCAAATTATTTGGCCCACGACGATTTGTTTCCTCCCTTTATAACGCTCATAGTCTCCGGCGGACATACCGAGTTGATTTTGGTGAGGTCCTTTGGGGATTATGCATTGCTCGGGGCCACGAGAGACGATGCAATAGGAGAAGCCTTCGATAAAATCGCTCGCCTCTTGGGCCTTGGCTATCCTGGGGGACCGGCCATAGAAAAGGTGGCAAGGGGCGGAAATCCTGCGGCTGTGGCCCTTCCGGTGCCCATGGCGGATAGTCCTGATATAGAATTCAGTTTTAGTGGCCTGAAGACCGCAGTGATATGGGCGTCGAAGAGAAATCCCTATTTAAAACTGGAGGATCTTTGTGCCTCCTTCCAGCACGCTGCTACTGAAGCTTTAGTGTGCAAGGTGGAGCTGGCTGTGAGGAAGACGGGCATTCGTAAAGTAGCCGTATCCGGAGGCGTTGCTGCAAACCTCGAGCTGAGGAGGAAGATGAAAGGCGTGCCCTGGAAGACCTACTTTCCGCCCATAGAACTCTGCACGGACAATGGGGCTATGATTGCCGCTGCCGGTTATAACGCATACAAAAGAGGTGAGAGGGCCTCCTTGTCATTCATGCCGGATCCCTCCAAATCATTGGTCTAGAAAAAGCCCAAAAAAACGAGAATAGAACAGTAATTTGTTTATAGCCGTCGATAAAAATGAATAAACGCCAATATTCATACTTGTATTATTCGCCGTGGGGACCTTAACATTAGTATCGCCTTGTTAGCACTAAGCATGATTGAGTGCTAACAAAGAGGATCATGATACCGTTCATATCAGCAGGGAGGGATGAAAATGCAGCTCAAGCCACTTGGAGATCGTGTAGTAATCAAGGTTCTAAGTCAGGAAGAAAAGACCAAAGGTGGAATCGTGCTACCCGATACCGCTAAGGAGAAGCCTCAAGAAGGAGAAGTAGTCGCCGTGGGAAGCGGCAGAGTGCTTGAAAACGGTCAAAAGTTACCCCTTGAAGTGAAGGTTGGCGAAAGGGTAATCTTCAGCAAGTACGCTGGGACCGAGGTCAAAATAGAGGGCGAAGAGTACCTTATATTGAGCGAGCGCGATATTTTGGCTGTAGTAAACAAGTAGTTGTCCAACGGTGCAATATTAACTTAAAGTCGTAAAGGAGGGAACTAATATGCCCAAGGTATTGAAGTTTGATGAAGATGCACGCAGAGCTTTGGAGCGTGGAATTAATAAAGTTGCGGATACTGTAGGTGTTACCCTGGGACCTAAGGGCAGAAACGTGGTCTTGGAAAAGAAGTTTGGATCGCCCACGATAACTAACGACGGCGTTACGATAGCTAAGGAGATCGAACTGGAAGAACCCTTTGAAAATATGGGAGCACAGCTTCTCAAGGAAGTGGCTTCCAAGACCAACGATGTTGCCGGTGACGGAACCACCACTGCTACGGTGCTTGCGAGGGCCATGATACGCAATGGCATGAAAAACGTAGCGGCCGGTTCAAATGGCATGTTGATGCGAAAGGGTATCGAGAAAGCGGTCGATGTAGTCGTAGACGAGCTTAAGAAGATGTCTATCCCTGTAAAGGACAGGGCCAAGATTGCCCAAGTGGCTTCTATTTCCGCCAATGACAAAGGCATTGGCGAATTGATAGCCGAAGCCATGTCCAAGGTTGGAGAGGATGGCGTAATAACCGTAGAGGATAGTCAGTCCGTCGGAACCACCTTGGAAATGGTGGAAGGTCTCCAATTCGACAAGGGATACATTAGCCCCTACATGATCACCGATCCCGAGCGTATGGAGGCTACCCTTGAGGATGCCTATATATTGATCAACGACGGGAAGATCAGCAATGTGAAAGACCTTTTGCCTGTATTGGAAAAGGTTGTACAGACAGGGAAGCCTCTTTTGATCATATCAGAAGACGTAGAGGGTGAAGCTCTGGCTACGCTAGTGGTCAACAAGCTCCGCGGTATTTTGCAAGTTTGTGCCGTGAAAGCCCCGGGCTTTGGCGAGAGAAGAAAGGCTATGTTGCAGGACATCGCTATAGTTACCGGCGGGCAGGTAATAAGCGAAGAGCTGGGAATCAAGCTTGAAAACGCAGATCTTTCCATGCTTGGTCGCGCTAAGAAAGTCCGCATAACCAAAGAGGAGACGACCATAGTAGAAGGTGCCGGAGACCGTGAGGCCATAAGGAAACGTGCTGCACAGATAAAAGCCGAGCTGGAAGAGGCAACTTCAGAGTACGACAAGGAAAAGCTTCAGGAGAGGCTCGCCAAATTGGTCGGTGGAGTGGCTGTCATACAGGTTGGCGCTGCTACCGAGACCGAACAGAAAGAGTTGAAACATCGCATCGAGGATGCCTTAAGCGCGACGAGGGCTGCCGTAGAAGAAGGAATAGTTGCTGGAGGCGGCGTTGCTCTCATCAACTGCATCCCGGCGTTGGAATCCTTCATCGAAAACCTTGAGGGTGATGAGAAAATCGGCGCACAAGTAGTACTGCGTGCCCTCTCGGAACCTCTGCACTTAATAGCCGAGAATGCTGGCTACCAGGGTGACGTAATCGTGGAGAAGGTGCGCAGCTTGCCGAAAGGACAGGGTCTCAACGCTGCCACTGGCGAATATGTAGATATGATAGAAGAGGGTATCATAGATCCTCTTAAGGTTACGAGAAGCGCTTTGCAGAACGCCGGTTCAATTGCTGCCATGGTTCTCACGACTGAAGTTCTCGTGGCCGATAAGCCGGAGAAGAAAGAAACCCCAAAGATGCCTGATATGCCAGATTACGACTAAGGGCATAAATCCTTCAAGGATAGATACAAAATTTGTTGACCTAAAGGCTGTGGTCAGTGTACCACAGCCTTTTTGATTTTGTAATATAATTGGGAAAATGGTACGGGAAAGAGAGGCGTAAGCATTCATGGATTTGCAAAACAGCTTGAGAGAGCTACTAAATTCTTTAAAACGAGGAGAATTGGATGTAGATGAAGTTGTGGAAAAGTTGTCTTTTCTCCCCTATGAAGACCTTGACGATGTGAAGCTAGATTGGCATCGATCCATAAGGCGTGGGATAGGCGAAATTATTTACACCCCGGGAAAATCTGATGAACAGTTAATTAAGATAGCAAAAAGCCTATCGGAACATAGGGCTAATGCGATCTTCAGTCGTATGACAAAGGATAAATACGAAATGTTGAAATCCTTTCTCCCAAATATGGAATACAGAGATGATTCGAGGTTAGCTCTCTGTCGCTTTGAAACGCCGATAGGGCGTGGGGAGGTGGCAATTATCGCGGCCGGCAGTTCCGACCGGCCGGTGGCCGAAGAGGCGGCGGGGGTGGCCGAATTTGCGGGTTGTAAAGTGAAAAGGTTCTACGATGTAGGCGTAGCAGGCATACATCGACTCTTTCCCTATCTTCCCGAGATAAGAAAGTCGAGTGCTATCGTCGTTGTTGCAGGAATGGAAGGCGCCCTGCCGAGTGTAGTTGCCGGGTTGGTCTCGACTCTCGTCATTGCGGTTCCCACCTCAGTAGGTTACGGTGCCAGCTTTGGGGGCTTTGCTGCGCTGTTGTCTATGTTAAATGCGTGCAGCGGTGGCGTGGTAGTGGTAAATATTGATAACGGCGTCGGGGCAGGAATAGCTGCGGCCTTAGTGGCGGCAAAAGATGAAGCGCGATAGTAAGAGTAAAAATAAGAATAAGAAAAACATCGAATATAGGCCTAGGCGGTCGCGAGGCCGCTTGGTCGTCGGAGTGCTTGAGGTCAATCCTCGTGGGTTTGGTTTCGTAAGCTCCATGGGCATCCCTGACGTTTACATTGCCGAAGACGATATGGACGGCGCGATTCACGGAGATAGAGTAAAGGTCGTAGTATATGGAGGTAAAGGAAAACCCTATGGAAAGATTAGAAAAGTCCTTTCAAGGGGCACTTCCGAAATCGTTGGCTTAATTAGGCGTATTGGAAATAAGTTTCGCTTAATTCCATTAAATCGACGCTATAATTTTACCCTTCTTTTGGATGACGAAGGTGAATTCGAAGAGAACCAGGTAGCGGTTGCCGCAATTGAAAGATATCCCTATTTTCCTAATCCCGGCGTGGGAAGGGTCGTAAAAGTTTTGGGATCCGAAGGAGATCCAAGGGTGGGAATATTGGCCCTAATGGAAGAATATAAAATTAGTGCCGATTTCCCGCGGGAAGTAGTTGAAGAGGCCGAAAGGTTGAGCGAACATTCTACATTTTACTGTGCGCCGGGAGAGAGAAAAGATTTAAGAAAAAAGGTCGCTCTTACGATAGATCCGTCGGATGCCAAGGATTTTGACGACGCCTTGTCCATAGAGGAGGTAGAAGAGGGTTGGCTAGTAGGTGTTCATATAGCCGATGTGTCGGAATACGTCAGGCCGGCAAGTCAAATTGACATTGAAGCAAGGCAAAGGAGCTTTTCCGTCTATCTTGTCGATAGAGCCATCCCGATGCTGCCGCCCAGACTTTCGTCGGACCTTTGCAGTTTGATAGAAGGAAAAGACAGGTTATGTCTTACCGTGGAAATGGTGTTGAATCGTCGGGGCGAGCTTTTGAGATACAAAGTCATTCCAAGCGTGATAAGGGTTCGCAAGCGCCTCACCTACGAGGAAGCTCAAGAGGTTTTGGATGGCAGGAACACCTTTGGAGAAGAAATCGACGGGGTGCTGCAGAGGCTATCCCGAGTCGCGAAGAAGCTGTATTCCGGGCGGAAAAAAGAGGGTATGGTAGAGTTTGACTTTCCGGAAGCGAAGGTGGTGCTTGACGAGGGGGGCAGGGCGGTAGACGTAAGGGTCGTAGAGAGGATATTTTCCTATCGGATTGTCGAACACTTTATGATCCTAGCAAATAGCGTGATAGCCGAATATGTATTTAACAGCGATATTCAGGCGATATACAGAGTTCACGAGAGGCCCGACAGAGAAAAGTTGGAACAGCTTAGACGGATCCTTGCGTCGGTGGGAATTGAGATTAAAAGGATCAACCAGTCTAACAGGACGATAAATCGCCTGTTGAAGCGTGTGGAAGGCCTTCCTTTCAAAAGATTGGTTCACACCTTGGTGTTGAGATCCTTGCCTCGAGCTCGTTACGACCCAGTTTGTCTGGGTCATTTCGGTCTCGCTCTCAAATATTATTTGCATTTCACTTCGCCTATACGGAGATATCCCGACCTGGTTGTGCATAGGATCGTCCACGAATTGATCAAAGAAGAAAGATCCCTCGAAGAGCCCTATAGCTTTGAGGAGCTGAAGGACATTGCCTCCTATGCCAGCATTATGGAAGAGAAAGCCGATGAATTGGAAAAGACTTCGGTCAAAATGAAGATAGTGGAATATATGGAAAACAAAGTTAGCGAATGCTTCAAGGGTGTAATATCCTGGATAACACATAGAGGTATTTTTGTCGAGCTGGATAACACAGTAGAGGGGTTTGTGTCAACGGAAAGCCTGGATTCATGGGGCGATTTTTACTACGACGAGGATGATTTTAGTCTGAAGGGGTCGAAGGGAATGGTGTTTCGTTTAGGCGATATGGTAGATGTGCAATTGGTAGAGGTCGACAGAAGCGCCAATAGGATCTGTTTTCGATTGATTTAAGCGGAGAGTGATGAAAGCATGAACGGGTCGTTTGCCAATAAATCACCTCAGGGAGGCTATCTTCCCTTTTTGATCGTCTTTGCCCTCTTGGCCCTGCTGGGGATTTCCATAACGGAGCCAATAGTGCGTCCTCTAATGTGGTCTGTCATCTTGTCCTTTTTTTCACACCCCTTAAACAAGCTTTTATATGTGAAGGTCTTTCGGGGTAAGCACAGAAACTTGGCCGCACTGATCACCGCCGGGTGCGTAGTCTTGCTAATCTGTGTCCCTATGGGTTTTATAGGTATTTCTTTAGCTAGAGAAGCCTTAAGATTCATCCCCAGCCTTTCCGACAATCTCGAATCGATACAGGAGACATTTGCCGGGGCGTGGGCATCGTTAGTTAACAGGCTTCCCGATTACGTCATCCAATATTTCGGCATCAAAGGCGATCCTTCCTTTTTGCGTGATCTCACTCATCGAGCTGTAAATTACGTTATTTCGTCGCTTGGTGATTTTTCCAGAGGCCTGTTGGGCAATGCCTTTAAAATGGTCTATCAATTGTTCGTCATATCGGTTTCGACCTTTTACCTGCTTCGTGATGGCCACGTGGTCATAGAATACCTCGATGACATCCTGCCCCTGCCAAAGGAGGAGAGGGCATCCCTTTTCACGAGCGCGACGCGAATGATGAAAGCGGTAGTCATTGGGACTGCGGTGACGGCGGGAATTCAGGCCTGCCTTGGCGTGGCCGGTTGGTTCTTTTTAGGCCTGCCGGCACCGCTATTGGCCGGTGTACTTCTTTTTATCTGTGCCATGATACCCTTTATAGGCACTCCCTTCGTCTTGATTCCGGCCGCCATTTACCTTTTTCTGATGGGCAACGTAAAAGAAAGCATAATATTGGCGGGTTGGGCTCTTTTGGTCGTAAGCACCATCGATAACTTGGTACGTCCCATTTTTATATCGGAGGGAAGCAGGGTTCATTTTCTCTTAGTCTTTTTGGGAGTGGTGGGCGGAATTCACGTGTGGGGATTCCTTGGGATTTTCTTAGGCCCCATGGTTTTGTCATTGTTTATATTCTTTCTGGATTGTTACAGGAGAATTTGGAGTACGAAAAGGGAATATGAGTAAAAATTCGGAGGAGGAGATTTAATGGCCTACAAGATTTCCCTTTGTGGTTACAAAAACAGCGGAAAGACCGGGCTTTGTAAAAAGCTGATCGAGATATTCAAAGACGAGCTCTCAATGAAAGTGGGCTATATAAAGCACTGTCATGATGAGGTAATTTCCGGTCGCGACACCGACAGCGGGGTAATTGCCGGCTTGGGTGTTGAGGTAGCCCTTTGGGGTGCAGACGGGGTTAGAGTCGAAGTCCAGGGTAATCGTATTGCCTTAGAGGAGATCGAGAAGAAGTTTTTTCCTGATAGAGATTTAATCCTATTGGAGGGAGGGAAATCGCTGCCCATCCCTAAGATTTGGGTTGGCAAAGAGCCTCCCTCAGGTGAAGTAAAGGGAATTTTTTGCCTCTTCAATTGCACCGACGACGTCCTTCCTGCCCTGCCACATTTTCGGTCGGGGCAGGAGCGTCAGTTGGCGGAGTGGATCGTCGAGAGAAGGGGGAGCAGAAGGGAAAGTGCTTTACTGTATATAGGAGGGCAGAAAATAGGCTTGAACGATTTCGTCATGGATTTCATCGTCGGAACCGTCAGGGGTATGATAGGTTCATTGAAAGGTGTCGAGGATGAAAAGGGCGAGGTGTTATTAGTAATTCCGGAGGATAGAAAATAATAACTTTTTCAGATATTTGGACATTATTAATTCCTGCATGAACTTTAAGAAACGCTCCTTCCTGAAGGTCGCCGTATATAGCGGCGTTGTCATGTTTAACCAATGCGAAATGGGATTCGATCTTGCAAATTTAGGGTAACCTGCATATAATTAGGGTCGCTTCTTATATGATCAGTTGCGCCCGCCTAAACAAAGGCGGGCTTGAAATTATCGTAAACGGAGGGATCTGGCAATGAACGGATTTGCGTTGTGGTCTTCAATAGGCGCGGGAATAGTAGCATTGTTATACGCTGTTATAGTAGTTAATCGCATAAACGGATATAAAGTGGATAATGATCGGATAAATTACCTCTCGAACATTATCCAAAGAGGTGCCATGGCGTTTCTGTATAGAGAGTACAGGGCTCTCATTCCCTTCGTGATCGTAGTGGCCTGCCTTTTGGCCTGGAAGTTGGGCCTTCCCATGGCGGTTTCCTTTCTGTTGGGGGCCGTCTGTAGCGCCGTTTCCGGTTTTTTGGGTATGAGGGTGGCTACGAGGGCCAACGGGAAGACGGCCTTTGCTGCCACTACTGGCATGAATCAGGCCTTAAAGATTGCCTTTTCGGGCGGTTCCGTCATGGGCATGACCGTGGTTGGCGTAGGAATCTTAGGAATAATAGTTACCTTTTTGCTATATAGGGATCCGAACATTATCACGGCCTTTGGCTTTGGAGCAAGCTCTATAGCGCTTTTTGCAAGGGTCGGGGGTGGCATTTACACTAAAGCAGCCGATGTCGGGGCCGACTTGGTCGGCAAGGTGGAGGCCGGAATTCCCGAGGACGATCCCCGAAATCCTGCCGTCATAGCGGACAACGTGGGCGATAATGTGGGAGATATTGCCGGCATGGGTGCGGACCTTTTCGAATCGTACGTTAATTCGATCATAGCTGCTATGGCTATTGGAGCCGGCATATTTGGCATTACCGGTGTGTCCTTTCCGATCTTGCTTGCAGCGATAGGAATAGTATCGGCGCTCATAGGAACCTTTTTCGTCCGGATCAAAGAGAAGGGAGATCCTCAGCTCGCCCTTAGAAAGGGCACTTTTGCTACGGGCATTTTGATGATAATCGGTTCTTTCTTTTTAACGATGGCCGTGTTCAGCGATTTGTCCCTCTTTTGGGCAGTTTTGGCTGGAGTCATCTGCGGAGTTGCCATAGGTTATATAACTGAGATATATACTTCTTCTTTTTACACTTCCGTAAAAGAAATTGCCAACGCGTCGACGACGGGATATGCGACCAACATTCTGACCGGGATTGCGGTGGGAATGAAATCGACTATGTGGCCGGTTTTATTGATATGTGCGGCTATTTTCGTAGCCGTTCAGACGGGAGGTTTGTACGGCATCGCCTGTGCGGCAGTAGGCATGCTTGCCATCACGGGAATGACGTTGAGCGTCGATGCCTATGGCCCCATAGCGGACAATGCTGGCGGCATAGCGGAGATGAGCCATTTGTCGCCCGATGTCAGAAAGATCACCGACAGGTTGGATGCAGTAGGGAATACCACTGCAGCGGTGGGTAAAGGTCTTGCGATAGGCTCTGCTGCTTTGACGGCCATTGCACTTTTTTCAGCCTACTCCAGCGCTATCGGTTTGAAGTATATAGATCTAATGGATGCTCGAGTTTTGATCGGGCTTTTTATAGGCGGGATGCTGCCTTTTGTGTTTTCCTCTAGGGCTATTCAAGCCGTTGGAAGGGCTGCACAGAGCATGATCGAAGAAGTGCGGCGTCAGTTCAAAGATATTCCGGGCATCATGGAAGGCTCGCAGGAACCTGATTACGAACGGTGTATCGATATTTCTACAAAGGCGGCCCTTAAAGAGATGGTCGTTCCCGGGATGATGGCGGTCTTTTCTCCGGTGATTGTGGGTTTGCTTCTGGGCCCTTCTGCTTTGGGCGGACTGCTTGCCGGTTCTATCGTAACGGGAGTGATGCTTGCTATTTTCATGGCCAATGCTGGCGGAGCCTGGGATAACGCTAAGAAATATATCGAAGAGGGCAATCTGGGCGGCAAGGGTACACCTCCCCATGCAGCAGCCGTGGTCGGCGATACTGTGGGAGATCCCTTTAAGGATACGGCCGGTCCAAGCCTTAACATATTGATCAAGTTGATGTCCATCATCGCTCTCGTCATAGCCCCGCTGCTAATCTAACTGCCGCTTAAATATTCGCCGTTGACAAAACCCAGTTTTATCGGAAATTTTAGGGAGGGCAGATGTTGTTCCCTCCCTTTTTGGCTTTGGAGGGGTTGGTTTGGATAAATTTCAAATAGAAGAGATAAAAAGAAGGCTCGACATATTGGACATTGTAGGCGATTATGTTCAATTAAAGAAAGTAGGAAAAGGGTATAGAGCTCTGTGTCCATTCCACAGCGAGAAAACCCCGTCTTTTTACGTTATGCCCGATAGGCAGTTCTTTCATTGTTTCGGCTGCGGCAAAGGCGGTGATGTCATATCTTTTGTAATGGAGATCGAGGGGCTGAGCTTTCCCGATGCCATTGAATTGCTTGCCAACAGAGTTGGAATCAAAATCGAAAGCAATGAAACCAGGCGTAACGAGTGGAGCTTAAGCGAAGTAATGGAGAAAGCACTTAAGATATACCGTGACAGCCTGGAAAGCGCAGGAGGAGAAGTTGCCAGAAGGTATCTAATTCAGAGGAGACTATCGGAGAAGTGGTGGTCCCGCTTTGAGATAGGGTGGGCGCCTCCTTCATGGGATTATTTGTGGCGCCTCCTCAATAAGGCCGGCATTCCTTCGAAAGCTGCCATCGAATGCGGTTTGGTTATCGAAGGTCAACGGGGTTTGTATGATCGTTTCAGAGGTAGAATAATCTTCCCCATTAGGGATGTAATGGGTCGGTTAATTGGCTTTGGAGGACGTTCCATAGCGGGTGAGGGCGCCAAATATATCAACACGCCGGAAAGCCCCCTGTTTCATAAAGGACGATGCCTATATCTGCTTAATGTCGCCAAGGATGCCATGCGTGAGAAGGGGCGGGCTATTTTGGTCGAAGGCTACATGGATGCAATCAGACTGCACATATCGGGGTTTGGCGAATCCGTAGCGTCTCTGGGGACGGCATTGACCGAGGAGCAGGCAAATTTGATAAGCAGATTTGCCGATGTTTGTTACGTTTGCTACGATGCCGATACGGCCGGTCAGGAAGCGGCAATACGGGGGATGTATCTGTTGCAAGCTTCGGGTTTACAGGTAAAAGTAGTTGTCTTGCCCCATGATGCCGATCCGGATGAGTTTTTATCGAAGGAGGGGGAGAGGGCCTTCAAGGACCTTTTAAGTCAAAGCCTCCATCTTCCTCTTTATCATTTAAAAATAAGAGAGAAAGCATTAAAAGATCTCTCTCTGCGAAAGAAAACTGTAGAGGAATTGCTAGAATCTTTCTCCAGGATTTCATTGCCCGACCTTGCCCCCTTTATGCCCCAAATAGCTGCTGCCTTGGAGGTTCCTAGGCATGCCTTGGAGAATATGCTGTTGAACTTTGGGGCAAATAAAACCAGGGCTGAAGATGAAAAAAAAAGGAAATCGGCCAAATCTCGCGTATATATAAATGGATGCAAGAAACAGGATGAAAAAAGTTTGGCGGTCGATGCAAAAGAAGCGGCTCTTTTTGCTCTTCTATGGAATGATCTAGAAAAAAGGCATCATTTGAGGGAGGAGGAGATATACCCTCTAATTTCAGACGAAAGGATAAAAACTCTGGTTGCGGCCTTAATTAACGGCGAATCCACCGAAGAATTGGAGAAACGATGGTTGAATTCAGGGGACCTCTTCCCCTTGCAAACGTTGGCCCTGGGTAACGCCTTTTGCGAACAATTCGAGGAAGGAATAAGCCCATGGGACGTAATTGTAGGCGAACTGAGGTTGAGATCGATTAAATTTAGATATGACGAGCTTTATTCGAAGATGCTCAAAGGAGAAGCCAATTACGATGAAATAAAGGAAATGCGAAGGATAGCTTCCTTGCTGAAAGGAGGAAAGGAGGACAGATGAGCAGGAAAGACAACAGCAAAAAAGATAAAGATGTTGAAAAGTCGGAAAAATTCGAAGGCGAAGACAGACAAAAGGAGCGTAACGAGAATATCGTGGATCAGGAACCACAGGAATTCGAAGACGTGGAAAGTCACGAAATGGCAGAATTGATAGAAAATATCCGCGAACTGTTGCAGGAGGGGCGACAAAAGGGCTTTATCACATATGATGACCTTGAAAAATATTTGCCCCAGGAGGCCCTTAGTGAGGCTGATATAATGGACAACGTTTACTCCAATCTCTTGGAATTGGGAATAGATGTTAAAGAAGAAGATAAACTTCAAGAGATCAGGCAAGGCGAACTTCTCCCTCAAGTGAGTCTGGAAGAACTTTCGGACATAGAAAGTGTTTCCATATCCGACCCAGTGAGAATGTATTTGAGAGAGATAGGAAAGATCTCTCTGCTTACTCCGGAAGAAGAGGTGGAGCTGGCGAAACGGGTCGAAGAGGGAGACGAAGAGGCTAAGAAAAAGCTCATAGAGGCGAACCTGCGTCTCGTCGTAAGTATAGCAAAGAAGTATATAGGAAGAGGCTTGTCATTTCTGGATCTGATCCAGGAGGGCAATCTTGGTTTGATACGGGCCGTAGAGAAGTTCGATTACAGAAAGGGATTCAAATTCAGTACCTATGCTACGTGGTGGATCAGACAGGCCATTACGAGGGCAATTGCCGACCAGGCGCGCACCATCAGAATTCCCGTGCATATGGTGGAGACAATAAACAAGCTCATTCGAGTTTCTCGGCAGTTGGTACAACAACTGGGTAGAGAACCGACCATAGAGGAAATAGCACAGGCTTTGGGCTTGCCGCCGGAGAAAGTCGAGGACATTCAAAGAATTGCCCAAGAGCCCGTCTCTCTAGAGACGCCTATAGGGGAAGAGGAAGACAGCCAACTGGGAGACTTTTTGGAGGATAAGGAATCTCCTAATCCGGAAGACGCCACGGCTGGTCAATTATTGCGGGAACAACTGGAAGAGATGCTTGGCGAGCTGACCGAGAGAGAGCGAGAGGTATTGCGTTTGAGATTTGGCCTGGAAGATGGCCATGCCCATACTCTGGAAGAAGTGGGCAAGCGCTTCAACGTTACCAGAGAGCGGATAAGACAAATTGAGGCCAAGGCTTTGCGTAAATTGCGCCACCCCAGCAGGAGCAAAAGGTTGCGAGATTATTTAGAATAAAGAAAGGATTACTTAATGTGATCGATGAGGGTTGTAATTGAAGAAGGCGAAGTATGAAATAAGGTAACTTTTAAAGAGGGGGTGCGATTGATGTTCGAAGACGTAGTCAAAGGATTGTTGAGGGAATGCGAAGGGAAGCCCTTTCTTATGTCGCTGTACGTTGATTGCGATAGAGCGCAAAGGTCGGCCAAAGAGATATTGATCGATCTTAAAAATCTTCAAAAAAAGGCCTCCGAGGAGGTGAAATACGTTTGCGGAGATGCTAATTGCAAACAATGTAACGAAACCGTCGCTTCGCTATTTAATGAGTTGAGCGACGAACTATCTCACGGCGGTTTCAGCGAAGCTAAAGGAGTGTCCTGTTTTGCTGACCTGCATGGAGATTATCGTCGATTTATAGGACTTCCCATATTGGTAGTGAATAAAATAAAATTTCTGGACCACCCTTTTTTGGCGCCCCTTGTCGAAACCCTGTCCCCTCACAAACTCGCCCTCGCTGCGGTCGTTGAGGCCAGAAGGGCTACATTTTTCAGGGTATACGCAAGTTCCGTCGATAAGCTCATGACACTTGAAGAGGATGTGCCCCCCAAGGTTAAATCTGCAGGGTGGTATGGACTCGAAGAAACGAGAATTAAAAGACATGTCGAAGATCACGTGGAAAAACATTTGAAAAACGTCGGGGCAACCATGAGAGCCCTCTACGATGAAGACAATTACTCGATTATATTGGTGGGAGGCAACACGAATTACGCTTTGGTCGTTGCCGATCTTCTTAAAGAGATAATTACCGGAATTCCCGTCGAAGTCTTGGAAAATCTTGGAATTACCGATCAGCCCAAGGCGGTAGTCGATGCTGTTGCCGATCATGCCCTTCAGACCTTCGTAGTCGAGAGCTCGAACTTGATCGATGGTCTCATAACGGAGCATGAAAAGGGTGGTTTGGCCGTTGCCGGGCTTAGGGGGGTAATTCACGCTTCCAATCTTCATGCCATACATAAGCTCATTGTCGACAGCCATAAGGAGATAGCCGGCAAAAGGTGTTCTTCTTGTGGTGCATTGGGCTTGGACGAGGATCTCTGCCCCTTGTGCCATGGCAGGATGGAAGACGTTGAGGATGTAATAGATCTTTTGATCTACAAGACTTTGTGCGATGATGGCGATGTGAGGGTGATTGGGGGCGAGTCTCCTTTAAGGGAGTATGAAGGCGTAGGAGCAACTTTACGCTTCTTAATATAATGTGAAAACAAAGCCGAGCGGCAAAGAGTATGTCCCCGCTCGGCTTTGTTTTTTGTTAAAATACATAACATCGGTTTATGAGATTTGGATTATAAGTTAACATGAACCTAATGTTGATGCGAAATTAAAATCTTTGTGTTGATCGGCGCCTGTGTTATATTTATACTCATTTCTAAGGCGTTTGTGTCGCTAGAGGGGCATAGATAATGAGGATCGACAAGTATTTAAAGATATCCCGTATTGTAAAAAGGCGTTCAGTGGCGCAAGAGATGATTGCAGCAGGCGTGGTAAGATTAAACGGCAGGCCTGTTAAAGCTTCTTCTATGGTAAAGGTGGGCGACATAGTTGAGGTTGCCTTCCCAAGGAGGACTTTGAAGGTTTCGGTTATATGTAACGATGAGCTATTGTTGAAAAAGGGCAATCGCAGTTACGAAGTATTAGAGGAGCATGCAGTAGAACACAAGGATATACCTTAACCTGATCATTTAAGAGAGGTGAAGTTGATGGGCCACATAGTTGGCGTAAATGCTCGCGAAATTCTTGATTCCAGGGGTAATCCTACTGTTGAAGCAGAGGTTTGGCTGGATAGCGGATTAATGGCAAGGGCAGCAGTCCCCTCCGGTGCCTCTACCGGAAAGCATGAGGCTGTCGAGTTAAGGGACGGAGACGGACGTTACGGGGGTAAGGGCGTTCGTAGAGCTGTAGCCAATGTCAAAGAAAAGATAGCTCCAGAAATAATAGGGATCGATCCTGGCGAACAGGCGCTTATAGATAATATAATGATCGAATTGGATGGTACCTCAAACAAAAGCAACCTGGGAGCGAACGCAATCCTTGCCGTTTCCATGGCTGTGGCGAGGTTGGCAGCTATGGAAAGGGAACTTCCGCTGTGGAGATATATTGGCGGATTGGGTCCCTTCCTCTTGCCCACTCCGATGATGAACGTTATAAACGGAGGAGCTCATGCCGATAACAATCTGGATATGCAGGAATTCATGATAGTGCCCCATGGTGCGGAAAGTTTTGGCGAAGCTCTTAGAATGGGGACGGAGGTTTATCACTCTTTAAAGAAGCTGCTGAAGAACAAAGGTAAAAATACATCCGTAGGCGACGAGGGGGGGTTTGCGCCCGATTTGGCCGGTGCCGAGGAAGCCTTAGAGGTTTTGGTCGAAGCCATTGCCGGCTGCGGATATAAACCTGGAGAAGATATTAGTTTAGCATTGGACGTGGCTGCCTCCGAGCTTTACGACGATGGTGTTTATCGCTTCAAGGGGGAGGGAAAGAATTATAACCCCGAACAGTTAGTTGAGTATTACGTGAAATTGTGCCGAAATTATCCCTTTGTCGTGTCCATAGAGGACGGCATGGCGGAAGACGATTTCGAGGGCTGGAAGATGTTGACCCAGGCCCTCGGTGGTGAAATGCAGCTGGTGGGCGATGATATCTTCGTTACCAATCCGAAGAGGCTTGCTGTGGGTATTGAGGAAGGAATGGCCAATGCAGTGCTCGTAAAGCTCAATCAAATAGGGACATTGACCGAAACTCTCGAAGTAATAGACATGGCAGTCAGGAATTCCTATTCAGCAATAATATCCCATAGATCTGGCGAGACGGACGATCCTTTCATCAGTGATCTGTCAGTTTCCGTTGGAGTGGGCCAAATAAAGACAGGGGCACCTGCTCGTGTAGATAGAGTGGCTAAATATAATCAGCTTTTAAGGATCGCAGAAGATTTGGGCGATCTTGCGTTGTTTGCCGGGCTGAAAACCTTTAGAGGAAGGAAGGCAGAGAGATGAGAATAGCCGAGCCAACAGTTGAGAGATTGGTGCAATATATTCGTTATCTCGAGCGTTGTAGAGAAGCTGGGAAAAGGGTAATTTCTTCCCAAGAGATCGGCGACGGTCTCGGTATCAAGGCAAGCCAAGTCCGTAAAGATCTGTCCTATTTTGGAGAAATAGGGAAAAGAGGTGTAGGGTATAACGTAGAGAAGTTATATAGCCATCTTAATACAATTTTCGCCCCACCGAAGACCTGGAAAATAGCCATGATAGGCATTGGAAACCTGGGGGAGGCTTTGTTGGGCTATAAAGCCTTCGAGAGCGATAAGTTTCGAATTGTTGCGCTATTTGACATAGATCCGGCCAAAATAGGCCGCAAAATACACGGTATTCCCTGTTATGACGTCGAGGATATGCCTCAAGTGCTAAATGATGAAGGTGTAGAAGTTTTAATCATAACCACGCCTTCTTCGGCAGCCCAGGATGTCGTCGATAAGGCGACCGAGAGCGCTCCCATTAAGGGGATACTCAACTTTGCGCCGACCACTTTGGTTGTGTCGGAGCATATTATACTTTACAATGTCGATATATTTGTAGAACTCGAGAAATTACTTTTTTATATAAAGCTGAAAGAAATGGGAGGAAATATTTGGGGTTAAAAGATCTTTGCATTGTTACGAGATATTTATTAACTTAGACGTAAATTTAATTAATTTTTTATTAATATAGGAGGGATTTCCTTGAACGGACAAGCTGGGTTGTTGGGTATGATGTGGCCATTGTTGCTATTTATTGTGATATTTTATTTTTTGCTGATAAGACCGCAAAAGAAGCGCCAAAAGCAGCACCAGGATATGTTAAATTCCATCAAGCGCGGAGATCAGGTTGTCACGGCAGGAGGTATTTTCGGTACAGTGCGAGACGTTAAAGACGATAGCTTCATCATTGAAGTCAGCGACGGAGTAAAAATAAGGGTATTGAAGAATGCCATATCAATGAAACGTGGCGGTGGAGAAGCAGGAGAGGCGACGGCAGGATAAAAATAATAAAATATGCAATTCGATAGATAGGACGCGATGTTTTTTCTAGCGAAATTATATTAGTTGCTGCTTTTTCATTTAGGAGGTAGAAATCAATTGCCCAGACATGAACGCTGGAAAATAATACTGATCCTGGTTATTCTGATCGCTTCTGTTTTGGCTGTATATCCTCCGGGCGAAAAAATAAAGCTGGGTTTGGATCTCAAGGGCGGGGTTCATATACTGCTGCAGGCCAAGGGAACGCCGGATAACCCGATCACAGGTGATAGCATCGAACGTTTGATAGCCGTGCTGAGAAATCGAATCGATCAGTATGGTGTGGCTGAACCCGTCATTCAGCGAGAGGGCGGCGATCGAGTAGTTGTCGAACTGCCCGGACTGGATGACCCCGAAGCCGCCATCGAACTGATCGGGAAGACGGCAATGCTTGAGTTTAGACCTGTGGTGGATGTAACGCCAGCAATACCTAGAGAGCCCGAAAGGCAAAACTACGACACTGATGAGGAATATCAATCTGCATTAAAAAGGTGGCAGGAGTATCGCGATCAATCCCTTTCCCTGGAGGAGGAGCTGCGGGTTCGCAGCCAAAGCGATCCTTCTTTTACGGTTGCAAGGGGAGAGGATGATAGGATCTATTTATTGGGCCCTGCCGAGGTTACGGGTAAGCATTTGACGGATGCCAGAGTAGCCTTCGATAATTTGGGAAGACCTGTGGTGACTCTCAAATTTAACAAGGAGGGTACGGACCTTTTTGACGAACTTTCCCGCGAAAACATAGGCAAGCAAGTAGCCATCCTCCTCGATGGAGTTGTCATATCTGCGCCTGTGGTACAGGAGAGGATAAGTGCCGGAGAGGCGCAGATTAGCGGCAGGTTTACCACGGACGAAGCCCAAAGGCTTGCCATAATGCTTCGAGCAGGAGCATTACCTGTAACGGTAGAGATCCTGGAGACGAGGTCAATAGGGCCGACGTTGGGCGCAGATTCCATCAGATCGGGGGTAAAGGCAGGTCTTATAGGGGCTGCTTTGATCTTCATATTTATGATCGTATATTACTCTGCAATGGGGTTAGTGGCTGATATCTCTTTGGTGATGACCATACTGTTGTTGCTTGCGGGTTTGGCCAGTTTCAAGGCAACCCTTACCTTGCCTGGGATAGCCGGGATAATCCTCACCATTGGTATGGCCGTAGATGGAAATATATTGATATATGAACGAATAAAGGAAGAACTCAGGAGCGGAAAGACCGTCATGGCATCGATCGATACTGGCTTTAGAAAGGCCTTTATCACAATAATTGACGCCAATTTGACTACACTCTTCGCGGCTGTCTTCCTTTTCTATTACGGCACAGGGCCAATCAGGGGATTTGCTGTTACCTTGAGCATAGGCATTCTGGCGAGTGTTTTTTGTGCCGTTTTCGTAACCAGGGTTTTGCTGCGAATCCTCATATCTAAGCGGCAAAAACTATTGTTCCCCGCTTCTAAGGAGAGATCCTAATGTTTATTAAGTTGAAGTCGAACTTTAATTTTATGAAATACCGAAAAATAGCTCTGGGGCTCAGCTTGTGCCTGATAATCTCGAGCCTCCTTTTGCTGGCGACAAGGGGTTTAAATTTCGGCATAGACTTCGCCGGTGGAATGCTTTTTCAGCTGGAGTTCGATTCCCCCCTATCTGTTTCGGAGATCAGAGCTTCTTTGGATGAGGCCGGTTTCGGTGGGGCTGTCATACAGCCTTATAGCGATAGAGGCGTTTTGATCCGCGTAAAAAGCGACAGGGAGGGCGACCAAAAGAAAGTTTTGGACTCTCTAAGGGGTAGTACGGGCAAGGACTTCAGAGTGCTGCGGGCCGAAATGGTCGGTCCAGTCGTGGGGAGTCAATTGCGCAAGAGCGCGGCACTTGCGACCGTCTTCGCCCTCCTTGCCATGCTTGCCTACATCACCATAAGGTTTAGGTTGAGGTTTGCGGTAGGCGCAGTAATCGCCCTCGTTCACGACGTGATCATTACGCTGGGCATTTTCAGCTTGACCTTTCAGGAGATATCCATGCCCTTTATTGCCGGCATGCTTACCCTTGTAGGTTATTCCATCAACGATACAATAGTCGTATTTGACAGGGTTAGGGAGAATTTGAAGAACCCAAAGGGGATGGCTTTTGTCGATCTCTTCAACAGCTCGATCAATCAGGTGTTATCGCGGACTATCAATACGTCTTTGACGACCTTTTTCCCCGTCCTGGCGCTTTTTTTGTGGGGCGGTAAAGCTATCTCAGATTTCTCTATGGCGCTATTGGTTGGAATCGTAGTTGGCACTTACAGCTCCATATATATAGCGGGAACGGTGGTTGTCGAGTGGAACATGAGGTCGCGCGGTAAAACCCTGTCGCAGGGGCGTTAAGTTCTTGAGTTTCAGGCCCTCGGGCAATCGTTTGCATAAAAGTTGGTTAGGCACGAATTTTCGCCCCGGTTGTTTAAATTGTATTTTGGGTTAGAATTAAAATTGATGTAAATGCTTACAATATAAAAAGGAGGTCGTCCTATATGGATTCGGTAATTCAGTTGATTTTGGGAGGATTTGGCGTTAGCGACGACCTTGTATCTCTGTGTAAGTCTTATATGAGCACACTGGTTGAAGAGGGCGCCATGGAGCAGTGGGCAATGGATAGGGTGATAGGACAGCTCGAGGAAGAGCTTGCAAGAAGACGTGAGGCGTTGATCCGTGGGTTTAAAAGCGAGATGGAGAAATTTCTCTCCTTTTTACCCCTGGTTACAATAGAGCAATTTAAAGCATTAGAGGCAAGGGTGAAAGCCTTGGAGGAAAGAGAAAACACTTGCAATTAGGATTGTGCCAGCTTAAAGGAGGCGTTTTCGATGGTTATGAGTTTAACGGATCGACTAAAGGGAATGGTTTCGATTGCCCTCTTGAACCAGGTCGTCAAGTTGGTTGAAGAGGGAAATGACGAAAAGCTAGCTTCGCTGTTCGATACGATTTCTCGTTTGGCGCCGGCAAAATTTCAACGGGAAACTTTCAGGGAAATGGCACAAATGGCCAGAGAAAACCATCCCTTTGTTGGCGTATTTAGAAGGGTATTCCAGGAGCTTCATCCTAACTGTCGAAAGAAGCTCATCGTGAACCTTATAGTTAATTTCATGGTCCTCTCTCGCGGCATAAGAGACAGAAAGATGAGAGAGCTTGATATACACATACCCAATTTTATGGTGATCAGCCCGACTATGAGGTGCAATCTGAAATGCAAAGGTTGTTACGCCGGATCCTATGACACGTCGACCGATTTGACTGCCAGTGAAATTGATGACCTGATAACGCAGGCTAAGGAATTAGGAATGTACTTCTTCACTATATCCGGAGGAGAGCCCTTTACGAGGAAGGACCTTTTCGATATATGGGCAAAGCATGACGACTGCTATTTTCAAGTATATACCAACGGGACGTTGATTACGGATGAGGTTGCAGACAAATTGGTGGAGCTCGGAAATGTGGCCCCCATGATCTCCATCGAAGGAACGCCGGAAGAGACAGAATACAGACGAGGCCCGGGAATGTACAGCAAGATCATAGAGACCTACAGAAGGCTTAGGAGGAAGGGTGTGCTTTACGGCTTCAGTGCGACATGTACCCGTTCCAGCGCCTCATACATTTCCAACGACGAGTTCATCGAGCGCATGCTCGAGGAGGGTTGTAAGGTTGGTTGGTTCTTCCAATATATCCCAACCGGTCTCAACCCCGATCTCTCTTATATGGCAACACCTGAGCAGCGAGCTCACCTTAAGAAAAAAGTTGAAGAGTGGAGGTCGAAGTACCCCATATTCTTGGGCGACTTCTGGAACGACGGCCCCTATGTTGATGGCTGCATTGCCGCCGGTTTTCGTTACCTGCACGTGATATCCAACGGAGATGTCGAGCCCTGCGTGTTCTGTCATTTTGCCGTAGACAACATAAGAGAGAAAAGCCTCGTTGAGGTGCTGTCTAGTCCTTTCTTCGAGGCGATACGTTCGAGGCAACCTTACGACGATGATAATTTACTCAGACCATGCCTTATCATAGACCATCCGGCAGTGCTGAGGGAATTGGTCATAGAGTACGGAGCACATCCCACGCATCCCGGGGCCGACAAGCTTCTCGATGAGCTTGCATCTGGATTGGACGAATACGCCAGAAAGATGAAGGATATTTACGATCCGATTTGGGAGGAAAGAGAACGCCAAAAATACCTGAAAACCCTTGAAAAGGAGGATAACCCCGATATTAAGGGAAGGTATAAGAAAAGATGCGTTAATTGTGGCACAAAGGTCGAGAGGTAAATTTTATGGACTGAAGGTGGGGCTTTCATGAAAAGTTATGTTGTAGCTCTTGCGCTTGGAATGTTGTTGGCAGCTTTCTACGCTGTCCAAAATAGCGGAACCGTGATCGTAAAATTTTTGACGTGGCAATGGTCTCTTCATCAAGGCATATGGGAAGTGTTGGTCTTTGCCGCCGGTGCCGTTTTGATGTGGATTACTTCTTTATTTGCTCAGTTAGAATATAAGAACAGATACAAAAGCGACACAAAAGAACTTAAAAGGCGCATTGCCGAACTGGAAGACGAAAAGCGGTCTCTTTTGAACGCCCTGCAACGAGAAGGCAATGCCGGTTCGCGAGATGCCTTCCCCCAGGGAGAATACGCTGCAAATGAAGGGGTAGAAGCTGAGAAGTGATTCCCTTACAAGATAACACGCGTCTTCGTATTTGGGGGATAGAGGATGCTCCGCGTGAATTGGTTGACTCGTTGCAGTGTCATGAGCTAACGGCCTTAACTTTGCGAATCAAATATGGTGACCGCCTGGATATCTCAAAGGCTCGGGCATGGTTGCGCCCGAGCCTAAATTCGTTATTGGCTAATCTTTTCCTTTGTGAGGGAGGGGAGGCAGTTTTCCCTACTTTAAAAGCACTGTCAAAGGGCAGCAAGGTTGCTCTTTACGGGGACTACGATGTGGATGGGGTGGCTTCTGCATTGCTTGCCAGCGAATTTGCCCGTGAAAAGGGATGGCATGTTCGATATTATCTCCCCCATAGGCTAAAAGACGGATATGGTTTAAATCCTGATGTCGTTAAAGTAATAGCGCGTATGGGGTTTGATCTTCTGATCGTTACCGACTGCGGAAGCAAAAACGAGAAGGAAATCGATCTTGCCCTCGATATGGGATTGAAAGTGGCGGTGTTCGATCATCATTTCGTTGACAAAATTTGCCATCGTGAATGTATAATTAATCCTCACATAGGGGGAGATGAAGAAGCGAGAAAGCTGTCTGCTGCGGGAGTTTTGTGGTGTTGGCTGTGGCAAAGCGGCCTTGTGTCGCAGGATTGGTTGTTGGACAGATTGGATATAGTCTCCCTATCGGTAGTTGGCGATTCAATGCCCCTTGGTCTACTGAATAGAGCCCTCGTGCGGGAAGGTCTTAAACGGTTAGAGACGACTCTAAGGCCGGGCTTGAGATATCTATTCGACAAACTTTCTGTAATGTACCCTATAGATGAAAATCAGTTAGCGATGAAGCTTAATCCATGTTTAAATTCGGCCGGAAGGATTTCCCTTGCTGAGACGGCTCTGAAGGCGCTCGAACATTCCAAGGAGAGCATCAAAGCTGCCCTGGAACTTGTGAATTTAAACTATCAGCGTAAAAAGCTGAGCGGCGAGCTGTACAACCAGGCCACTACGGGATTGCGTGATGGACGTTTCAAGTTCGTTGTGGATTCGGCTCATTGGCCTTTAGGGCTTTTGAGCAGCGTGGCGAGCAGATTGTGCTATGAGTTCAACAGGCCTATAGTTTTGGCTGCTCAGCACGGCGGAAATGTGAGAGCTTCTTTGAGGGTGCCGGAGGGTTTAAACGCTATAGAAGTATTGGAAAAGATATCCTCCCATTTAAAGAGCTGGGGAGGCCATAAGGGTGCGGCAGGCTTCAGCGTAGATGCGAAAGGATGGCATGAGGTAAAGAAAAAGCTTGAGGATAGCCTGTCAAAATGCTGTTCTCTTGAGAGCGTCTCGGAATACGAGGACGCAATATCGTTTGAGCCTAAGATGTGGGATTTGCATCTATGGGAGCGATTTAGAGAGCTTGCCCCCTTCGGCGAGGGCAACGAGATGCCCTACTTCTTTATAAGCCATCAATATGATGATGTAATGAAACCTCTAAGAGGAGGGAGTCATTATCGTCTTTTATCAAGGAGTGGCGAGATATTGATATTTAATTTCAGTGAAGCAGAAAAGTACAAAGGCAGAATCAAAGGGTGGCTGTACCGCCCCTTCGTCGATGCCTTTGGGGGAAAGCTTAAGTTGTCCATGAAAGCAGAAAAAGCAGTCATATGATTTGTCAGGGGAGTAGCTAAATGAATGAAGGTAGCGAAAGTCGTATGATGTACGGCTACCAGTGGAGTGGAATGCAGAGTCCCTCATCCCAGGGGATGGATAAGGCCCTACGGATTTTGCGCGATAGCTTCATGGGTCGCATCCCTGAAGAGAGCAGGACGACTGCCGTAAGTTTGGCTTGGCAGGAGCTTTGGAGTAAGGCGGCGAAATACCTGGATAAGAACGAATTGAAGCTCCTGGGGGAAGCTTTTGTGCATGCCGCTAACAAGCATAAGAACCAAAAAAGGGCTACGGGGGAACCTTACGTGGTGCATGTCCTCTCGGTGGCCGGTATACTTTCCGATGTCAATATAGATGTTGAAACTCTTGTAGCCGCGCTCTTGCATGATGTCATTGAAGATACCGATTCTACTTTCGAGGAAGTTAAGGCTAAATTCGGCACGAACGTTGCAGTGCTTGTCGATGGGGTAACAAAACTTGGAAACATCGACTTTAAGACCGTGGAGGACTATCAGGCTGAGAATTTGCGCAAGATGTTTTTAGTGATGGCCAAAGACATTCGGGTCGTGTTAATCAAATTGGCCGACCGCCTTCATAACATGCGTACGATACAGGTGTTGAGAAGGGAAAAGCAGCTTCGCATAGCCAAGGAAACCCTTGAAATATATGCGCCTCTTGCTCATAGGCTCGGCATCTATCATATGAAACGGGAGCTCGAGGATTTGGCCTTTAAAGTCTTGGAACCGGACATGTATTACGAGATTAGGCGGAGAGTAAGGAAGAAACTTCCCGAAAGGGAAGCCATTATAAAAGAAGCTATAGACACCTTATCCAGAAAATTGGATGAAGGGGGAATAAAGGCCTTCATTACCGGGAGGGCAAAGCACTTTTACAGTATTTACGAAAAGATGAAGCGCAAGAATCTAACAATAGAGCAGATGTACGATCTCCTGGCTTTAAGGGTTATTACAAATTCTGTCGTGGATTGCTACCAGGTTTTGGGCATTGTCCATACCATATGGAAACCCATTCCCGGCCAATTCGACGATTACATTGCAAATCCTAAAAGCAACATGTATCAATCTTTGCATACCACAGTGGTGGGGCCAAGCGGAGAACCCCTGGAAGTACAAATAAGAACCTGGGATATGCATTGGATAGCGGAGTACGGGATTGCTGCCCACTGGAGATACAAGGAAGGTCAGATAAAGCCAGACGACCTGGATACCAAGTTGACGTGGATAAGACAAGTCCTGGAAACGCAGCTCGATTCTTCGGAGCCTTCCGAATTCCTGGAAAACTTGAAGGCAGATGTGCTATCGACAGAGGTCTTCGTCTTTACCCCCAAGGGCGATGTGATATCTTTGCCCAAGGGCGCAACTCCTTTGGACTTCGCCTATAATATTCACACCGAGATAGGAAATAAATGCGTAGGCGCCATGGTTAATGGCCGGATAGTTCCCTTGAGCTACGAGTTAAAAAACGGGGATATAATTAGAATTCTTACATCTCCGCAGGGACACCCTTCCAGAGACTGGTTGAGCATTGTAAGCACAGGGCGGGCCCGGTCGAAGATAAGAGCCTATTTCAGGGCGATGGAGCAGACCGAGAAAAAAGAAAGGCTGGAAAGAGGGCGGGATCTGCTGCTGTCTGAAATTTCAAAGCATGAAGAATTTAAAGGCCTGGATTTGGAGTCCTCTTCCAGTACTTTGAATAAAGTGGCAAGGGATTTTGGCCTGTCAAATAAAGAAGAGCTTTTCGTCGCTATAGGAGAGGGGAGCATTTCGCCCTCCTCTGTGGTGTCTAAGCTTATCGACTCGGAACTTGCGAGGTCTAAGGGTGCGGCAAAGGCAATCGGACAACCAAAAACGAAGGAGACGGACTCGGAGATCCTAGTGGAAGGGGCCGGAGGAGTGATGGTCTCGTTGGCCCACTGCTGTTGTCCAGTCCCGGGAGATCAAATTGTCGGTTATGTTACGACAACCAGAGGGATAACAGTGCACAGGTCCGATTGTCCGAATTTGCTGAGAACATCGGATGGCCGAAGGGTTGAGGTCTCCTGGGGGCAGAAGACCAAGGCCTTTTACTCTACTCGCCTCAGGCTGGAGGCTGTCGACAGGCCAGGCTTGTTTGCCGATGTTACACAAGCGATAAACGCTGCCGAGGGAAGTATTCTATCCATAAGCGCCCACGTGGTCGATAAGAACAGGGCCAGAATGAACATGGAGATATTGGTCAAAGACGTAGAGCAGCTTTACCGAATAATGGCGCGCATCAATTCGATCGAAGGTGTGCTCATGGTCGTTAGGGGGTAAGTATATGCGAGTCGTTTTGCAGAAAGTGCTCTGGGCCAAGGTCGAGGTGGGAGGGGAAATATTGGGGGAAATAGGCCCCGGTTTGTGCCTTTTGGTCGGCGTATCTCGAGAGGATACCTTGGAAGACGTGAGGTTTATGGCGAATAAAATACCGAATCTGAGGGTCTTTCCTGATGACGAGGGTAAGCTCAACCTTTCCTTAATGGATGTAAAGGGGTCCATTTTGGCCGTTTCTCAGTTTACCCTTTTTGGAGATTGTAGCAAAGGAAGAAGGCCCTCCTTTTTGGGCGCTGCGCCACCCAATATGGCCAATCAACTTTTTGAGGAATTTTTGGATGAATTGAGGAAAAGCAAGATTGATGTCCAGACGGGGCGTTTTCAGACCCACATGAAGGTAAGTCTGTGCAATGACGGCCCGGTTACATTGATACTAGACAGCAAAGAGGTGTTGAATAAATGAAGGTCATGCGATTCCCCTTGGGAGCTCTGTTTGCGAACGGATATTTAGTATATGATGAAGACGGCAATGCCTTTTTCGTGGATCCCGGCGGAGACCCCGATGATGTCATTGCTGTCATCGAGGGTAATTCGCTTGAATTGAAGATTATTCTCTTGACCCACGGCCACGTGGATCATATAGCTGGGGTTAAGGCTCTACAGGATCGCTACGATTGTCCCGTAGCGGTGCATGAAGACGACTTGGGCATGTTGGCCAATCCAATGAAAAACCTTTCTCAATTTGCCGGTGAAAGTGTGAAAGTGGATGGCAGTGTGAAACCCTTGTCCGACGGGGAGTCGATAAAGGTAGGATCGATTTTAATAAGGGTTATACATACCCCCGGCCATACTCAAGGAAGCGTTTGTTATCTAGCAAGCCATGAGGGCGAAGAGCTGCTTTTTTCGGGAGATACCATTTTTGCCCTTAGCGTTGGAAGGACTGATTTGCCCGGAGGGGATTTTGCCGCCCTTGAGTCGTCGTTGAAAAAATTGGATTATCTTCCCGATGATATGAAGGTCCTTCCGGGGCACGGACCGGAGACGACGCTGGGCAGAGAAAGGCGGGAAAATCCTTTCTGGCCGGGAAAGCGCGATGTGCGCTAAATTGGCCTTCGCATCTATGGCCATTATAATTCAGCGTTTTTGGAGATCGAGAAGGAGGTCTAAATTCCTTGTTTAGGTTTTTGTCGGGATTGTTCGCTAGAGATATGGGAATTGATTTGGGAACGGCCAATGTGGTAGTTTATCAGAAAGGCAAAGGAATCGTGGTTGACGAACCCTCTGTTGTTGCCTACCGTAAATCTTTGAATTCCAAGGATGAGATAATTGCCATCGGGAAGAGGGCAAAGGAAATGATCGGCAAGACCCCCCAGAGCATTGTGACTTTAAGACCTCTTAAACATGGCGTTATCGCTAACTTCGATGTTACTGAAGCGATGTTGCAATATTATATAAGAAAGATCAACGGAGACAGGCGTCTATTTGCCCATCCGAGGGTGGTGGTGAGCGTGCCTGCCTGTGTTACCGAGGTGGAAAGAAAAGCTGTAATTGATGCCTGTCTGGGCGGGGGAGCAAAAGAAGCTTATATCATAGAAGAGCCCCTGGCGGCTGCTTTGGGTGCGGGGCTTCCCATTCACGAACCGAAGGGGTCCATGGTGATCAACATAGGAGGAGGTACTACAGAGGTAGCTGTTCTCTCCTTGGGCGGCATTGTGGAAAGCTCTTCCCTCAGGGTGGCGGGGGACGATATTGATGAGGCAATTATTGAGTTGCTCCGACAAAGCTTCAAGATGTGCATCGGAGAAGCTACCGCTGAGGAAATAAAGATCGCCTTGGGATCTGCCTGCCCGTTGGATGATGAGCTTTCGATCGAGGTTAGGGGGCGCGATTTGAGCAACGGATTGCCCAAGAGTCTGACCATCACCTCATCCGACGTTCGCGTAGCCTTAGAGCCGATGATCAAAAGGATAGAAGAGACGGTCCTGGAGACGCTTGAAAGAACATCTCCGGAGCTCGTTAGGGATATCGTCGAACGGGGCATAATTTTAACTGGAGGCGGAGCCATGTTGAAGGGGTTGCCCAAGCGTTTATCTTCGTCTCTTAACATCCCCATCATGTGTGCCGATCAACCCCTTTATGCCGTAGCCATAGGTATAGGGAAGGTTCTATCGGAACTGGAGAGGATGAAACGGATTTTAATATCAGTTTAGCTAATGCTTCCGATGATAATATTTTATTATTTTAAACAAGAGGTGCTGCTTCACGATGCGAGATCGGAAGATGGTTGAATTTTGGCAAGTCGGCATATCCTTGATCGCCTTTTCCATGGTGCTAATGGCAGTAGTCGGTCATCAATCGAGTTTCGATGTAAGAATGAGAAGCTTCATTTATAAAGGTCTGAGGCATTTGGAATTGCCTGCCCTGACCCTTCGAGAGGGCATAAACAGGGCGTTAGTTCTTAGTCGAGATAAGAGGATGTTTTTAGAAAAGATAGATTTGTTGCAAAAGGAAAATGTCGCCCTGCGAATGGAATTAAACAGGGATAAGGAGTTTAGTGGCTCAGAAGCTTATGAAGCCTCCCCCTATTTAGCGGTGGAGGGGGTTAATTTCTTGAATGCGACAGTAATTTACCGACACCCCGGATGGTGGTGGAGATATTTGACCATCGATAAAGGCCGAGATGACGGCGTAAAGAGAGGCATGCCGGTGTTGAGTGGCGAAAACGTCGTAGGAAGAGTTTCCATAGTAGAAGATGCGACGGCTGTTGTCGAGTTGGTGACGTCGCCCGACCTTAGGATCCCCGTTATCGTAGAAGACACGAGGGATATCGGCGTCCTTTCGGGAGACGGGAAAGGTAACATGTCCTTATTTTATATGCCCAGGAAAGCTCCTTTGCAAAGGGGCATGAAAATAGCTACGGCCTTTGCCGTGGGCAATTTCTATCCCGGATTGTTGGTGGGTACTGTGGATGGTCCAGAAGAAGATTTCGTCGAGGGAGATTTTGTTACATACAAAGTAAAGCCAGATATAGATTTCTCTCGCCTTCGAAGGGTCAGGATTTTGGAGGTAAGGTGAAGTGCCCTCCCTTTTGTTAGCCTCTATTATCACTTGGCTTGTCCAGGATTTTTTTCAAGTCCTGGCTAACCCCTTTTCGGGAATTCCGGATTTCTACGTTTTAACCTTAGGAATGCTTCTTGTCAGCAATAGAGAGGGAAAGGAAATTCATCTTTTGGTTGCCGCATTTGTCGGTGGACTCCTCTGGGATCTGCGGTGGGGAAGCCCCTTAGGCTTTAGCTCCCTTTTCTACGTTTCCGCTATGCTGGCAGTCAAGTTGATCTGGGGGGCGATTTCTCAAACAGCGAGAACATCTCTTTCTGCGATGCTTCTCGTTCTTGGTTCCCATATTTGTATTTCTATAGCGGAAGCATTTATATTCGATGCCCCAATTTTGCATATAGGCCTTGCTTTTGTGGTAAAGCAATCTGGCGCTTTTCTTTTTTGTATCCTTATGAATGCATATATATTTCATCGGGAGATGGACTAATTGAAACGCCTCGATCTTCCTTTGACGATCGATAAACGCCTTTTGTACTTTAGTTATTTTGCCTTTGCTATACTGCTATTTTTGATGATCGCTCTGTTCGTCTTTCAGGTGATGCATGGTGACGATTATGTTAGGTTGGCTACAGAAAACAGGCTCAGAGTGATCAGGCTCTCACCTCGGAGGGGGACTATTTTCGATGCTAACCAAATTCCTCTTGCCGTAAGCATCAGCACTTTTTCCATTCAAGGGTATCCTCTCTCCATGCAGAGCGAGGAAACCATAGAACGGATCGCATCCTTCCTTGGAAAGCACGGGATCGTAAAAAGGCCTGAGGATCTCAAAGAAACATTGAAGAGCCAATATACGGTCCCCTATAGGTCGGTGACATTGGTCAATAACCTCACCCTGGCGCAAATGGCAACGATAGTGGCTGACCCTGAATTTCCCCAGGAGCTGGTGCCCGTCTCTCAGTGGCGTCGCGTATATCCTGCAGGGGAGGTCATGTCTCATGTCGTTGGCTATGTGGGCAGCATTAACAAAGAGGAGCTTAAAAGATACGGTAGCAGAGGCTATCAGGGCGGAGATGAGATAGGCAAATCCGGGGTTGAGGCGAAGTTCGAACACCTTTTACGCGGTAATTTTGGCGGGGAGGCCATAGAGGTGGATGCCAGGGGAAGGCTGGTTCGTAAGTTAGATTTCAAACCCTCCGAACACGGTAAGGATGTTGTTCTTACGCTGGATTTAATTGCCCAGCAAAAGGTCTCGGAATTGATGGAAGGAAAGAGGGGGGGCGTCATAGTTATGGATGTACAGCGTGGCGATGTAGTGGTGCTCTATTCTTCTCCTTCTTACGATCCCAATCCCTTGGCATGGGGCTTAAGGGATTTTGAGTGGAGGGCCTTGACCAAAGATCCTTCTTACCCCATGATGAATAGGGTCATAGGAGGCCTTTATTCGCCCGCCTCGACTTTTAAAATCGTCGCTGCGATTGCCGGGCTGGCTGAAGGCGTCATTACACCGAAAACAACTTTCTATTGTCCCGGCTATTTGGAGGTGGGCAACAGGAGGTTTCGTTGCGTAAGGCCACATGGCAGGGAGGATATAGTTGGCGCCTTAAGGGATTCCTGTAATGTTTTTTTCTTCCAGCTCGGTTTAAAACTTGGTGTGGACGTGCTATCCGATTGGGCTTACAGGTTGGGCTTCGGCCGGCCGACGGGTATCTCTCTGCCGGGCGAGGCGACGGGAAATTTGGCGGGTCGTAGGTGGAAAAAGGTCACTTTCGGTGAAAGTTGGTACCTTGGAGATACTGCCAATTACGTAATAGGACAGGGCTTTTTGCTCGTAACCCCAATTCAGCTTGCAAGGGCCTATGCGGCTGTGGCAAATGGAGGGTTCTTGCCTAGACCTAGGTTGATCGAAGCAGAAGGCCTAGATGGCGAAGAGATATCGATAGACGATAAGGTTTTAAGCGTTATAAGAAAAGGCCTGGAAGAGGTGGTCAAATCCGGAACGGGACGGGCTGCCGGGGCGTATGGTGTCAAAGTCGCTGGCAAAACGGGAACGGTGCAAACTTCACGAGATAAAAACGACGCCCTCTTCGTGGGTTATGCTCCTGCGGATTCTCCGAAGTACGTCATTGTAGTTTTGTTGGAAGAGGGAGAATCCGGAGGAAGGGCAGTGGCGCCCCTGGCGGGCGAAATATTGGCCTATTTGCTAAAAGAGAGAGGGGAATAACAGATGGGGTCGCATATCCTCCTAAAGGGCACCAGGGAAGGCATACGCTGTATTTTTCCCGAAGATAAAGATATAATTGGCATTGAGCAGATGTGCGATGAGGTCGTAAGAGAGAGCGGCCATATTTTGCGAGACGGAACTTTGATAGTGGATTTGCAGGGACGGGAAAGCGACGAAGGCGAAATAATCGCTATCTTGAAGAACCTCGTGTGGTCCTCCGGTGCAAGGGAAGTTGTCTGGAGGTCCTACGATCCCCACGTAAGAAGGATCTTGAAGTTGGCAGGTTTTTGTATAGAAAATCGTCAAAGTTACGGAAGCGTCGGCGTAAGGGGTCTTTTTATATTTAAATCTCTGAGATCGGGGCAGAAGGTTGAACACGATAGCGATGTATTCATACTGGGCAATGTAAATGACGGCTCAGAGGTCTGGGCAGGCGGCAACATTTGGGTTTGGGGAAAACTGCAAGGCCTGGCTCATGCCGGCTGTCACGGGGACGAAGATGCCCATATACTCGTCAAGGTCTTTGAGTCGAACCAGATTAGAATAGGCAAGCTTTATAGCAGTATTGAGAAAGACTGCTCCTATTGGGGCAAACCCGTTTTAGTTTATGTGCAAGAAAATACGATTATTTTTAAGGAAATTCAATAGTTTACAGGGAGGCGGGGGCGTTGGTCGCTAGGACGATAGTAATAACATCCGGTAAAGGGGGGGTTGGCAAAACCACGACCACGGCTAATCTGGCCGTAGAGCTCGCAAAGATCGGCAAAAAGGTCGTTGCCATAGACGGAGATATCGGCTTGAGAAATCTGGATGTGGTAATGGGGCTCGAAAATAGAATAGTATATACCCTAGTGGATGTCGTGGAAGGGGCATGTAGGTTAAATCAAGCCCTTGTCCGAGATAAAAGGATCGAAAATTTGTATATGCTTCCGGCGGCACAGACGAGAACGAAGGATGCCGTAACTTCAGAACAAATGTGCGAAATTTGCTCGATGTTGTCCGATGAATTCGACTTCATACTCATCGATAGCCCCGCCGGCATAGAAAGCGGGTTTAGGAACGCCGCAGCTCCTGCGCAGGAAGCCCTTGTCGTTACCACTCCCGAAGTTTCCGCAGTCAGGGACGCCGATCGCATCATAGGTCTGTTGGAGTCCATGGAAAAGAGGGGAATATCTCTGGTGATAAATCGACTCTCCCCAAAAATGGTAAAAAGAGGCGATATGTTGGACATATCGGATGTCGTGGAGATACTGTCGATCAACCTGATCGGCATCGTCCCCGAAGACGAGGCTGTGATAACTTCCACTAACAGGGGAGAGCCTCTGACATTTCAGGCGGTCGGTCCTGCTGCCAGGGCATTCAGTAATCTGGCGAAACGCATATTGGGCGAAAAGGTTCCCTTCGATGAACTCGAGCACATGAACAATAAGGGCATATTGGGACACATCAAAAAGTTGTTTGGGGTGTAGTTTAAATTTTTTAACATGGATTTGGAGGCATGGGATATGGCTTTTTTGGATAGATGGTTTGGCAGAAACAAGACGAAGGATGAGGCAAAGGAACGCCTGCAGCTTGTCTTGATTCACGACAGGACCGATCTGGCCCCGGAACTTCTCGAGCAGCTCAGAGCCGAGCTCATAAAAGTCATATGTAATTACTTGGAAGTAGACGATAAAAAAATTGAACTCGGGCTCGAAAGGGAAGATCGAACCGTAGCCCTCGTGGCTAATATACCTGTCAAAAACATCAAAAGATACATTCCTAACGCAAAGAACAAGTAAGGATAAATGACGGAAAGCAGCAAATTAAAGCAGGTCTTTGCCTCTCTCGATCTGCCCCTTATTGCGGCAATTGCAATTTTATATGGTCTAGGGGTTATGACCATATACAGCGCAACCTACGGTCAGGGGCTGGGATATGTCGAAAGGCAGTTGATTAACGGCATCGTGGCTGCGATGGCAATGGTTGTCTTTTTCTTTATAGGCATCAGGCGGTTTTTTGAATGGTCCTACCTGTTGTACGGGTTGCTCGTAATATCCCTGATCGCTCTTTTGTTCTTGGGCGATGCCACGAGGGGTTCCCACAGGTGGGTCTACCTTGGAGGATTTGCCTTTCAGCCTTCCGAGATGGGAAAGCTCATATTATGCTTGGCTTTGGCCCGTTTTTTGGCATTGAAAAAGGACAAGTCTTTCTCGATTTTTTTAGAGGTTCTCGGACTCTCCGCTGCAAGCGGATTGTTTGTCCTGTTGCAGCCCGATCTCGGCACCTCGATCATATATGTCGTTATTACGATATCCTGCCTTTGGGTGTGGGGTTTGCCGAAGAAGTATTTCGCTGCCATCGTTGGATCGGGCCTTGCGTGTATTCCGATTGGATGGCCTTTTTTGAGGGATTACCAGAAGCTTCGTATTTTGACCTTTTTAAACCCCAATATCGATCCCTTGGGAGCGGGGTATAACGTGATTCAGTCTCGAATTGCTGTCGGTTCCGGAGGTGTCTTCGGCAAGGGTTTTTTGAAGGGAACTCAAAGCAAACTGCAGTTTCTTCCCGAACCTCATACTGATTTTATATTCGGTGTTTTCGCCGAGGAATTCGGGTTTGTTGGAGCTTTTCTTGTGCTTTGTCTTTATGCGTTCGTCCTTTGGAGGATTCTTCTTGTAGGATTAAAGAGCAAGGATCTGAGGGTTAAGATTTTTGTCGGCGGATTTACGGGGTGGATATTATTTCATGTATTCGAAAGCGTGGGCATGAGCATGGGGTTATTGCCGGTGACGGGCTTGGCGTTGCCCTTCATGAGCTATGGAGGAAGCTCGATCATTTCTTTAAGCTGCGGCTTTGGCCTTCTCCTAAGCGCATGTTTGGATTTTCCCAAAAGATACGAATAAAAGATAAGTTTGCGAGGAGATTAGATGGAGAATTTGTCTTTGGATTTGGAGTGGAATAAAGATTGGGATTATCTTACCAAGGTCAAAAGACCCTCCCGATACATTGGAGGAGAGTGGGGTCTTTTGCCCCCGAAAGATGATGAAGAAAATATCATTTCTCTCTGCCTTGCCTATCCCGATGTGTATGAGGTGGGGATGAGCTACCTGGGATATCAAATTTTGTATTTTTTGGTTAAATCCCTTGATTTTGCCGATGTTGACAGGGTTTATGCCCCCTGGCCCGATATGGAGGAAATGCTTGCGAAAGATGGAGTGCCATTGAGGTCTTTGGAGATGAAGAAACCCCTGAGGAAGTTCGACCTATTGGGGTTTACGTTACAGTACGAACTTAACGCAACTAACATCCTCACCATGCTTAACTTATCCTCTATTCCCCTTCGATCTGCCGATCGCGGGGATGAAGACCCCATAGTCATAGCAGGGGGACCCGGAGCTCTTGCGCCAATGCCCTACACCCCCTTTATCGACGTCTTTTGCATGGGTGACTGCGAAGAGCTGTTGGTAGAGCTTTTGTCTATCCTATATGAGCATCGATCTTTTGCCAGAGAGGAAAAGCTTAAATTGCTTTCCAAGATAGATGGGTGTCATGTTCCGCTCATGGCGGGGAGATCGGGCAAAGTCAAAAGAAGGATAATATCTTTGCAAGAGGCCTATGCCCCCGAAAGGTTCATGGTTCCCTCCGATAAAATTGTTCATGATCGAGCATCGGTAGAGGTTTTCAGAGGCTGCACCAGGGGGTGCAGATTTTGCCAGGCCGGGATGATATACAGGCCCGTTCGCTACAGAGATCCGGAAAGGGTTTGTGAGCTGGCGAATAAGATCCTATCTCAAAGCGGTTACGAGGAATTGGGCCTGACATCGCTTTCTACCTGTGATTATCCCTGGCTTGAGGAGACTATGGACAGATTAGGTCCGCTGCTTTCTGAATACAGGGCTGCTTTAAGCCTTCCCAGCTTGCGGATGGATCCCAAAGCCATTGACGTGGCTTTGAAGCTTGAAGAGATGAAAAGAAGGGGTCTTACCTTTGCCCCTGAGGCGGGGAGCCAGCGTTTGAGAAATGTGATCAACAAGGGAGTGACCGAAAAGGATATAGAAAACACCTTGAAGGCGGTCTTCGAAGCGGGCTGGAGCAAGGTGAAGCTATATTTTATGATGGGCCTGCCAACCGAAACAGAGGAAGACCTCAGGGGCATAGTTGATATAATAGGAATGGCCCGCTCCCTGGGAAGGTCGTACAATAAAAGGACGTCGGTATCGGCTTCGATTGCCGGTTTTGTGCCGAAGGCTCACACGCCTTTTCAGTGGGAAGCACAGAACCGGATGGAAGAGTTAATGGATAAGGGGCTTTGGATTAAAAGGCAGTTTCGTCAGAAAAACGTCTCCGTGAGTTTTCATGAGCCTGCACAAAGTTTTATAGAAGCCGTTATAGCGAAAGGCGATGAAGAGGTGGCCGACGTAATCGAAAGGGCCTGGAAATACGGTGCGCGATTTGATGGATGGGGCGAGACCTTCGACCTCTCTTTTTGGCTAAAGGCGTTCGAGGATTGCGGAGTTGACCCCTATCATATTACGGCCAGGCAGATTCCATACGAGGAAAGGCTCCCCTGGGATCACGTCGATGTAGGCGTAACGAAGGAATTTCTGTGGTCCGAGAGGGAAAAAGCCTTAAAGGGCGAAATAACGGGTGACTGCAGATGGAGCGGATGCAACGCTTGTGGCCTCCGGGATGTTTGTTTCTCAGGTGATGTACGCCATGAGAGTTAGAATTCTCTACGAAAAAATGGGGCCCATATGTTTTGTCCCCCATGTCGAAATGCCCACCCTTCTGTCGAGATCCCTAAGGCGGTCAGGAATAAGGCAGATTTTTACGGAAGGCATGTCGCCCCATCCTAAGATAAGTTTGGGTCCTCCTTTGCCTGTGGGGGTCTTTTCTCTATGCGAAGTGGCCGATATTTGGGTAGAAAATTGGAGAGCAGAAGATCTCGAGGCTTTGAATGAAAAACTGCCCCGTGGTTTGATGGCAAAAAAAGCTGTCTCGACAGAGGGCTTGTCTTTGAGCAAATCCTGCGATAAAGCCCAATATCTTTTGCAATTTAAAAGCAAAGAAAAGGGGAGCGATGCCTGCACTCTTTTGCAAAACCATGTCCCTGGGGTCGAGATTTTGACGCTTTGCGGAAAAGAAGTAGAAGCCGTAACCGGCAATCCTTATCAAATAAGCCCAACGCTTTTCGTAAAAGCCCTTTCAAAGGGCGGAGTGATCTCCTCCTGGGAGGACATAAGGATAGTCAGAACAAAACTAGGAAAAGGCGAAGAGGGAAAGATACTTCCCCTCTTGTAATAAATTGCTGTTTAGGGGGTAACGCTTTTGAATGACGACGATAAATGGATCATAGCAAATGTCATCGATCCGGAAGAATCTCGCGTTGCCATTTTGGAAGGAGGGCGTCTGGTAGAGCTTTTTGCCGAAAGGATGTGGGAAAGGCAGAGAGCGGGAGAGATATATAAGGCCAGGATAGATAATATACTTCCAGGGATGAATGCGGCCTTTGTAAATTTAGGTGAAGGGCGAAACGCCTTTTTATATCTCGACGACGCTAAGAATGCCGAAATAAAGCCAAACGGAGAGATAATCGTTCAGGTTACCAAGGTAGCCAGGAAGGGCAAGGGGCCGCGAGTAACGGCTCGCATTTCCTTGCCGGGAAGGTATGTGGTTTTGCTTCCCGGAGCTAGCGACATCGGCGTTTCCAGGCGTATCGACGAATCGGGAGAAAAGGAGCGGTTGAAGGGTATCGCAAGAGAATTGGTTCCCGATGGTTTTGGCGTCATCGTGCGTACAGTGGCTTCGGGAATGGATGAAGAGGTCATAAAAGAGGAGATTGGAGAGCTTTTGGAACTTTGGAAAGATATAAGCAACCTCGCGCTGAAAATGCCATCCCCCTCTCTTCTTTATCGGGATGCCGGCCTGCTGGGAAAAGTTTTGCGCGATGAGCTCGACGAAAGGGTCTCTCAAGTGGTTATAGATGATCCTTACGATCACAAGCTCGTAGTTGATTACATTTCCAGACATTCCCGCAGGGTACAGCCCGTTGTGGAACTCTATGCCAGGAACATACCCATATTTGAATATTTCGACATAGAAAAAGATATCAGCGCCGCCCTGGAAAGAAAGCTCTGGCTTTCATCTGGCGGTTTTTTATACATAGACCAGGTGGAAGCGATGACGGTAATAGATGTCAACACGGGCAAGTATGTCGGAACGGATAATTTAAGACATACCATATTGGATACAAATATGGAGGCGGCAAAGGAGATCGCAAGACAGCTGAGGCTTCGCTCCATCGGCGGAATAATCATAGTGGACTTCATAGATATGGATTACCAGGAGGACAAACAAAAGCTTTTAGACTATCTGGAAGAGCTGTTCAAGGGGGACAGGTATAAATCCAAGGTTTACGGCGTGAGCAAGCTCGGCCTCGTGGAGATTACGCGCAAGCGCTCGAGGCCGGACTTGAAGACCTATATGACTAGGCCTTGTCCTTTTTGCGCCAATATGGGTTGGGTGTTAAAGGAAGATGCCGTCGCCATGGACATAAAGCGTTTCCTGCGGAAGGTGATATTGTCCAGCAAGGTCGAAGCCCTCATATTGGAGGCACACTCTGCCATAGCCGAATACATAGGAAATAATTTCCTCTCCCAGTGGGCTCAGGAATTTGAAAAGGCCCTTTTCGTCCTTCAGTCGAAGGAGCTGGCGTGGGATAAGTATCGCCTTATCTTCCAAGGTCCTCTGGACCAAGCTCTTTATAAGATTAAATTGTTGGAAGAGGATGGAGATATTGTTGTTTATAGAGCGGGTCGCTCTTAAGGGATTTAAAAGCTTCGGGGAGCAGGTCGATATCGAGCTTTCCGAAAAATATACGGTAATCGCAGGTCCAAACGGAAGCGGAAAGAGCAATATTCTAGATGCCATAAGATGGGCTTTGGGGGAGCAGTCTCCGAGCCGTTTGAGGATATCGAAGCAAAGCGATCTTCTCTTCCAGGGCAGCCCCTCGCGCCCCCCTGCCAGGGAGGCCCGGGTTTCCTTCGTAATCAACGATAAGGGAAAACTGAAAGCCTTTAAGCGCGTTCTCGACGAAAGCGGTTCCTCCTTTTTCGTGGATGGCAAAAAGGTAAAACTTTACGAGATGGAGGAAGAAAAGCGCCTGTTGGGGCTTGAAGGGATCGATTTTGCTTTCATCGGCCAGGGCGAGGTCCTGGAAGCTATTAAACAAAAACCCGCCGAAAGGAGGGCGAACCTGGAAGTTCTTTTCGGTATATCTCAATACCGCAGGAAGAGAGAAGAGGCCCTTTTAAAGCTGATTAGAGCTGATGAAGAGGCCCTAAGATTAAAAACTTTGATCGATGAATTAAAGCAAAGGCGCAGCGACATTCATCCTCAAGTCATGAGAGCCGAAAAAAAAAGCGAATTGGACGAAGAGCTTAAAAGTTTATCGAAAAGGATAAAATGGCTTGAGTATTGCAGGGTCATCGAGGAGATCAAAGACGCAGAGGATGCCAAAATGAGAATTTCCGGGAGCCTTTTTTCTGCCCGGCTCTGGGTTTCCCTATGGCAGAAGGCTCTGAGCGTTTTTGAAAACCAAATTGATGCCTTGGCCTCCGGGGACGAAAGAAATAGAGAGATTTTTGACAGACTCTCCAGTGAGATCGGCAACTTAAAAAAGAAGCTCTCCTCCCTGGCTTTGGAGCGCAGCAAAACAAGGGACCTCTATTTTCGTACTAAGGAGGAGCTCGAGTCGGCATATATGTCGATGGAAAAGCTTCTGCCTGAAGAAGAAAGCCTTAGGCTCGCCGTAGAAGAGCTGAAGGAACAATTGGCCGAAAAAAGGCGACTGCGCGATGATCTCGAGGCCAAATTGAAAGACAGCTTTTCGAAGATAAAAGAACTTTCTCGAAAGAAAGAAGAATTGCTCGGAAAGAAGGCCTTTTGCGAAACATCTCTCACTGAGTTGAACCGCAAGGTTCATTATTTCGGAAAAAGTTACGGCAGCCTGATCTCCCAAATGCTGGAGGCGAAGGAGGAATTATCCGATCTTCAAAAATCTGCGAGAGAGACAGCTCTAAAGTTGCAGGATGAAGAAAGGATCTTTGAGGAATTATCCTCTCAACACATGAAGGCTCTTGCCGAAGCTCAGGCGATAGCCGCCAAGTTGCAGTCCAGAAGAAGAGAGAGGACAAAGCTGAATTCGGAGATCGAAAGGACCAAAGACGTACTCTCATCCGGAGTTTATCCGAGGCCCGTTGAATATCTGATGGCCGCCAAAAGATTGGGAAGGCTGAAGGTTGATTTCGACCCCTTCGTCGATGCAATATCCTGCCCCAAGGAATATATCCCAGCCCTGCAGTCCTTTTTGGGTGGAAGGCAATTTTGGATATTAGTGCCCGACGAGCATGCGGCCGGCGAATGTATCGAGTACCTGAAAGTGGGCAATGCGGGAAGGGCTACCTTTTTACCCTTGAGCAGGGCCAACCCTCAGCGGAAGAATCAGGCCATCCGCGTAGATGGAAAGAAGGCGATAGGATGGTTTATAGATCTCATCTCCTACAACCCCAAATGGGAAAATTGCGTGATGCACCTTTTGGGCAACCTGCTGTTGGCGAGCGATTACGGTGAGGCCGTCAGGATATCGGGCATGTACAGGAATTTTCCGGTAGTGACCCTTGACGGAGAGGTATTCTTGCCAGGCGGTACCATATCCGGGGGCAGCGCGAACAAGTCTTCACAAAACGTTTTAGAGCTAAGAAACTATCTGAGAGAAAGGTCGTCTTTTCTTGAATTGCTCGATGAAGAGATAGAAAGATTAAGCTCCACCTTGTCCAAGGCGGAGGAAAGGGAGATAAGGTTAAAGGAGGACACTCAAAGGCAGCTCGCTTTGGTCGATCGGCTGAAGGGGGAGATGAAAAAGATCTCGAGCCTTTTATCCAACAGCGAGAGTCGGATTAAGGACGCGGAAGCCGAGGCTGGCAAATTAAAAAAAGAAATAAAATCCCTCATCGTGGATATGAAAGAGAGAAAGGCCGAACTGGAACAAATCTCATTAGAGTTGTCCGGCATGGAAGAGATCGACTTAAATGATAGATTGCAGAGCGATCTTTCCTACCTCGATCGAGAGGTGGAGTTATTGCAGGAGAGGATAAGGGGCCGTCAAGATGTGTTGGATAGGATAGAAGATGAGTTATCAGCCCACAGGGAGCGCATCCAGCAAAAGAGGGAGGAAATCCTCAAAGCCGAAAGGGAATTGGCCGACAGCGAACTCAAAATATCTGAGTTGAAAGGCAAGTACAAAGAGCTGTTTTCCAGGCGTCGGAGCCTTGCCGGGGATATGAAAAAAGCGCAGGAAGTTAGGGTAAAAATCGAAAATATGTCTCGCAAGTCCTCTTCGAAGCTTCAAGAAGCAAGGGAACGAATGAGGAAATGCGAGTCCCAGTTGGTCCTGGCGAAGGAAAGGCTGAAAAACCTGTATGGCCAGAGAGCAGAACTTGAGGATAACGGATTCGACGGCAAAGAAGGTCCTCTTTGCGACGCGAGCCCTGTCGAACTGGGACGCCTTAAAGAGAGGGCAAGATCATTGCAGCTAGAGCTTCAGGATTACTGTGATGCGGACTACGGTGTCTTGTCGGAGGACGCCTCGCTGATCGGCCGCATTGACTACCTTTCCGAGCAATATGATGATGTTAAGGAAGCCAAAAGAGAGCTCGATGGCATTATAAGGGATACCGACAGGCAGGCGGGATTATTGTTCAAGGGAGCCTTGAAGGCTATAAACGATCGCTTTAATGCCATTTTCGCCAAGCTCTTCGGGGGCGGAGAAGCCAATTTGGCTTTAAACGACGAGTTTGATCTCTGGAATTCGGGGGTTGACATAGCTGCTAGACCGCCGGGCAAGAGGCCGCAAAGTTTGGCTCAACTTTCGGGAGGCGAACGCTCCCTGACAGCCATTGCCTACCTTTTTTCCACCATGGAGGAAGCCCAGGTCCCCGTAGCCATTTTAGATGAAGTGGATGCCTCCCTGGACGAAGCCAACTTAAGGCGTTTTGCCGATTTGGTGGAGCAATACTCCAAATCCCTCCAAATTGTGGCAATTACCCATAGAAGGCTGACAATGGAAAGGGCGGATATAATGTACGGCGTGACTCTGGAAGAACCCGGACTATCGAAAATCGTAAGCATCAGGCTTTCCGATTGGGAATGAGGCGAGCGATGGAGATAACTTTGGATGATATACTTTACGGCAAGCTGAAATTAAAACAACCGCTGCACGGTCCCAGGGTATCAGTGGATACCGTGTTGTTGTCGTGGTTTGTAAGGTTGCGGTCGAAGGATCGAGTGATGGAGCTTGGCACGGCAAGCGGTGCCGTTGCCCTGATATTGGCCAAGAGGTGGCAGAAGGTGTCTGCAATAAAGGGCATTGACATACAGGAGGAGCTGATCGAGATTGCAAGAGAGAATGCTTTAGCCAACGATCTTGAGGACAGAGTCACCTTCGAAAGGGGTGACGTAAGGGAGATATCGGCAATTTCTCCCCCCCAGACCTTCGATGCGGTTGTGGTCAATCCTCCCTACGATGAAGCCTCGAAAAGCAGGACCAGTCCAAAGGAGGGCGTTGCCCTCGCAAAACAGGGAATTGCCTGCACTTTAGAGGACGTAATAAGGGCCTCATTTTATTTGTTGAAGGACAGGGGGAGGCTTTATATGGTCTTGAGGGCAAAACGTACCTCTGAATTGTGCTACCTTCTTGAAAAAAACAGAATGCCCCTTAAGAGGTTGAAAATCGTCTACCCCAAGCCAAAGACAGAAGCCTCCGTCGTTTTGATCGAGGCCAGAAGGAATGCAGGAAGAGGTCTGAGGTTGGAGCCTCCCCTTTTTATATGCGACGAAAAGGGAGATTACACCCCCGAACTTCTTGCTGCCTATGAATTGGAGGAAAACTGATGCCTCTTTTTGTTGTCCCGACGCCGATAGGAAATTTAAAGGATATTACTTTCAGGGCTATAGAGGTGCTGAAGACGTCGGACCTTCTACTCTGCGAGGACACGAGGCGGGCGATCAAACTACTAAACCACTATAATATTAAAGTAAAGATGCTTTCATACCATGAGCATAACGAGAAAAGTCGCCTCCGTGAAGTTTTGGACATGCTGGACCGCGGAATAAAGGTTGCCTTGATATCCGATGCAGGCACGCCTTGCATATCCGATCCAGGACAACTTCTGATATGTGAAGCGATTAAGGCAGGCCATGAAGTGGATGCTCTGCCCGGCCCTTCTGCGATACTTCCTGCCCTCGTCATGTCGGGACTTCCTTCGTCTCAATTTTCCTTTTTGGGATTTCTTCCTGAAGAAAAGGCCTCGCGGCAGAGATTTTTGATATCCTTGAGAAATTTGCCCCATACTTCGCTATTTTACGTCGCACCCCATAAATTAAAGCGAGACCTAGAAGACATCATCGAGATTTGGGGCGACAGAAGAGCAGCGCTGGTGAGGGAGATATCGAAAATACACCAGGAATGCCTTCGAGGTTTTCTTTCCGATATTCTCGGCGGCTCAAGGGAGGTAAGGGGCGAAATAACCCTTGTAGTGGATGGCCTTAGAGACACAGCGATTGAAGAAGAGGACGAATCATGGCAGAAGGTGGCCGTCAACATGAGAAAAGAGGGCATGCCCATAAAGGATATTGCAAAAATTCTGTCCGAAAGCTATGGTATAGAGAAAAACCGGGTTAGAAAATTCGTACTAGGTCGGGAAAGAATGGAGGAAGGAAAAGATGAATCGCGAGAGTAGTTTTTATATTACCACTCCAATTTATTATGTGAACGATGTCCCTCATATAGGACATGCATATACGACGGTGGCTGCCGACGTCATGGCGAGATACAAAAGGATGTGCGGAATTGATACCCTTTTCGCTACCGGAACTGACGAACATGGTCAGAAAGTTCAACAGGCCGCTCAAAGAGAGGGGATCACCTCTCAGGAGCTGGCGGACAGGACTGTGCTGAATTTCAAGAAGCTTTGGGAGGCATTGAACATATCCTGCGACGATTTCGTGAGGACTACGGAACAAAGGCACATCGAGGTAGTTCAGTATATCTTCAAGAAGCTGATGGATCAGGGTGACATATACAAAGGAACATATGAGGGGTGGTACTGCATCCCCTGTGAGACTTATGTCCCGGAAAGCCAGATGGGAGAAGGGAAAACTTGCCCCGATTGCAGGCGTCCCCTTGAAAGGATGACGGAGGAAAGCTATTTCTTTCGCATGTCGAAATATGCCCAACCATTGTTGGAGTACTACGAAAAAAACCCCACGGCTGTCCTGCCGGAGTCCCGCTATAACGAAATAGTAAGCTTCATAAAAATGGGGCTTAAAGATCAGTCGGTCTCCAGGACTACCCTTAAGTGGGGCATACCCGTACCTGGCGATGATGCCCACGTAATATACGTGTGGTTTGACGCCCTGATCAACTACCTGACCGTCTGTGGTTATCCCCAAGACGAAGAAAGATGGAAGAAATACTGGCCCGTCGTCCGCCATTTGGTTGGCAAGGACATATTGAGGTTCCACAGCATCGTTTGGCCGTCCATGCTTCTTGCCTTAGGAGTCAACCCCCCGAAACAGGTTTTTGCCCACGGATGGTGGACTGTGGAAGGCGAAAAGATGTCCAAGTCCAGGGGAAATGTCGTCGATCCCTTTGAGGTCATTGATCTTTACGGAGCCGATCCTTTCCGTTATTTCATGTTGAGAGAAGTGCCCTTCGGCCTAGATGGCGACTTCTCTGAAAAGGCCCTGGTCCAGAGGATTAATTCCGATCTGGCCAACGATCTTGGCAACCTCTTGTCCAGGACGTTGCAGATGGTTGTCAAATATTTTGACGGTACCGTTCCGGAACCTCTCTCGAAATCGACGAAAGAGGATCAAGAAATAGGAAGAGATGTCGTAGAAGCGTTGCTTCAAAGGGTGGACCGGTCCATGTCGCGCTTTGCCTACGATGATGCCCTAAAGGAGATATGGGGATATGTGGGTTTGGCGAATAAATACATAGACCTCACCATGCCCTGGAAACTTGGTGAAGAAGGCGATAGAAAACGTCTCAGCAACGTGCTGTACAACCTTTGCGAGTCCCTGAAGTGCATAGCTCTTTTCCTTCGCCCCTTTATGCCCGCTAAGGCCTTAGAAATATGGGAACAGCTGGGCCTAAAGGGCAAATTGTCAATCGATAGCTTCGAAACCGTAAAGATTCCCTATCCGGCAGGCACTGCCGTCTTGAAGAAAGGCGCCCTCTTTCCGAGGATAGACATTAGAAAATGGGCTGCAGAAAAGGCAGAAAGGGACGCTAAAAAGGGGTTGGCTCCAGACCCTGGCGATCATGAAGAAGAGATATCCGTTGACGACTTTAAAAAGGTCGAACTCAGGGTGGCAAAGGTTATATCCGTAGATCCCATTCCCGGAGCCGATAAGCTCTACAAGCTGACGGTGGATCTGGGTTATGAGCAGAGGACGATAGTTTCGGGTATAAAGGAATTCTATAAACCTGATGAACTGGAGGGCAAAAAGATCATAGTGATCTGCAACCTGAAGCCGGCAAAACTGCGAGGTGTGATGAGCAACGGCATGCTTTTGGCCGCAGAATCGCATGACGGTTCCAAACTTGCTCTCCTTACCGTCGATAACGACGAAATACCCACGGGAAGCCGTGTGCATTAGGGAGTTGCGATGCCCCGTGAGATTGGCCGATACCCATTGTCATATTTATATGTCGCCGTTGAAAGGCCATCTGGACGAGGTCTTGGCGAGGGCCTCAGGCAAGGGTTTGAAGCGTTTGCTCGTACCCGGAGTGGACGAAGCATCGAGCTTCGAGGCCCTTTCTTTGGCGAGGCAGGTCACGGCCGTGAGGACCTTTGCGGCCGTTGGCGTTCATCCCCATGACGTGAAGGATCTGAAAGAGGGCATTCCCGAGGAGCTCCTTTCCTTGGGAGAGAACGAATCGGTGCTGGCTATAGGGGAGACCGGATTGGATTACTATCGCAACCTCTCGCCCAGGAATGTTCAGCGGGAGTTTTTCATAAAGCACATAGAATGGGCTAAGTGCGTAGGCAAACCCCTCATATGTCACGTGAGAGATGCCTACGATGAGGCCCTGGAGATTTTGGAAGCCGAAGACGCCTTCGAGGTGGGAGGGGTTTTGCACTGTTTTCAGGGGGAGATGGAACATGCAAAAAAAGCTATCGACATGGGCTTTTATATTTCCTTTGCCTGTACAATTACCTACAGAAAAAACGAAAACTTGAGGAGGATCGCCGCCTCCATTCGGCCGGAGAGCATTCTTTGCGAGACCGATTCTCCGTACCTTTCTCCGGAGGACCTTCGAGGCAAACCGAACGAGCCGGCCAACGTCGGTTACGTTTACGAGACGATTGCAGCCTTGCGAGGCATTGAGGTGGAAGAATTGGCCGAAGTAGTGTTCGATAATTCGATGAGGCTTTTAGGATGGTAGGCCATGGGGAGGGATAAGCTTTTCAGCTATGAGATCATTGCCGAATGTCCCCATACCGGAGCCAGAGCAGGCAAGTTCTATACGACTCATGGAGTGATAGAGATGCCCTGCTTTATGCCCGTGGGGACCCAGGCCACCGTCAAGGCCATGGCACCCTTCGAGCTTGAGGCTTTGGGAGCTCGCATTATTTTGGGGAATGCCTATCATCTTTATCTCCGCCCCGGCGTCGATGTAATAGAAAAGGCGGGAGGTCTTCACGCTTTTATGGGGTGGGACAGGGCAATTTTGACGGATAGCGGGGGCTTTCAGGTGTTTTCCCTGGCGTCGTTGAGAAGGGTAAGCGATGAGGGCGTGGAATTTCAGTCCCATCTGGACGGCAGCAAACATTTTCTGACGCCTGCCCTGGTAATGGCCATAGAGGAAGCCATAGGCAGTGACATAGCCATGTGTTTCGACGAATGTACCTCCTATCCAATAACGGAAGAAGGCGCTAAGGAAGCGACCCTTCGAACCATAAAATGGGCGGGACTTTGTAAAAAGGCACATTCGAGAAGGGATCAGGCTCTGTTCGGGATAGTGCAGGGTTCTGTCTTTCCATTTTTGCGCGAATACTGTTGTCATGCGCTGGTGGATATGGATTTCCCAGGTTACGCCATAGGGGGCTTGGCCGTTGGGGAGCCGAAGGCGCTCATGCATGAAGTTTTAGAGCTCTTGAACAAGTTGTTGCCCAAGACGAAGCCCCGTTATCTTATGGGTGTAGGTCATCCCCTTGATATGGTGGAGGGGATAGCAAGGGGCGTGGATATGTTCGATTGCGTGTTGCCGACGAGAAACGCGAGAAACGGTTCGGTGCTGACCTCGATGGGAAAGTTGAACGTTCGCAGGAAAGAGCTTAAAGAGGATTTTTCTCCCCTGGATCCTAATTGCAGTTGTTATGTTTGCAGAAATTTCAGCCGCGCCTACATTCGTCATCTCCATAAAGCAGGCGAAATTTTGGCGTCAAGGCTTTGTACTTGGCATAACCTGCATTTCATGTTAGATCTTGCGCGCAAGGCGAGAAGGGCCATTATAGACGGCACTTTTCCCGACCTTCTAGAGCATTGCCGAGAGGTTTTCGGAGATGAAGCGGATTGAAAAAAGCTGCAATATATAAAATAGGCAAATGGAACCCAGAACGTGAAATAATAAAAATTGCCGCGGAAGCGATAGCGAAGGGAAAGTTAGTTGCCTTTCCCACGGAAACTGTTTACGGCCTTGGTGCCAATGCCCTGGACGAAAGTGCCGTGAGAGGCATCTTCTCTGCTAAGGGACGTCCCTGCGACAATCCCTTGATAGTTCATGTAGCAAATGTGGAATCGGCAGAAAAAATTGCCCACACCACCCCGAAAGCTTTGAGGTTGATGGAACGTTTCTGGCCGGGTCCTTTGACGCTGGTCATGAAGGCCAAGGATATTGTTCCCAAAGCTACGAGGGGAGGGCTTGAGACGGTTGCGGTGAGGATGCCCGCCCATCCCGTGGCATTGGCCTTGATAGAGAAATCCGGCGTTCCCATAGCAGCTCCAAGCGCCAACACCAGCGGAAGGCCAAGTCCCACGGATGCAGGGGTCGTCTATGACGATCTCGGTTGCTGTATAGATGTGATCTTGGATGCCGGGCCGACCGACGTGGGCGTGGAATCTACAGTCATAGACGTGATGCAGGAAAAAGTAGTTCTTTTAAGGCCGGGCGGTCTGCCCGTTGAGGCCATAGAGGGGTTTGGCGAAGAAGTCATGTTGCCCGATGAATTGGGAGCAGGCCGGGCAGAAGATGTTAGGCGCAAGTCCCCGGGTACCCGTTACAGGCACTATGCTCCCCGGTGCAGGGTTGTGCTTTGGAGAGAGGGCGATGATTGGCCCGTCGAGGGGGCTGAAGCGGTAGGTTACATGGGCATCAAAAGACCTCCCCTGGATATTTCGGAGAAGGTCATTTTGTTCGATTCTCTTGAACATTACGCTCGAGGACTTTTTATGGCTATGCGATACCTCGAAAAAAAGGGCGTAAAGGTGATAGTGGCCGATTATCCTGCCAAAGAGGGGTTGGGTCTGGCCATCAGAGATCGGCTTTATAGAGCTTCGTCGGCTGAATTTGACGAAAACCCGCATGACGTAGTAAAATAAATCGCCATGCGAAGCAGGGGCAGGTGGCGGAAAGGTAGACGCGCTGGCCTCAGGAGCCAGTGGGCTTAGCGCCTGTGGGGGTTCAAATCCCCCCCTGCCCACCATTCTTAAAACTACATAATTATGTTCATCCCTTCAGGAGTGAGATGTATCCATAATCACATCAAGTTATGGAAAAGAGATATTCCTATGGTATTGACAGAGCGTTCGCCATTTGTTATCATGTTCGCTCGCATTATAAACAATGGTTCCCATTTTAACCCACCAAAAACATAGATAGGGAGGTCGTTGCTCCCATGTCAAATTTCGTGAATATGGGGAGAAAACGCGAGAGGTTGTCTTTTGGTCCTTCAAAAGAATTAGTCGCCCTGCCTTATTTAGTCGAGCTGCAACACCAATCTTACAAATGGTTTTTGCAACCCGATGTCCCCCCTGACTACAGAAAGTCTCAGGGGCTTCAGGAGCTGCTCGAAGAGATCTTTCCGATAGAAAGTTACGACGGTTCCTTTGTCATCGAGTTTGTTCGATATTACATCGATCCTCCCACCTTGACGGAAGAAGAGGCAAGACAAAAGGATTTGACCTGGTCTATGCCTCTTCGCGCTACAGTTCAGATGATCAATCGCGGCACCGGGGAGATCAAGGAGGAAGAGATTTTCCTCGGAGATTTTCCCGTAATGACGGACAGAGGAAGCTTTATCGTCAACGGCACGGAAAGGGTTGTCGTAAACCAGCTGGCTCGTTCGGCTGGAGTTTATTTCAGCATTGAGACGGGGGCTCCCGGTCAGGAGGTTTACAAGGCCAAGATTATACCTGACAGAGGCGCCTGGCTCGAATTCGACCTCACCCCGGGCGACGTCTTGTCCGTTAACATCGACAATAGGCGCAAGGTTCCCGCAACAGCGCTTCTAAAGGCCTTTGGCATCAGGGACAATACGGAGTTGCTAAGGACCTTCGGAGGTGTCGAGAAAGAGGTCGATATCGTAGAGGAAGAGGTTAGAGGGCGCTTGATCGCCGAAGACATAATAGACAGCGCCGGCCACGTGATAATACCCAAAAACGACCGTCTCACCAAAGAGCACGTCGAAGTTTTATGGAACAGCGGCAGGACGAAGGTAAGATTGTGGAATGTGGACCCTGTATTCGCAGCTACCCTGGAACGCGACGGCACCGATACGCCCGAGGAGGCGATGCTCGAGATTTTTAGGCGCATGCGTCCTAACGAGCCTCTGAGGGTGGAAAACGCCAAAGATTACGTCTATTCCCTTTTCTTCGATACCAGACGATATAACTTGGGCCGAGTGGGAAGGTATAAATTGAACAGAAGGCTTGGTCTCAATATATCCGAGGAGGTTCGTCTGCTCACTATAGATGATTTGGTGACCATCGTTAAGGGCATACTCAACTTGAGAGACGGATTGGAGCGGGAGGACGATATAGATCATCTCGCCAACAGGCGTGTCCGTTCGGTAGGGGAGCTCCTTCAGAATCAAATTCGCATAGGATTGCTGAGGATGGAACGCATCGCAAAGGACAGGATGACCACCATACCCGATCTTTCTACCGCAACGGCTCACGATCTCATAAACATTCGCCCCATCTCGGCTGCAATAAGGGAATTTTTCGGTTCCAGCCAGTTATCTCAATTTATGGATCAGACTAACCCCCTGGCCGACGTCACACATAGGCGGAGGTTGTCCGCCATGGGGCCCGGAGGTTTGACCAGAGAAAGAGCGGGGTTTGAGGCGAGGGACGTACACCCGTCTCACTATGGGAGGATATGCCCTATCGAGACTCCGGAAGGTCCAAACATAGGTTTGGTTACCTCCTTGGCCAATTACGCCAGGGTCAACGAATACGGCTTCCTGATGTCGCCAAAGCGCGTCGTCAGGGACAGGTATGTCACCGACGAAGTTGTGTATCTTCCCGCCGACGAAGAGGACGAGGCCTTTGTCGCCAGAGCAAACATACCCTTGGATGAAGAGGGAAGGATATACGAAGAAGAAGTCCACGTCAGGCATCGCGGATCCATAGTCATAGTCCCTCCCGAACAGGTAAATTACGTCGACGTAACGCCAAAACAGATCGTGTCCGTTTCAGCAGCCCTGATACCCTTCCTTGAACACGACGACGCCAATAGGGCTTTGATGGGTTCTAACATGCAAAGACAAGCTGTTCCTCTCGTGCAGAGCGAATCTCCCCTTGTGGGCACGGGCATGGAGGAAAAGGTCGCAAGGGACTCGGGAGCCTGTATATTGGCCAAAAGGCCCGGGACGGTTACCTATGTCGATGCCAACAAAATTCAGGTTACTATCGAGGATGGCTTGGTAGATACCTATACTTTGATAAAGTTCAGAAGGTCTAACCAGGGAACGGTAATACACCAGCGTCCTATCGTCAGAAAGGGAGATTTTGTCAATGAGGGAGATTTTCTGGCAGACGGTCAGGCGGTGGATCATGGCGAATTGGCGTTGGGCAGGAACGTCTTGGTTGCCTTTATGGGGTGGGAGGGCTATAACTTCGAAGATGCCATCCTTCTCAGTGAAAGGCTCGTAAAAGAGGACGTATATACGTCGATCCATATAGAGGAATACGAAATAGATGCCAGGGATACGAAGCTGGGTCCCGAGGAGATAACCAGAGATATCCCCAACGTGGGAGAAGACCAGCTGAAAAATTTGGACGAAAGAGGCATTGTTCGCATAGGAGCTGAGGTGAGGGCCGGGGATATCCTGGTAGGCAAGGTCTCGCCCAAGGGCGAAACGGATCAGACACCTGAGGAAAAGTTGCTCAGGGCCATTTTCGGGGAAAAGGCCCGTGAGGTAAGGGATACTTCTCTGAGGGTGCCTCACGGCGAAGGTGGCAAGGTCGTAGCCGTTAAGCGGCTTTCCCGGGATGAATACAGCGATGATCTTCCTCCCGGAGTCAACGAAGTGGTCAAGGTATTTTTGGCCCAAATCAGAAAAATTACCGTGGGAGATAAGATGGCAGGACGCCACGGCAACAAAGGGGTTGTGTCCAGAATCTTGCCCGTGGAAGACATGCCTTATTTGCCCGATGGCACCCCCGTAGATGTGGTCTTGAACCCGCTTGGCGTTCCCAGTCGAATGAACTTGGGCCAAGTTCTTGAGACCATATTAGGGTTTGTGGCCTATCACAACGGATGGAGCGTTGCGACTCCAGTCTTCGAAGGCGCCTCTGTGGACGAGATATTCAAGTATATGGAGGAAATTCGGGATAGCAAGCTTCCCGATCTCACCAGGGACGGAAGCATCGTCCTTTACGACGGGAGGACGGGCGAACCCTTCGAGAATAAAGTTACCGTGGGATATATGTACATGCTCAAGTTGATCCATCTTGTCGACGACAAGATCCATGCCCGATCCGTTGGCCCCTATAGCTTGATAACGCAACAGCCTCTGGGAGGAAAATCCCAATTTGGCGGACAACGCTTCGGAGAAATGGAAGTTTGGGCCCTGGAAGGATATGGCGCATCTCACATATTGCAGGAGATGCTCACCATCAAATCCGATGATGTGCAGGGACGTCTCAAGACATTCGAGAGCATAGTCAAAGGTCAAAACATAGGAAACCCCGGTGTGCCCGAGAGCTTTAGGGTACTTGTAAAAGAGCTTCAGGGATTGGGCCTTGACGTGCAGGTCCTTTACGACGACGACAGTGTTGGCTACGTTGAGGAGGAAGAGCAGAATATAGTTGAAGTGAAGAAAGAGACGGAGAAAAAACCTCAGACAAAAAAGGAAGAGGCAAAGATAGGTTTGGAAGCCAGGATCTTCGGCGATCCGGACGATGACGAAGCAGAAGTGGACCCTGAGGGGGATGATGCGTAAATGAACAATCGCGAAATTGTAGGCGTTCGAATCAGGTTGGCAAGTCCCGAAAGGATAAGGGAACTGTCAAGCGGCGAGGTAAAACGCCCTGAGACGATAAATTACAGGACCCTTAGGCCCGAAAAGGACGGTCTTTTTTGTGAGCGCATATTTGGACCTGTAAGAAGTTACGAATGCGCCTGTGGGAAATACAAGCGGAACGGCCCTAAATTTAAGGGCATAGTGTGTGACCGCTGTGGAGTCGAAGTTACCGACAGCAAGGTGAGAAGGGAGAGGATGGGCCATATAGAGCTTGCCTGTCCGGTCGTTCACATCTGGTATCTGCGCGGCATTCCGAGCAGGTTGAGCCTGTTTTTAGGAACGACATCCAAAGATCTGGAGAGAGTGGTGTACTTCGCCCCTTTAAGGCGAAGGGAAATCCTCTACAAAGTAGTCATGGAGGGTAAAAGGCCCGATCTGGTCAGAAAAGGCGATCTCATACCTGCCTGCGAAGAGCGCATACACAGGCACTACGATCCTAAATTCAAAGCTGAGGAAGCGTATCGTATCACTAGAGTAGACGATTTGCCCTTAAAAGAGGGGGATATACTTTCGGCCCAACAGGTATCTCGCTATCGAACGGAGTACGGCGATGACCTTTTTAAAGTCGAGCCGGCTTACACGATCACCGAGATAGAAGATGCCAATTTCAGGGTTGGTGATGTGGTAAGCCAGAGCGACATCGAACGACTCCAAAGACATGGCGTCAAGGTCGAATTCCAGAGGGCGACTATCAAAAACCAGGAGGCCTTTATAGTCGTCGCTGCCGTGCGCCTGCCCTTTTCTAAGGACGATGTGGTTTCGGCTTCCGAGTTGCAGCTTTATATGAAAAACTATCCTGGCAGATTTACCTCTCAGCAGGAGACGGTGACTATCGAGGATCCTTCATATATAGTGATAGACGGAAGCGATTCGCCCTTTGAGCAGTGCGACATCATAGTCGAAAGAGAACAAAAGCTGTGCAAGGCTTACGACAAGGACTTCGCAGCAGGCATCGGGGCGGAAAGCATTTTAGAGTTACTCAAGAACATAGATATAGACGAGTTGGCCATATCCCTTAGAGAAGAGATCGCGAATTCGACGGGCCAAAAGAAGCGCAAGCTGATAAAACGCCTTCAAGTTGTGGAAGATTTCAGGAAGGGCGACAGCAAGCCGGAGTGGATGATCATGAGCGTTCTTCCCGTCATTCCCCCGGATTTGCGTCCCATGGTGCAGCTCGACGGCGGCAGATTTGCCACTTCCGATTTGAACGACCTGTACAGGAGGGTCATCAACAGGAACAACCGTCTGAAAAAGTTACAGGAACTCCGAGCCCCGGAGATGATCATAAGAAACGAGAAAAGAATGCTTCAGGAGGCCGTGGATGCCCTGATAGACAATGGACGGGTTGGTAAGGCCGTTTTGGGCGCAGGCAACCGTCCCCTTAAGAGCTTGACCGATTTGCTCAGGGGGAAGAAGGGGCGCTTCCGTCAGAACTTGCTGGGCAAGCGCGTCGACTACTCGGGCAGATCCGTAATAGTCATTGGTCCGGAACTCAAGCTTTACCAGTGCGGTTTACCAAAGGAAATGGCACTGGAGCTGTTTAGGCCTTTCGTAATGCACAAGCTTATTGAGAAGGGCATAGCCTCAAACGTAAAGGGCGCAAAGCGCGTTATAGAGCGCAGGAGAGATGAGGTATGGGAAGCCCTGGAAGAGATAATCAAAGACCATCCCGTTATGCTCAATCGCGCGCCCACTTTGCACCGTCTGGGAATTCAGGCCTTTGAGCCCCTGCTAATGGAAGGCAAGGCTATAAGGCTTCATCCGCTGGTCTGTACTGCCTTTAATGCCGACTTCGACGGAGACCAGATGGCCGTTCACGTTCCTCTTTCTTTGGAGGCTCAAGCGGAGTCTAGGATATTGATGCTGGCGGGACACAACCTGTTGTCGCCGGCCCACGGCAAACCTATAGTGACGCCCACGCAGGATGTTGTTTTGGGGATATATTACTTGACTGCAATGACCGAGGGGCGCAAGGGAGAGGGCATGGTTTTCAGGGATATTGAAGACGTATTGACGGCTCTGGATCACGGAGTGGTCCACCCCCACGCAAAGGTGAAGATGTTGTGGGACGGGCAGCTGATCGAGACCTCGCCGGGGAGGGCGTTATTTAACAGCATGCTTCACTCGTCGTTGAGGTATATCAATAAACAGATTGCCAAAAAGGACCTGGGAGCCCTGCTGGATATGGCCTTCGACCGAGTAGAACACGAAGACCTGGTCAAGATGTTAGATGACGTTAAACTTCTGGGCTATCGATGGTTTACCAAATCTGGAGTTTCCCTGAACATAGATTCGATCGTTATTCCTCCCGAGAAACAAGAGATCGTCAGGGAAGTAATGGAAAAGGAGAGCGAGCTCAACAACCAGTACGGCATGGGCATCCTCACCGAGGACGAATATTTGAGGCAAACGGAGCTTCTCTGGACGGAGGCCGCAGCCAAAATCGCGGACTGCATTTTGGAGCATATGGATGAATTAAATCCACTTCGCATGATGATAGATTCCGGCGCTCGCGGCAGCAAGAGCCAGGTCTCCCAGATGGCGGGCATAAGGGGAGTCATGGCCGATCCTTCCGGTAAAGTCATCGACTATCCTATCGTTTCCAACTTTAGGGAAGGGCTTAACATGTTGGAATACTTCATTTCCACCCATGGCGCCAGGAAGGGGTTGGCCGACACGGCATTGAGGACGGCCAAGTCTGGTTATCTGACGAGACGACTTGTCGATGTCTCGCAGGACATCATTGTCCTCGAGGAAGATTGCGGCACAGATCAAGGCGTCTACATCACTCCTCTGCTTCAGGACGACAAGGTCGTGATCCCTTTGAACGAAAGGATTTACGGCAGGACGGCTCTGGAGGATGTGCGCCATCCTGTCGATGGGACTGTTTTAGTCGGGGCGGGCGAGATCATAGATCAGGAAAAGGCCGACGCCATAGAGGCTGCGGGAGTAAAGGGCCTCTGGGTCAGAAGTCCCATGACTTGCGCATTTCGCAATGGCATATGCCAGAAATGTTACGGCCTTGATTTGGCTACGAGAAAGCCCGTAGCCATAGGCGAAGCCGTGGGAGTCGTGGCAGCTCAGTCCATCGGTGAACCCGGTACCCAGCTTACCATGAGGACTTTCCATACCGGTGGCGTGAGGATTACGGGCGAGGACATCACTCAAGGTCTTCCCAGGGTGGAACAGCTCTTTGAGGCGAGAAAGCCAAAGAAGACGGCCTTACTATCCGAGGTCGACGGGGTCGTAACTGAGATTCGAGAGATGGAGGGCAAAAGAAAGATCGTCATACAATCCGCCGACAACCCCGACGAAAAGATGAGCTTCAACGTCTCCACGGCTCAAATGCTCCTCGTCGAAGAGGGAGACGAGGTGAAGAAGGGCCAGGTGCTGACCGAAGGTTACATCGACCCCCAGCAATTGATGGAGGTCAATGGTATCGAGGCCGTGCACGCCTACATGGTGGACGGAATCCAGGAGGTTTACAAATCTCAAGGCGTCTCCATAAACAATAAGCATATAGAGGTAATATTGCGCAAGGTTGCGCCCGTTAACAAAGTTCGGATAGCCGATGAAGGAGATACCTCCTACGTGGTTGGTGAAATAGTGTGGATCGACGAGCTGGAAAGGGAAGTCCGGGAAATCAGAGAGCATAACCAGCGATGCATAGATGATTCCGTAGCCATGTTGAAGGGTAAAATCCTCAAGGATGTTATCGGCAAGGGGTCGCTGGACCATGCCGCTCAGTACAAAGGAGAGGCTCTCGACGAAGGGGCCATCAAGATCCTGTTGCAGCCAGGGACAGCCCTTACTGAATTGATAGTTGAAGATGAGGGAGAATTAATAAGGGTTATAGTGGGAGAATCCCTTTTCAGACGCGAGCTTGAAGGGTTGGAGCTCGTCGAGGATTACGAATCCGGCGATGGCGTGAAGATCGATGCCGGGAGTTCGCTTTCGATGAAACAGCTTACACTTATCACCAAAGACCTGCGAAGTCCCTTGCAGATCCTGGATACGGATAAGCTCTTCTCCCTTTGTGACGTTACCTACTTAGCCGAGGATGTTGTAAGCGGTGATACGGTTATAGCTGTTAAGGATGCTCTTTTGACAAGGGAAGCCGCTTTAAAAATAAAGGAGAGCTTCATTAAAGAAATCAAGGTATGGAAGGCCCCCGAGACGATAGATCTGCCCGATGCCATCCAGGAATACCTGATCAGCAAGATATGGGGCAGGCCGCTTGGCAAGGTTATTGATGCCAGCGGAAACGAACCCATAGATGTCCCGCCTATAGTGGACGGCAGCATTGTTCGCGGTATAATTGAAGGCGATATAACGGCTATAGAGGCTGACGGCGAGATATATTCGCGCCAGAAAATACTTCACAGCGTCCTTACCGAAAAAATTTACGGAAAGGTCCTGCTCGAGCCTGTTAAGGATAAATTGGGGAACGTTGTCGTACCTGCAGGGACAGAAGTCAATCAGCAGGTTCTAGAACGCCTAACCGAGCTGGAGCCGACGAAGATCGTCATCAGGCCGATACTGGCGTTGTCTCAAGTCGAAAGGCTTATACAAAAGGTGACCTTCGTGAGAAAACTTCGCCAGGAGCCGATATGGAAGCCGGTATTATTGGGCATAACTAAGGCTGCTCTTGCAACGGATAGTTTCCTTTCGGCCGCGTCCTTCCAACAGACGGCTCAAGCGTTGGCATCGGCTGCCGTTCGCGGCGAAGTCGATTACCTTAAAGGCTTGAAGGAAAACGTCATAATAGGACACCTGATACCTGCTGGAACAGGCGCTACCGTGAATCGCAACTTCGAGGTAGTCGAAGTGAAGAGGGAGCCCGTTTTCGAATCCGTTTCGGCGGATCGAGCGGGGTAGGAGCCTCGTCAAGTGGGTTCCGAATAAAAGGGGCCCACTTGACATTGCGCTTCGGCGTTGTTATTATTCCTCGGTGCCTTATGTCACGAGAAGGTGATTTATTGTGCCCTTACAGGAGCTGGCCGCTGGCAAACGCGTAGTTGGTGCCAGAAGCGTCTATAGGAAGTTAATCAAGTCGGAGATCGTGAAAGTATTCGTCGCGCGTGACGCCGAAAAAAAGGTCATCGAATCAGTGCTCAAAGAGGCGGAAGCGAGGAGCATCCCGGTGGAATGGGCGGATGACTCTAAGATATTGGGAAGGGCCTGTTTGATCGAGAGGCCGGCGGCAGTAGCCGGCTTATTAATAGATCGAAGTACCAATAATATAAGATAGATATTTTTAAGCAGATCGAAGGGGGGACATTTGTGGCTACCATCAATCAGCTAATACGCCAAGGGCGTAAGGAGAAGAAGAAGCGATCCGGTGCTCCGGCATTGCAGGGTAATCCGCAGAAGAGAGGAGTTTGCACGAGGGTCTATACCGTTACACCAAAGAAGCCAAACTCCGCCTTGAGGAAAGTGGCTCGTGTGAGGTTGACGAACGGCATAGAGGTTACGGCCTATATTCCCGGGATTGGCCATAATTTGCAGGAGCACTCGGTGGTATTGGTTCGCGGAGGGCGCGTCAAGGACCTTCCCGGCGTTCGTTATCACATTGTGCGCGGGGCTCTTGATTGCGGCGGAGTCGAAAATCGCCGTCAAGGAAGGTCTAAGTACGGCGTAAGAAAACCTAAATAGAGAACGAGGAGGTCGATGTCATGCCGCGAAAGGGGCATGTGACTAAAAGGAAGGTTCACCCCGATCCTTTATATAAGAACGAAGCAATAGCCAAGTTTATTCATTGTGTCATGTACGATGGCAAGAAGAGCATTGCCGAACGTATAGTATACGGAGCCTTAGAAGTGGCTGCAAAGAGGCTAAACGTATCTCCCGATGAGGTTTTCGATAAAGCTTTGGAGAACGTTAAACCCCTCATAGAGGTCAGGCCGCGGAGGGTCGGAGGAGCTACTTATCAGGTTCCAGTGGAAGTAGACCCCGCCAGAGCTCAGGCCTTGGCGATAAGGTGGATAATAAACAGCGCCAGATCTCGTAAAGGCATTCCCATGATCGAGCGCCTTGCCAGGGAATTTGTAGATGCTTACAAGGGAGAAGGATCAGCGGTAAAGAAACGTGAAGATACGCACAGAATGGCTGAAGCAAACCGAGCTTTTGCCCATTATCGCTGGTAATATGGTAATTAGGGTGGTGATTTGTAAGGCATGAGCGATGCAGGAATAGATATTCGCAAAATACGCAATATTGGCATAGCAGCGCATATAGATGCAGGCAAAACGACGACATCGGAGCGCATTCTTTTTTATACGGGAAAAATACATAGAATAGGCGAGGTGCACGAAGGCGCCGCTACGATGGACTTCATGGACCAGGAGCGCGAAAGGGGCATTACCATATCCTCGGCAGCTACGACGTGCTACTGGAAGGAATATATGATCAATTTGATTGATACGCCCGGGCACGTGGACTTTACTATGGAAGTAGAAAGATCGCTCAGAGTGTTGGATGGAGCGGTCGCCGTCTTTTGCGCTGTAGGAGGAGTTGAACCGCAGTCAGAAACGGTTTGGCGCCAGTTGGACAAGTACAGGGTGCCCAGAATTGCTTTCGTGAACAAGATGGACAGGGTGGGCGCAAATTTCTTCGACGTTATGGAGCAGATTAAGGAACGGTTAGGGGCAAACCCCGTTCCCATACAGTTGCCAATGGGCGCCGAAGATGCCTTTAAGGGCATTATCGACCTCATAACGATGCAGGCAATCGAGTACGCCGACGAGCTTGGAACCCGCTTGGAATTGGAAGAGATACCTCAGGCTTTTCTGGCAGAGGCCAAAAAATGGCGTGAGCGCCTGATAGAGGCCTTAGCCGAAGTTGACGACGAAATCATGGAATCCTACCTCGAAGGCCGGGAAATATCGGAGGAGAGCATAAAAAGGGCTCTGCGTTTCGGTACCATAAATTTAAAGCTGGTTCCCATGCTATGCGGATCGGCCCTCAAAAACAAAGGGATTCAATTGCTTTTGGATGCGGTGATCGATTACCTTCCATCTCCCTTGGACATTCCCCCTGTAAAGGGAGTCGACCCGCGCACGGGAGAGGAAGTTATCCGCCATACCGATGCGGAGGCGCCCTTTACGGCACTGGCTTTCAAAGTGTTGGTGGACCCATATGTCGGTCGGGTCGTTTATACGAGGATATACAGCGGAAAACTGCACACCGGAATGTCGGTGCTCAATACGAACACCGGGAAGAAGGAGCGTATAGGGAGATTATTGAGGGTGCATGCCAATAAACGTGAGGACATCGAATCGGCCTTGGCCGGAGCGATAGTGGCAATTCCCGGCCTTAAGAACACGAGGACGGGAGACACGCTTTGCGATGAAAAGGAACCCGTCGTATTGGAGGGGATGAACATACCCGAACCGGTCATTTCTTTGGCCATCGAACCGGCAAGCAAGGCCGACCAGGTCAAGTTGTCCAAGGGTTTGGCTGCCCTTGCAGAAGAAGACCCGACATTTAGGGTTGCCATAGATCACGAGACGGGGCAAACGATCATATCCGGTATGGGCGAGCTTCACTTGGAGATTATAGTAGACAGGCTGCGTAGGGAATTTGGAGTTGACGTCAGGGTCGGCAAGCCTCAAGTTGCCTACCGTGAAGCCATAAAAAGACCCGCTAAAGGAGAGGGCAAGTTCATACGCCAATCCGGCGGTCGCGGTCAGTACGGCCACGTGGTGCTTGAAATAGAAGCCCTCCCGGGACATACGGGATACGAGTTTGAAGACAGGATCGTGGGGGGCGTGATCCCCAAAGAATTTATACCTGCCGTACAAAAGGGTGTAGAAGAAGCCTTAACCAGTGGTGTCGTTGGGGGATACCCCGTCATAGGCATAAAGGTTGCGCTGGTGGACGGGAGCTTCCATGAAGTCGACAGCTCCGAGATGGCCTTCAAGATAGCTGCGTCTATGGCTTTCAAGGAGGCAATGAAAAAGGCAGATCCTGTTTTGATGGAACCTATTATGGAGGTGGAGGTAGTAACGCCCGAGGAATACCTTGGAGATGTTATGGGAGACCTCTCATCGCGCAGAGGGCGGATCGAGGGCATGGCCACTCGATCGGGAGCAAAGGTTGTCAAGGCCTACGTTCCTCTGTCCGAGATGTTCGGTTATGCCAGTGCACTGAGGAATAAAACCTCGGGAAGGGCTACGTTTACGATGAAATTCAGCCACTACGAGGAAGTTCCTTCCGAGGTGGCGGAAAAATTGTTGGCATCGGCATCTTAGATGCTCTAATACAATAAGTTTAAAATTATTGAGGAATAAATTTTTTAAGGGAGGCTGACAAGCATGGCAAAGGCAAAGTTTGAGAGGATGAAACCACATTTAAACATAGGAACCATAGGGCACATCGACCACGGCAAGACAACCTTGACCGCCGCTATAACCAGGACCCTTTCCACCGAGGGATTAGCTGACTTCACCCCCTTCGACGAGATAGACAAGGCCCCTGAGGAGAGGGAGCGCGGCATAACGATAAGCATATCCCACGTGGAGTACCAGACCGAACACAGACACTACGCCCACATTGACTGCCCCGGACACGCCGACTACATAAAGAACATGATCACCGGAGCAGCCCAGATGGACGGAGCCATATTAGTTGTATCCGCTGCCGACGGACCCATGCCGCAGACGAGGGAACACGTCCTTTTGGCAAGGCAGGTCAACGTCCCCTCCATAGTGGTCTTCATGAACAAGGTGGACATGGTAGACGACGAGGAACTCTTGGACCTTGTCGAGATGGAAGTGAGAGACCTCCTTTCGAGCTACGACTTCCCGGGAGACGAAGTCCCCGTGATAAGAGGCTCCGCCCTGAAGGCCCTGGAGTGCGGCTGCGGCAAGAGGGAGTGTCAGTGGTGCGGCAGGATATGGGAGCTCATGGACGCCTGCGACAGCTACATACCCCTTCCGGAGCGTCCAGTGGACCAGCCCTTCCTCATGCCCATTGAGGACGTCTTCTCCATAACGGGACGCGGTACCGTCGTCACCGGCAGGGTCGAAAGAGGAAAGATAAACGCAGGCGAGGAAGTGGAGATCGTAGGCATGAGGGAGGACAAGACAAAGACCGTGGCCACCTCCCTTGAGATGTTCAGAAAGATCTTAGACGAGGCCATAGCGGGAGACAACATAGGAATACTCCTTCGGGGCGTGGGCAAAGACGACGTGGAAAGGGGCCAGGTAGTGGCAAAACCCGGCACCATAACTCCCCATAAACACTTCAAAGCCGAGATATACGTCCTGAAGAAGGAAGAAGGCGGAAGACATACCCCCTTCTTCAACGGCTACAAACCTCAGTTTTACTTCAGGACCACCGACGTCACTGGTGAGATAACCCTGCCCGAGGGTGTAGAGATGGTAATGCCCGGAGACAACGCCAACATAGAAGTGAAGCTCATAGTTCCCGTAGCCTTGGAGAAGGGCTTGAGGTTTGCCATAAGGGAAGGCGGACGTACAGTAGGTGCCGGCGTAGTAACGGACATACTGGACAAGTAAGTCCCCTTAAAAGTGAAAGGGGGGATATGAATGGC
>NZ_DJHF01000010.1:28999-94907 GCF_002433005.1 Acetomicrobium sp. UBA5826 | reverse complement strand
AGGCTTCCCCGTTATGTTTATGACGATTTGAGTATCCTTATTTTACCTCAGGTATCTTTAGTCCTATTTCCTTGTAGTAGCGAATAGCTCCGTCGTGGAGAGGAACCGATAATCCGTCGAATGCGGTCTCAAGGGTTATTAGCTGGGCCTTGGCGTGAACGCGCTGTACATCATCGATATGCTCCCAAAGCGCTTTGGTGAATTGATATACAACTTCTTCGGGAACGTCGGCATCGACAGCCAGCATGGCCATGACCGCAGGAGTTTGAACGTCGCGATCTATCCCCTTATAGGTGCCGGCAGGAATGGTGTCTTTAATGTAAAACGGATATTTTTCCTGCAGCTTGGCTAAGAAATCATCGTCGAAACTCACGAGATCGACATCGTGGGTGGTAGCAAGGTCCATTATGGCAGCCACAGGATAGCCTCCGACGACGAAACCGGCATCGAGCTGACCGTCCTTCATGCGGTCAACGGTGTTGTTGAAATCGAGAAAATCCACTTTCATGTCATCGTATTTGATTCCTGCGATATCCAGAAGGCAGCGCATGTCCGCTTCAGTTCCCGAACCAGGGGCTCCCACGGAGACTCTCTTGCCCTTCAGGTCGTAAATGCTTTTTATGTTGGCCTTTTTCATCACAACCAGGTGATTGGTTTCCGGATAGAGGGTTGCTATCGCCCTGATATTGGGAAAGGCATTTTTAAACATTATTTCGCCCCTAGCAGCCCACCAGGCCGTATCGTTTTGTACGAAGGCAAACTCGATGCTGTGGGTTCCAAGCAGGTTAAGGTTGGCAACTGCGGCATTTCCGGTTTCTGCCGTGGCCTGGATGTCTTCCGCATAACGGCTCACTACGTCGGCAATGCCTCCGCCTATCGGGTAATAGGTCCCTCCCGTGCCGCCCGTGGCGATGGAAACAAAGGTCTTGGCCTGAGCCGTGCCTACCGAAAAAACGAGACCTACAACCAAAGCCATTAATAAAACTTTTCTTATTCTCATTTAATCCCCTCCTCATTGTTATTGATAAATCTTATTGCCACCTAATGCACAAAACTCTATGTTATTTTAAAATATAAACGATAAGCCGGAATATTTCAAGACTCATTTGCTTGATTTAACATGATAAAAGTGATGCGAAGGAGCGATGGTTCGATGTTGGAGAAAAGAGAAGAGAGCGAAAGGTTTGCGGAGGCTGTCGAAGAACTGGGAGAGGACGAAGAAATATTGGGCACTCTCGAGGTGTCCTACGATATCCGTCAGGAGAGCCAGGTTGGAAGGGTTGCGGTTTTGCTAGCTGCCACTACTAATAAAAACGAGGAAGAATATCTCAAGGAGCAGATCAAAAGGCTCGGCTGGAGAGCTGTGGCTACTGAGGTAGGAGGTTTAGTCGGTAACATATCCGGCAAATTGACGCGTTCCCTGGTAGGGGCGGCGCTAAACGGCAATGTGGTCAAGAAGACGGGTAGCGAAATGCACGCTCTGATGCACGCCTCAATGGAAGCAATAAACAGTTTTTTGCCGATTTGCCTGTTGGAAGCGAGCGTTGGCGCAAAATTGGCCATTGTTCGAAGCAAAAAATGGATAGGAGTTGCTATAATTGGTGACAGTGCCTATCATGCTGCCGCTCACCACGACAGGTGCGGTTTGGGCGTCATGCACATTTGAACGAAGAGAAGGCTTGCAGGTCCTTGTTGAGTGTGGTAAATTGCTCTTTGCTCTATAATTATGAATGTAGAAAATGGAGGGATTTTAGATGAAAAAGGATATACATCCAAAATACGATGTTTGCAAAGTAAGTTGTGCCTGCGGCAATACCTTTGAGACGAGGTCCACTAAATCGGAAATCCGCGTATCGGTTTGCAGCAATTGTCACCCCTTTTACACTGGAAAGAGGGGCTTTTTGGTGACAGAAGCAGGACAGCTCGAAAAGTTCCGCAAGAAATATGCAGGAACGGATTACGTACAGTCGAACGATGGAGAGTAGCGTAAGGGTTAAACTGCTTGCCTTCACGCCCACGCCCGACGATGTTGTCGCTGCAGCAGCGAGACTTTGTTACAGTTCGTCCACGGCCGAAGATTTAGTGGTTGAATTTAAAGAGGGAAAGAGGCAGAGCGGTCTTTTTATCAGGAAGTTGATAAAATCGGGTCATCTTTCACCGCTTGAACATGCCTCTTTTACCTTTGCCGTCGACGGCATCAGCAGGGCTTGCTCACATCAGCTAGTGCGTCATCGCATAGCAAGTTACAGTCAGCAAAGCCAAAGATACGTCTCGATGGATGAAGCAAGGTATATCCTTCCGGATTCCGTGAAAGTTGATGCTCGGGCACTATCGATTTTCAAAGAAGCTATTCGCTATGCCCATGAAGCCTACAAATCCTTGGTAGAGTCGGGCGTTCCCCTGGAGGATGCGCGGTATCTCCTGCCCAATGCTTGGGAGACGAGGATAGTCATCACTATGAACGCCAGGGAATTGCATCATTTCTTCAGCCTCAGGCTGTGTAAGAGGGCTCAATGGGAGATACGCAGACTTGCGAAGTTGATGTTGAAAGAGGTCACAGGGGTCGCAGAAGGGATATTCGACATCGCCGGTCCGAGTTGCATTACAAAGGGCAAGTGCGAAGAGACCAATCCCTGCGGAGAACCATATGACAGTATGGAAGAATTGCTAAATTAAGAGAGGCTCTTCCCTTCAAGGGGAGGTGATGATATAGGTGGATAATTTGAACGAAAAATTGGATGATTTGGAGCGGAAATACCAAGAGCTGGAGACGAAGTTAAGCGATCCCGATGTCATCTCCAATCCGGCGGTGTTACAGCGCCTGGCGAAGGAACATTCTGAAATGTCAAAGGTCGTGGAAAAATACAGGGAGTACAGGCAAGCTCAAAAGAGGTTGGAAGAGGCGCTCGCCTTGACCGAAGAGGATGACGAAGATCTGAGAGAGCTCGCCAGAGAAGAAGCAAATCAGCTCAAAAATATCGTAGAAGAGCTCGAAAAGGAGCTGGCCCTTCTTCTGCTGCCCAAGGATCCGAACGACGAAAGAAGCGTGATTGTGGAGATAAGAGCCGGTGCCGGAGGCGAGGAGGCAGCCCTTTTTGCAGCCGATCTTTACAGGATGTATGTACGTTATGCCGAACGAAAGAGGTGGAAAGTAGAACTTTTGACGGCCAACGAGACGGGCATAGGCGGCTATAAAGAAATTGTCTTCAGGGTCGAAGGGCAAGATGCGTATAGCGTATTGAAGTATGAAAGCGGAGTCCATCGCGTCCAACGCGTCCCCGTTACGGAAGCAAGTGGGCGTATACACACTTCCACTGCCACTGTTGCTGTGTTGCCCGAGCCCGATGAGGTTGACGTGGAGATTCGTCCGGAAGACCTTAAGATAGATACCTTCAGAGCCAGCGGAGCAGGCGGGCAATATGTGAACATGACCGATTCGGCAGTAAGGATAACCCATATCCCTACGGGCATCGTAGTTACCTGCCAGGACGAAAGATCGCAGCTTAAGAACAGGGCCAAGGCGATGCAACTGTTGAGGGCAAAATTATACGACATGGAGATTCGCCGACAGCAGGAGGCGATGGCTTCGGAGCGCAGGGGTCAAATAGGCAGCGGTGACCGTTCCGAAAGGATTCGCACCTATAACTTTCCGCAAAATCGCGTCACCGATCACAGGATTGGTTTGACTCTTCACAACCTGGACGAAATTTTGGAGGGCGATTTGGATGAGTTGTTATACGCGCTGGCCACGGCCGACCAAATGGAAAAATTAAAGCTCTTGGGAGCGTAGGACCTGTTGATTCTCTCTCAAGCAAGGGAGTACGTGATTGACAGATTAAAACAAGCGGGCCTTTCTGAGCCGTTGGTAGAGAGCGATTTGCTATTATGTAAGGTATTGGGCTGTGATAGATCATGGTTGATAGCCCATAAAGAACGGCCAATATTCGACTACGAATTGCAATATTTAAATGCTCTCTTGGAAAGAAGGTGCAATAAGGAGCCTTTGGCTTATATCTTTAACGAGGCTCAATTTTACGGCAGAAATTTTTATGTCGGCGAGGGCGTTTTGGTGCCCAGGCCAGAAACGGAATCGCTGGTCGAGATCGCACTTTCGTTGGTGGATGAAGGGATTGCAGTCGACTGGGGAACAGGAAGCGGCTGTATCGTGATTTCGCTGTTGCTTGAAAACCCAAAGCTTAGAGGGATAGCGTTGGACGTAAACCCAAAGGCACTGTATTGGGCATGGAAAAACGTCGACAAATACGACTTGTTCGACCGATTGACCCTGTGGCATGAGAGCGGGAAATTGCCGGCTCAATCCGCAAAATCGGGTGTCGATGCCGTAGTGAGCAATCCCCCTTACATACCTACGAATCTCGTTGACACGTTAATGTCTGAAGTTAAATGTTTCGAGCCGATTTCGGCCCTCGATGGAGGCAATGACGGGACGCTGTGGTATCGTTTTCTTTTTGAAAGGGCGTCTTTGTGGTTGAAAGAAGGGGGCTGGCTTATCGTAGAAACCGGCGGTTGGAAGGAGAAGGAGATCCTGTCTTTGGCGCCGGTCCGCTTTAGCCTCTGTGAGATGAAGAAATTAAACGGAGGGGTCTGTGTTATAGCCTGGAGGCTTAGCGGTAAAAAATCTTTCTAGCGCAGATTGGATAAATTAGGGAGGTGTTGTCGTGGAGAAGCGCGAATTGGTGATCGTTGGCGGAGGGCCCGCCGGACTTACTGCTGCTATATACGGCAGAAGGGCAGGGCTTGACGTGTTGGTCCTTGAAAAGGGAATGGCAGGAGGTCAGATCACAATTACTGCCGAGATAGAGAATTGGCCGGGGATACCCATGATAAGCGGAGAAGAGCTGGCCAGGGCTTTCAGGGAGCATGCGGAGAAATTCTCCCCCGAATTCAGGGAGGCCGAGGTCAAGAAAGTATCCATGGAGGCCGGCAAAAAAGTCGTCGCAACCGATAAGGGGGATATAGAGGCCGAAGCAGTTATAATAGCTACAGGCGCCAGCTTCAGAAAGCTAGGGTGTCCCGGCGAGGCGGAATTTACCGGAAGAGGCGTCAGCTACTGTGCCGTATGCGATGGTGCTTTTTTCGAGGATCAGGTTATCGCAGTGGTCGGAGGAGGTAATACTGCCGTAGAAGAGGCAGACTATCTGACCCGATTTGCCTCTAAGGTGTACATAATACATCGTCGTGATTCCTTCCGTGCCGATAGAGCCGTCGTAGAAAAGGCCATGGCCAACCCGAAAATAGAGCCTGTATGGGACTCGGTCGTAGAAAGAATAAAGGGAACGGATATGGTCGAGGGTATCGTATTGAAAAATGTCAAGACGGGGGAGACGAGCGAACTGCCGGTTGCCGGTGTGTTCGTCTTCGTGGGGATGAATCCGAACAGCGATTTTGTGAAAGGTCTGGTAGAGACCAAGGGCGGCGGATGGATCGTAACCAATGAAATGCTGGAGACCTCCGTGGAGGGAGTATTTGCTGCCGGCGACGTTCGCGATAAGTTCCTCAGGCAGGTAGTAACAGCTGCAGGTGACGGGGCCATAGCAGCAATGGCTGCATATTCCTACATTTCAGAGCAGCTTCACCTGCAGAAAGTATTGTTTGAGCCTGAAAGGGTTGTCTCTCTGTTTTATTCAAGCATAGATCCGGAGCAGATAAAGCTAGCCAATGAAGTTGAGAAAAAACATGCCAAAAAAGTCTTGCTCATAGACGGTTATAAAAACAAAAGGATGTGCGAAAAACTTGGCATAGTCGACCTGCCGCAGGTTGTAGTATTAAACAAGGGCTCTTTGGTTAAATCTAAAGCGATAAATGACGCTCAAGCGATAGAGGGGTTGCTTTAACTTCTCTACCCTAATGTGCCGGGCCTATCTTCGCAGGTGGGCCCTTTATTTTTAATTTTATTGAAGAGGGGGGAGAGGTTTTGGACAAAACAATCGTCACAGTTACCATGAATCCTGCTGTAGATATTCAATACGTCGTTCCCGATTTCAGACCCGGAAGATGGTTCAGGGCTTCCGAGGTGGACAGGTCAGCCGGAGGAAAGGGTATAAATGTATCGATAATATTGCAGCAGTTGGGATACGAAAGCGCAGCGATGGGGTTTCTGGCCGGCTTTTCTGGAGAATATATAAGGGATACATTGAGGCGCTTGAAACTGACCACAAACTTCGTAAACGTAATAGGCGAATCCAGAACGGACGTGTATATCGTCGATGAAGTTGGACATATCGAGACAGGCGTGGCAGAGGCAGGACCTTATATCTCTGACGAGGCATTGCATAGGTTCATGAAAAATTTCGACCGCATACTCAGTCGTGCCCGTTTGGTTTATTTGGGAGGATCCCTCCCTCCCGGAGTTCCTCAGGATGCTTACAAGGACCTGATCCTGCGTTGCAAGGAAGCGAAGGTACCTGTATTTGTGGATGCTTTCGGTCCGGCCTTGACTGCCGCTTTAGAGGGTGTGCCTAAGGTCGTTAAATTCGATCACCGATTTTTGTTTTCCACCCTCGGCTACCCTATGGGCGATCTTGACGATGTGCTTGAATTGGTATCCAAAATACACGACAGCGGCGTGGAGTGGTCAGTTACAACCTATAGGGCTGTGGGCAATATTTTTTATACTCCAGAGGGAATCTATTTGGTAGACATAGAGAGGGAAGTGAAGGAGCAGATGGTGTCCCTTCTTGCGATAGGCGATGCCCTTATGGCTGGATTAATGGTGGCCCTTTTGGAAGACATGGATGTAGAAAAGGCAATTCGTTTTGCCCAGGCATGCAGCCTAGAGGATACCCTTCACGTCAAAAAGGGAATTCGAGGCAGAGATATGGTGGAGTCGCTGATGCCAAAGATATTGGTCGAAAAGCTCGATTAAAGAGGTGTTTCTTATGTTGGTTGGCGATCTTATGGATAGGGATTTGACCTCGCTTGGAGAGGATGCAACATTAATGGAAGCGATAGAGGTCTTGTCAAGGCACAGAATTCCAGGACTTCCTATTGTAGATGCCGAGGGGCGCGTGGTCGGTTTTTTAAGCGAAAAGGATATAGTTAGGGCTGCTTTGCCCGGTTATATCGACTTGCTGGAAGATCCCTCTTACGTTCCTGACATGGGACAATTCAAGGTAAGAATGAAAAGAGCCAGCATGGATTCGGTTGGAAGGCATATGACTAAGGAAGTCGTGTGCCTTAGCACGAATGACAGCGATTTTCATGCAGCCTTGATCATGATAAAGAAAAACTTGAAACGTGCTCCTGTCGTTAAAGAAGGCATTTTGGTCGGGGTCGTGAACAGAGCAGATATTATTGAGCACTTAATGAGCGAGTGAGCTATGCCTAAAATATTATTCGTATGTTCCGGCAACACCTGCAGAAGTCCCATGGCGGAGGCCTTGATGAAAAAGGCCTTAGATATGAGAGGTATAGAAGGGTGGCAGGTATCGTCGGCAGGCCTTATGGCCATGCCGGGCAATTCTGCGAGCGAGAACGCACATAGAGCTCTTTTGGAGGATTTCGGTATCGACATCGGGAGCCACCGCTCAAAGCCCGTAGACCTTTCCCTCATGGCCGATCATGATTATGTAATTGCCTTGACTTTAAGGCATCTTCAATGGCTTGCGTCTAAGTACGGCCAATATAAAAATAAAATTTATTTCATAGGGTCTTTAGTCTCAAGGAATGTCGATAATGCAGTAAAAGAATACCTGTCGGCGACTGACCCATATTCTACATATTACATGAGATTATACGAGGACAAAATCAGATCCTATGAAGTTGAGGACCCTTACGGTCGCGAAATAGGTGAATACAAAAGGATTGCTCGGCAGCTATGGGATTATTGTTGCAAAATTGCGGATCTCATAGAAAAACACCTCTTGCCCCCAAGACCTTAGAAGGCAGTATTAATTTTAATAGGCAAAATGGCCGATTACAATCTATAGGGGGTGCTGGAGAATGTTGCCGAGCGGGAATGAAACGCCTCAGTCCTTATGGATGTCCTGAGAAGAAAACAAGAAATTATATCCCGCCAGGAGATATTGTTGGAGAGTTGGGAAGAGCTGGCATCTGCAATGGGCGTTAAGTCTTCCAGAGAAACGGTAGAGTTTTGGGATATTTTGTCGTCGAAGTTGGGCGAAAAAGGTTACCAGGAGGTTATAGGAGCCGTTATAGAGATCAGGGAAAAGGCTGCCGAGACATTGCGGAAGGAGACGGAAGTTCAGAAGGAACTTGAAGCCCATTTGGAGAAATTGAGGTCAAATTTGTTAAAATTAAACGACGGCATGCGAGCCTTTAAGGCTTATACTAAATAAACATAATTGTTTTTAGTCGGGAAGTGATCAGAGTCTGAAAAAACTTATCTCAGTTTTATGCCTCATATTGGTAATGATCGTTCCTGCTGATGTATGGGCACAGGAAAGCGCTTCAAACGATAACTCCAAAGAAATTTCCTTAGGTCGTAAAGTAGCAGAGGAAGTCGAAAAAAACTTGGAAAGGGTAACCGATCCTTCTATTACTGCAAGGCTAAACATGATATTTGCTAACTTTAAGCCTCATCTTGAGCGTAACTTGCCCTACGAGATCAGGGCGATAAAAGATGACGTTCCAAATGCTTTTTCGCTTCCGGGCGGAATAATTTATTTCACCACGGGTATGATCGAATTGGCCGAAAGCGATGCCGAAATAGCGGGAGTCATGGCCCATGAGCTTGCCCATGCCGAAAAAAGACATGTGATGATTCAAGTTGCCAGAAATCAGAAGCTCTCTCTATTGAGCCTCGGGATCATAGTTGCTACAGGAGGGCAGGCAGCAGCACTTCTGCTGACTAATGTTGCTCAAGTGGCGATAATGAATTCCTACAGCAGAGATCTGGAGGAAGAGGCCGATATGCTTGGATTAGAGCTTTTAATCAAGGCAGGTTATCATCCGTCGGCGATGATCACATTGCTTGAGCGTCTTGCCGAAGAGGAACTCAAAAGGCCTTATTTCGACCCCGGAATATATCAGAGCCATCCGAAGCTGAAGGACAGGATATCCTATCTAAAGGGAGCGATCAAATCAAAGGGGTTCACCTTAAATCGCAAGGTAGTTTTGGGTTTGTTGAACGTAACGATAGAAGAAGGTCCGGAGTTGTATATGTTGAGAATAGACGATGTCGAAATTTTGGAGTTGGAAAAGAGCCCAAAGTCATTGAGCCTGCTGCATGAAGTAAAAGACAGGCTTGATAGATCATTAAAGCTTGAACTGGAACCCTATGAGGTCAAAGTAGTGGATATAGATGGGGTTCCGTCTCTTTGCGTCGGACCGGAGAAAATTTTAGGCCAGCTAGATCTTCCCGCAAAAGGTCCATCCCTCGAAAAGATGCGGGACAGCATACTTGTGGCTCTGGAAAGAGCCAGGCAGAAACATACCTTTACCAATTTCGTCCGCTGAGACACGCCCCTCGACCTTTTGTTGTAAAATGAAGTAAGATTTAAGGATGACAAGGAGGCCTCCCAATGTACATTTCCCTTTACAGAAAATATCGGCCCGGTCGTTTTATCGATGTGGTCGGCCAGGATAGTATTGTCAAAATCCTTAAGCACTCTCTAAGGTCGAAAAAAATTGGGCATGCCTTTTTGTTCTCCGGGCCCAGGGGTTGCGGCAAGACGACTGTGGCCAGGATTGTTGCTAAAGCGCTCAATTGTCCCTATGCTAGGGAAGGGGAGCCTTGCGACAGCTGCGAGGTTTGCAAAACAATATCAAGGGGAGAATCCTTGGACGTAATAGAAATAGACGGAGCTTCCAACAGAGGAATCGAGGAAATACGAAATCTGAAGTCGCAGATAGGTCTTGCATCCTTCTCGTTGCCTTATAAAGTATACATAATAGATGAAGTTCACATGCTGACCGATGCTGCTTTCAACGCTCTTTTAAAAACCCTTGAGGAGCCGCCGCAGAGAGTTGTTTTCATCTTGGCCACGACGGCACCGGAAAAGGTCCCGCTTACCATAAGGTCTCGCTGTCTTCGTTTTTATTTCAACCGACTTTCCTCTGTCGATATCGTAAACAGACTGTGTCTCGTAGCACAGGAGGAGGGCTTTGATTACGAGGAAGAGGCCCTCTGGGAGCTGGCAAGACAGGCCGATGGATCGTTGCGCGATGCTTTGACTTTGCTCGAACAGGCACTCTCGCTGGAAGAAAAAGCCCTGACTTTGGATTCCGTCGTTCTCCTTTTTGGGGGTAGCAGAAGCACTTTGGAGGAGATGGTAAAGTTGATGGTCCTTGTTCCCTCAAAGGGCTATGCAAAAATGAGGGAGATTTTGAAAAGGGGTTTAACGGCCGAAAAGCTTTTTGAAATAGCCTTCTCTATCTTCAGGGACATGTGGGCCTATAAGGCCTTAGGGGATGAAGTTGTTGAAGAGTTGGAACTGTCCGAAAAGGAAAAGAGGTTTTTAGAGGAGGAGACTCCTTCCTGGGACACTTCAAATCTCTTTTCGGCGATGGAGTTGTGCGCTGATTTAAGCTTAAAGGCAAAGTTGGGCGTAAAAGATGACATCCTTGCGAGCATGTTCTTTGCGCGAATGGAAAAAATGGAGCAAGCTGCCATTTCCCTTTGCAGCGATGTTCAAAAGCATGTAAAAGAACCGGAGATTGCGACAACTGAAAGCAGCAGGGATGAGGTCGATGTTCAAACAGTAAACGTTCAATGGCAAAAAATTATGAATCAATTAATTGACGAAGCTATTCCCATTTATTGCGCATTGATTTCTTCCAAGGTCGAGCGGGGCGAGGGAGAGGTTGTTATAGAAGTATTAGAGGAGCGAGCCTTCGATTATAATATTCTGAAATTACATCGAAATAGAGTATATCTTTATGATTTAATATCAAGGCATATGGGCGAAATTTCGGAAATAGTCGTAAAGAGCGGAAAGGAAGAAATAAGATACGCTAAAAGGGTGCCTGATGCGGAGGATATCGCCGAAAAAGGTCAAATAGAACTTCTTCAACCCGAAGAAGACGAGGACAAAGTCGAAGTCAAAAAGGACGAACCTCTTTCGGCTGGTGCATATAATGTTAAAGAAGATGATGCGGTTCTTAAACATATAGCTATGTTTCTTAACGGCGATGTGTTGATGTATAAGAGAACTGAAGAAGATCTAGACGAAGATGGAGGCGTTGATATTGAATAATAGATTTGTTCATCTGCATGTTCACACAGAATACAGCCTCTTAGACGGCGCCATAAAAATAAAGGACCTGGTCTCCAGGGCCAAGGAATGGGATATGGGAGCTGTGGCGGTGACTGACCACGGTGTGATGTTCGGCGCCATAGAATTCTATTACGAGTGCATGAAGCAAGGCGTCAAGCCGATCATGGGGTGCGAAGTTTACGTAGATCCAAAGGGGCATACCAGACGCGAAGGGCAGGGGGGGAACTACCATCTCCTGCTCTTGGCAGAAAACGAAGAAGGTTACAGGAACCTAGTAAAGCTGGTTTCCATAGCCAACGTGGAGGGATTTTACTATAAACCGCGGGTCGATTATGACTTGCTGTCGAAATATTCTAAGGGGTTGATCGCATCTTCGGCATGTCTCGCCGGAGAAGTTCCCTCTTTGATCTTGAGCGGCAGATACGATGAGGCGAAGGAAAAGGCCTTGCTTTATCGCGATATATTTGGCGAGGGGAATTTTTACCTGGAGGTTATGTCCAACGGTCTGTCGGAGCAGGCGGTAGCCAACAAGCACGTAATAGAGCTCGCCAGAAAGGTTAACATTCCTCTTCTAGCCACCAATGATGCTCATTATTTGGAAAGCTCCGATGCAGACTGGCATGAAATATTGCTCTGCGTCCAGACCAACTCCACCGTCAATTCCAAGAACAGGTTTCAGTTCGGATCCAAGGAATTTTACCTGCGTTCACCCGTGGAAATGTGGAAGATATTTGGCGATGAGCTGTCGGATGCCCTGCATAACACTGTCGATATATCGGAAAGATGCAATGTCAAGCTTGAATTCGGCCAATACATGCTTCCCGAGTACAAAGTTCCCGAAGGCGAGACGCTGGAAAGCTATTTGGCCCTGAAGGCCCAAGAGGGATTGGCCAAGAGGTTCGGCGGTAGGGAAATACCGCAAGAGTACATAAAACGAATGGAATATGAGTTGGGCATTATTAAACAAATGGGGTTTGCCGGATACTTTCTGATAGTCCAAGATTTCATAAATGCAGCCAAAGAAAGGGGTATACCTGTGGGGCCGGGCAGAGGATCCGCTGCCGGTTCTTTGGTGGCCTATGCCTTGAGAATAACCGAGATCGATCCTATTAAATACAACCTGCTTTTCGAACGTTTTTTGAATCCAGAAAGGATAAGCATGCCCGATATTGATACGGACATTTCCGATAAACGGCGTGATGAAGTGATCGATTACGTGGTGGAAAAGTACGGTAGAGATAAAGTAGCCCAGATAATAACCTTCGATAGGATGAAAAGCAGGGCGGCCGTGCGGGACGTAGGCAGAGCTTTGGATATGCCCTATCCTGATGTGGACAAAGTGGCCAAATTGATACCCTTCAATGTCTCCTCTATAGAGGAAGCGCTAGAGTTATCCCACGAATTGAAGGCGTCATATGACGGCAACAGAGAGGTCAAACAGTTGTTGGATTACGCAAGTCACATCGAGGGCATCGCCCGCCATTGCTCACAGCATGCCGCCGGGGTGGTAATATCGCCCGAACCTCTGGTTAATATCGTTCCTCTGAAAGCCATCAACGGTACCCAAATAGTGACGCAGTATCCCATGGAGCCCCTTGAAAAGCTTGGGTTGGTAAAGATGGACTTTTTGGGCTTAAGAACTCTCTCCATGATAGAAGAGACTTTGAAGAATATAGCGAAAAACGGCAAAAAGGTCCCCGATCTGACACAACTGCCCATGGACGACAGAGCAACCTACGAGATGTTGCAGAGGGGTGATACCATGGGCGTCTTCCAGCTTGAATCTTCCGGGATGAGACAGCTTCTCAAAAAACTTTGCCCCGATTCGTTCCATGACATCATCGCAGTTCTGGCCCTTTATAGACCCGGACCCTTGGGCAGCGGAATGGTGGATCAGTATATCGAAAGGAAGCACGGGAGATCCCCCATAAGCTATCCCCATCCTGCGTTGGAAGAGGCCCTGAAAGAAACGTACGGAATTATTTTATATCAGGAGCAGGTTATGCAGATTGCCGCTAGATTGGCGGGTTATACCCTGGGGCAAGCCGATATACTGCGTAGGGCAATGGGAAAGAAAAAGGTCGAAGAGATGGAAGAGCAAAGACAGGTATTTGTCAAAGGCTGCCTTGAAAATGCCGTAAGTGCAGAACAGGCCAACGAAATATTTGATTTGATACAATATTTTGCCGGGTATGGTTTCAATAAGTCTCACAGCGCTGCCTATGCGATGATAAGCTATCAAACGGCGTACCTTAAAGCTCACTACCCTGTTGAATTTTTGGCCGCCTTTCTTTCAAGTCACATAGGTGCAAAAAAAGAAGTCCTTGCTCGTTACGTTAGGGAAGTAAGAAGTGGTGGCATTGAAGTCCTTCCTCCCGATGTGAACGAATCCGAAGCCGGTTTTACGGCCGTGGGCGATGTTATAAGATTTGGGTTGTCCGCCGTCGCCAAGGCTGGCTCCGGGGCTGTGGAGGCCATACTGAGGGCGAGAAGGGAAGGAGGTCCCTATAAATCTTTGTGGGATTTCGTCTCGAGGATAGATCTGAGGGCGGTGAACAAATCAGTGATAGAGAGCCTTATAGGTGTGGGTGCCTTCGATGGATTGCACAGCAATCGCCGCCAGATACTGGAATCCCTTCCCGTATTATTGGAAGCGCGTGCCCGCTTGGACGAGGATAAGTTTCAACAGCGCCTCTTCAGTCTCGATGGGAACGATTCTTTAGATGTAGAGCCAGCGTTGGTGGATATCGAGGACTTCGAGTTTCACGAGAAGCTCGAGCTTGAGAAAGATGCTGTGGGACTCTATATTTCGGGACATCCCTTCGAGGCCTACGAAGAACGGGTACGAAAATATGCATATTGTACCCCTTCCGAACTCATCCATTGGTGTTCTCCACAGGCGAAACCCTTGGTCGGAGGCATCGTAACAGATGTAGCCGAGAAATATACCAAAAAGGGCGACCTCATGGGGATTGTGGGGGTAGAAGACCTGGATGCCAAGCTGGAAGTGGTGTGCTTTCCAAGAATGTGGGGTAAAGTAAAGGCCTTTTGTCAGGCGGGCAACGTAATTTTGGTGTCGGGGCGTCTCGAGGAAAGAGGAGGGGGGTTGACCATGATCGCCGAGGACGTTGTTCCTTTAGAAGTTGCCGAGAGAGAAAAAGATCAAATTTTTAGGCTTCGCATTCCCTTCCACCTTTGTGACGAGACAGTCCTAAGAAATTTGATCAGAACTTGCAAGAGCTATCCCGGAAAAGACCAAGTTCTTGTGGAGGTCTATAACGACCGATTTTCGGCCTTCATTTTATTGAACGATACCCGTGTAACCGTAAGCGAAGAGCTTAAGGGAAAAATAGAGGATATGATGGGAAGTTTCTTGGAGATCGCCGTTTAACCTGTACAGGGATTTGATTTTGTTGATCAAGAGATTGTATTTTATTTGCAAGCATATATTTGCACCTTATAAATTTGCGTTTATGGAGTGATGAGTATGGGAAAGGTTAAAATTGTATGTACTTTAGGCCCCGCCTGTGGCGATCGCGAAGTCCTCAAGCTGCTCGCCCAAGAGGGCATGGATGTGGCGAGATTGAACTTCAGTCACGGCACGTACGAACAACATGCTAAAAGTTTGGGAAACATAAGGAGTATAGAAAAAGAGCTGGGGCGCCCAATAGCGACAATGCTCGATACTAAAGGTCCGGAGATCAGGACAGGCTCTCTTGCTAACCACGGGACGGTCATCCTTCATGAAGGAAATGTCTTTGTGTTGACGCCCAAACCCGTCGAAGGAGATGAATCCGGGGTATCCATAAGTCATACAAAGCTTTTCCAGGACGTTAAACCGGGGATGAATATTTTTATAGACGATGGCACTATTGCTTTAAAAGTGGAAGACATTAGAGGTCATGATATCGTCTGTCGTGTGGTTGTTGGCGGAGAGTTGGGCGAACATAAGGGGATAAATGTCCCCGATGCCAATCTCTCGGTGCCGGCATTGACGGAAAAGGACATCGAGGACATAAAGTGGGGTCTTGAACATGACATGGAATACATAGCCGTCTCCTTTGTCCGCACGAGAGATGAGATCATTAGCGTAAGGCGCGTGGTAGAAGAGCTGGATGGCGATATCAAGATCATCGCCAAGATCGAAACAAAACAAGCTGTAATGAATCTGGACGATATCATTTCCGTGGTTGACGGTATGATGGTTGCCCGAGGGGATTTGGGGGTTGAAATGCCAACCGAGGAGGTCCCCCTGGTTCAGAAAAGGATTATTGACCTTTGCAGATATCACGGCAAACCTGTAATAGTGGCTACGCAAATGCTTGATTCTATGATAAGGAATCCGAGGCCTACGAGGGCGGAAGCCAGCGACGTGGCGAACGCAGTTCTCGATGGTGCAGATGCTGTCATGTTGTCTGGTGAGACAGCAAAGGGCAAATATCCAGTTCTGGCGGTGCGGACGATGAGAAATATTGTAGAGAGGGTAGAGAAGGAGTATCGTATGTGGCAAAGGCCCGCGACGATCCCCATAAAGGCCAGGGGCGTGCCCGATGCCGTGAGCCATGCAGCAGTTTCAATTGCCGAGGAGATGAACGTAGGGGCTATACTCTCTCTTACCAGCAGCGGGAGCACGGCAAGAATGGTGAGCAAGTACAGGCCTCTTCCTCCCATTATCGCAGCCACGCCAAAGGTCAAGACCTGTCGCGAGCTCTCCCTTGTGTGGGGGGTAATTCCGATGATTCAGCCCCAGATATCTACCACAGATGAAGCAGTAGAAAGGGCTTTGGCTTCGGCCAAGGAAAAAAATCTTCTGAAAGAAGGGGAATTAGCCGTTGTGACGGCAGGCGTTCCCATGGGCATTCCCGGAACGACGAACATGATAGAAGTTCGTCCGGTCAGCAAAATTTTGGTCAAGGGCTTGTCTTTGATCAAAAAGGTAGTTTCGGGAGTCGTTTGCAAAGCCCTTGATCCCGATACGGCCATTGCAACGATGAAGGACGGTTATATTTTAGTTGTGCGGCAGACCGATAAGGCATATGTACCGGCCATGAAAAAGGCTCAGGCTATCATCGCGGAGGAGGGCGGCCTTACCAGCCATGCAGCAATAGTTGCCCTAGAATTGGGCATTCCATGCATTGTCAGCGCCGCGGGGGCGACCGACATTTTAGAAAATGGCATGGTTATAACGGTAGATGGCTCGCGAGGTGTAGTATATCAGGGGAATGTAAAACTTCATTAATAAGATATTGCAATAGCAGATGGGAGTAGCGATGTGGATGTAGGGTTTGATGATAGAAGAAATTGTGATGAATTTTGCCCGGGGAGACGCTTTGGCTTTCGCAGAAAGGCATGCTCCTCCGATTGGAGGAGCATGGAAAAGGAGATGGCAAGACATTATGGAGACAGAGTAAGGATCTCCTCTCTGTTTAAAAGTGCAGTGTTGGTGCCTATGTTGACTGTAGCGGGGAGGCCGTCTCTTTTACTGGTCGAAAAAAGGGATGACCTTCCCAAACACGGAGGGCAAATTGCCTTTCCCGGCGGTAAGATGGAGCCCTACGATAAAGGGCCCGTCGAGACAGCGCTACGTGAATTTGAGGAAGAGACAGGTTTGCCCTCTAGCGAAATTAGCGTAGTTGACATATTAGATCCCGAGCTTACTCACACGACGGGTTTTGTGATAGTTCCCGTCGTAGGTTTTTTGAAAAATATTGATAATTTAAAAAAGGTTAAAGTAGATTCCAACGAAATCAAAAGGATCATTATCTTCTTTTTGGATGACCCGAATGGTAGTAAGTTTGAATTAGAGACCTTTGCTTTGAGCGAGGGATTTTCCCTTCTATATCCTATTTACCGTCTCAAAAGCGGAGTAAGGATATGGGGTGCGACGGCACGTATTTTGCTCAAGATAATGGCCAATTCAGACGTATATTTTAGAGGAGCATTGGAGCGTAGATGGCTTTGATAGGAGCTCATATATCCGTTCGCGGTGGCCTCTCAAAGGCCATAGACAGAGGAAAAAGCCTCTCATGCGAGGCAATACAGATATTCACGAAAAATCAATTACAGTGGAAATCTTCTCCCATAAAATTGGAAGAAAGTATGACCTTTTACAAAAAGTGGCAAGAGAGCGACATCAAAGAAATAGTAGCCCACGGGTCTTATTTGATTAACTTGGCTTCGGAGGGAGATTTGAGAGTTAAGAGCATATGCGCTACCGTAGAGGAGTTGAAGAGGTGTAATGAACTAGGGGTATCCTCTTTAGTATTGCATCCCGGTTCTCATGGGGGTGCAGGTGTTGACGTGGGAATCAAAAGGGTGGCACAGGCTCTTAGAGAGGTGCTAGAAAGGACCGAGGAGCTTAAGACAAGAGTGCTTCTTGAGACCACTGCAGGCGAAGGTTTCTCCCTTGGTGGTGATTTAGCTCATTTTGGCGAAATCATGGAGTTGTTGGATGGCCACTTTAGAATAGGTCTTTGTCTCGATACGTGTCATCTATTTGCCAGCGGTTACGAGCTTTCCTCTCTGGAGGGTTATGAACGCCTAATTCTAATGGTTGGCAAGTACGTCGGTCTTGAAAGGGTTGGATGTTGGCATTTAAACGACAGTCGCTTTGAGAGAGGAAGCAGAAAAGACAGGCATGCTCATATAGGAGATGGCAATATTGGCATTGATGCTTTCGCAAATATACTTACCGATCGGCGTTGGGAGAGGGTGCCATGCCTCTTGGAGACCCCTAAGGAAGGTCGCGGCGACGAGGGTAATTTGGCTTTATTGAGGAAACTGAGGGGACATTGATTATCGAAAGGAAGACGATCATGGGAAGTAACCCCAAACTTAGGGTAGGGCTCGAAAAAATCCGGGATAACGCTTCGAAAGTGGTGGAGCTTTGTAAAAAAACCGGCATCAGGGCAGGCGGCGTTACAAAGGGGCTTTGCGGAAATCTAAAGGTAGCCGAGGCGATGGTCGACGGAGGATGTTTCTTTTTGGCCGACAGCCGCGTAAAAAATATCGCAAATCTCAAAAGAGAAGGCGTGAATTCTCCTTTTGTGCTTTTGCGCTTGCCGATGCCAAGCGAAATAGATGCTGTGGTGACTTGGACTGATGTAAGCTTGGTTTCCATGGCTGAGACGATCTTACTCTTAGATGAAGCCTGTAAAATTCAAAATAAGTTTCATGAAGTAATAGTCATGGTTGACGTCGGCGATCTGCGCGAGGGTATATGGCCATCTGATGTCGAAATAGAAACGGTCGCCAGTGCTTTGAAGAAGTGTAAAAGAGTTCACTGCCTTGGAGTTGGAACTAATGTCGGATGTTATGGCGGCGTTTTGCCCTCCCGCGAAAATATGGGCAGGTTGGTCGAGGTTGGCCGTAAACTCGAGGACCTGCTTGGCTACAAGTTGGCGGTCTACTCGGGGGGGAGCAGCTCTTCCTTGGCGTTGATAGAAAAGGGAGAGATGCCTCGTGAAATAAATCAATTGAGAATAGGGGAAGCTATTTTGCTTGGCACTGACGTAACGGGCGGGAGGAAAATTCCCTATTTGAACCAGGATACCCTGTTTTTAGAAGCGGAAGTAATAGAGGTCAGGCGAAAGCCGAGCGTGCCTGTAGGCGAAATAGGAGCAGATGCCTTCGGCAATGTGCCGTTTTTTGAGGATAGGGGGGTGCGTCTTAGGGCTGTATTAGCCTTGGGCAAGCAAGATGTAAGGCTTGAAGGAATCAAACCTATTCAAAATGGCATCCGCATCCTCGGTGCGTCAAGCGACCATATGATTGTAGACGTAGAAGATTGTGACGAAAATATTTCCCCGGGAAGCGTTCTGGCTTTCAGGGTAGATTATGGGGCGATGCTGGCAGCTGCTACGTCGCCTTATGTGGAAGTGGTGGCGGAAGCAGAATGATCAAATTTCTGTCCTTGCGCGATATTCTAGATATACTCATTATTGCCTTTCTCATATATCGCATCCTTTTGTTGCTGATGGATACAAGGGCCATGCAGCTTGTAAAGGGGCTGTTACTTTTGGCCTTAGTCAGTGTATTTGCCAGGACTTTGCGCTTTGAAGCTTTGTCATGGATATTGGGAAAGTTTTTAGGCGTTATGTTTATAGCCATTCCCATTGTATTTCAACCTGAATTGCGACGGATGCTCGAGGAAATAGGCAAAGGAAGCCTGTGGAGACGGGCCATATCCAGGGAGAAGGCGCAGTCTTTGGCGGATGAGGTTTTAAGGGCCCTACTGTATCTTCAATCTCAAAAAATAGGGGCTTTGATAGTTCTTCAAAGGAGCACGGGACTCAAAGACGTGTGGCAGTCTGCTGTAAAACTGGACTCTGAAATTTCTCAAGAAGTGTTGGTATCCGTTTTTTGGCCGGGTAATCCCCTCCATGACGGTGCTGTCATCCTGGACAGGGAACGGGTGATTGCGGCTTCATGTTTTTTACCCCTGAGCGATAATCCGGATATTTCAAGATGGCTTGGTACGAGGCATAGGGCAGCTTTAGGAATAACGGAGGTATCGGATGCCATATCTTTGGTGGTTTCAGAAGAGCGGGGAGAGGTTTCCTTTGCAATACGCGGTCACCTCTCCAGAGGTCTTAAAGAAAACCAATTGCGTCAGTTGCTCCTTCACTACTTTCTTTCCGAAAGCGAACCCACATCGCTGTGGGAGAAGATCCGTGAGGCCTTTGCTTCATTTCGTTCTGGAGGTGTAAAAGATGATGAAATGGATCGATAATCTGTTTTCCTCCAGGACATTTTTGAAGGTATTTTCCTTGGTACTCGCCTTTTTTCTGTGGTTTTATGTCACGGGAGACAGCAATACCGATGTGGTAAGATCTTACAGACTGGCTTTACAGCTTCGAAATGTCCCTAACGGGGTTACGATCCAACTTCCCAGCAGGGAGGTCGAGGTTCAAGTGGCTGCCAACAGGTTTTTGGCATCGAACATTATTCCCGAAAAGGACATAGTTTGTTATGTCGACCTTCAGGGATTGGAGCCGGGGCGGCATACCCTCCCGGTAAAGATATCTTTGTCAACGGGGTTGCAATTGATAACAATAAATCCCTCAACGGTGGATCTCAGATTGGAAAAGAGTGCGGAAAGGGCGATCCCCGTTACGCCGGAATTGCCTCAGCTGCCCGACGGATATGCTTTACGAAGCGTTATCGTGTCTCCCTCCCAAGTGATCGTACGGGGTACAGAAAGCGATGTGAAAAGGATAACGGGGGCAGTCGTCGTTCCCACTCTTGCCGATCTGCTTGCCAACGAAAAGACAAGTCTTAAGGTGATGCTTGAGCCTCAATCGCAGGAATGGTCGAACGTAACAGTGATCCCTGACAGCGTTGATTTTCAGGTTGAGGTCGATATCGTAAAGATAAAAAAAGAAGTTCCCATCTTTGTTCCCATTGAAGGGGAGCCTCATCCCGATTATATCGTTACGTCCATTCTGACTACTCCCGGGAACGTGATATTGGAAGGGTCGAAAGTGACACTTAACGGGATCAGTTCCATCACTACAAAGTCTCTGAATATAAGCGGAATAAAAGAAGACATGGAAGCACAACTTCCCATTTCAGTCCCGAAAGGGATCAATGTGTTGGGAGATAAAAGCGTAACCGTGAAGGTAACATTAAAGCAAAGGATTGCTACTATGAAATACGAAAATTTGGAGATAGAGATAAGGGGCAGAGGCATTTACAGAAATTGGAATATAGATCCCACTAAAGTGGATGTGATCATTGAGGGACCCCCGTCCATTGTTTCTTCCCTTGAAGGCAAGGAGCCCGCAATAGTAGCGTATGTAGATATTACGAATATAGTGTCCAGGAGATTGTCCATACCCGTAAACTTGGAAGTAAAGGTTAAAGAAATCAGCGTCAAGAAGGTCGATCCTGACAGGGTTACCTTTACGGTTCTGGATTAGACTGATAACTGTAAGGCATTACAATTTATGATAAATATGGGAGTGAACGTCCAATGGGCAAGAAAATACGATGCTTATTCGGAACAGATGGAGTAAGAGACGTGGCGAATAAGGGGGTCATGATCCCCGAAATGGTGCTGCGTTTGGCCAGAGCCTATGCCCTATTTTTGGCCGAAAGGGGGATACCCAAACCCACAATTGCCATAGGAACCGATACCAGATTATCATGCCAAATGCTGCAATCCGCACTGGAGGCAGGGTTTATGTCTGCAGGCGCTGATGTGCTGCTTTTAGGCGTTATCCCCACCGCCGGGGTCAGTTTTGCAGTTAGGAAATACGAGTTGGCGGGCGGTGCTGTCATCAGCGCTTCGCATAATCCTGCCGAGTACAACGGGGTTAAATTCTTCGATAAAAGGGGCGTAAAGCTGAGCGATGACGACGAAGCGGCCATAGAAGAGTACCTTGGGGATTCCATGTTGGACGAGTGGAGGCCAACGGGGGCATCGATTGGCCTCTCCATTGAGGCCAAGGACTCTATAGGCGATTACGTACAATACATGTTGGCAAAGGTCGACAGTTTTTCTCTGTCCGAATACAAAATGGTGATCGATTGTGCGAATGGAGCAATTATAAAATCGGCAAAAGATGTATTTGAAGCTCTAAAGCCAAAAAAAGCAGTTTTTTTGGGCGATAAACCGGATGGTCTAAACATCAACGAGGGCGTCGGCGTGATGTTTATCGAGACATGCCAAGAGGCTGTTTTGAAAGAGGGGGCTGATTTTGGAGTTGCCTTCGACGGTGATGGCGACAGGGTCTTGTTCGTCGACGAAAAAGGTCGCCTGATAAACGGCGATTTGATTCTATGGGTGCTGGCCAGGTGGCTTAAGAAAAAAGGTGCGTTGGGTAGCGGTGTGGTTGCTACAGTGATGAGCAACATGGCATTGGAAGAGCATTTAAACAAAGAGGGCATTCCTCTATTTCGATGTCCCGTAGGCGACCGCTACGTCTACGAAACTATGCAAAAGACCAATTCTTTGCTCGGAGGGGAGCAATCGGGTCATATAATTATTAAAGATTATGTCCAAACGGGCGATGGGTTGTGCACCTCCTTGATGTTCCTTCGAGCCTGCGATGAACTCGGACTTTCCATCAGCGAGTTGAACGATGAATTTTCTCCATACCCTCAGCTTTTACAAAACGTCAGGGTGAGTAGTAAAGACAAAATATTATCCCATCCGGCTTTTTTGGAACTTCTCAGAGAGTGCGAAAGAAAAATAGAAGCTCGTGGAAGGGTATTTGTCAGGCCTTCCGGGACTGAGCCCATGGTGCGAATTTTATTGGAGGCGAAGGGTCTCGATTTAGACTCTTTAGCTAAAGAGCTGGTTTCGCAAATTCACAAGATAGATAAAGAGCTTGATAAGGTTATTTGACATTTTACTTTAGTATAAAGGAGGTATATCGATGTCTGGCGTTCGAAAGTGCATCTTTCCCGTGGCCGGTCTAGGAACTCGTTTTTTGCCCGTTACCAAGGAAATACCAAAAGAAATGTTGCCTTTAATCGATAGACCCATTATTCATTACGGTGTAGATGAGGCCGTAGCATCGGGATGTAGTCAAATTATATTTATAACCGGAAGAGGCAAGAGGGCACTAGAGGATTATTTTGACAGATCCTACGAATTGGAACAACTTTTGAAGGAGCGTAACAAGGAAGATTTGTACCGTTTAGTCACGTCTATAAGCGCCCTTGCGGACTTTGCCTATGTAAGACAGCCTGAACCTCTCGGATTGGGACATGCTATACTCTGTGCCGAACCCTTTTGCAATGAACCTTTCGGAGTTATTTTGACTGACGATGTCATGATCTCCGATAAACCGGTCCTTAAACAGCTCATCGATGTGCGGGAGAAATTGGGAGGTTCGGTGATTGCACTTGAAAGAGTGCCTCACGAAGAAACGGAAAGGTATGGTATAGTAGATGCTACCCCCTATTCGGACAACGTTTATCGGATAAATGATTTGGTTGAAAAGCCAAAGAAAGAAAAGGCGCCCAGCGATTTTGCCATAATGGGAAGGTATGTCCTGTCTCCCTCTATTTTTTCTCATATAAGGAATATAAGTATGGGCGAAGGCGGCGAATATCAACTCACCGATGCCCTGAAAAGCCTAGCACAGGAAGAGCCAATATGGGGGGTTGTTTACGAAGGAGAGCGTCTCGATTGCGGGACCAAGGTTTCCTGGTTCAGATCGACCATAAGAAGGGGACTTCAAGATCCCGAACTGAAAGACGTTGCCTTGGAAATATTAAGAGATGAAAATATCATTAAATAAATGTGGATTGTAACCGTAACGGGCTTCTTGTTAAATGATCGTGGTAAGAGCAAGAAGCCCTCTGTTAGGTGGAGTGTTAACCCGAGCGGCCCGATCGTTTAGTCAGTATATAGATATACATCGCTAAAGGTATCAGAGGCGCTATAGCTATATAAAATGGTGAAATAGCCAGCAATACCAAGAAGCTTAATACCATTATCATGACAAAACTCGACCAAAAGAGGCCTTTGAGTAAAGAGGATTCTCTGCGTTGGTTCAATATGCCCAAGACCGAAGACAAAACTACCAACGCAATTATTAGGAAGCACAAAATTTTAAGATTACCTGTTATCGCATTCTGGACATAATCCATATAGATAGACCTGTAAGCTTTGGGTTCTGTATTTGCTCAAATTTTTAAGTCTTTCCACTTCCTCCTGATTCATCTCGATGTCTTCGAGTCGGCCGCATTTTTGGCAGAAGAAGTGAGCGTGAGCCGCCCACGTTGGGTCGAAATGGGTTTTTTTCTCGTCGACGGTAAGTGTTTGCAGGTAGCCCATTTCTTCCAAGAGCTGCACGGTACTGTATATGGTAGCAAAAGATATGGTCGGATAATCTTTTTTAAGTTCTTTGTAAAGCTGTTCTGCCGTTGGATGATCCTCACGCCCGCACAACCTTTCCACGATTGCCTTTCTCTGACCGGTCAATTTATACCCCTTTGATTTTAACTTATCCAAAATTTCATCGACATTCCACATGTTTTGATACCCCTCCAATCTGTAATTTAATTTATAACTATTTAAAGGTAAATTTTCAAGAGGGACCGTTCAAATAGTTTAAAAAATAGGATTTCCTTTGCCCGATTGATCTGGACAAGGAGGCAACGTTTCATGTATAATTCATTTTGCTTTACGATGGGGTGTAGCCAAGCCGGCAAGGCAGCGGACTTTGGATCCGCCATTCGCAGGTTCGAATCCTGCCACCCCAGCCATAAATATGGTATATAAATGGGGGGAGAAGGACTCCCCCCACTTTGTTGCATTGGGAGGCCGGAAGATATGAATTTTACATGGGGAGCTTTAATTCTTGCCGCAGGCAAGGGCACAAGAATGAAAAGCGTTACCGCGAAAGTGATGCAACCCATTTTAAACGAGCCCATGCTTTTATATCCTCTAAATGCTTTAAAGGGGTGTCAGCAAGTTGCTACTGCAGTAGTAGTAGGATATGGAAAAGACGAAGTAATAGCTTATCTCAAAAGAGATTGGCCCCATGTCGCTACGATCGAGCAAAAGCAGCAAAAAGGTACAGGAGATGCGGTTAAGGTCAGTTCTTCTTTCTGGGAAAATTACGACTATTTATTGGTCCTGCCTGGCGATGTTCCCCTTATTACCAGTGATACCATCGACTTGTTGATGAGACGGCATGTGGAGAAAGGTTCGGCGTTGAGCTTTATCAGTTTTCAGGCGTCCAATGCGGTTGGATACGGTAGGGTCGTCAGAGTCGGCGGCGTTGTTCGAATCGTCGAAGAAAAGGATGCCACCGAAGAAGAATTGAAGATCTCTGAGGTCAACAGCGGCGTCTATGCCTTTTCAACAGATGCCCTTAAACGTCATATTAAAAGTTTGGAATGTAAAAATGCACAGGGAGAGTACTATTTAACTGATCTGGTGGAAATCTTTCAGAGTGCTGGGGAACGTGTTGAGGTGGTGCTCGGAGAGAGAGAAGAAGAGTTTTTGGGAGTCAACGATCCCTTTCAATTGGCACGAACAACCGCTTTGCTAAGGGAATTGATACTTGCTCGGTGGATGGAAAGTGGTGTCAAATGCGTTGATCCCTCAACTGTTTGGATTGGTCCTAACGTAATATTTGAAGGAGAAGCTTTTATTTCTCCAAATGTCCAGATATATGGCAGGACCGTCGTTGGAGATCGTTGCAACATAGGCAGTTTCTCGATAATAAGGGATTGCAGGCTTGAAAGTCAGGTTCACATAAACTCCCACGTGATAATTGAAAATTCTTCGATCGGACATGAAGCCGTCGTAGGTCCCTTTGCCTATTTAAGGGACGGAGCGGAGTTAATGGCACAAGCCTTTGCAGGGAAATTCGTCGAAATAAAGAAGTCGAAAATAGGGGCGAGGAGCAAAGTTCCTCATTTATCGTACATAGGAGATGCTATTATTGGAGAGGACACCAACATCGGTGCCGGCACTATAACATGTAATTACGACGGAATTAGAAAACATCCGACGAAAATAGGCGATCGCTGTTTCGTCGGCAGTGATACGATGTTGGTCGCACCAGTCGAGCTCGATGACGATGTCACTACAGGAGCCGGTTCCGTAATTACCGATAATGTCCCCAAAGGAGCCTTAGCCTTGGCAAGAGCGCGGCAGCGGAACATATTGGGGTGGAAACGGAAAAAATAAGGCATCAACTACTAATAATAAAGGTGGGGGTCGGTCTTTATGGTCTTTAAGGATAGGGAGCTCAAAATTTTTGCGGGGCAATCTCATCCGGAATTTGCCAGGAAGGTGTGCGAAAACCTCCATATATCTTTGGCGGCTTCCAAGATTTATAGGTTTTCCGACGGCGAAATAGGCATATCTATAGAGGAAAGCGTTCGAGGCGCCGATGTGTATGTTATACAATCGACATGCTACCCCTCGAACGAAAACTTGATGGAGTTGTTGATATTTTTGGATGCCTTGAGAAGGGCATCTGCTTATCAGATCAACGTAGTGGTTCCTTACTTTGGTTATGCAAGACAAGATAGAAAGACACGAGGCAGGGAGCCGATCACAGCAAAGTTGATAGCGAATTTGCTGGAGAAAGCCGGAGCCGACAGGGTAGTATCGGCAGATCTTCATGCCGGACAAATTCAGGGCTTTTTCGACATTCCCGTAGATCATCTCACGGCCGTTCCGTTGCTGGCGTCCTATTTCCAAGAGAAGCTGAAGGATGGAATAGAGGCGGGGAAAGTGGTTGTCGTATCTCCCGACATAGGCGGAGTGGTAAGAGCGCGGCGTTTCACAGAGCCCTTGCATACTGATCTTGCCATTGTTGACAAGAGGAGATCCTATGACATAGCTAATCATTGTGAAGTAATGGAGATAATAGGACACGTCGACGGCAAAGTGGCCATCTTGGTGGACGATATGATAGACACCGGCGGCACTATTGTAAAAGCAGCCGAGGCATTGATGAAAAGGGGGGCAAAAAAGGTCTATGCGGCTGCAACCCATGCCGTTTTGTCCGGCCCGGCCATAGAGAGGCTCAAGGATTCGCCAATAGAAGAAGTGGTTTTAACCGATACTATCCCGTTGTCCAAAGAAAAGACATTGGATAAAATCACTGTGTTGTCCATTGCTCCACTTTTTGCTGAAGCTATAAGTAGGATACATTCAAATGATTCGGTGAGCATACTCTTTCGATAGGCTATAATGTTTTAAAATACGGGAAATATTGGTAATCGTTGCGTTTCGTTTTACATAGGGTTGCTTTCGCTTAGGGCATTTAACATCATAATTTTAGTTCTGTTTCGAGGGAGGAATTCGATATGGCGGTTGAAAACATTGATATAAGGTTGGAATATAGGGAAAATCTGGGAAAGAACAAATCAAAACAGTTACGAAATGAAGGGTATTTGCCTGCAGTCTTTTATGGTCCGGATTATAAAGAAGCAGTTCCGGTCAAGGTGTCCGTCGATGAGATTTTGCCACACATACAATCTTCCCATTGGAAGACCTTGATGTTTAACGTAATTTTCCCCGACGGCAAGAAAGAGATGGCGATGATAAGGGACTACCAAAGGGATCCTATAAGCAGGCAGGTCCTTCACATCGACTTCTATCAACTTGTAAAAGGACACAGAGTATTGGTAGCTGTTCCCATAGTCCTTATAAACAAGGAATCCTGTCTGGGCGTCAAGAAGGGTGGAGTTTTGATTCAATCTCTTCACGAATTAGAGATGGAAGTTCTTCCTACGGAAATGCCCGATGAGATACATGTAGACATAGCTGGACTCGATATAGGAGACAGCCTTCGAATATCCGATATCAACTTGCCGGAAAGCGCTTTAGTATCGGTCGATCTTGACGACACTGTCGTTCAAATCGTTGAAGCAGTCGAAGAAGAAGTAGAAGCAGCTGAGGAAGTTGAAAGGGAAGTCGAAGTAATAGGCAAAAGGTCCACCGCAGAAGAAGAGGAGGAATAATTTTAGAGTGGGCGTACGACTCTGCGTCGGCCTTGGCAATCCTGGAGCAAAATATGGCATGACAAGGCACAACGTTGGATGGCTGGCCGTGGATGCCTTGTTGGAAAAATTAAATAAATTTGCCAGCTTCGAGTATCGGTGTAATGGCATGATGTGGGGACCCTTCGAGGTAGAGGGAGAAAGGGTCTACCTGTTAAAGCCGCTCACCTTTATGAACCTAAGTGGCCGTTCTGTAGTTCAGGCCAAAAGAGAGTTAAATATAGATAATAATAATATATTGATAGTTTATGATGATATATATTTGCCCTTTGGCAAATTAAGGCTGCGCGCCAAGGGCAGTGCAGGCGGTCATAATGGAATGGCTTCCGTTATAGGCGCGCTTGGTACATTGGAAATACCTAGGCTTAGAATAGGGACGGGGGGAGAGGAACCCATAGAGGATTTAATCGGTTTCGTCTTATCTCCCTTTGACGAAGAGGAAATGAAGGCTTTGCCCGATGTGCTAGAGAGAGCAGCAAAGGCAATTTTGGCCTGGGTTACAATGGATATAGAACATGCCATATCCTACGTAAACAGCAGCCTATAGGACGTGATGCATGAATTGCAGATATACATTGAAAAGGTTTGGGATGTCGACCTCGAAAATTGGATAAGGGGAGACACCCTTTGTCTCCAAACGAAGGGAGCCGCAAGGCCCTGGGTTTTGAGAGATTGTAAATTTAAAAGCATAGCTATATTCCCCGACAATTCGCAGGCGCTGGACTTTTATTTCGACTGGAAGGCATTGTTCGGAGAAAGGGAAATAGTCTATTTGCCGGAGTTGCCCTTGACGGCAGATCAGGTGGGGCAATCCGCATTGTGGGTTAGCAGAGGAGAGCTTTATAGAAAGTGGCGTCATGGCGAGGGCAATAAGCTTTTAATATCGACACCTGGGGCCCTTATGACGCCCCTTTCTTTTGCCGACGACAGCTTCAACATAGCTGTTGGAGAAGCCATCGGCAGAGATAATCTCTCCAGATGGCTTCAAAACAGCGGCTATGAACAGGTCGATCTGGTGTGGGCGCCTGGCCATTTTGCCCTTAGAGGAAATTTATTGGACCTCTTTGACCCGCTTTACAGATATCCCATCAGGGTGGAATTCTTTGACGACGAAGTGGAGAGCATCAGAGCTTTTGACGGCGAGACTCAAAAAAGCATCGCCCATCATGATGAGATAGAAATTCATAGAATTTACGGCAGCAAATTGTCCTTTCCTTTCGAGACGATCCCTGAGGGTTGCCGCGTAATACTTTTCGACCCAAAGGAGCTCGAGTCGCAGGGAGACATATATAGTTGGCTTTGGGATAAGTTATGCGACGATAATAAGTCTTTGCCTTCCATACAGAGCTGGAGAGAGATTTATAAAATCCTCGGAAGGTTGCCCAAGATAAGAATCGATTCATCGCCGGAAGGTGCAGCATATAGGTTCGATATATTGAACGAGCCTTATTTTAAAGGAAAATTAGAAGAGGCCAATGCTTATCTGCTCAAGTGGAAAGAAGAGGGTTACAGAGTTAGCCTCTACGCTGATATGGAACATCTGGCCGATTGGGCGCGGAGTCGGGATATCGAATTCATACCTAGGCCCATTAGCAGTGGTTTTCTGGATATAAAGGGCAAAATGGTCGCACTGTCCCAATCTTCGATTATGGGGATCGACAGGTCAAATGTTTTGGATTTCTCCTATCGCCCTCCGTCGGATTGGGAGGAAACTTTAGAGGTCGGCCAGTACGTGGTACACGAGGATTACGGGATAGCCATTTTCAAAGGAGTTACCTCTACGGATACAGGAGAAGGCGAAAGGGAATATCTGATTTTAGAGTACGGCGATAAAAAAAGACTATTGGTGCCGATATATCAGCTGTACAAAATTGCCCCTTACGAAGGAATATACGGAGTTGAACCTCAGCTTGATCGTCTTGACAGGAAGTCGTGGAAAAAGAACCTCCAAAAAGCGAAAGAAAAGGCTCAAAAGGTTGCAGCGGATCTGTTATCGCTCTATGCATTGAGGGAATTGAAAAAGGGATTTCCCTTTCCCAAAGACGGAGATATGTCGCGTCATTTTGAAAAGACCTTCCCCTATAAAGAGACCTCTGACCAGTTGAAGGCGATTGAAGAGATCAAGAGGGATATGGAAAAGCCGGTTCCCATGGACAGAGTCCTGGTGGGAGATGTCGGTTTCGGCAAGACGGAAGTGGCATTACGCGCTGCAATAAAGGCCGTAGAGGGAGGAAAACAGGTTGCGGTATTGGTTCCCACTACTCTTCTTGCAGAACAACATTACGAAAATTTCATTGCCAGAATAGGTGACATGCCGATCAGGGTGGAACAGCTTTCGCGCTTCGAAGGGCAGGCAAAACAGCGCCTTATATTGGAGGATACGAAAAAGGGACTTGTGGATATACTGATAGGTACCCATCGATTATTGCAGAGGGATGTTCAATTTAAAGATTTGGGTCTGGTCATTATAGACGAGGAGCACCGGTTTGGGGTGAAACAAAAGGAACTTTTAAAAAAGATGAGAGCCGAGGTAGATGTGCTTTCCATATCGGCTACGCCGATACCCAGAACAGTTTATATGGCACTGTCCGGGATTAGGGATATATCTCTTCTGAACACCCCTCCCAAGGAAAGACAGCCCGTTATAACTGTAGTCGGGCCGTGGAGGGATAGCCTTGTGAGAGAAGCCATCGTAAGAGAGATATCTCGAGGCGGTCAAGTATTTTTTGTATATGATCGAATTAAAGGGATAGAGAAAAGGGCGCAGAGCTTAAAGAAGCTCGTTCCCGAGGCAAAAGTAGGAATTATTCATGGCCAGCTCCCCAAAAACGTTCTCGAAAGGACGATGATTAAATTTTTAAGGGGAGACATCAACGTCCTCGTCTGCACCACTATTGTCGAAAGCGGCCTCGATATAGCTAGGGCTAACACTCTTATTGTGGATAATGCGCACATGTTTGGGCTTTCTCAACTTCATCAGCTACGCGGAAGGGTAGGCAGAAGGAGCAGACAAGCTTTTGCATATATGTTGTATCCTAGTGATAAAGTGTTAACACAAGAGGCGATGCAGAGACTTGAGGCCATTTCGGAATGCAATCAGTTGGGCGGAGGATATATGTTGGCCTTGAGGGATCTGGAAATTAGAGGCGGAGGTAACCTCTTGGGCATAGAACAACATGGGCACGTTGAAAAAGTTGGTTTCCAACTCTACTATAAACTGATCGAAGATGCTATGAAGAATTTGAAGGGAGAAGGAACCGAGGCTCTTTCTATGGATATAAAGATTCCCATAGGCATTCCAGAGCACTACATTCCCCAGGCAAGCTTGAGATTAGCTTTGTACAGAAGGTTGCTCAGGGATTTGAATTTTGAAGATATTGAGGAAATTAATCGGGAAATTGTCGATAGATTCGGATCTTTTCCTGAAGAAATTGAGTTGCTGTTGAATATAACAAGACTGAGAGCGGGATTGCCCGGTCTTATGGTTCGTGAGATTGCGGCGGATGCGAAGGAGATATATTTGAAGGGCGCAAGAGAGGGTCTTTCCGCACTGGTCGGAGGAAGGCCGGGTTGGATAATCACCGACTCTGTTGCCAAGGGCCCCGGTGGGCCAAGGGGAATAAAGGAATTGGTCCGATATATGATGGATGCCTTGAAACGAGGCGAGGGGGCGGTTGAAGAATGGGACCGAAGCGCCATATAAGCGGAAGTTTCGAGGAGCTTGTCGAGATTATGAAAAAATTGCGGGCGCCGGGAGGTTGTCCTTGGGATAAAAAGCAGACTCTTGAGACGTTGAAGGAGTACGTCATCGAAGAAAGCTACGAATTGATCGATGCCATCGACTCTAGAGACGTAAAAAACATCTGCGAGGAATGCGGCGATCTTCTCCTGCAGATTGTTTTCATCGCTCAGATAGCTGCTGAAAACGACTGGTTCGACGTTCATGCAATAATAGAATCGCTCTGCGACAAATTAAAACGAAGACACCCTCATGTATTCGGAGATCTCAAGGTTCGAGATAGCGAAGAGGTGAGACGGAATTGGGATATGATAAAATTGCAGGAGCGGGAGTCAAAAAAAGAGGAGCCCTCTCGACTTACGGGTATTCCCAGATCAATGCCAGCGCTTCTAAGAGCTTATGCCATCCAAGAGCGAGCTGCGAAGGTGGGTTTTGACTGGGAGAAGGGTAATTTGGATCCCATTTGGGCTAAAATAGACGAAGAGATTTGTGAGCTTCGAAAAGCTTTAGATGAGGGCGATGCGGGAGAGGTGAAGGAAGAGATTGGAGATTTACTCTTTGCCGTGGTTAATTTATCAAGACACATTGGAGTGAATCCCGAAGAGGCCCTTCAAGTGGCAAATGAAAAGTTTTCCGCCAGGTTTAGGTTTATCGAGGAATCTGTGGAGGGAAAGGGAGGAAGTTTTGATGAATATTCGCTGGACGAACTGGAAACGCTTTGGCAATCTGCGAAAAAAGCACAAAGGACCAAGGGGAGGCCAATTTTAGATGGATAATAGTGATGTTAACCTGAGCGGCATTGACATATTTGGGGAGTCCATAAAGGGACAAAAGGGCGAAAAAAAGAAGGTATTAGTTACCGAGACCGTTTTAAGGGATGCCCATCAGTCATTAATGGCAACCAGGATGCGGACGGAAGATATGCTGTCCGTGGCTGCCAAGATGGATGAGATTGGATATTACTCCTTCGAAATGTGGGGAGGGGCCACTTTTGATGCGGCCATGCGTTTCTTGAACGAAGACCCCTGGGAGCGCTTGAGGGCGCTCAGACGGGTAGTTAAAAAAACTAAACTTCAAATGTTGTTGCGTGGCCAAAATATAGTGGGATATAAACACTATCCTGACGATGTGGTGCGAGAATTTGTGAAGAGGGCTGTCGGTAATGGGCTGGATATCATAAGAGTTTTCGATGCCTTGAATGACCTTAGAAACATGGAAGTTGCAGCAGATCAGGTGAAGAAAGAGGGCGCTCATTTGCAGCTTTCTATTTGCTATACTATTTCGCCGGTCCATACATTGGAGTCCTTTGCACAGCTTGCAAAAGAAATGAAAGCGATGGGTGCGGATTCCATATGTATAAAGGACATGGCCGGGCTGTTGTCGCCAGTTGCTGCTTATCGCCTGGTGAAAGCCATAAAAGAAAAGTGCGATCTGCCTGTACAAGTCCATACTCATTACACCAGCGGAATGGGATCCATGGCGTATCTTGCTGCGATTTTGGCAGGGGCTGACGTAGTCGATTGTGCTATTTCGCCTTTTTCCATGGGCACAAGCCAGCCTCCGACCGAATCCCTTGTGGCTTCTTTGAAGGATTCCATCTACGATACCGGAATAGAACTTCAGGATCTCGTGCCTATAGCCAATCACTTCAAAGAGGTAAGAAAGAAAAACGAAGACTTAATCGTAGGCTTGACCGGAGTGGACATCAATGTCCTGATCTACCAAATTCCCGGGGGTATGTATTCGAACCTGGTAAGCCAGCTTAAGGAACAGAATGCTTTGGATAAACTCGATTCAGTTCTGAAGGAAGTTCCAAAGGTTCGTCGGGAAATGGGATATCCTCCTCTGGTTACCCCTACAAGCCAGATCGTCGGAACTCAAGCCACGCTGAACGTGTTGGTAGGAAAAAGGTGGCATATGGTTCCAAATGAAGTTAAAATGTACTTCCTGGGCTACTATGGCAAGCCCCCTGCACCGGTTGACCCTGAAGTGGCGAAGAAGGTCATTGGCGAAGAAAAGCCCATAACATGCAGACCTGGCGAGATTTTGCCGCCCGGTTTGGAGGAAGCCCGCAAGGCCGTAGAACCATGGATACTGCAACCGGAAGACGTTTTGAGTTATGCCTTATTTCCAAACGTGGCCAAGGATTTTCTGATTAGAAAATTCGCCAGGACCTTAAAAAGGGATGTAGGGTTTGAGGAAGTTGTCGAAGGAGTAGCCTACCCTGTATAGGGTTATATTTGATGCGTAAGAAGGAGGAAATATCGATCATGACTCAAGTGCAAAAGAACATAACAGATGTTTTAGAGAAAGATATTAGACCGGCTCTGGTGTCTCACGGAGGGGACATAGAATTCGTAGGCTACAATGAAACCGAAAAGAAGGTCATGGTACGGCTCACGGGGGCTTGTGGAGGATGCCCCTTTGCCAGAGAGACTTTGAGATTTCAGGTTGAGAACGTCTTGAAAGATCGCCTTCCGGACATCGTGGCGTCCGTAGAAAGCGTTCAATAAGATATGGGGAGGGAATTCAATCATCGTTGATGAGTTCTTTGAGTTCTAAAGATGAGGCTATCAATCGTGAAGGATCCAGGCCCGAAATCCTCGTGGTGGCAGACGAAAGGGTTCTAGAGAAAATTTTGGGCCAAAGGGACGAGAACATCAGGGCCGTGGAAGAGAGGTTTCCTGTTCGCATAACGGTGAGGGGAGACGAAATTCAAGTTCACGGTCCGGATATCGAAGTCGTCAAGCAGGTCGTAAAGTTCCTCGAACAGCTGGTGGAGGTCGCCGAAAAGGGTTACAGGCTTACTCCTGCTGAGGTCAAGTATGGAATGAATGTCATGACCCAAGGAGGTAAGATCGACCTCCTTTCCATTTACGAGGAGATAATATATTTAACTTCGCGAGGAAAACCAGTGAGACCCCGCACAGCTGGGCAAAAAAAATACATAGAAGCGATCAAGCGTAACGATGTAGTTTTCGTTATAGGTCCCGCTGGTACTGGCAAAACATATCTTGCGGTAGCTATGGCGGTAGCTGCCCTTAAAGCCTCTGCCATAAGCAGGATAGTCTTGGTGCGGCCTGTGGTGGAAGCGGGAGAAAGGCTGGGTTTCTTGCCGGGAGACGTAAAAGAAAAGGTCGAGCCCTATTTGCGTCCGCTTTACGATGCCTTTTTCGACTTGCTCTCTCCAGAGCGATTTATGAAATATCTGGAAAAAAATGTGATAGAATTGGCACCATTGGCGTACATGCGCGGTAGAACTCTAAATGACAGCTTTATAATTTTGGATGAAGCGCAAAATACTACACCGGAGCAGATGAAAATGTTTCTCACGAGAATGGGCTTTGGCTCGAAGGTCGTAGTAACTGGAGATATAACGCAAATCGACTTACCTCCCGGGAAAGAGTCGGGTCTCAAAGTGGTGCAAAATGTCTTGGAGAAAGTTGCCGGGATAGAGTTCGTTTGGCTTACAAATTACGATGTCGTACGTCACGATATGGTGCAAAGGATAGTTGAGGCATATGAAGTTTACGAGAAGAAAAGGGGGAACAATCAACAGTTATCCTAAAAAGGTAGCTGTTGCGCTAACTCGAGATTCGTTACGTTTAGAATGGTTTTTACGCCTAATCGTAATTACTATTGCGGGGATATTGCTCTTTTGGGGATGGAAGCTGGATGTGGCCAGCAAGGGCTTCAAGGTAGGCTCTCCATCCGCAAGGGATTATTATGTCCTATCTGATGTCGTTTATGTGGACGAAGCTGTCACCGAGCAGTTAAGGGAAGGCCAGGCTTCAAGGGTTCTTGGGGTAGTCGTCCATGACGTCTCTCTGCTTCCCATTGTAAAGACCGTACTTGAAGAGATAAACAAGTCCTCTACATGGCTTTATTTTCCGAAGGGGCTGGCAGATATATTGAACACTATGCCTGCTCAGAAACGAGAGGGGATCTTGGGCATTACCCGCGATCTGGGGCTTCGTCTCATCGTCTTTAATGGCGATATCATTGACGGTAATGATCTCAAGCTAGATCTTTGGAGGTATTTATCGGATACCGATTTATCCATAGCAGATCAGAACATAGTCTATCAAATACTTAGCTATCTCCTTGATCTGGCGGTGAAAGTAGACGCAGAGGCGACTTCTCTGGTTCGGGAGTTTTATCGGTCAGGCATCGATCCGATAGAGAGGTTGCTTCAACCCGGAGCGTTGTTAGTCAGAAAAGGAGATGTCATAACTCCAGAAATTGCCGAGATCCTAAAATCTCAAGGGTATTTGGAGGAGCGTTTTCCCTGGATGCAGCTTCTTCTGTCGCTTTTTATCGTCTTTCTTTGGACTTTCTTGCACAGGTATACGGACCTTCGGGAATGGAGGGAGACCTCGGCCAGAAAGATGACTTATTTCGTCTCCCTGCTGCTTTTCGCTTGGATATTGCAGTTTGGTATGGCAAGAGTAAATCACTTTTGCAGCGGGCTTGGCATTTTGCCTATTGTGGGGTTAAGCTACATGACAATGCCCTTTATAAGTGCGATGTATCTGGGTTTAAGCGGTGGATTACTGGGCGTAATGGTGAGTTCCTCTAACAGTTTTACTTACTTATATGCCATGTTACCCGTAGTGCTGATCACCGTGTTAGCCCATGCCTTGTTCAAAGATAAGCCGACAACGCGGGGAAAGGCCCTTTTAAGGATTCTCATGGTTGGCCTTGGAGCCATGGCCTTATGGTTTGTGTTCATGGGAGTCTTCTACAATGTCCCCACGGCTAAAGAAACCTTGATTATACTGATAGCGATTTTTCTTTTGAGCGGAGCCTTCCTATTGTTGTTGCCCCTTTTCGAAGGCATATTTGATGTCGTATCTCCCATTAGGTTGATGGAATTGACCCATCCCAGCAACCCCTTGCTCAAAAGGTTGCAAATTGAGGCTCCGGGTACGTATCATCATGTCATGACGGTGAGTACATTGGCCGAAGCTGCAGCAGAGAGGATAGGGGCAAACGCTCTCTTGGTCAGAGGGGGGGCATACTATCACGATATAGGGAAGCTTAAAAGACCTCAGTACTTCATAGAAAATCAAATAGAGGGAGAAAATGTCCACGACACATTGTCTCCCTCTATTTCTGCCTTGGTTATACTCTCTCATGTTCAAGATGGGGTTAATCTGGCCAAGGAGTATGGGTTGCCCAGCGCAATGATAGACTTTATCACCGAACATCACGGTACGACCTGTTTGTCCTATTTTTATAATAGGGCAAAGGAGAGAGAGGAATATGTTGAAAGAGATCAGTACTGTTATCCAGGCCCCAAACCACGCTCGAAGGAAACTGCCTTGCTTATGCTGGCAGACTCGACTGAAGCGGCAGTCCGTGCTTTGGGTTCCTCGGTTCTGAACGTTCCTGCTTTGAACGATGCTATACGACAGGTAATAGAGGTCAAAAAAAAGGAAGGGCAGCTTGACGAGGTGAACTTGACGATGAGAGATCTTAACGACATACAGCAGGCTTTTGTCAAGACGTTGATGTCAATGTATCATACTAGACAAATTAAAGAAAGAAAATAGTGAAGGAGGGGCAGGGTTGAACATCAATTTAGACGTCAACGATGAAGAATTGCGCGACTTTGAAATTACCGATAAAATGCTAGAAGAATTCAAAGGACTATCTGATAAGGTTGTAAGCCGAGAACTGAGGACCTCACGCCTTGACCCTCATGTATCAATTGAGATATCTTTGACTCTTCTTGGGCCGGAAAGAATGCAGGAATTGAACAAAAGGCATCGAGGTATAGACGAACCGACGGATGTCCTGTCCTTTCCTTTGTGGGAAGAAGAGGGAACCTTTTGCATGCCGGAAGAAATTGCAGGCGAGGTGTCCTTGGGGGATATCGTAATATGTCCCCATGTAGTTGCGGAAAATGCCCGTGTTTTGGGGAAAAACCCCGAGGAAGAACTTAAGTTGATCTATGTGCACGGGTTGCTACATCTGTTGGGGTATGATCATGCTACGCCGGAAGAAGAGGCTATAATGTGGAAAAAACAAGAGGAATATTTAATAACAAATAGGGAGGGCGATATTTAAGGTGGATACCGACCTGCCTAGTAGTATCTATTTGTTGGTCTTTTGTTTAGTGCTGTCGGCAATTTTTTCGGCTTCGGAGACGTCGATTACCGCGACAGGCAGAGGTAAGCTGCTTGCCATAAGGGAAAAGAGGCCTGCCGGAAGAGCCAAGGCAATATCTTGGTTAATCGAAGATATTCATCGCGCTCTAACGGTTACGCTGATAGGCAACAATTTGGTGAATATTGCGGCTAGTGCTGTTGCCACCTCGGTTGCCGTATATTTTTTCGGCGATAAGGGCTTGCCCATCGCTATTCTTCTAATGACCTTTATTATTCTGATATTCGGCGAAATATTGCCAAAGACTCTAGCCATTACCCATGCGGAAAAGGCTGTCGTTTTTTTCCTGCCCTTTTTGAGGTTTGTTTGGTTGATACTTTCCCCCTTAGTCTGGCTCGTAACACTTATAATGAAAATTCTTGGGAAGATGATTCATCTCGATCTCTCTTTGCAACGAGCGTTCATAACCAGAGAAGACATTGAAGAAATGCTCAAGATAGGCGAGGAATCGGGGGCTATTGAGGACGATGAAAGGAGAATGATAAAGGGCATCATCTCCTTTGAGGATACGAGGGCATATCAAGTCATGGTCCCCAGGATGGACATGGTTGCCATACCCGATATGACTACGGTAGGAGGGTCTATCGAGACCTTTCGCCAGTACGGACATTCCAGAGTTCCCGTATACGAAGGAGATATCGATCATATAAAGGGCATACTGTATGTAAAGGATATCATCATGCCCTTATATAACGGAAACTATGACGATGCCGTGATCAATTATATTAGAGAAGCCCTCTTCGTTCCCGAGAGTATCAAGATTAGCGATCTCTTCGACATCATGAGGAGCAGGAGAGTTCATATGGCCATACTGGTTGACGAGTACGGCGGCACTGCCGGGCTGATAACCATGGAGGACTTGTTGGAAGAAATTGTAGGTGAGATACAGGACGAATATGATACCGAGGTTCCTCTCATTTATAAAGAATCCGAGGGCGTATATGTTGTGGATGGATTGGTGAATTTGGAGGATCTGAGCGAATATCTGGACTACCCCTTCGAGTGCGAAGACGCCGATAGCGTGGCCGGATTTGTGTTAAGTCACTTCGGAAGGTTTCCTGTCCCAAGGGAGTCCTTTATTTACGGAGAATGGAACATCGAGGTTATGGAGGTCGACCAACATAGGGTTAAAAGGCTCAGGTTCAGTAAAGTTCATATCCCCTCCAAGGAGTCGGAGAAGGATGAAAACCCAGAAGATAGAGAAGCTTAAATTTTATCGAGTGAGCATAATTTAATTGGCAATCATGAGACAGGGTTTCTATAAGTTGACGGGGGTCGTCCTGAAAAGATATGAGACGAACGAAGGGGACATTAGGTTATACAACCTTTTTAGAGATTTTGGTCCCCAGTGGATCTTAGCTCCAGGAGCTGCTCGGGGTAGGAGACGTTTTGGCGGAGCTACAGAACCTTTGATTTGGGGTCATTTCGGTTGTTACAAAAGCCCTAAACAGCTTTATTTGCGGGACATAGAGGTCAAGGAAGATCATTGGAAGATCAGGTCAAATCCCGACAAGCTGGAGAAGGCCATGATTTGGGCCAATCTTCTGACAAAGTACTTGCTGCCACTACAACCTTGCAATGAAGTAATGGCTATTTTTTACGATTCTCTCTGTCTCTTGGAAGGGAATATTGACGGGAGTATGATAGAATGGCGCTTCCTTTACAGATGGATGAAAAAATGGGGATTGGCACCGGAGCTCATCAGGTGCGCTTCTTGTGGGAAAGAAGTCACGACCGCCTATTGGGACGGAGATGTCGTTTTCTGTGAGGAATGTCGCTCTAATAAGGACGAGTTGATCATTCCCAAAGAGGAGTTGCGTGAAATAGTTTTTGCCTTCGCCCTTCCTCGCGAAAGTCTGGTCAGATGGATTCAACAGGTAAAGCCAAGGGCCAATTACGTGGTTTATAATAGAAAGCTCAGGGATATATTGAGGTTGAGTTTGGCATAAGGTTATCCTTAGAACTTTCAATTTTTAATAGGGATGGGAGGAATCTGATGTGAACCTCCAAGAGGTCATCTTTAGATTGGAGCGATTTTGGGCTTCACAAGGTTGCGTTATTCAGCAACCCTACGATATTGAAGTTGGGGCCGGCACGATGAACCCCGCAACTACTTTGAGAGTTTTGGGTCCCGAGCCTTGGAGGGTTGCCTACGTGGAACCCTGCAGAAGGCCTACTGATGGTCGTTATGGCGAAAACCCCAACAGGTTGCAGCACTATTACCAGTATCAAGTAATAATTCAACCTGCCCCTGAAGACATACAGGAGATATATCTCCAGAGCTTGGAGGCGCTTGGTATCGACCCCGCGGAACACGATATTAGATTTGTCGAGGATGACTGGGAATCCCCCACCATTGGAGCATGGGGATTGGGTTGGGAAGTTTGGCTTGATGGTATGGAGATCACGCAATTTACATATTTTCAGCAAGTTGGCGGAATAGATATGGACATCGTTCCAGCTGAGATCACTTACGGAATTGAGCGTATAGCCATGTTTGTTCAAAAAGTCGACAGCTTGTTCGATTTACGCTGGGTTGATGAAATTACCTATGGAGACATACATCATAGAGGGGAAGTCGAGCATTCAATATACAACTTCGACGAAGCCGATGTAGATATGCTTTTTAAGTTGTTCAATATGTATGAAGCCGAAGCGAAACGTCTAATAGAAAAAGGATTGGTACTTCCGGCTTACGACTACGTTTTAAAATGCTCTCATACATTTAATCTGTTGGATGCAAGAAACGCAATAAGCATCACTCAGAGGACCGGCTTTATCAGTAGAGTAAGGGCTATCGCTTCTTTATGTTGCCAGGGGTATCTCGAACAACGTAAAGCTGCAGGTTATCCGCTTGTGAAGAAGTTTGCGCGCGTTAATTCTTAATTTGTCGGGAGGATCGGGAGATGAATGCGAGAAATTTACTCTTTGAGATTGGCACAGAAGAAATTCCGGCCCGATTTATGCCCTGGGCACTAGAGGAGATCAAGAAGATAGCTTACGATGAGTTTCAAAAGGAACGTTTGAGCTATGATGTTATGGAAAGCTTCGGAACTCCGCGGAGGATTGCTTTACTCTTAAGAGGACTTGCGGAGAAGCAGGAAGACCTGATCGAAGAAATCAAAGGTCCTCTGTGGAGTCAAGCCTTTGATGATTACAACAACCCCACAAGGGCAGCTATAGGTTTTGCCAAAAGCAGAGGGGTACCCGTTGAATCTCTAAAAAGGCAAGAGATTAACGGCCAGTTTTATGCTTTTGCAGTTATAAGACAGGAAGGCAGGGAAACCCTTTCGATCTTACCTTCGCTACTTGAAAGATTGGTCAGGAGGTTGGTATTTCCCAAAAACATGTATTGGATTGATCCGGGGTTCAAATTTGTAAGGCCCATCCGCTGGCTTTTGTGTCTTTACGGAGAAGAGGCAGTTCCTGTTAAGTTGGGCAATTTAGTCGGCAAAAATTTAAGCCGTGGTCACAGGTTTTTAGGCTCGAGCAACGTCGAGATAAACTCTGCCGACGAGTATCTTGAGAAGCTTTACGATAATTACGTAATCGTAGATCATGCTAAGAGGAAGGAGAAGATCCTCTCCGGGATAAGGGCCATAGAAAGGGAAAACCATGTCAAAGCTATGCTCCCTCCAGATTTGGTAGATGAGAACGTATTCCTCGTTGAGTATCCCTTCCCCTTTATGGGAACATTTGAAGAAAGATTTTTATCGCTTCCCGAGGAAGTCCTTATTACTGTTATGATTCATCACCAAAAATATTTTCCTCTAAGAGACGACTCGGGGAAATTGCAACCCGCCTTCATCGGAGTGAGCAATAATATGGCTACCGACATGGACGTTGTAAAGGAAGGAAACGAAAGGGTTCTCCGGGCAAGGCTTTCCGATGCTGTCTTTTTCTATAACGAGGACCTGAAAAAGCCGTTAGCAGCAAGGGTTAACGAACTGCAAAACATAGTTTACCATGAATCTCTTGGTACATTGTTGGATAAGGTCGTTAGGGTTAAGGATATAGCGCTTCATTTATGCAAGGAGTTAGACTGTGGTAAGGAAGTGGCCGATTTGGTGGAGAGAGCTGCTTTCCTTTCTAAGGCGGATTTGGTGACAAATATGGTCTATGAATTCCCCGAACTTAGGGGTGTGATCGGCAGGGAGTATGCCAAAGCAAACGGTGAACACGAAAGAGTGGCCAGTGCCCTGCACGAACAATACCTCCCTGCCTTCGTGGGAGATGCCTTACCAAAGGATGTAATTGGTGCGATCGTCGGCATAGCCGACAGGATCGACAACATTGTATCTTGCGGCAAAATGGACTTGCTTCCAACAGGATCTCAAGATCCATATGCCTTGAGAAGGACCGCTAGGTGTTTAAACGAATTGATAATTGGCCTAGAAATGGACGTAGACTTAGGAAGCCTTGTCGAGAAAACTTCCGTTATACTGAAATGCGAGGAGAACATTGGGCAAAAGGTTATGGATTTTTTAAAGCAAAGGCTATATGTGCAGTTGAGAGAAAAAGGTTTTTCCCACGACGTGGCAACGCTTTCCCTTGCCGTAATAGGGCAGAGACCCTTGCAGGCCTTGAAGCTTGCCGAAAAGCTGGAATCGGTAAGAAATGAGGAGTGGTTCCAACGTCTGGCTACCGCTGCTGTTAGGGTAAGAAATATTTTGGCAAAGGCCTCCGGTCTTGACACCGGCAAGGGCAAGATTGATGAAAGTTATTTTCAAAGCGAGGTCGAGAAGGAGTTATATCATAAAATCAGCGTTATAACTCCGGTTTTGCGGGATGCTTTGAAAAGCTTTGACTGGGATAGGATCATTAGCTCGCTTTTGGAATTAGAACCTATTATATCGAGGTTTTTCGAGGAAGTGCTGGTGATGGCCGATGACCCCTTTATCAAAATGAACAGGCTTTCTTTGCTTGCGGAATGCGACGCTTTATTCCGCTTGATCGGCGATCTCGGGACTATAAGAGAATAAATCGGGTGAGACTAATATGAGTGTAAAAATTTTCATAGTGTCTGATTTTACCGGCGAGACGGCTGAGCATGTGGCTAAGGCAGCAACGAGTCAGTTCAATGGCAAGGATAGCGAGATGGTGCGTTTTAGATATGTGAACAATCAGGATCGCCTTATGGAAATAATAAGGAGGGCTCAAGGGGAGAATGCCCTGATCATAGCCACATTAGTCGATCATCAGTTGCGAAATATGCTGGCAAAGGAGGCGAAAATCCACAATATAGATTTTATAGACGTCCTTGGTCCCATTCTTGGGACGTTGGAAAAGAAGATAGGGTCACCACCAAGGGAAACTCCCGGTCTAATGAGGAGGATGGACGAAGAATATTTCAGAAGAGTGAAGGCCATCGAGTTTGCAATTAAATGCGACGATGGCAAAAGCCCCGAGCTTCTAAAGGATGCAGATATAGTCCTTGTCGGGGTTTCAAGAAGCGGGAAAACGCCCTTAGCAATGTATTTGGCCCATAAGGGCTTAATGGTTGCCAACATGCCCTTGGTTCCCGAAAGCCCTCCCCCCGGCGAGCTCTACGAGGTTGAAGGGGAGAAAATAATAGGGTTGACCATCGATCCTGCAAAGTTAAGGAGAATTAGAGTAGAGAGGTTGAAAGTTCTTGGGTTGGATCCCGGCGTGTCTATGTACGCCAGACAGGAACGAATAGAAGAAGAGCTCGGTTACGCAAAGAAAATAATGGAAGAGCTAAAGGCGAAGATCTTCGATGTAACCAACAAGGCTGTCGAGGAAACAGCTCAAGAAATTATGGATTATCTAAATCTATGAGGTGGTAGAGAGTTGACTTCAAGAGAAGTTTGGGAAGCGATGGAAAGGCAGATATTAGCCCCCTACGCTTCCAAAAGTTCCGAATCCAGAGGCAGAAAAGTACCGGAATCTCCCTGTCCAATAAGGACGTGCTATCAAAGGGACAGAGATCGAATCATCCATTGCAAGGCCTTCAGGAGGTTGAAATATAAAACGCAAGTCCTGCTGCTTCCAGAAGGTGATCATTACAGGACTCGATTGACCCATACCCTAGAGGTTGCTCAGATCGCTAGGACAATTTCCAGGGCTTTGCGATTAAACGAAGACTTGACGGAAGCAATAGCTCTGGGTCATGACCTCGGGCATACGCCATTTGGTCATATGGGAGAAGAGGCGTTGGACGTGTTGGCGCGGGAAAATGGATTAAAGGGATTTCACCATGCCAGGCAAAGCTTGAGGATTGTTGAAATTTTGGAGAGAGAGGGCAGGGGGCTAAATCTCACTTGGGAAGTCAGGGAAGGGATATTGCAGCATAGCAAGGGGCAAATAGATGTACATAAGGGTTTAGAGCTGTCAACCCCGTCGACTCTGGAAGCCTGGGTTGTGAGAGTGAGCGATTCTATCGCTTATTTGAATCATGATTTGGATGATGCTCTAAGGGCTCGTTTGATTGCCCTTGAAGAAGTTCCAAGGGACGTGATCCGTATATTAGGCGTTGGCCATAGCCAACGGATTGGAACCTTGGTAACCGACGTTATTCAAAATAGCGGCGAAAGTGGCGTTTATTTTAGCGACACTGCCCTGGAAGCAATGGAATTGCTCAGGACGTTTCTCTTTAATCGGGTATATTCCGGGCCTCAAGCCGAGAAGGAAAGGCCAAAGGTAAAGTACGTTTTAAGCACTATATTCGAATATATTATGTCGAACATTCAAATTTTGGATTCCATGGAGTTTACCGACGTGGAGGCAAACAAAACAACACGTGTCATAGATTTCATTTCAGGCATGACCGACAGATATGCCCTGACTTTCTTTGAAGCCATAGCGGTGCCCACGCCTTGGCCTCTCGATATTAATCTACCAACCCATACTCCTTGAGCAATTCCTGATATCGTTTATCGATATCTTCCGGAGTAGGTTCGTGAGGTACCTTCTTGGTTTCCTCAGATGGCGGTTCGCCCTTGGGTTCCACTATTTGAGGCTTGGGAATCTCTGAAGGGGACGGGAAGGACTCCCCTTTCGAAGCGGGCTCATCGGTTCTCGGGAAAGATGCGTAGACAGACGACTTCATCCCATATTCCGCAAGTAATAGGTCATCTCCGGATATGAGATAAAGCTTTGGTTCGTTTGGATCGTAGGCTTCTAGAAACATACTGCTATAATCTCCGTGATAAGGACAGTTTCTTGTAGGTATTTGATCAACGGGAAGCAAAATCGTTGCTCCCTCTGGACAGCCCGGACTTGCCGGATATCCAGTTTCACGACATATTTCCACCTGTAAAACCTTTTCGCCTATTATCCCCGCAAGGGAGAAATGTCTTTGCAGATCGGCTATCCTTACGGCTTGGGACATAAAATCCTTCCATACGGGAGCAGCTACGCGACCTCCGGTATTGCCGTAACCTAGAGTTCTATGGTCGTCATGTCCGGCATATACGACGCATACCAGACCGGGGACGCCTCCTGCAAACCATGCGTCATGCCACTCGTTAGTAGTTCCCGTCTTGCCAAAAACTTCGTAATCGGGAATTTTGGCTGACCTTCCGGTTCCGTTGTTTACCACGTCCATCAAAAGGGATCGAAGGGATACAGCTATCGATGGGTCTATGGCACTCACCAGGTTTGGGCCCTTTGACTCCAGGGTTTTTCCCCTGAAATCGACAACTCTTTTGATCGAGAAGGGTTCTATTCGATATCCGCCGTTAGCGAAAACACTGTATGCCGTTGCCAGTTCCATTGGCGTCACGCTGGCTGACCCAAGAGCTATCGACAGGTCATAAGGCAGATAGGGGCTTTCTATGCCTATCTTTCTTGCCGTTTCGATAATTTCGTTTATACCTATCAGTTGGGCAACGCGAACGGCTACCGTGTTGTAAGAATAGGTCAGCGCGTCAAGCAAGGTACATTCTCCGCTATATTTGTTTCCATAATTAGTTGGTTGCCAACCATTAGGAAAGGATAAGGGAGCGTCAAGAGCTCGATCTACAGGTCGGATTCCATTACTGAGGGCAGCCGTATATACGATGGGCTTAAACGCCGACCCCGGCTCTCTGTAAGCTTGGACAGCCCTGTTGAATTTACTTTTGTCGAAGTCCTTGCCTCCAACCATAGCGAGAATCTCGCCGGTATTTGGATCAATTGCCACGAGGGCCCCTTCGCTTTTGAGTTTAGAAACGGCGCTTTGAGCAGCTTTTTGAAGCTCCAGGTCGAGTGTCGTGTAAATTTTCAAACCACCTTGATATACAATTTCCGGTCCATATTTTGGGAGCAGATGATTGAATAGTACATAAGAAACGAAATATGGAGCCGGATTTTCGTTTAACGTAGGTTGCCTTTTTTTGGTGAAAGACAGTTCCGTTTCAAGAGCCCTCTCGACATCCTCCGAGGCAATTAACCCCAGTTCTTCCATTCTCTTAAGCACGTAAGACTGTCTTACTTTTGCTCTATCGGGGTGCCTTAAAGGGGTGTAATATTCCGGTCCAGGAAGTAAACCGGCTAACATGGCTGCCTCTGGTAACGTCAAAGTCAAAGGGTCCTTTCCGAAGTAGTTATAGGAAGCGGCGTATATGCCGTAGGTTCCGTGTCCCCAATATACAGTATTGAGGTACATCTCAAGGATCTGGTCCTTAGAGTAAAGCCTTTCCATTCTGTAGGCCAATATGACTTCCTTCATTTTTCGCTCCAATGTCTTCTCTCTGGAAAGAAATAAATTCCTTGCAAGTTGTTGGGTGATGGTACTGCCCCCCTGAAATGTCCCTCTTTTTGTCAAATTTACCGACGCAGCCCTAATAATTCCTTTTATATCTATTCCTCTGTGATCGTAGAAATTATCGTCTTCTGCAGCTAGAACAGCCTTTATCAGCCAGGGAGATATCTTCTCCAACGACACCCAGGTCCTGTTTTCCTTAAATAACCTGGCAATCTCCTTTCCGTTCCTATCGTATATCACTGTGGACAGGCTCGGATCGAAGGCGATAAGCTCTTCTGAAGAAGGTAAATCGAAGGACAGCTTCAAAGCCCACCCGGCGCCGACAATAAAGAGGATGGAAAGGAGAAATAGCAGACCGTATATTACGATGAGGGCAAATTGACCCTTTCTCGCATCCTTGTCGGTTTTTTTCATTTAATCAAACCTCCTAAGCACCTCTTCCTCATAACAGAAGTGATTATAACATGTTTGATATTATGGGGTTAACGGGAAGGCCTGCGAGGCATCTTTGACGGGAATAATGCTGAATGTATTTTTTGTAAAAAAATGCTATATTTCTGATTGACACACCCCCCTTGGAGGTTATAATGTAATCCGCTCTTAATTAAAGGAAGGAAACTAAAAATTCAATCAAGGAGGGTATGCCCAATGCTACCAATTCCAACGAAATTTACCCTGGTGGTTGGCCATGGAGAAGGCAATAAGAAGTTGACCGCCTTCGACGCCGCTCTTCTGGATGCTGGCATAGGAAATATGAACCTACTGCGGGTTAGCAGTGTACTGCCTCCGAAATGTGCCTTTGAAGATGTTTTCAAACTACCTGCCGGTTCGTTGCTTCCTATAGCATATGGATCTTTGACGAGCGATGTTCCCGGTGAAATCATCTCGGCGGCGATTGGCGTTGGGATCCCGGAAGATCCCTCTTCTTTTGGAATGATCATGGAATTTTCCGGCTTTTGCACCAAGGATGAAGCGGCGCTTAAGGTGGAGGAAATGGTCCGTGAAGCATTTGAAATGCGCGGTTTGGCCTTAAAAGAGGTAAAGGTCAAGTCAGTAGAGCATAAAGTAGAACGATGCGGTTCTGTAATCGCGGCATGCCCTCTCTTTTATGAAACCACAGGTGGAGGATATTAAGCGATGGGCGCGATGGAACGCAGGGTAGCAGATCTGTGGTTTACGGAATATCAAACGCCGAATCTAAGGCTTGGCCTGAGGATCAGGGATGTGCTTTTGAATAAACAATCGCCCTATCAGCACATATTGGTAGTTGATACGGATCAATACGGCAAGGTCTTGGTTTTGGACGGAGCGATTCAGCTCACCGAAAACGATGAATTTTGCTACCACGAAATGATGGCTCACTTGGTGCTATGTGCACACCCCTGTCCTGAGCGGGTATTGGTCATCGGTGGTGGGGACGGAGGGGTAGTGCGCGAGGCAATAAAGCATGAGTCCGTGAAAAAAGTAACTTTGGTGGACATTGACGAAGACGTCATTAATACATCGAGGACCTTTTTCCCAAACGTTTCTTGCGCTTTAGAGGACGATAGAGTCGAAATCAAGCCCATGGATGCCCTTTTATACGTAAAAGAGCGTTTCAACGAGTTCGATATCGTAATAATCGACAGCACCGATCCCGTAGATTTTGCCAGCGGTCTTTTCGAACCCGAATTTTATAAGGATGTTCACAAGGCGTTAAAGGACGAGGGGTTAATGATAGCTCAGACGGAATCCCCCTTTGCTGAGCCTAAGTTGCTCAGCGAGGCCGTTAAGGGCTTAAGAAGCGTCTTCGAAAACGTTTATTTGGCTTGGGGTGCTGTACCAACCTATCCCACCGGTTTTTGGACCTATTCAGTGGGAAGCAAAAGTATAGATCCCAGAATTCAAAGAAGATCGGCACCAAAAGGTACAAAATATTATAGTGATGATATGCATTCTTCAGCCTTTAAGTTGCCTCCCTTTGTTTGGGAAATTATAGATGGGGACAGCTTGAAGGAGGCAAAAGCGGATTGACTCGATTTTTAGAGAGCGGGTTTGGTTTCGCTAGTGCCGAATGGGTTATGTTTGGCGCTCCCTCCGATGCGACGGTGTCGAGAAGAGGGGGAGCTCAATATGCTCCTGATGTCATCAGATGTGAATCCCATCACATCGAAAGCTATTCTCCATCCCTCGGTGGAGATCTCAAGAACGTATCCTTTGTCGATCTGGGAAATGTCTTTCTATCGCCCGGCGATGTGCAAAGCTATTTGACGAAAGTCGAGAAGGTGGTCACTTCCTTTGCAGGCAAAGGAAAGAGGATTTTGATGATCGGAGGAGATCATCTGGTAAGCCTTGCCGGGGTTAGAGGTGTGATTTCAAAGTATTCCGATCTGCACGTCCTTCNNGTCCTTCATTTCGATGCCCATGCCGATCTGCGCGATTTTTATTTAGGAAGCAGATACAGCCATGCTACTGTCATGCGAAGGGTAGCCGAATGTTTGGCCAAGGCAAAAAGGTTGCACCAATTTGCGATACGTTCTGGTTCTAAGGAAGAAATCGAATGGGGGAAAAGAAACACTGATCTTCATTTGATGCAGCTGTCTGAGCCTTTGAGGAAGGTGATAGACGAAATTGGCGATAGCCCCGTATATGTAAGCCTGGACATAGACGTACTAGACCCTTCTGTAGCTCCCGGAACCGGCACTCCTGAACCGAACGGCATAGGCGTTTCAGATCTTTTCGACGTACTTAGGGATATCAAGGGATTGAACGTAGTAGGCTTTGACCTGGTAGAGATTTCTCCCCCAAATGACGTGAATAATATAACGTCTTTATTGGGGGCAAAAATTGTACGCGAGGTTTTAATCACGTTGGGAGGTGACAGCGTTGACCAATAATCAAGCGCTTGGAAGACATATTTTGATGGAAGCTTACGATTGCGAGTACGATGTGCTCGACGATATGAGGGGAATTCAAAATGCCATGATCAAAGCAGCAGAACGTACCGGTGCCACTGTAGTGGATGTGGCATTCAGGAAATTCGAACCTTACGGTGTTAGCGGTGTTGTGGTGATTTCGGAATCGCACCTGGCCATTCATACCTGGCCGGAGTTTGGTTACGCTGCCATTGACCTCTTCACTTGCGGTGATAAGGCGGATCCCTGGAGAGCGTTCGAATATTTGTCCAATCATTTTAAACCGAAGAAGATCACGACAATGGAGATAAAGAGAGGTAATCTCCTAGCCTCTGATAATAAAAATTGCGTATCGATTGATTCAGCAAAAGAGGCCGTTAGCGGCGAGTGAAATAACAGTCCGGATAAGAAGGACATAGACGGTGAGGGCTTTGTCATATTGATTTAACGGAAGCGCCCTTTTAAGCTTTGAATAAATATGATAAACTTTTGATGTAAGTTTGTTTATTATATTTCATCCGACGGTGGTGAGAGAAGTGGATGACGGCGGCAGAAAATTGTATGTCGGCTCGGAAATTGGAAAGCTTAGAAGGGTGCTTCTTCACAGGCCCGGCTTGGAGTTGTCCCGCTTGACCATCGATAACAAGGACGAATTGCTCTTTGACGATATCCTTTGGGTGGAAGAAGCCCAAAAGGAGCACGATGCCTTCGCTGATCTGCTACGGGACAACGGCATTGAGGTAGTTTATTTTCGTAATTGCTTAGCTCATATATTGAAAGAAGACGAAATTCGCAAGTGTCTGCTCGATGAGGTGCTAGCTTTGGAGGCCTTGGATCATCATTTGAAGGAATCTCTTGTCAAGGCTTTGTTTGAGATGCCTCCAGCCGATCTTTCCGAAGTACTCATTGCCGGCTTGACCGTTTCCGAGGCCAAAGATCTCGTAGGCAACGTAAAAAGCCTCTGCTTATTGACGGCGGAAGAGGCTGATTTTCTGATCAAACCCCTTCCGAATGTCCTTTTCCAGCGCGACCCCTTCTCTTTCATAAAGGACGGAGTCGTTATAAGCGTCATGCGTTTCGAAGCTAGAAGGAAAGAGCCTTTATATGCAAAGTACATATTCAATCACCATCCCTATTTTTCGGGTTTGAAGATAATTTATGGAGAGGAAACGACCAATGTACACCCCTATTTCATAGAAGGCGGAGACATATTGGTTTTATCTGACGAGGTCATAGCCATTGGGATAAGCCAGAGAACAACCCCCGGAGCAATACAGGTAGTGGGGCGTAAGCTTGCAAAGGAGTTGGGCATAAAGAAAGTCTTGGCTGTTGACATTCCCAAGGTTCGAGTCTATATGCATTTGGATACAGTGTTCACAATGGTGGATAGAAACTGTTTTGTGATATATCCGGGCATTAGGGACAGAGTGCGAGTCTGGGAAATATCCTATGACGAAAATGGAAAGGTAGTAGATTTGACTGAATCTGAAGATCTTTTAGAGACCATGAAACGCAACCTGCAACTGGATACGATCAACTTTGTTCAAACCGGTGGCGGTGATGCCATTGCTGCCGCAAGAGAACAATGGAACGATGGCACAAACACCTTTGCCATAGCGCCGGGAGTGGTAGTGACATACAGGCGAAATACGGTCACAAACCAAGAGCTTAGAGCCAATGGGATAAAGGTGTATGAGATTAAAGGGGCAGAGCTTGGGCGCGGGCGAGGCGGACCTAGATGCATGTCCATGCCTTTGCTTAGAGATTAATTTGAGAAGGGGGTTGTGAGCTATGCCTGTCAATTTGCGTGGACGTCATTTGCTGTGGTTGAAAGATTATCAGCCTGAGGAGATAAGGTTTCTATTGGATTTAGCCGTTTCGCTGAAGGCAAAAAAAAGATCAGGTGTCAAGGGCAATTTATTAGCCGGGAAAAACGTGGCATTGATCTTCGAAAAGCCATCGACGAGGACCAGATGCGCCTTTACCGTGGCCTGCCTCGACGAAGGAGGTCATGCCGAATATCTGGGCAAGAATGACATCCAACTTGGCCACAAGGAGGATGTCAGAGACACTGCCAGGGTATTGGGCAGGATGTTTGACGGAATACAATTTAGAGGTTTTAAGCAGTCTACAGTGGAAGAACTGGCCAAATTTGCAGGTGTTCCCGTCTGGAACGGGCTTACCGATAGTTACCATCCAACGCAGGCTTTGGCTGATGTGATGACAATCCAGGAAAATTTCGGTGACGTAAAGGGATTGAAACTTGTGTACGTTGGAGACGGAAGGAACAACGTCGCCAATTCTTTGATGATAATTTCCTCCAAGTTGGGGATGCATTTTGTTATAGCTGCCCCCAAAGAGCTCTATCCTGACGAAGCGCTGCTTAAAGAGTGCAGGTCGGAAGGAGAAAAGCACGGTGCGGTCATAGAAGTCTTTGAAGATCCTCGTGAAGCCGTAAAGGGTGCTCATGCGGTCTATACTGACGTTTGGGCATCCATGGGAGAGGAGGAAAAACTTGCCGAACGTATCAAGTTGTTGAGGCCCTATCAAGTAAATAGCGATTTAATGAGTCTTGCTGACAAAGACGCCATATTTTTGCACTGCCTGCCGGCGGTCAAGGGCAACGAGGTTACTGAAGAAGTTTTTGAATCTGCACAATCAAAGGTATTTGACGAAGCCGAAAACAGGCTTCATACCATAAAAGCTGTAATTGTGGCAACAATAGGCAATCTGTAAACGATAAAGGGCAAAAAAAGCGAGCAGGATACCTGCTCGCTTTTTTTAAAGGGTTGCACTTGGGGTACTTATATATTTACCATTGAAGTTCTTATTTCCTTTATCCCCTTTAATGAATTTAAGTCTATCAGGAATCTTTTGATCTCGTCGATTTCTCCTAATAATATGATTGCCTCAAGGCAGTTGGAATGATCTATATGAACGTGGGTAGTGCAAACTATTATATGACCGTATTTGTGTTGAATGGATGTAATTTCGGAAACGGCGTCGTGCCTGTGATGGTCGTATATTACCGTTACAGTACCGCTCACTATTCCTTCCTGGGATTCCCATTTAGATTGGGCTATGAAAGATCGCATCATCTGTCTCAGGGCCTCGGAACGGTTGACCATGCCATGGTTATGAAGCCATCTCTCAAATTCGTCCAACAATGATTTCGGTATGGATATGCTAAACCTAACGAGCTCTTCCATGTAGGTTTGCCTCCCTCGAAAAAAGGTGATCTGAAAAGATGAGAAACAATTTAAGTGTAGCATTAACCGTTTTATCTGTCGAAGAACTCGCCAAAGAAGATTTGGGCAGTACAAATTTGGTTTTTATGTGCCCGCTAAGCGTCGAAGAGGAAGAGCGGAACATATCCAACCTTGCCTCAAAAAAGATATGCTGGATTGCCGGTTCTACCGTCGGTCAAGACGGGCTATTGAGGCAATTTCTATATAATGATGCCGGCATTTTGGAAAAAGACAGCTTCGATGTTTATCCATTTTATTTGTTTGGCAACAAAGTCCTGCTCCTTTCCTACGATGCATTGCAAATCCCATCGAGGTGGAAGATATATAATATGGCCCCTGACTTGTTACTTATTTCAAGCGTTACGATCGCTGAAGAAATTGCGGAATTGAGGCTTAAGCTTAAAGCTCTGGCGGGAGATTGGAAAGTTAATATCGCCTGCACTTTTTACCTTTCGAAGGGAAAGCGGCGATTTGGGTCCTTTTCAGCGGCGGGAGAGGAAGTTCATTTTCAAGATTCCACACTTGCAGTCTGGAGGGTTTAAATCTCGGCTGTAAAATTGACTTCTATAAAGCTGTAAACATTTTTAAACCTTCCGCAACCTCTTCGTCGTCAATTGCTTCCTTAAGTTTTTCAAAGGAGGCAAAAGGCCTTTCGCTTATTATGCGAAATGCTCGGGCTCTTCCTATTCCGGGTATGGCGGTGAGGGAGCCGGGCGGGCAGCTGTTTAAATCCAGCGGAAAGGGGACGGCCGTAAGGGAACGTCTCCCGTAGTCTGTGACAGCTGAGTCAATTACGGTCCCCAGAGGCAAGGTATCATCGACAACTCCAACCAAAAGCGGATATGTAGCAAGTTGCCTGCCGAAGGAAAGATTGCCTACCTTTTCCTCGATCCGCAGATTCTTTATTATACAGCCCAATGGAGCCAGGCGTTTCAAAAGGGGTTGGTCGATTTGGCTTCTTACCCATTCTTTCCATTTTTTGTAACGGTTTTCTTTTATTTTGCTGGGATATTTGTCGATGAGGACTTTAAGAGGGGTGTTTTCAAATAGCATTGGTTTTCTGATGTTTATCCTTCGTAACATTAGTCCTTCTTCAAGGATGCGGGCTAAAAATTCGGCGTGAAGCTTTAGAGATTCGTTGCTGTCTCCTGCAAGCCCTACCAAGAAGTTCAGCCCAGGTAAAAGTTTTGGCAAGCTTCTTGGAGTAGGCCTCCATCCTCCGATTTCGTTCACCACTCTTACGGCAAAGAGAGCCTCATCGAAGTTTACCTTTAAATTGTTGATATTCCTTACGGAGGGGTGCAAATTTTCGATACCGAAGGAAAGCACATCGCCCTCGGTGTTATATTTTGATATTATTTCAATAGCTTCTGCTGCTGCATCGGGAAAATCGACTATCGTTCTAGGGTTTGCGTTGTCGGTATGAAGCGTCATCAGTTGGGGGCACGCTTCTCGTGCCTGACTGTAAAGATCTCTCAAGGCATAGGTATTTGGTTTTCTTTTGTTATCATGAGTTGTGCCTTGATATGTCAGTATATTGGAACATCTGCCAAACCTGAAGGCTCTGATGCCAAAATTGTAAAGTGCCCTCATCTCGTCCAATACATCGGAGATAGGCCTTTCCTCAATTTTCATCGAAGTTCCTTCGGTACAGAAGCTGCAAGGGACACCACCTTTGTCGCATCCCCTGGATAACTCAAGTTCCGCCATCACCCAGGGGTACCAGGGGTGCAGTTTAACAACTTCACTTCCCAAGACGCTCCAAAGCCTAATCTTTTCGTACGTCCTCCTGGCGCGAAGGTCTACGTCATTTTTTGTTAAAAATTGATATAGTGCTTCTTCAGGGTCGCCTGTTACGACAAAATCGATGTTGTCAGCGGAAATGGCCAAGGCTTCTTTCCCGCCCCGCAAAGCATACCCGGAAGTTATCGGGCCTCCCAGAAAAAGGGAGCCCCGCCTCTTCAAAGAGGAAATTTTTTGAAGTTCACTTAACAGCAAGGGTGTGCCGCCTCTGTAGCGGCCGGGCACGGAAAGTCCGGCCACGATTACAATTACATCTGCTCTTCTCAACATCTCTTCCACAGGCTTCGGATCTTCTCTCCATTGATCGCAGGTATAATAGGCTATTTCGTAATCAAAAAGTTTTAAAACGCCGGCGGAATAGCGGACGTAAGGCGATATATATGGAGGCACTCCAAAGCAAGCCGGTTCGTCCACGTATCCATCAAATATCAATCCTAGGGGCATGCAAACACCTCAGTTCTTCTGCTTTGTTTGCCCATCATCAGGCGGTTTTTCCATATTGTGCTAAAATTTATATCAACATCGCAGATAAAATTAAGTATAGTAAAATTTTCGGGGGGTGCCAACGTGAAGAATATCTATAGAGACCCTCAATTTTTGAGGGAAAGGATAACGACCTGGATAAGGGATAAAGTTGAAGAAGCAGGAGTCAGGGGAGTAGTCTTTGGGTTGAGCGGCGGCCTGGATTCCTCCGTTCTTGCCTTGCTGGCGAAGGATGCCTTAGGGTATGATAATATCTTGGGAATAGTAATGCCATGCGAGAGCCAACCGGAGGATGAGGAGTATGCTCTTTTATTGGCCGAACGTTGCGGAGTGCCCGTTCAAAAGGTCGACTTGACTGCGACGTTTTATTCGTTTATTGGTGTCCTCCCCTTTGAGAAAGAAAGGATGAAGCCTTTGGCCATAGCAAACGTAAAGCCGAGGCTTAGAATGACAACTCTTTATTTTTTCGCCCAAAATTGCAGCTTTCTTGTGTGTGGCGCGGGCAATAAGGACGAGTTGGAGTTGGGCTATTTCACCAAATACGGCGACAGCGGTGTAGATCTCCTTCCCATGGGCGATCTACTGAAGGGCGAAGTCAGACTCCTTGCGGATCATCTCGGAGTACCTGCTCCTATTATTGAGAGAGCTCCCTCTGCAGGCTTGTGGCCTGGACAAAGGGATGAAGATGAAATAGGAGCATCTTACGATGCAGTAGACAGATATTTGACTACTGGGGAGGGGGATGAGAGAGTCAGAGATATCGTCGAGCGAGCAAGAAGGAGCAGCGAACACAAGCGGAGAATGCCTCCTATTTGTAAAATTTGAATTTCCTTGAGGACTCGTAAAAGCGAGTTACATTGACTAGGGGTGATAGTGAATGTCCGGTCATTCTAAATGGGCAAATATAAAGTACAGAAAGGCTGCGCAGGATTCAAAGCGCGGTAAATTGTTTCAAAAATTGGTGAGGGCCATCATTACTGCCGCTAGAGAGGGTGGAGGAGATCCCTCTGCTAACATTGCCCTTAAAAATGCCATTGAAAAGGCAAAAGAGGCCAACGTTCCCATGGAAAACATACAAAAGGCCATAAAACGTGGTACTGGCGAGTTGGAGGGAGCTTCCTACGAATATGTTATGTACGAGGGATACGGTCCAGGCGGAGTGGCCATTCTAGTCGAGGCTACTACCGACAACAGAAACCGCACAGCATCGGAGATGCGTTTTATCTTTACCCGTCATGGAGGTTCCTTGGGAGAGGCGGGTTGCGTCTCCTGGATCTTCGAAAAGAGAGGGGCTATTTATATTCCCTCTCAAGTTGACGAAGACGAACTGCTTCTGACGGCAGCAGAGGCAGGTGCCATGGACGTTGTCAAGGAAGACTCGTCTTTCATTGTATATACAGAACCGTCGGCTCTGAACGAAGTCAGCGAATTCCTCGCTAAACAAGGATATCCCATAGATCGCTGCGAAATGGCCATGATACCTAAAACTACGGTTCAGGTGTCCGATACGGGGGAGGCATCAAAGCTCCTGAAGCTTTTGGACGCTTTGGAGGATCACGACGACGTTCAAAATGTCTATGCCAATTTTGATATTCCGGACGAGATCTTCGAACAACTAGAGAGCGCTTAAATTTATGTTGTGCCTGGGCATAGATCCCGGAATTGGTCGAGTGGGTTTCGGGTATGTTAACGAAGAAGGTAGCGTTTTGTCGGGTTTGGCATTTGGATGCATCGATACTGACCCTGACCTTTCCGTGCAGGATAGGCTAAACATGATATATGACGAAATTAAAAATCATATCAATACGATTAGGCCCGATGTTTTAGCAATGGAGAGGCTTTTCTTCGGGCAAAACCTGACCACTGCGGAAAACGTTTGGCAAGCCAGGGGTGTCATCTTGTTGTTAGCTGCCCAAGAAAGGCTTCCCATCGTTGAGCCCGCTCCATCGCAGGTCAAGATGGCAGTCTGCGGGTATGGAAAAGCCAGTAAATCTCAGGTGCAAGAGATGGTCAAATGTATCTTGTCCTTGGAGTCCGTACCAAAACCTGACGATGCTGCCGATGCCCTGGCAATAGCCATTGCGGGATTGTCTCTTTGGAGGATCGAGCGTTTGCGGGAAATGTCGAAATGAAGGATAGTGTGGGGGAATGATAAAGTTCGTCTCCGGAGCGGTCGTAAGCGTGGAGGAAAATATAGTTGTTTTAGATGTATCCGGATTTGGCATGGAGATCATTTGTTCCAGAGAGGCCCTTTCTTTGTGCGAGCTGGGCAAAAAGGTGACATTGCCCACCTATTTGGCTGTGAGCGAAAGCGGTCCATCTCTTTTCGGCTTTGGTGATGATTTTGAAAGGGAATTTTTCCTGATGTTGAAAAACGTCAAAGGCATGGGGGTCAGGACGGCAATTTCGATACTGAGGTGGCTCTCGGCTCGAGAACTGATAGAGATCGTAGCAGAAAAAAACCTGGAAAAGCTCGAAAAGGTTCCCGGCGTAGGCCGTAAGACTGCCGAAAGGATCTGTTTCGAGCTAAAAGATAAGGCAAAAAAGCTCTTCACCGGTAAAAAGGGCACATATGAAAGAGGCGATAAACTTATGCTAGTAAGATTGGCCCTAGAGGAGCTTAATTTCAGCGAAGGGGAAATAGACAGAGCTATCGGGAGCCTGCAAACAAACGCCAAAATCTATGAGGAATCGGAGGAAATGTTATTGCAGAAGGCCCTCAAGGTCTTGAGCGGATAGCAGTTCGGAGTGATGCATCATGAAGAAAAACACAGCCAGGTTGATGAGCGAGCAGCCTCTCGCCTTGGAAGAGGATGTATTTATCAGACCACAGAGGTTATGTGAGTTTATTGGCCAGGCCAAGGTCATTGGTAAGCTGAGCATGTTTATTAAGGCGGCTAAATCTAGGGATGAACCGCTGGATCATACCCTTTTTTGCGGTCCGCCAGGTCTTGGCAAGACCACTTTAGCTGGCGTGGTCGCTCGCGAGATGGGGGGAGAACTTAAGACGACAACGGGGCCTGCTATCTCGCGCACGGGAGATTTGGCTGCCATATTGTCCTCATTGAAAGCCAAAGACGTGCTCTTCATCGATGAAATACACAGGCTTTCCCCACAGGTTGAGGAAGTGCTTTATTCCGCAATGGAGGATTTTTTTCTGAACATAATTATAGGAAAGGGCCCCATGGCAAGAAGCATTAAGCTCACCTTGCCCAAATTTACGCTGATTGGAGCGACGACGAAGCCGACCTTGCTTTCTGCACCCCTCAGGGGGCGTTTCGGCATCATAGAGCAATTGGAGTATTATTCGACAGATGAGCTAGCCGAGATACTCGTAAGGGGAGCATCGGTGTTGGAAGTGAACCTCGACGAAGAGGCAGCTATGGAGATAGCCAAAAGGTCGAGGGGCACCCCTCGTATAGCTCTTCGTTTGTTAAAGAGAGTGCGTGATATTGCAGAGGCAAAAAAAGAGAGAAAGGTGACGGTAGCTATTGCCAAAAAGGCCTTGGATTTGCTCGGAATAGACGACGACGGTATCGATGATCAGGAGAGAAAGCTGTTGGACGTAATTGTAAATCTTTTCGACGGAGGACCCGTGGGGCTATCGACATTGGCGGCCGCCATGAGTGAGGAAGAAAGGACAGTAGAGGAGATTTATGAGCCGTATTTGTTGAGAAATGGCCTGATCGAAAGGACAAGAGGCGGAAGAATGGCCACCAGGAAGGCCTACGAAAGATTGGGGATACCCTATTTAAGAGATGGATCGTTGGATGGGGATAATTTAACCCTCTTTTAACCAATTCGAGCGGTGGTGATGTTGGCGTGCAGGATGTGGGGAAATTATTGATCTTTTCAGGACTAATAATGCTCGTCATCGGTATAGTGCTCTATTTCGTTGGAAAGGAGGGACTTCCCCTTGGGCATATGCCTGGAGATATAGTCATCCGCAAGAAAAACATGGTGTTCTTTTTTCCTATAGTCAGTATGTTAATTTTGAGCGTAATCCTGACCGTTGTTCTTAATCTATTGGGCAGATGGTTCAGATAAAATAGAAAGGGAGAATCGATTATGAAATCTTTTTTTAGAATATTTGTCCTGTCGGTCTTTTTGGTGTTTGCAGTGTGGGGAGCCGGGCATGCGGCTGAACCTCAAATATCCGTGGCATTGGCCCAAAATATTTCTTCGTGTACCATTAAGTCAAGCAGCTTGACCCTTTACGATGCATCGGGAAAGCATGTAAACGCAAAGGGCACTATAACGGTAAAATCGGGCGGCGGATCAAAGGTCATCGTTGGAGGAAAAACGCTGTCCTTGCCGGTAACGGTTAAATCTAACAAGGGGTTGCTCTATTTCAATGACAGGCCTTACAGGGGAACTTTAATGTTGATACATAGCAACAATTCGTTTACTGCGGTCAACAAATTATCTATTGATGACTATGTAAAGGGAATATTGAAGATGGAAGTCAATCCGAATTGGCCGACAGAAGTCTTGAGAGCGCAAGCTATCACAGCAAGGACCTATGCCTTGGCCGAAAGGGGAAGACATGGCAATGCCGGCTTTGACCTCTGCAATACCGATCATTGTATCCCCTACAGAGGAGTTAATGCAGAGGATCCCATATTGACCAAGGCGGTGGAAAGCACAAAAGGAATGGTGCTTTATTATCAGGGTAAGCTAGCTCTTACCTTTTTTCATTCCGATAGCGGCGGTTATACTTCGGACGTTCAGTCCGTATGGGGGTCAGATATACCCTATCTCAAGCCCGTCCAAGAACCTTTCAGCTATCAGTCGCCATATACGTCGTGGTCTTTCAAGATAAGCGGCGAAGAAATCGGCAAAAGGCTTTCGAGGGCAGGTATAAACGTGGGGACTGTTTACGAGATAAACACTGTCAAATTAGGGCCCGGCGACAGGGTTGAATTAATCGAAGTCGTAGGTTCCAACGGCAGGAAGACTATAAAATCTCATGATCTCAGGATGGCCTTAGGTGCTAAGGATCTGAAGAGCACGATATTTACCGTATCAGCTGACGGGGCATCGGCTTTGCCAGCAAGAAATATCGCAGAAAGCCAACCCAAAAATGAAGAATCTGCGGGGTCCACACTTATAACCTTGACTCAAGAGGGTGCATTTACCACCGATGAGCTTCTCGACATGCTTCTTCATCCGGAAAAAAAAGAGGAATATCTCCAAAAAGCACTGGCTCGCAAGGGTAAAAGTGCAGCTTCGCCGAGACCTCAGCAGAAGAAGGATCCGAAGTTGCTATGGCCTCAATGGGATTCTCCGGCGGAAGATAGTGCAAAGCCAGGAGGTGTAAGAGGTTCCGTCTTCGTCTTTCAGGGAAGAGGTTGGGGACACGGCATCGGGATGTCTCAATGGGGAGCTAAGGCTATGGCCGAAAATGGTTGGACTGCAGAGAAGATAGTTAAGTATTACTATCCTGGAACGGAGTTGCGAAAGATTTACTAATATAAATATATATTCGATGGCAAGAGGTGATCTGTCACGATAGAGCTTTACGATGTTTCAGCATATGACTACGAGTTATCGCAGGAACTCATCGCCCAAACTCCCGTGAAACCGAGGGATCACTCAAAGCTTATGGTCTTAAATAGGCGCGAAAGATGCCTGGAGCATGCCTGTTTTTATGAGATAATTAAATATCTAAAAAGAGGGGATGTCTTGGTATTCAACGATACCAAGGTCATCCCCGCTAGGTTTTTGGGCCAAAAGCCTAGCGGAGGAAAGGCGGAGGTATTGCTCGTAAAGCCCAAGGATTCCGCATGGGAACATTGGGAAGCGATGGTGCGTCCCGGTAAGCGGTTGGAATCGGGCGACGAAGTGTTAATTGACGATGAGGCTTCTATATTGGTGCTTGACAGGGTTTCTGGGGGCATGCGTTTGGTCAGGATAAAAGGAAAGGATACCCCCTACAATATAATCGAAAAAAAGGGGAAAGTCCCCCTGCCCCCATATATAAGGGGCAACGGCAGAGCCTCCAAACATTATCAAACGGTGTACGCTCGCGTCGACGGTTCTGTTGCTGCGCCCACGGCAGGTTTTCACTTCACCGAAGAGCTGTTGGATAAACTTCGTTCCTGCGGGATTGAATTGGCCTATGTAACGCTACACGTCGGTCCGGGAACCTTTCGTCCCGTAAAGGTAGACGACGTTAGAAAACATGAGATGCATTGCGAGGATTACCACATTTCGTCCGATACAGCGGAAAGGATAAACAAAGCAAAAAAGGAAGGCAGGAGAATTATAGCCGTAGGGACTACGGTGGTTAGGTGTTTAGAGTCATCGAGCGATGAGGAGGGTTTCGTCCTTTTCGGTAAAGGGAGTACCGATCTTTTTATATTCCCAGGCTATAAGTTCAAGGTTGTCGATGGCATGGTCACAAACTTTCATCTTCCAAAAAGCACTTTATTAATGCTGGTATCTGCCTTTGCCGGATATGATTTTGTAATGGAAGCCTACAAAGTGGCTATAGAAAGAAGATATCGTTTTTATTCCTTTGGTGATGCTATGTTAATAATTTAATCTTTGGAGGGGATCTCTATGTGGAGTTGGGCAGTATTCGTACCCCATCCTCCCATAATAATACCCGAAGTTGGCAGGGGAGAAGAGAAGGCCGCTGCAAAGACATTGGAAGGAATGCAGAGGATCTGTAGCGAGCTGGAAGACGAAAGGTCGGAATCGTTGGTAGTGCTTACGCCCCACCATGTCATGGGTAAGGGGTTAAGTATAATCTGTGGGGAAAGCATTGCCGGTGATATGGGGATGTTTCGCGCCAAGGAATGCAAATTGCAAGCTGAAGGCGACTTCGAACTTGCCGCAGAATTAGCGGGCCATGTCAAAAAAGAAGGTTTGCCGGTAACGATGTCGACGGGAAAGAAGGTCGAGATGGACCACGCTTCCTTTGTCCCCCTTTATTATTTGAGTAAAGCTTGGAAGTCTCTGCCAAAGCTTGTTTTGGCAAATCCCCTGGGGTTGAGTTATGAGCAAAGTTACTTTCTGGGAAGGGCGTTAAGGCGTTTAGAACTAAAGGATAAAAAGGCGGGCATTGTCTTTAGCGGTGACCTGTCCCACAGGCTCATTCCCGGGGCACCTGCAGGTTATCATCCGCGAGCGAAGGAATTCGATGCATTGGTGGTAAAAGCGTTTGAGACCTCCAGTGCCGATGAACTTTTATCGCTATCGGAAGATCAGATAGAATCGGCGGGGGAGTGTGGTTTGCGGTCAGCTTTGGCCTTTTTGGGCATGGCCGAAGGAGAGCCCATTCGCCTGTTTTCCTATGAAGGGCCCTTTGGTGTTGGATATTGCACTGCACTTTGGGAGCCTACCAAAGGAAGGGGTGATATTAATTGAAGAGCGGCAATTCGCATCCCTATGTGGAACTGGCACGGCGCGCAGTTAAATATTATTGCCAGATGAAAAAGATATTAAATCCCGGCGAGGCCGTGACTATATGTCCCAACCAGGAGATGTGGAACAAAAGGCGTGGATGCTTCGTTTCAATTAAAAATTTAGACGGAAGCTTGAGGGGATGCATAGGGACCATTCGTCCCGTGAGGGAAGATTTATCTTCAGAGATCGTTTACAATGCCCTTGCAGCTGCCTTTGAAGATCCAAGATTTATGCCGCTAAGGGAAGAAGAACTTGAAAACGTCAAATTTTCGGTGGATGTCTTAAGCGAGTTGGAGATAGTCGATTCGACAGAAAAATTGGACCCGAAGATATATGGCGTGGTGGTGGAGAAGGGCTTCAGTAAGGGGGTTTTACTTCCCAATCTCGATGGCGTGAACACCGTCGCCGAGCAGTTAGAAATAGCCGCCAGGAAGGCCGGTATACTTTCTTTAGACGGTTGTGTCATATATAAATTTACCGTGGATAGATACGAGGAAGTGTTAGAAGATAAATGAAGGCTCTCTATTGGCATTGGGAAGACGGAAATGTAAGATGCGAGCTTTGCCCCCATGCTTGTCTCGTTCCCGAGGGGAAAAAAGGGCTTTGCCTTATTCGCGAAAACGTCCCCGGGGAGGGATTAATAGCAAGCACATACGGGCTTTTTTCTAGCATTGCCCTTGATCCCATGGAGAAAAAGCCTCTTTATCATTTCCTGCCCGGAAGGGATGTCCTATCCCTGGGTTCTGTCGGTTGCAATATGAGGTGTCCCTTTTGCCAAAACTGGCATATATCCACCTGGAGTCCCCAAATTAAACTGTCAAGAATTGATCCCCTGGAGTTGCTATCCCTAGTGAAGAAATATAGCGTACCGGCGGTGGCCTTCACCTATAATGAACCTTTAATTTCCTATGAGTATCTTTTGGAAGCGATGCCCCTTTTAAAAAAGGAAAACGTGAAAGTCGTCTTAGTGACAAACGGTCTCATAAACCCCCTTCCTTTAAAAGAAATAGCGCACCGCATAGATGCGGCCAATGTAGATTTAAAAACTTTCAATGAGGAAACATATAAAAAATTGGGCGGTGGTCTCAAGCCTGTATTGGAGACGCTTCAAATTTTAAAGAGCTTCAATGTCCATGTAGAGATAACCCATCTTCTGGTTACGGGCATAAACGATGATCTCGGTGAATTCGAGGCCCTCTGTTCCTGGATTGCAGGAGAATTGGGAGATAGGGTGCCCCTCCATATTTCCAGATATTTTCCTTCGCATAAATGGACGAAACCCCCTACCGACATTACATTGTTAGAAAGGGCGCTAGAAATTGCCAAGAGATATTTAGAATTCGCCTATTTAGGAAACGTATCAAAATTTTCTGATACCTTCTGCCCCAGCTGCGGGAAGTTGGTCATTAAGAGAAGAGGCTATAAACTTCAGCTTTTGTCGGTAACTAACGACGGAAGATGTTCTGCCTGCGGTTTCGATTTGGGTATTGTACTTTTGTAAATTTATGGCATACTTTAAATAGCGAATTCAAAACTTTAGACTTCAGGGAGGGGCATGCATGGATACGATCCACCTTAATGGTCATTCTTTGACATTAGAAGACGTCGTCAAGGTTGCCCGATGTGGCTGCAAGGTAAACTTGGATCCCGCTGCAAAGGCCTTTGTAAAGCGGGGTGCTGCAATTGTTGAAAAGTGGGTTCAGGAAGAAAGAGTCGTATATGGGATAACAACAGGCTTCGGAGATCTTGCTTCAGTTATCATTCCCTCAGAACAAAGCGAAATTTTGCAGGAGAATCTGCTCAAGAGCCATGCATCGGGAGTTGGGGAACCTCTCCCGGAAGACATAGTAAGGGCTATTATGTTGCTTCGAATCAACACGTTGATACGGGGTTTTTCGGGAATTAGCCTTGAGACGCTTTCTCTTTTGGTTGACCTTTTGAACAAAGGAATTCACCCCCTAATACCCTCCCAAGGTTCGGTGGGGGCCAGCGGAGATCTGTGTCCGCTGTCCCATCTGGCTATCGCCCTTTTGGGGCTGGGCGATGTTTTTTACAAGGGCGAAAGAATGCAGGCAACGTTAGCTTTGGAAAAAGCAGGGTTGAAGCCCATAAAATTAAAGCCCAAAGAGGGGCTTGCTTTAAATAACGGCACCGCGGCGACGACAGGCATTGCTTCGTTGGTCATCTATGATGCTTTAAATTTAGCAAAAGCAGCCGATATAGCGGGAGCGATGTCATTGGAAGCCCTGCACGGAGTTCCCTATGCCTTTGACTCAAGAACTCACGAACTTAGACCTCACTTCGGACAGAGGACGGTTGCTTCGAACGTAAGACGATTGATAGAGGGGAGCGAAATAATCGAAGCATTCAAGGGCACAAGAGTTCAAGATGCCTATTCGCTCAGATGCATCCCGCAAGTTCACGGAGCAAGCAGGGATGCGCTGGACTTCGTTCGTCAAAAGATAGACATAGAAATCAACTCCGTCACCGATAATCCCTTGATCTTTCCCGCCGACGGCGAAGCTGTAAGCGGGGGCAACTTCCACGCCCAACCCATTGCTTTGGCCATGGACTTCTTGGGAATAGCCGTGGCGGAATTTGCAAACATCTCGGAAAGGCGTGTTGCAAGGCTGGTCGACAGCAAACTTTCCGGCCTGCCGGCCTTTTTGATGAAAAATAGCGGAGTCAACAGCGGCTTCATGATACCTCAATACGTCTGCGCCGCACTGGTCTCCGAGAATAAAGTGCTTGCCCATCCATCTTCCGTGGATTCCATACCCACCTCTGCGAATCAGGAAGATCACGTCTCCATGGGAGCCTATGCCGCCAGAAAAGCTCAAACCATATTGTCCAATGCCCAGAAGGTAATTGCCATAGAGATGTTGGCTGCAGCACAGGCCTTGGAGTTCAGCGCGCCCCTTAAACCCGGCAAAGGGGTATACAAGGCGTTTCAAGCCATCAGAGAGAGGACTCCCTTTTTGGACGAAGATATCTTTATGGCTCCTTTGATCGAGGAGGTGTTGAGCCTCGTCAAAAGCGGCGAAATAGTTAGAGAGGTTGAAGAAGAAGTAGGAGAACTCGATTGACCGAAGCTAAATTGTAAATTGCCGGTTGGCTGTTGAGCATAAATCATTTGGAGCTGGATAACGGATAAGGTACTGGAGGTGTAAATTGTGGTCAAATTAATCGAATGTGTCCCAAATTACAGCGAGGGCAGACGGGAAGATGTCATAGAAGCTATAGTAAAACCCTTCAAAGAAATCAAAGGTTGCTATCTATTGGACTATAGGGCGGATAAAGATCACAATCGCTTGGTGGTAAGCCTCGTCGGAGAACCAGATGCACTGGGAAAGGCGCTGGTAGAGTCGGCAGAGATTGCCATAAAGAATATAGATCTTAACAAACATGAGGGTGCTCATCCGAGGATAGGTGCCGTCGACGTCATTCCCTTTGTCCCCTTAAGAAACATCACTATGGAGGAATGCGTGGAATTCTCGAGAAAGTTTGCAGAAGATTTTCATCGCAGAACTTCCGTGCCGGTATATTTCTACGAAGAATCGGCTTTGAGGCCGGAAAGGCGCAATTTGGAAGTCATAAGGAAGGGCCAATTTGAAGTGTTGAAAGAAGAAATCTCCAAGCCGGAGAGACATCCCGATATCGGTTCGCCCGAGATGCACCCCACAGCAGGGGCAACCGTTATAGGGGCCAGGAAGTTTTTAGTCGCCTTCAACGTTAATTTGCATACAAATGATGTCAATATAGCCAAAGCG
>NZ_DJHF01000010.1:0-28980 GCF_002433005.1 Acetomicrobium sp. UBA5826 | reverse complement strand
GAGCATGAACATCGTGGATTACGAAAAGAACGCCCTATATCGCGTCTTGGAGCTGATAAAATGCGAGGCGAAACGCTGGGGGGTTTCGGTAGCGGAGACCGAAGTCTACGGCATGGTTCCTGCTGAGGCATTGCTTCAAAGCACTTCTTATTACATGCAGATCTCCCATTTCGACCCCAATCAAGTAATTGAGCTAAGGCTTCTTGATCTTTTGGGCAGGGATTGAAGATGACCTTAAAGCTTTTCAGAAACGCCAGAATATACACCCCCTTGGATAAGGGAAGGCCCTTGAGGGGGAGCGAAATGAATCAAATTTATTCTGAGGAAAAGGGAGCAATCCTCGTAAGGGATGGCTATATCGAGTCAATTGGTCAAGAATTAGAAGTACTAAAATCCGTCACGGAAGATGCCTTGGAGATCGACCTGTGCGGTCGATGCGTTATTCCCGGCTTCGTAGATCCCCATACTCATGCATGTTTTGTCGGAACCAGGGAAAGGGAATTTATAATGCGCCTCCAGGGAGCTTCCTATCTTGAAATACTCAAAATGGGCGGAGGTATTCTTTCCACCGTCGATAGAGTCAGGTCGGCGAGTCGCGATGAGCTTTATGCAAGCACTGAAGAAGTAATAAATAGAGCTTTGAAGAATGGCACCACTTCTATGGAAATAAAAAGTGGATACGGCCTTTCCTTAGAGCACGAAGTCAAAATGTTGGAGGTCATAGATGCGTTAAAGGGCAAACCTGTCGATATAGTCGCAACTTTTATGGGTGCCCATGCGGTGCCGCGGGAGTACAAAGACAACCCGAAAGCCTATGTCGATCTCGTAGTGGAGGAAATGATACCCCACATTGCTGCTAAGGGATTGGCCAGATATTGTGACGTATTTTGCGAAGAAGGTGTCTTTTCCGTTGACGATGCCAAGAGGATCTTGTTGGCGGCAAGGAAATGCGGTCTGGGCTTAAAAATTCACGCTGACGAAGTGTATGATTTAGGCGGAGCAAAATTAGCTGCCGAGCTTAAGGTTGATTCAGCTGAACATTTACTTGCGGCACGCGAGGAAGGCTTAAAAGCAATGGCTGAAAGCGGTGTGCTCGCCGTATTGTTGCCGGCGACGGCCTTCAGCCTCAGAAAATCCTATGCCCCCGCAAGGAAGATGATAGAAATGGGAGTCCCTGTTGCATTGGCAACGGACTGCAATCCCGGTTCCTGCTATTGTGAATCCATGGAGATGGTATTTAGGCTTGCCCTGTTGGGCATGGGCTTATCGATGGAAGAGTCGCTTGTGGCTTCGACCCTCAACGCTGCCTATGCCATAGGCATGGCAAGTCAGGTAGGCAGTTTGGAAAGGGGAAAAAAGGCCGATTTTGTCGTTCTAGACGGAGAAACGCCCGGTATCATGGCCTACCATTTGGGATGGCGAAACATAAAAGAGGTATACAAAATGGGCCAAAGATTTTCATCGGAGGTGTAGAAGATGTCAATGAAGGAAATGTCTCTGAGATCTTTTTTGGTGGAACTTGCCTCGGATTCTCCGGCGCCTGGAGGGGGGAGCGTGGCCGCTTTTGACGGTGCCATGGGAGCTTCTTTGGTGTCCATGGTGGCCAGATTGACTGTTGGCAAAGAAAAATACAAGGAACATCAGGCAATAATGGAAGAACTGATGAAAGATTGCGATAAAATGCGAGACGAGTTTTTGGATCTAATGGACAAAGATTCAAATGCATTTAACGATTTTATGAAGGCCATGCGCCTTCCCAAAAACACTGAGGAAGAAAAAAGGGAAAGGACTTTTGCCATGCAGGAGGCCCTTAAAAAAGCAGCCTTGGTTCCAATGGAAACACTAAGGAGATGTCTTGATCTTGCAAAAAAGGCGGGAATAGCCGTCGAGAGGGGTAATGTTAATGCCATAACGGATGCAGGGACGGCGTTGCTTCTTGCTTCCAGTTCCGCCAAAGCCGCCTCCTATAACGTATTAATTAACTTGAAAAGCATTAAAGACGAGAGCTTCGCCAATCAATTAAAATCAGAGGTCGAGTCTTTGCTAAAGGCTATTGACGATACCGTTCTAAGGGGATTAAAGAGCTTGGAAGAGAATTTGTAACCATGTGAATATCAAACCGAAATAGAGGAGGCTGTTTGTTAAGGATTAACAACTCTTGTTTTAATGCCTCGTCTAAAATTTAGCTGGAATGCACGTAATGACAGATGGAAAATGCAGGGCGAAATGGCAAAGTATTAATATTGTCTTTCGCCCTGCATTTTCTTGGGAGTACCTTTGCCAGGTCTTTTAGAAAGCAGTGTAAACCGGGTACAAGATAACATCTAATGTAATAGTATAATAAAAGAGATCTATGGTAATTTTTAAAAAGGGGGAGATTGGGGGATGGAGCAAAAATGGTTTCCCGATGCTAAGGTGCTGGAGGTTGATCTCTCAAAAGGGACGATTGAATCGCAAGTTTTGCCAGGCGAGATCTATAGGCTATATCCGGGTGGCTCTGCTTTAGGAACCTATCTGTTGCTTAGAACAATGAAAAGCAAGGCAGATCCCTTATCCGAAGATAATGTCATCACCTTTTCTGTGTCGCCTCTAGTTGGTTTGCCGATAAGCGGTGCAAACAGGCTTTCCATTAACACCAAAAGTCCCTTGACGGGAGGAATAGGGGATAGTCAATCTGGTGGTTTCTTTGCTGCCCATTTGAAAAGCAACGGCTGGGACTCAATAGTTGTGAAGGGGTGTTCGCCAAAGCCGGTTTATCTTTATATCGACGGAGATCACGTTGAGTTAAAAGATGCCACTTCACTACGGGGGAAGGTTACGGCTGAGGTTGAGCGGGCAATCAAAGATGAACTTCGCGATAATCACGTTGAAATAGCCCAAATTGGGCCTGCGGGTGAGAAAAAGGTGCGGTTTGCCTGTGTTATAAACATGGCCAATAGGGCTAATGGCAGAAACGGAACAGGTGCCGTAATGGGCTCGAAGAACTTAAAAGCCATTGTGGTTAAGCGCAAAGCTCCTCAAAGGCCCTTCGATGGCGATGGTTTTAAGTCGTTGGTAAAAAGGGTCACCGATGCCTTGCAAGACAGTGAAGCTCATCGATCGCTGCATAAATACGGCACAGCCGGTATACTTGCTAGTTTTAACAATGCGGGATACCTTCCATCAAAGAATTGGACAAGTGGATACCTTCACGATGGTTTCAACATATCAGGGCAGGCTATGACAAAAACCATACTGAAAAGAGAGGACACATGCTTTGGATGTGTGGTCAAATGCAAAAGAGTAGTGGAAGTCCCGGGCAAGATTGACAGCATATACGGAGGCCCCGAGTATGAGTCATGTGCTGCTTTGGGATCGTACTGTGGCGTTATTGATCTCGAGGCAGTAGCATACGCTAACCAGTTATGCAATATGTATGGTATGGATACAATAAGCTGTGGCGCTACAATAGCCTTTGCCATGGAATGCTTTGAAAGTGGAATCATAGATACCGTTGACACAGATGGCATAGAATTGAACTTCGGAAATGGCAGTGCGCTAGTGAAAATGGTAGAAAAAATAGCTAAAAAAGAAGGATTTGGCGGCATACTTGCCGAAGGAAGCGCGAAAGCCGCAAAGATAATAGGCAGAGGATCGGAAAGGCTTTTGGTGACGGTGAAGGGACAGGAATTTCCGGCCCATATGCCTCAATGGAAAGCCGCCCTAGGACTGATTTACGCGATTAATTCTTATGGCGCAGATCACCAATCGAGCGAACACGATCATATTCTAGCCGCGGGTCCCACATCTGAGGAGCGAAATAGGTTAGCCAAGATTGGCGTTTGGAAGGGGTCTAAAGAATTTAGATCTCTTGACGAGGAAAAAGTAAGATTTGCTTTCAATACTCATTGTTTTTACTATTTGATGAACACTCTATGTTTGTGTCAGTTTATTGCCGGGCCTGGCTGGCAAATCATCGGACCCAGCGAAGTCGTAGAACTTTGCCAAAGCGGAATTGGTTGGGATACTTCTGTGTATGAACTAATGCTTATCGGTGAACGACAGGTCAATATGATGCGCTTTTTCAATTCTCGTGAAGGTTTTACAAAGGATAACGACACTTTGCCTGAAAAGGTTTTTATCCCCCTCTCAGGCGGACCCAGCGATGGAGTGTGTTTAGACAGGGAGGAATTTAAAAGTGCGCTCGAAATGTTTTACAAAGTAGCTCAGTGGGATCCAAGCAATGGCAATCCTACGGAGGGTGCGCTAAGGCGTTTGTCTTTGGGTTGGCTTCTCAGTTAATTCAATAATCTTCGCCTTGGCCATGGTGGTAAGAGTCTCCTTATCTTAATTATCTTAATTGGTTTGGTTGGTTCTTACCACCATTGTATTTTCAAAGCCAAATTCCACATAAAGATTGTAGAGTCCAATTTCTGTTGACAACAGCCTTTAGGTTTGATAAAGTTTACTGCAGCGAGAGAAGGGAATGCGATGTGTGTCTAGCCGTTTTCTATGCGTGTTATACATACATCAAAAAAGTTCTTGTTGGGTGGTTAGTTCAGAGGAAGAACGCTTCCTTGACGCGGAAGAGGTCGCAGGTTCGAGTCCTGCACCACCCACCAAAGGTTTTCGCAAGGAGTCTGGTCGAGGTACTGGACTCCTTTTTTTATAGCCTTTAATATAGTTATGACGAATATGTCGAACAAGCAAAGGTGGAAAAGAGGTTTGGTTCTGTCTTGATTAAGGGTATTGGAGTAGATGTATGCGATATAGGTAGAATTAAGGAAAGCATAAAGTCGGACCATTTTTTAAAAAGGGCTTTTACCGACGTTGAAATAGAGTATGCCCTCTCGAAGGCTCGCCCAGAACAGCACTTGGCCGGCTGTTTCGCCGCCAAAGAAGCTCTTTCTAAGGCCCTTGCCGTGGGCTTATGGGATTTGGGACTGAAAAATGCTTGGGTAGTTCGCGGAAATGAAGGTGAGCCCAAGTTCGGCTTTAGCGCATCTTTATCGGAAAAGCTATGCAGAAGCGGGATAGATAAGGTGTGGTTGACAATTAGCCATGAGAAAGAAATGGCAGCGGCTTTTGTTCTTTTGGAGGCATTAATATGATTCCTCTTTATACAGCAGAAATGGCTAAAAAAGTAGATAAGACACTCATGGAAGATTTTTCACTTCCGGGTATAGTTTTAATGGAAAATGCAGGAAGGTCCGTGGCATCGTATGTTTCGGAATTGATGAAAGATAAAAATGGGAAAGTTTTAATATGTGCGGGTCCGGGCAATAACGGAGGAGACGGCTTCGTTGCGGGAAGACATCTCCTAAACTATGGTTACGAAGTTAAATTGATCACTTCTTTGCCAATGTTTGAGCTTTACAAAGGAGATGCACTGATAAACGCCAACGCCTTTGTAAAGGTGGGAGGTAATATCTGCTTTTCCAATGAGTTATCGGATCTGAAACTAGAAAAAATGATAAAGGATACGGACCTATGTATTGATGCCTTATTAGGTGTGGGCTTTAAGGGAGATCCCCAAGGCGAAATTGCAAGATTAATCGAGGCTATTAATAAGGCTGCTTTAGTCGTCTCAATAGATGTCCCAAGTGGGGTAGATTCTTCGTCGGGGCGAGTTCCCGGAGTTGCGGTTAAGGCAGACGTTACCGTAACGATGCACCTGCATAAAATCGGGCTTTATGTGGCCCCTGGCTGCACCTATGCAGGAGAGGTTCTATTGGCGGATATTGGCGTACCTCCTATGTTGGGAGCTTTGACCTATAACGCTAACTTTTTTTTGTGGAACGAAGAATCGTCTATCGATGCATTACCTAATAGGCCTTTAGACATACATAAGGGCAACAGGGGAAGTGTCGCCATTCTCGGAGGATCCGATCTTTATCGCGGTGCTCCCCTGCTTGCATCCATGGGGGCATTGAGAGCGGGAGCCGGTATAGTGTATATGATTTTACCCGAGAAGGTTTATGAACAAACAGGCCAATTCTTGCCAGAAGCCATCGGCGTTCCAGTGAGATCGGATGAGTATTTTTTGACGACCAAGGCGCTTGATGCAATTAGTGCGATAGAAGACAGGATAGATGTATTGATCGTTGGACCAGGTATGGGCAGAAGGGAAGAAACTGTAAATTTAGCTGTGAAACTTTGGCAGGAATATCCTAAAAACATGATTTACGACGCTGACGGGCTATATGCCCTTTCTCTCAATTCTGCTGTTTTAGAGAGGAGAGATAATGTAATCTTAACCCCACACGAAGGTGAAGCAGGCAGATTGTTGGGTTGCTGCGCTTTGCGTGTGCATGAAAATCGGCTGGAGGCGACAGAAAGGATCAGTCTTAAATACGGGCCCGTTGTATTGAAGGGTTTTCACAGCATCATCGGTGATGGTTTGCGTTATCTTGTTTGCAACGCCGGAAGCCCGGCCCTTTCGGTGCCGGGTTCGGGGGACGTATTGAGCGGAGTTATTGGAGCTTTATACGCCTCTGGGCTTGATCCTGTCGATAGCGCCGGTCTGGCGGTGTGGTTGCACGCTAAAGCGGGAGAAAACCTAAGTTGCCTTGAGGGTGTTGACGGATCTTTGGCGCGGGAAATTGCCGATCAGGTAAGATTCGTAATGGGGGATATTCGATATGCCAAGGAGAAAAATAGATTGGGAAGAAGAGTTGGAAAAGACGGAAAGGATACGCCGGCGTGGTTTTAGAATCACTGTCCTCTCCCTTGCCTTTATAGCCATGTTTTTTATGGGCAGTAAATTTCAAAACTATCGACTTGCACCACCCTTTTATGTAGTTATGGTCTTATTGGGTCTTTTGGGTATTATATTAATATATGGTCGAAGAAAGTGAATGGCGGTGAAATATTTTTTGATGGATCATTTATATTCTTATATTATCAGATCGCCAAAAATGATGTTAGATTTGGGAAGCGTTATTGCCTCTCTCGTCTTTCCGGGTTTGGTGATTTACCTGGATGGGAAACTAGGCACGGGTAAGACCACGCTTGTCAGAGGCATTGCTTGGGCATTAGGTTGGCGCGAGGTTAGAAGTCCCTCTTTTACTCTTGTCAATGAATATCCCACTGATCCGCCAATGGCGCACATTGATCTTTATCGTTTAGAGAGAACCGAATTTGAGGATATCGCCGTCGAGGAATACATTGACAATGGCTTTTTTGTTGCCATTGAGTGGGGAAAGCCCGATTATTTCCCCTATATAAATCAATGGTGGCATGTAATGATCTTATATGATGATGACTTAATCAAAAGAGAAGAAAGAAAGGTTAAAATAACTGCATTTGGAGATAAAGCTGAAGAAAGATTAAAACACTTAGATAGGATGGTCTCGTCATGGGCTCTTTAAAATCCAACGATTGTCTAGTACTGGGGGTAGATTGTTCTACGAAATATACTGCCATTGGATGCGTTAGGTGCGGCAGGGTAATTGGAGAAATTTCCCTCGACCTGGGCAGGTATCAATCCTCCCTTCTTCCGGGTTTGGTAGACGAATTGTTGGGTTTTTGGGGTTTCAAACTGACGAATGTCGATGCCTTGGCCGTAACAATCGGCCCGGGTTATTTTACCGGCCTTCGCGTCGGGTTGTCTTATGTCACAACCTTAGCCTACGCGTTGGAAGTGCCCGTAATTCCGCTTTCTTCGCTAAAGGTTCTGGCCGGCGATTTTATTGAAGCTAAAAATGTGATTACGATGCCCGTAATTTGGGCGAGGGGGACTCAATATTACTCTTGCATTTTTGAAAGCGACGGAGAGGATTTAAAAGAAGTAGCTACCCCTGATGTCTTGGATGAGCAGGATATCATTGCTAGAGCAAAAGATATGTCTTTAGAGAGAGGGAAAACGGTATTTGTGATTGGCGATGACGTAGCACGTTTTCAAGAAAAACCTTCAGGAATTCATTTCCTGGCAAATGGCGTAAGAGGCGGTAATGTAGCCAAGCTCGGTTTTAAGATGAGAAGCTGCGCCAGATCACCAATGCAAATTGAAGCTTTGTATTTGAGAAGACCATACTAAGTTAAGATTCACTTTATATAGGATATAGGCTGCTATGGCATAAAACATGTGACTAAAATAACATTAGTGTGTTAAAGGCAATTTGTCAGAATTTTTGTAATAGTAAGATCATGTCTATATTTGCGTGATAATTCTTTTATAGTCATAATTAAATTTGGAATTATAAAATCACAATAAGACTCATTCCATGGAGGGTGGTGTCTCCCTTGGCAAAATTTGTTGTGGACGTAAATGAAAAATGGTGCAAGGGTTGCGGGCTATGCGTGGCAATATGCCCTAAAAAGGTGTTGGAATTTAACGAGAGAGTGAAATCGGAGCCGGTAAGGATTGACGATTGTATTGGATGTCATCAGTGCGAAAATATCTGCCCTGATTTCGCGATTACGGTTAAGGAGGCGAAACCAAATGCCTAAAGTTGAATTTTGGCAGGGCAATACGGCTGTTGTAATGGGGGCAATAGCTGCAGGTTGTCGGTTTTTCGGCGGATATCCGATTACTCCTTCTTCGGAAATCGCCGAGATAATGGCTGCCGAGTTGCCCAAGGTTGGCGGAAAGTTCATTCAGATGGAAGACGAGATTGCAAGCATTGCTTCTGTTATCGGAGCATCTATTGCCGGACTTAAAGCTATGACTGCCACATCGGGCCCGGGATTTTCCCTGAAACAGGAAAACATTGGCTTTGCCTACATGACCGAAGTCCCTGTCGTCGTCATTAATGTTATGAGGGGAGGCCCATCGACGGGTTTGCCGACGAAGGTCTCGCAACAGGATGTCATGCAGGCTCGTTGGGGAACCCATGGGGATCACGAGACAATTGCATTGGCTCCGGCATCCGTACAAGAGTGTTACGAATTGACCATTGAGGCCTTTAATTTATCGGAACGGTTTAGACAACCTGTAATTTTGTTGAGCGACGAAGTTGTGGGCCATATGAGGGAAAAGATAGTGATTCCAGAAAAAGGGTCTTACCATATAGTAGATCGCAAAAGGCCTAAAGAAGATCCTGAAAAATTTGTTCCCTATAAGCCAGATCCGGAAGACGACATTCCCCCCATGGCATCCTTTGGGGACGGTTACCGATGGCATGTGACGGGCTTGACGCACAATCAATGGGGTTTTCCAACCAACGACCCCGATATTGCTGAGGAGAAAATTCTGCGATTGATGCGTAAGGTGAGGCGTTTCAAAGGCGAAATAGTTAAATATGATACATATGAAGTTGAAGATGCTGAAATATTAGTAGTTGCTTACGGCTCTGTTTCCCGAACGGCCTTGAGCGCAGTGCGGGAGGCAAGGAGCAGGGGAATGAGAGTCGGCTTTTTCAGGCCAATAACTCTTTGGCCCTTTCCCGATGACGAACTTCGCGGGCTGCTGGGCGGCGTAAAATCCGTGTTAGTGCCCGAGCTTAACTGTGGTCAAATGATTCTCGAAGTGGAAAGGGTTGTGGGGGGTAAGGCCAGGGTCTTCGGAAAGGGCTTGGTCAACGGAGAGCTTTTCAGGCCCTCCGAGATTTTTGATTTTATCAAGGAGGTAGCGTAATAATGCCTAGCCAGGAAGTTTTAAATTGGTTGCGCACGCGCTTTTTCCCTCACATATGGTGCCCCGGCTGCGGCCACGGGATAATAATGCATGCCTTGTTGAGAGCCCTTGTCGACTTGGGGAAAAAGAAAGAAGAAACCGTAATCGCTTCGGGCATTGGTTGTTCGAGCAGAATGCCGGGGTACATAGATGCCTGTACTTTGCATACCACGCACGGCAGGTCTTTGGCATTTGCTACGGGTGTCAAGTTAGCCAATCCCGAGCTTACAGTTATCGACGTAATGGGCGATGGAGATTGCACTGCTATAGGCGGAAATCATTTTATACATGCCTGTAGGCGCAATATAGATATAACCGCCATCGTAATGAATAACAACATTTACGGGATGACCGGGGGGCAGGCTTCTCCGACGACGCCGGTCGGCGCATACGCGACTACCGCTCCCTATGGAGTCTTGGACGTTCCCTTCGATATTTGCAAACTTGCTGCAGGAGCGGGAGCTTCTTACGTGGCAAGAGCTACGGTTGCGCACCCGCTGCTGATTGAGAAGTATGTGAGGAACGCCGTTTCGAAAAAGGGTTTTGCGGTGGTGGAAGTAGTAACTCATTGTCATACGCAATTTGGCAGGAAAAATAAGAGGCCAAGACCGATAGATAACATCAATTTCTTCAAGGACAATAGCGTGATGAACAATAAAGCCTCCAATATGACACTTGAAGAGCTGCAGGGCAAGATCGTTATTGGGGAATTTGTGAATATTGAGTTGCCTGAATACATAGAACAGTACAAGAATTTGATAGAAGAAGTGGGAGGTAATCGCGGATGAGCGATCAGCGGTATGAAATTCGCATAGCCGGTTCAGGTGGGCAGGGCGTTATTTTGGCAGCCGTGATCGTCGGGGAAGCTCTTGCTTTGTACGAAGAAGGTTTGAACGTGGTGCAAACGCAAGCTTACGGTCCTGAGGCAAGGGGTGGAGCATCCAAGGCCGAGGTCATTGTTTCGCGGGGAAAAATAGATTATCCTAAGGCTACAAATCCCAATTTACAGGTCATATTGACCCAAAAGGCCTGTGATGAGTACGTTCATGATGCCTCTCCAAACAGCGTTGTCATAGTTGACGACTTCTTTGTGACTGAGCCTCCTAAAATAAATGCCAACATTTATTCCCTTCCTATTGTCAGAACAGCCAGAGAGGAGATTGGAAGAGAAATAGTCACCAACATGGTTGCCTTGGGTACCATTGCAAGCATTTTGGAGAGTTGGGACTTGGCCAAGCCGGAGTCAATTCGTAAAGCTATATTGGATCGCGTTCCAAAGGGAACGGAAGAGCTTAACTCAAAAGCTTTTGAACTGGGATACAAGCTCATAAAAGAAAAGCTGTAATTTAGAAAGGTATAGTTAATTTCTGGGATGAAGCAAAACCTTGGCGACGAAATAATTCTCAATATCGAGAACGTTGACAGTGAAGCTCGAGGAATTGCAAGGGTCGACGGTTACGTAATTTTCGTTCCAGGAGCCTTAATTGGTGAAACTGTCACCGCTCATATCGTCGAGCGGAAAAAACATTACTCTGTAGCTAAGATTAAGTCCCTGCTAAAGGCAAGCCCTTATCGAGTCCAACCCAGATGCGAAGTTTACGAGGCGTGCGGCGGTTGCAATATGCAGCACGCCTCGTATGATCATCAGGTGAAAGTAAAGAGCTCGCTGATAGAGGATGCAATTATCAGAATCGGCAAATGGAAAGAGGCAGATATTGCTCCTGTGATTCCGAGCTTTTTAGTGTGGGGATACCGAAACAAAGCAATAATACAGGCGCGATACCAAAAGGGTAAACGAAAGCTGGGATATTTCGCTCGAGGAACACATGATGTGGTGAACCTAAAAGCATGCCCAATTCTAGACCCTTTAATAAACTTAGTTTACGCTAACTTGCGGAATGCCGTGCTTCAAAGTGATCTCTCCTTTTACGACGAAGAAAGAGGGGAAGGCTTGATACGCAATTTTGTCTTAAGATCTTCCTTTTCTATGAAAAAGATCCTGCTTGCCTGGATTCTCAGTCGTGAGCCCGACGACAGGGAGTGTAAAATGATCAGTGATATTTCAAACGGCCTATATAAAGATGTATCACCTTCTCTTGGCGGAGTTCAAATAAACATCAACCCATCTAAGGGAAATTTTATCTGGGGCAGCAAAACGCAGTCGTTGTTTGGTGAAGATGTCTTGGTGGAGAGGTTTGAGAATATTAAGCTGAGATTCGGTGTGTCCGATTTCTTTCAGGTCAATGTGCTGCAAGCCTTTAGGATGTTCGAAATTGTTGCGGAATTAGCAAGGGATAGCAAGCATGTACTTGAGCTTTACAGCGGAGTTGGAAGTATGACGGCCTTTCTGGCGTCGTTTTGCAATGACATTGTTGCAGTAGAGGAATGGAGACCTGCTTACGAATCTTTGGTGTCTAATATGACAAACAATGGCATTAATAACGTTACTGCAATTTGCGGAAAGGCTGAAGATGTGGTCAAGACAAAAGTTAGTGGGCACTTCGATATTGTGGTTGTGGATCCGCCTAGAACGGGTTGCCATAAGGACGTGTTGAATTTTATCGGTAGGGTGATAAGTCCGAAAAAAGTTATATATGTTTCCTGTAATCCTGCTACGCTTGCCAGGGACAGCAATATATTGAACGAATATGGCTACAATATGGGAAAAGCAATGCCATTGGACATGTTTCCTCAAACAAGCCATGTGGAGTGCGTCACATTGATGTCAAAGCCTTAACCTTTGATATTACTGGCTTTTCGCGTTTACATTCAACTAGTCTACTCGAGAGAAAGGGTAAAATGCGTATATGGGAACATGTCGAAAACTCATATTTAATCCCCCAAGATTGATGGGGTTGAGTTAACACATTAGATAATGCCCATTTTTACATAGGATTGAGTAGCCAGAATGGATGTACTTTTTATAAAATCTGTCGATATTGTATTTAGAATAATATTTATTTAAATCCAATTTAAAAATCATGCGAATGTAAAGAATTTATTTGCATTATTATGAAACGAATGATATTATACAGTTATAAATAACTATAGGTGATTATCATGGCAATCAGTTATAAAAAGCTTTGGAAACTATTGATTGATAGAGATATGAAGAAAAAAGACCTGCAAAAGATTGCAGGTATAAGTTCTGCAACAATAACAAAGCTTGGCAAAAACGAAAATGTGAATACTGAAGTATTAGAAAAAATATGTAGGGCTTTGGAATGTGATATAAGTAATATTATGGAAATTATACCAGATAATAAATAAAAACGATTAAATACTAAAGGAGAAGCAATGATTACAAGATATCATGCAATATACTATGCACGTGTTCTTGCGCAAAGAGCAATAGGCGATAATATAGACAGTTTGTCACAATCATTATTAAATGCCGCTGTTGATATAAATCCACACCAAATTGAGGCGGCTTTATTTGCGTTTCGTTCTCCGCTCTCCAAAGGCATTATTCTTGCCGACGAGGTTGGTTTGGGAAAAACCATAGAGGCCGGATTAGTGCTGTGCCAATACTGGGCTATTGGTAAGCGGAAGATAATTGTTGTTTGTCCTGCTGCCATACGAAAACAATGGAGTTTTGAACTGACAGAAAAGTTTGGTATTGATAATGAAATCCTTGATTCAAAAAATTACAACGAATATGTCCGCATTGGGCGTAATCCGTTTGACAATAAAAAGGTTGTCATTTGTTCTTATAATTTTGCTGCCCGAAAAAAAGATGAAATACGTTTGTTTGGCTTTGACCTGGCTATTATTGATGAGGCGCATAAACTGAGAAATGTATATAAAAAGAATAGTGTCACAGCACACGCTGTTCGGGAAGCTCTTGAAAATGTAAAGAAACTGCTCCTGACGGCTACGCCGTTTCAAAACAGCCTTATGGAATTATACGGACTAACCTCCATAATAGACGAAAACATTTTTGGCGATGCTAAATCATTTCGTGCCAATTATGTGTATGAAGAGAATTATTCTGAACTGCAAATGAGGCTTGCACCTTATTATAAAAGAACTTTGCGAAAAGACGTGGTGGAGTATATAAACTATACCAAACGTCTGCCTTTGACACAAAAATTTGATTCTACCGATTTAGAGTTTGAGTTGTACACAAAGGTTTCGGAATTTTTGCGTTCCGACAACTTATATTCTATACCTGTAAAACAGAAAATGTTGACAACAATGATGGTTAGAAAAATACTGGCATCTTCTACATATGCTTTGCTCGGCACATTGGCTACCATAAAAGCACGCCTGGAAAAAAAATGCTTGAAGAAAATAAATACCAGCAGTTTGATTTGAATGAGATTTTTGATGAGGATGAGATTGAACTTCTTAATGAAAATGAAGAAGATAATATCGATAGTGATGCTAACTTGCCTACAGAGGATGAAATAATAGATACAAAACAAATACAAAAAGAAATTGCAGCAATACAGTCATTTATAAATTTGGCTGAACAAATTAAGCATGATTCGAAAGCTAAAGCACTCCTTATAGCATTACAGAAAGCATTTGGACAGATTGAATTAATAGGTGCGAATCGTAAAGCACTTATTTTTACAGAATCAAAACGAACGCAAGCATATTTGAAAGAATTTCTTGAGCAAAATGGTTACAAAGGGAAAATTGTAACATTTAACGGTTCAAACTCGGACAAGCAATCAAACGAGATACTGGAGGCTTGGCTTAAGGCTAATGCCTATACAGGCAAAATAAGCGGTATCCGCGCAGCGGACCGCCGTGCCGCCATCGTTGACTATTTTAAGGACAAGGCGGAAATCATGATCGCAACAGAAGCTGCTGCGGAAGGATTAAACCTGCAATTTTGCTCTCTTGTTGTGAACTATGATTTACCTTGGAATCCACAGAGAATAGAACAGCGCATTGGCCGCTGTCACCGCTACGGGCAAAAAAGCGATGTCGTTGTTGTAAATTTCGTAAATCAGCGCAACTACGCTGATTTGCGCGTATTTGAACTGCTTAATGACAAATTTAAACTGTTTAGCGACGTGTTCGGGACATCCGATGAAATACTGGGTCAAATCGACGGTGTTGATTTTGAAAGGCGTATATGGCTCATATACCAGGAATGTCGGACCGAAGCTGAGATCAGTGCTGCGTTTGAAAAACTTCAAGCCGAACTGGAAAGTAAAATTAATATGCGCATGAAAGACGTAAAAGAACAAGTACTGAAAACCTTTGACGTGGAAGTTCAGGAACGGTTGAGATTAGCAAAAGAACACACCTGTGCTTTCATAAATCGCTACGAATATATTTTCTGGGAGCTCGCGAAATACATTTTAGGTGATAAAGCTGAATTCGACGAGAGTGATTATTCATTTATTTTAAAAGAGTGTGTTGGTGAATCACCAAAAGGTAAGTATTGTCTTATCACAAGAAAAGAAACCGATGGGATACCTTACCGACTGTCGCATCCGCTTGCACAATATGTACTAAAGAAAGCTTCAGCTATAAAAGTTACTGGTGGTAAGGTTATATTTTCTCCGTCGGAAACCAAATTAAATGTAACCTTGCCGGAGGATTTGAAAGGAAAAAGCGGATACCTGCTTCTTTCGTCATTGGATGTTTCTGCATTCGATACAGAACAATACAGCTTATTTACGGCATATACAGATGACGGACAACCATTGTCTCAGGAATTATGTGAGAAATTGTTTCTTTGTGCCGGACGTGAAGTCAAACCAACAGGACTTACCCCTGTACAACAGCGTAAATTGAAAGAGAGTGCAGAACAGCATCGAAAAGGGAAATTACAGCAGATTGACTCGCGAAATCTCTTATATTTCAAGGAAGAGGAAGAACGCATTTTTCAATGGGAAAAAGATATGATAAATAGTCTGGAGAGAGAGCTTGATACAATAAAGAGGCAAATTCGTGAGCAGGAAAGGCTAATACGCAATGCTGTAACAATAGAGGAGAAAATTGCAGCAACAAAAAAATTAGAACAACTCGAAAGCTTCAAGCGGCGAAAGCGCAATGAGCTTGCCGATCGAGAAGATGAAATAGCAAGCAAACGCCGCAAACTGTTGGCTGAATTGGACAGCCGAATGATAAAACAAACTCATCACGAGGATCTATTCGCCATTGAATGGCAGATTGTATAAAGGAGTGAGAACGCGATGAATCAAAATACGAACGAAAAATTGAACCGATTTATTAACCTCTTGGAGGAAATTTTTGAACTTGACAAGGCAGATTTGGATTTCGGGATCTACCGCATTATGAATATCCGCAGGAAAGAGATTATGAAATTCCTCTCGGAGGATTTGCCAAAAAAAGTGAAGGAAACGCTTACTCCGTTTGCCCAAAATACCGGGGAAATAAAAGAACGTATTGCAGCTATTGAAAAACAAGCTGCTGAACTTGGTATAGAGATTAATGCAAGCCCGAAGCTAGCAGAAGAATATGCCCGTTACAAATCACAGCTTGCGTCGGGTACAGACTTGTCTTCACTTGAAACAGATGTGTACTCAGCACTTTATAAATTTTTCAGCCGTTATTATGATGAAGGTGATTTTATTTCTAAACGCCGCTACAAAGAAGGCGTGTACGCAATTCCTTATGAGGGTGATGAGGTAAAACTTTACTGGGCGAATGCTGACCAGTATTATATAAAGACCACAGAAAACTTTCGTGACTATACTTTTATTGACAACGGTAAAAAGGTACATTTCCGTCTTGTTGATGCAACTACAGAAAAGAACAATAACAAGGAATCCGACACAAAAAAGCGCGAGTTTATGCTTTATAAAGAAACGCCGGAGCGCCCTGAACTTAAGACAATTGAAGAAGTTGACGGCGAATTGGTTATCCGTTTTGTATATGACATACCCGATGATAAAAAAGTAAATTGGTATCAAGCCAATCTTGCTGCAATATCGGACGCAATTGCAAAGCAGTTCAAAGACTGGTACCACTTGCTCGCACCTGCTTCCAGTGTAAAAAAGGAAACTCGTACGGTATTGGAAAAGCACCTGAGTGCCTATGTTGCTAAAAACACTTTTGATTATTTCATACATAAGGATTTACGCGGCTTTTTAACCCGCGAACTGGACTTTTTTATAAAGAGCGAAGTCATTCATCTTGATGATATTGATACTACCGATGAGAAGCGCGCTGATAGCTATCTTGCCAAGGTGAAGGCAATCAAGCGTGTCGGTAAGATTATTATTGACTTTCTCGCACAAATTGAGGATTTTCAGAAAAAACTGTGGCTGAAAAAGAAGTTTGTTGTTGATACAAATTGGTGTATAACGCTCGATAGGGTGGACGAAAAATTCTACCCTGAAATTATCGAAAACGAAGCTCAAATTGCCGAATGGCGGGAAATGTATGCGATTCATGAGATTGAGGGCAACCTTACGACCGTCGGATATTCCGAGCCGCTGATGATAGAATTTCTGCGCCAAAATAAGAACCTTGTCCTTGATACTCGTTATTTTTCTGCCGATTTTAAAGAACGCCTGATTGCAAGTATTGACAATCTTGACGAGAAGACGGGCGGCTTGCTTATCCATAGTGAGAATTTTCAGGCATTGCGACTGCTTTTGGAGCGGTATCGAAGGCAGGTGGATGCTATTTACATTGATCCGCCATATAATACTGAATCTGACAGGGCAACAGGTAAATTTATTTATAAAGATAATTATGAACATTCATCGTGGTGTGCGATGATGTATGACAGACTCCTATTGTCCTGTTCTTTACAGACTGAAAAATCCTCTATTTATGTGAGTATAAACGAAGATGAACTTTATAATTTGAAACTAATAATGGATCAAATTTTTGATAAATATCTTACTTCGATTGCGGTAAAAGTACGACACGAGAATCGAATACTCAAGGGAGATAAAGATTTCCATGAGGTTTACGAAATGTTATTAGCTTATGGTGCTTCGTTACATAAGCCATACAAACGCGAAGAAGATAACACTTCTATTGATGAATATAAGTATTCAATCACTGTAGACGAGAATTATGCCGAAGAATTGGAATTGGGCGGAAAACGAGTTTTTGTATTTCCCAAAGGTACTTATCAAATTGTAAAAATTGATCCTTGTCTGACAGGGTTAAAAAAGCAGTCAATTAGGGGAACTTTACGTGGAGGCAATTCAAGTGGACGATTCTATTGTGCTCATATTGAAAATAATCCATATTTTCAAGGAAAACTTATTAAAGTTGAGGGTATTGGCGATGACGGCTTAGGTTATAGATATTTTTGGTGTCCTGATGATGAAAGTGGTCGGAAAAATGGGGATTATTTTCAAGGTATCCCTAAAGATAGGGAAGACACAAAATTTGTTCCATTCCCAAATCTATTAGATTTTGAGCCTCAATTTAATAACTGTGTGGATGAAGGAGGAATAGCTTTTTCAAACGGAAAAAAGCCAGTTGCTTTCATTCAGCACATTTTAAAATTACAAAACATCTTTAAAAATAAAAATTCTCTTACCCTTGATTTTTTTGCTGGTTCTGCTACTACCGGTCACGCTGTATTGAACTTAAATCGTGATGACGGTGGTAACCGTAAATATGTTCTTATAGAAATGGGTGAGTATTTTTACACAGTTACACTGCCACGTATGAAAAAGGTTATCTACTCCGCCGATTGGAAAAACGGTAAACCGCAAAACCGTAACACCAGTGTGAGCCATATTATGAAATACATTACTCTTGAAAGTTACGAAGACACTCTATCAAACATCATGCTGGATGACGATAAGCATCAGCTTGCGATGAGATTAGGTGATGAATATATGATACACTATATGTTTGACTACGAGGCGAAAGAAAGCATGCTCTCGCTGGATGCTTTCAACATGCCTTTTTCCTATAAACTAAAAATTATTGAAAACAACGAAACGAAACCTAAGACTGTTGACTTATGCGAAACTTTAAACTATTTGATTGGGCTGTCGGTTATCCGTCAGTCGGCGACAACCTGGTTTAAAGTTGTAAAACTGACTGAAGAGGAATGGAAAAGAGAAGGCTTATACGAAGGAGCGGTCAGATTGGAGCGGGATAACAGCGGCGAGTACGGCTTTAAGCAAATTGAGGGCAGACTACCTGATGGCAGACGAGCGCTTGTAATCTGGCGCACCATCACAAGTGACTTGATACAAAGCAATGCTGCATTAGACTCATATTTCACAAAACACAGGATTAACCCCGCTGACCGTGAGTTTGATGTTATCTATGTCAACGGTGACAACAACCTTGAAAACCTGCGCCTGGATGACGAAAACTGGAAAGTGCAGCGTATTGAACCTGTATTCAGGGAAAAGATGTTTGAGGAGGCGGAATAATGGCAAAAAGAAAAAACACTGCTTCTGCTTTCAAATGGAGTGACCAGTTAGTTTTATTTCGCTATTTCCTCAACCTGTTTGGCAAAGACAGCCTTGCTGACCTTGCTGGCAAAATGAACAGTTCTGAATACGAAGGCTTTGACGAAAACCAGAATACATACTTCTGGGGTGAACTGGATTTACTGTTGATGCGCCAGGGCGCAGACGCAAAAATTAGCCGGGATACTCTGCGGGAATATGATGAGCGTATTTGCCGCTATGTCAAAAAAATTGGCGAAAAACGCGGGGGCATTAAGCTTAAATATTTTCAGTATATAGCCTGTCTGTTCACCGAAATATATCTTGACCGCTATTTTACCGACAAAGAAGCCTTTGCAGCTGATTTGAACGCTTTTATCGAAAAGGTTAAGGTAGAAAGTTTCGGTGCTATTGATATTGAGCCTTTTACACCGGAGAATATGAATAAATTGGCATTTATGTGCGCCACCGGCAGCGGCAAGACGCTCATTATGCACATAAACATCCAGCAGTTTCGCTATTACCTGAGAAAGGCGAAGCTGACCAACCCGCGCTTGGACATTAACAAGATTATTGTTCTTGCGCCGAACCAGGGAATGTCAAACCAGCATTTGGAGGAGTTGAAACTATCGGACATATCCGCAGAGCCTTTCTCAAAGAGCGGCTTTGGTACAACCGCTGACGTTATTGTTATCGACATGAACAAGCTGAAAGAGGAAGGTAAAGTCAAAACCGTTTCAGTTGACAGCTTCGAGCAGAACAACCTCGTGCTTGTGGACGAAGCACACCGCGGCCTCGCGGGAGATGTGTGGTATGACTACCGTTCGCGCCTTTCGGCAGAGGGTGGCTTTGCCTTTGAATATTCCGCAACATTAAAGCAGGCGATGAAATCAACCAAGCCGGGTAATATTTCTCAGAAAGAATGGAAAGAACGTCTTGACGAGTATTTCCGTTCAATTATAATTGATTACTCTTACAAGTACTTTTATGAAAACGGATACGGCAAGGAATACCGCATTTATAACTTGCGGGAAAGTATTGAAGAGGAACAGAGACAGTTATACCTCGTAGGCTGCTTGTTGTCATTTTATCAGCAATTGAAGTTATTTTGTGAAAAAGGCAAGGAGTACGCACCTTTTCAAATTGAAAAGCCTCTACTTGTTTTTGTAGGCAATCGAGTAACGGCAAAAACATCCGTCGCAGAAATGACCGATGTTGAGGAAGTGTTGGACTTTATTGATAAGTTTGTCAACCGCAAGGAGCAAACCATAAACCGAATCGACACTGTGTTAAGTGGTGACACCGGACTAACCGACAGCACCGGCCGGGAACTCTTTTCACAAAACTTCAACGCTCTAAATTCTTTGTTCGGGGGAACTCCTAAAGCTGAAGATGTTTATAAGGATATTCTCCGCCTTGTTTTCAACAGCGATACCACATCTGACTCCCCACGCCTGCACGTCATAAACTTGCGCCAGGTACAAGGAGAAATTGCACTCCGAATTGGTTCCGACGGCGAATATTTTGGTGTGGTAAGCATTGGCGACACGGCAGGCTTAATTAAAAACTGCGAGGCAAAAGGTATTACCACCGGAACAGAGGAGTTTGTTTCTGAATCCCTTTTCCACAACATCAACGAACGAAATTCGAACATAAATATTCTCATTGGTTCACGCAAGTTTACCGAAGGCTGGAACTCGTGGCGTGTTTCTACGATGGGGCTTATTAACTTTGCTAAAGGCGAAGGCTCACAGGCCATCCAGCTTTTTGGACGCGGAGTTCGCCTGCGTGGCTACGGTGGTTGTTTAAAACGCAGTCACAGATTGGATGACAGCTCTGTTATCATACCGAAATATATTGAGCTGCTTGAAACGCTGACTATATTCGGAATAAAAGCCCAGTATATGGAAGACTTTAAAAGGTATCTTGAAATGGAGGATATGCCTGCCAACGAAAGGCCGCACGAGTACACGCTTCCTGTATTAAACCGGTATAATCCCGATGAACACAGAAAATTGCGGGTCATCAAAGTTAAAGAGGGTGTAAACTTTAAAAATCAAGCTGCAAGACTTTTACTCGGTAAACCGAACGAGGAATTTTTGCGTTATTTAAACAAGAACAAGGTGATACTTGATTGCCGTTCAAAAGTGCAGACAATTGAATCTACATTCAGCATGCAGATTGAATCTATCCCCGAAGAACATACAATTGGTAAGCAGTATATACCATTCATCGATTATGACCGCATTCTTGACGAACTTGAAACCTATAAGAACGAGAAGTTTTATTATAATATCTCTATCACTAAAGACGGTATCAAGGATATTTTAGAAACTGACGGTTGGTATTTGCTTATCATTCCGAAGAAGCACCTCGAACTTGACAGTATGGAAAAGCTTGTTCTTGTAACTGACTTAGCCATTATGGTGCTGAAATGTTATATTGATAAGTTCTACAAATACGAAAAAGCAAAGTGGGAGGAAAGGTTCCTAGAATACCAGGAATTGAATGACAGCGATGGAAACTTTGTTGCTGAATATAAACTTTCGTATTATGATGCCTACGACGGTGATCCAACCGCCGGGACAGTGGAGCAGTTTGTTGAGGATTTGAAGGCTCTACTTAATCAGCATAGCGGTATACCAACATATGAAAAAGGTATGCTTAGCAATTCACTGATAGCTTTTGATTTCCGGCATCACCTCTACACACCGCTCATCTGTCTGAGAGCGGGTGGTTTGAAACTGACTGTATCACCGGTCAGTCTGAATGAAGACGAGAAACGGTTTGTTGATAAACTTAAGGCATATGTAGATGCAAATGCTGCAATTTTCGAGGGTAAAAAGCTATACTTGCTCCGCAACAAGAGCAAGGTAGGAATGGGGTTCTTCGAAGCAGGCAATTTTTATCCGGACTATGTGTTATGGATTGATACGCCCGATGTGCAATATATTTCCTTTATCGACCCAAAAGGATTGCGGCATTTGCAATGGGATGATCCCAAGATAGAGTTCCATGCCACTATTAAAGAACTTGAAGCGCGCCTCCAGCCCTCAAGCGGTGATAAGAAAATTGTGCTGAACTCTTTTATAATGTCCGGTACCCGTTCCGAGGATTTACGACAGTGGTGGGGAAAAGGCAAGCTGGAACGTAGAGCGAAGAATGTGTTTTGCCTTGATGAAGACGATTGCATTGATGGTATGATAGCGAAAATATTGAAATCGGAATAGCTTGTTTGACATATGTAAACTATTAATTCTCATCACTTCTAATGATAATCGTGTGTTTTTGGGAGAGGTTGTTATGTATATTGCAAATATTGAAATAGAAAATTTCAGAGGGTTTGGCGGCAAAAAAGTGATTGAATTCAATGATAAATTTAATATTTTCATCGGTCATAATAACTCAGGGAAAACAACGATTATTAAAGCTCTCCAAATCCTGTTTGATACTTCTTATCCAAAAAAGCTTGGCATCCATGATTTTAATCGAAAAATATCTATCGAAGATTTAAAGGCTAATCCTCCGCGTGTCAAGATCTCATCAACTCTTAAGGAAAGCGAAGGTGAATCTATATATTCCGAGGATATCGTTTTAGTTTCAACTATGCTGACAAAAATTCAGCGGCCTTACGAAGCTAAAATAACTTACGAATTTTTTCTGCCTGAAAAGGAAATTGAAGAATATAAGACTGCAATGGCGGCCATTTCCAGTACGAACATCGAAGAATATTGGAGTGAAATCGAGCATTCCTTCTTAAGTAAATATGTATGGAAGTTATACGGCGGTGACGATAAGTTAAAAATGGTAGTTGATTATGATATTCTGAGTAAATTTGATTTCGAGTATGTACCACCTATCAGAGACGTTGAAAGAGATTTAAGTACAGGGAGTAATTCTCTTTTAAAAGAAGTCATCGACTTTTTTATCGATTATGAAATCAAAAATGATACTACAAAAACCAAGGATGAAATTAAAAGCGATTTGCAAAAGGTGAAACGAGAATTTGCTGAATCGTCACAGCAACTAATGTCCAAATTACAAGATCGTCTTACTGCTGGTGAAAAACATATCGTGACATATGCGAATAAAACCGGTGCGTCTTATGACGAAACTTCGCCTCATTTCAGCGGAGTTTTAAACGAAACAGCTCTATACTCCGCTTTAAGACTTAATCTGGAAGATAAAACAGGTATTAAGCTGCCACCAACCAACAACGGTTTGGGCTATAATAATCTGATATACATTGCGTTACTACTTGCAAAAATGCAAAAAGGAGCTATGGGTGAATATTATGGAAGTAATGCTAAACTATTTTCTATCTTGGCAATAGAGGAACCGGAAGCACACCTGCATCCGTCACTTCAATATCGGTTTCTTAAATTTTTAAATGACAATATGAAATCCAATGTAAGGCAAATATTTATCAGTACACATTCACCTAATATTACTGCAGCTTCTAAACTAGATAATCTTATTGTTCTTAATAAAGAAAAGGATGAAATTGAAGTTGCTTATCCAGGTAGAGTCTTTGATCTGACGAATAGGGATGATAAAGTCTCAAAGTTATATGTTGAAAGATACCTTGATGTAACTAAATCCGATATGCTGTTTGCCAAAAGAATTATCTTGGTCGAAGGTATCAGTGAACAACTTCTATTGCCTATATTTACTCGATATCTAAAAAGAGACTTGGTCGACAATCATGTTACTGTTATCAATATTGGAGGTAGATACTTTTCACATTTTTTGAAGCTTTTTGATAGAGAAAAAAGTGAGTATGCTATAAATAAGAGGATAGCGGTGATTACCGATTTAGATCCGGTAAGAAAGAAAATCGGTATCAAAGGCGCTCGATATACATCATGTTATCCATTCGAATTGAACAAAGATAATAGCTATGAATATAAAGCAACTTCAAACGATATTATCGATCTCTATTCAGATCGTAAAAAATCAATCAATGTTTTTACTCAAGAGAAAAATATTGGATGTACTTTTGAATATGAGCTATTGATGTACAATCCCACCTGTAAAGAATTGATTGTACCGAGTAATAATAACAAAGAGACTCTACTATATCTAATGAATAATTATGCTCTAGAATATGAGGAATTGGTTGCGACTATCGGCGATAGCGAGGGATGCAAGCGCATAAAAAAAGGTTTGGAAGGTACTAAAGATAAAGATCAACTCATTGCCGCATTATATTTGCTTAATGTTAATAAAGCTGAGGCTGCTCAGGAAATAGCCGAAGTTTTATATGAAAAAGAAGCCGATTATCATAATGGTTCTTTCACGTTTAAGATACCACCATATATTGAGGAGGCTATCAAATGGGTTCTGGAATAATTACCTTAAGAGATAGTAACGAGACAATTGATATTGAACATCATTTTAAAGTTAATGCTGGACCGGGAGCAGGCAAAACTACATGGCTTATCAATCACATTCGAAACGTGGTTCAGCATTCTAAGCGCCTCTGACAAGTAAAAAAAGTGGCCTGCATTACATATACCAACGTTGCAGCAGAGAAGATTCTTTCGAACCTCAGCGATGCATGTGAATACGTTGAAATCGGTACAATTCATTCTTTTTTATATAAACATATTGTCAAACCATATGTTTCGTTTTTAAATATTCCGGAATTAGCTGTCGATAAAATAAAAGGGCATGATGAATACGTACCTAATAAATCAATTTTATACAAAGTAAAGGAACAATCCAAACAAATATATATGGATGATAAAGATCTCTTGGAAGCTTTACTTGATTTACAGTGGAAATTTGATGATAATGGCATTTTGCAAGTTTTACCTCGCAAAATATTTAAGTTTAAAATTAAAAAGGAAGCATATCTCATCTATAAAAAAATCTGCTGGAGCAAGGGTATATTGCCCCACGACGATGTTTTATACTTTAGCTGGCGTCTTATTAATGAATTTCCTTCTATTCTTGATATTTTAAGGGCTAAATTTCCATATATTTTTGTTGATGAGTTTCAAGATACTAATCCAATTCAAGCGGAAATATTAAAAAAAATAGCAGAAAAAGAAAGCATAGTTGGCGTAATAGGAGACAAGGCTCAATCGATATACAAGTTTCAGGGAGCTGATGTCAATCAGTTTATTAATTTTAATCTTAATGGAATGAAAGAATATAAAATTGAAGGAAACCATCGCAGCACAGAAGAAATTATCAGTATTTTGAATATCGTAAGAAATGATCCAACATTTGTTCAATATAGTCCTGAAAACAGACATGGATGCAAGCCTCGAATAATGGTTGGCGATGTTATGGCGACTTATAAGCGGGCTAAGCAAATTTGCGGCAAGCAGACCCTATGGACGCTTTGCTATAAAAATGTTACATCAAATTGTTTAAAAAATGGATATGATGTAAAAGATGAAAATATTATTCTGGAAGATATTATAACCAACGATAGCAATGCAAAACGTGCAAAACAACTCTATTATGTTATTTCTTCTATTGAAAATGCCAGAGATAACAAGATAAGGGATGCTCTTAAATTCATGAAACGAGCAATGCGTAAAGAAGATGCTGACCGGACAGCCTTATCTCAAATACAGTGTTTTCTTGATAATTATGAGATTATCAAAGATAAGACATTAACGGAATTCTATAATACATATTTTGATGAAAAAGTATTTGACAAAAGCAAAATCACTAAAGGAAGCGTCAAAGATTTTTACGATTCAAAAAAATACAGCGATATGGCTCTTGCTGTCAAAATTGACGATGATGATTGCATAAACAGAACGATCCATAAAGCTAAAGGTGATGAGAACAACTGCGTTATGGTTATTATTCCAGAAAGCGATGATAAAACCAATTGTGGGCTTGATTTTATACTAAATCCCAATATTGCTTTTGAAGAAAATCGTGTTTATTATGTCGCCCTTAGCCGTGCACGAGAAAAACTTTATATCTCAATTCCAAAAATAAATGACGAAGTAAAAGATAGGCTTATGAAAGTTGGTTTTGAAATAGAAAATTGCTCATAGTATATGCAACACTAAAGGGGCAAATTGGAAATTCGGTATTATTTGTACGAGAAACTCTACTGGTTGGAAAAGCATTACGTGAAATATGTAAAATGCGCACCTTTACCCTTATCGGGTTGTCAGGTTGTGCATAATATTAACAAGGGTTGTAATACAGTGGAGTCAGTGATATATATATATAAGATTGTTCCTGCGAAAGGATTAAAACCACACATTTTATTTTAATAATCAGAATTTATCAAGTAATAAGAGTTGCTATGAATAGTAAATTGCAGGATTAAAAAAACATTGACATGAGAAGAACACCCAAATGGGTGTTTTTTGTTTTTATAATTAAGTCTGGTTTATAGACCCCTGATAATGAGGTGATGCCTATGCTTGTACCGCTATAGATGTTCGGCCTTAATAACAAAACCAAAGGAGGAAATCAATAATGATTGGAATCGAGCAATACCGAAAAATCCAGGAGTACAAAGCACTTGGACTTGCTCAGACAAGAACCGCAAAAGCACTGGGGATAACCTATTCTTCTGTCAGCAAATACTGGAATATGAGCGAAGAAGATTATGTAAGGGAAGCTGAAAAGGAAAGGTACCACATGGATAACTATCGTCAGTACATACTGGAACATTTGAAAATTTGTCCACAAATGAGGGATACAAACATCTATCTCAAATTGGTGGAGGCCTTCCCTGATCTACAAGTTAAACGAGCTACATTCTACCGCTATATGAAAGCCTTAAGGGAACAGCACGGGTATCCGCATGCCAGTAAACGTAAAACCTCACCCCGTGAAATTTCTCCACCGGGATATGAAGCGCAGGCGGATTTTGGTCAATACAAACTTAAGGATATGTACGGGCGAATTGTACGAATATATTTCTTTTGCATGGTTCTGAGTTATAGCAGAATGAAATTTGTTTATTTTTCACCGGATCCCTTTACAACCAAAACAGCCATTAATGCTCATAACTATGCATTCCAATAATTTGGAGGAAGTACACAGACTATTCTTTATGACCTTGACCGTGTCTATGTAGTCAGTGAAAATCTGGGGAATATCATATTCGTACCCACATTTGAAGAATATGTTAGGCGTATAGGTTACAGTGTTTCGCTATGTAGACCAAGAGATCCTCAAAGTAAAGGCAAGGTTGAAGAGGTGATTGGATACATAAAGCAAAGTTTTCTTGAGGGCAGGATATACACCGGAATTGATTGCCTTAACAGTGCTGCCCTTGCATGGTTGGATAGGGAAGGCAACGGGCGAATACATACTGTGACCAGAAAAGTGCCGCGTGAAATGTTCATGGAAGAGCAAAAATACCTGTTCCATGTCAAACCTTATTCCGAAGTATCAAGCACTGTGGCCTCCTTTGATAAGGATGGAGTGGTAAGTTATAAAGGCAACCGTTATCTGATTAATACAGGTATGATGGATGCTCATAAACGCATTCGAATTGAAGATGATGGTGAAATGCTTTTGTTCTATGATGCTGAAACAAATGATTTATTGGCTAAATATCCAGTCACAGAAGATACCGGGCAGTTGTTCAAACCAGAAGAAAATTACAGCAGAGACAGGGTTTCTTTAACCATCATAAAACAATATTTTGCAGAATACGAAATAGCTCAGGAATTCATCCGGCTTATGGAGTTACAGCAACCAAAATATTTTAATTCCCATTGTATTCGAATAAACCGGATGACGAAGTTTTATACAATTGGACAATTGCTTGATGGAATAGAATACTGCATTGATACTGAACGCTGCAGTGCCTATGAGCTTTTGGCTTATCTCATGTATCAGTACGGAGAGCATATAGCTAAGAAGTTTTTGCCGAATCAGCAGTATTTTAACCATTTGGCCAGGAGTAAAGAAATAAGGAGGGAAATCGATGGCTGATATAACAGAAATCCGTGAATTGGCCCAAAAGCTCAACCTTTGGAATATCGCAAGGGGATATATTGATTTGAATGATGAGAAACTATCAAACCTTGACTATCTTAAGATGGTGTTAGAAAAAGAATTGGAGATTAGGGCCAGACAAAAACACACCAAGCTGAGGAAGGCAAGTAAGCTTCCAAACAAAGCATTTGACGCATCGAATTCAAACAAGGGTTTAAAATGGCAGATTAAACAGTTATCCAACCTGACATGGCTTAAGGAAGAGCAAAACTTAATCCTGCTGGGAAAATGCGGGACGGGTAAGACCGGTCTTGCAGCGCAACTTGGAGAAACTGCAATCAGCAATGGACATAAAACCTATTATGCGCCTTTTGATAATTTTATCGCAGTGGCAGAAAAGAAAGCCACAAATCCAAAAGCAGAAGCGATCTTTTCTTATATGCAGGAATGTGACTTAATTATTATTGATGATGTCTTTTATGTGGAACCAACCAGGGCAGAACTGCAGGTTTTCTACCGGGCAGTTACCTTTCTTAATGAAACCAGAAGCATTATTTTTATAACCAATCGTGAACTGTCAGCATGGATAGATGCAGCTGAGGATAAGCATCTTTGCCAGACTTTATTGGACAGAATGACGGTCAATTGTCAAATTGTTCGTTTGACTGACAAGTAAATAAAAACACTCACTTCTTTTTTAACAGGGGCAAATACCTCGTTTGAAAACAATGCCGAAAAACGGCTTAAAATAGATGCAAAAAATCTCACGAAATTTAAAGAACTGCTTAGCTTTTGAGATTTTCTGCAGTTTATAGGGTAGGGGGGTCTAAATCTCTACCGCTTTTCATCCCGGAAACGGGCGGGGGGTCACGCGCGAAAAATCGCAGTTTCAAACTTGTCATGAAGTATTCCGCAGGGTTCATTGGAATAACCGAGGGAAAAAATCCATCGTTTGGAGATGCGTCAGCAGATTGGAAAACACCGGTTTGTTTTGTACTGCTTCCACTATACTTGAAGATACTCTCAAAGAGAAGATTGTAGAAGCTATCAATATAGTCGTCAGCGGGAAAAACTCTTTCCTGGCCATAC
>NZ_DJHF01000026.1 GCF_002433005.1 Acetomicrobium sp. UBA5826 | reverse complement strand
TGAAAGGGGGGATATGAATGGCCGATGTAGTTGGATTGGAGTGCACCGAGTGCAAGCGCCGAAATTACGTGACAACTGTTAACAAGAAAAAACAGTCCAAGAAACTTGAGAAGAAGAAATTTTGCCGGTGGTGTAATAAACACACCTTGCACAAGGAGACGAAGTAGTATAAAATAGCTCTTGCAAGCAGGTCCGTAGCTCGAATTGGCAGAGCACCGGACTCCAAATCCGGGGGTTGCAGGTTCGAATCCTGCCGGGCCTGCCAGAATACACTCCCTGACTGGGAATATGCTCAGTCAGGGTTTTTTATTGCAAATTTAGGAGCGTCGGACTGGATTTTATGCGACAGTGATTCGAATGGAGCAATAAAACTTGCGCCATTCGAAAGGGGAAGTTACTATTTCGCTTAACTAACCCGAGGTTAAGATTTTATCGATCATCTCCTTTGCCTTAGGCAGTAATTCGGCATGGAGGTATTCCTCGATCGGTAGTTCGCGAATTTTACTCAGGTCTTTATAGTTGCCTGACATAACGCAGCCAAGTTGTTCGAGATTTTTTCCTTCTTCAGAGCCTGCGATTTTTGCGATTTCCTCGTTTGAGGCAATATTTTTAAGGGGCTGCATAAGTTCAATCCCATAACTTGCAAAAAAATCCTTGAATGATTCAAGGACGTAAGGAAGCTGGTTGAGCTTAATTACACCTTCGTGGGAACTTCTTTCTCCGGTGACAATTCTTGAGATTTTGAGTTTAATGGCTAGAAGGACTCTCATGATGTGAAGGTAGAGGTGGCAGGCTATGCAAGGGGTGTAAAACCCCCATCTTTCTATTGAGATTTCGACGGAGTTGGCGCAAAGTTGCATCCATAATTTCGGAGAACCGTGAATTACCGGCTCAAAGGTGTGAGCGTTCCTTTTGGCGAGCTCTTTCTTTACAAAATCGAGCCTCTTTATCAGAATTTCAGGGTCTCCGTACTCAGTTCCCGTGTAAACGATGGAAGGCAGAAGAAAAGAAAATTGGCGAAGTTCCTGGGCTTTTAGGATAGCCACAATGCTGTCCCTACCGGCTATCTCTCCTATTACGGCAGATTCCCTTGGATGAATATTCATTATTTTTTCTAAGGAAAGCATCCATTCCGGAAATTCAATTATTATATCGGGTTTTGTGGCAAAAATCTCAAGTAGCTTTTCTCTATTCATAATTAATCATCCTAACGATTTGTCACGACTAATGCGTAAGGGGCATTGTCCGTATTGCAGTCCGTAAAGATCTGCCCTGTCCATGAAATCTAGGATCATGGACATAATTTCATTTCCCCTGACTTCGCCAAGGGAGCCGTAGAGGCATGATATCTCGTCGAAATTGACGACTTTATCTCTTCGAAGGTATTTGCCAACCATCAATAGCGGCACGCTTTCTCCGGAATGTATCATGTCACCAACGCTTGGAGTGGAGTGGTCGGCAGTTATCGCTAGCAGGGTTTCGTTGAAGTCCAATTCCGGCAAGATCTTTCCAAGAGCACTATCAAGTGATTCGATGACCTTTACCTTATTTTCCGGGATGCGGGTGTGAGCTGCGACGTCCGGAGCCTTCGTATGGACGAAGCAAAAATCTTTTTCGGATTCGACTGCCTCTTTTAGTTTTGCAAGCAGGTCTTCATAAGGATCTTTTATGTTGAATCTATGAACTTTCATGTCAAATATTTTGCCTATGCCTGTATATAGAGCCGAAGACACGAAAGCTTCCGATCTAAGTTTCCATTTTTCCTCAAAGCTTTTTATCTTTTTTAATTTTCCGGCTCTTTGGGTTGCCACAGCATTTATGGGCGGCAAGCCCAAGTCTTTTCTTTTGCTGTTTAGGGGATTTGAGGCTAATTTTAAATGAGCCCACAGAATATATTTGTTCAACACCTCTGCAGTTTGATTTGCTGCGTCGAGGTTTTCGGCTCCCTTCAGGGATTCAATTTGCAAAAGGGGGCGACCGTTAAAAATAGGATTAGAGTCAGAAATTTGGGAGGATACATTGCCAGACAGTTTTAGGATGCCGTCTATGCCGTGCGTTGGCTTAAATTCGACCTCTATGCCTTTATGTCTAAAATATCGTATATCATCTATCAATGACATTATCGTTTCTTCGTCTGCAGGTGGCTTTTCCTCTGCAAGATAAAGAGTGTCGTCAATTTCTTTTACGGACAACAGTTTCACGAGAATGTAAACTTCGTCGAAGCTGACTTCAAAATCGTAACCCAAGGCTTCTATGACTCCCCTTCCGGGGGAATCTTCAATGGCATAACCGAATATTAAAAAGTGAGCAATTTCGCTGGGCAGGGGTGCACCTTTGCAGAGGGCTGTTAAAGATCCGTTAGCTCCAACACTTGCTAAATAATCAAGTGTTGGTGTATGGGCTTTTTGCAGGGGAGTGTTCTGGTTCCAGTCAGATATGCCCCTGTCTCCCAAACCATCCAATATGATAAATAGGCATTTCAAGATGATGCCTCCCTTCGAAAGGGTAAATATGTTTCAATAACCTCTTTGTTGTTGTTATCTGTTATTATATAGTTTAGGTTAAATTTAAACATCAAAGATCACGAAGCCGATCGCGTAAAATATTTGTAGG